>NZ_LT707418.1 GCF_900155585.1 Aedoeadaptatus urinae | reverse complement strand
ACCAAAGCAACCGAATTTAAAGCCAGTGCAGTAAGTTCCGTCTTCGACAAACAAAACGTCACCAAGATCGAAGTCATTGAAGACCCGACCAAGATGACCTACACCGAAGGCGACAAACCCAACCACGACGGCATCAAAGTCAAACTCACTGACAAAGAAGGCAACACCGTCGAAATCGGAAAAGACAAACTCAATGACTACGGCGTCACCGTCACCCCGACAGAAAAAACCGATCTGACCATCAAAGACCACAACGACAAACCCTTCGTTGCCAGTGTCAACGACAAAGAAGGCAAGCCCTTAACGGCTAACAGTAAGACCAAGATCACCGTCAATCCGAAACAAGCAAATGCATCGGAAAAACCCTCCATCAATCAACCGACGGAAGGCGACAATGCCATTACCGGTAAAGGCAAACCCGGTGCAAAAATTGTCGTTACGGACAAAGACGGCAAGGTCATCGGCGAAACGACCGTCGGTACTGACGGCAAGTGGTCCGTTCCCGTTCCCACCGATCGTCCGCTGAAGAAGGGCGATAAGATTACCGCAACGCAAACGGAAGATGGTAAGAAGCCCGCGTCCGATTTCACGATTGTAAAAGGTAAAGATAACGGCGGAGACACCGGCGGAACCTGGTTCATTCCTTGGACCCCGACGACACCCTCCGTTGAAAAACCGAAATACGAAACCGCTATTCACAAGCTGTATATCAACGGCTATGAAGACAGCACCTTCCGTCCCGAAGGCAATATGACCCGCGCCGAAGCGGCAGCGATGCTCGCTCGTCTGCAAGGTCTGGATCTTTCCAATAGTGCAAGACCCGGCTTCATCGACGTACGCAGCGGCTGGTACAACTCGGTCATCAACGCAGTTGTCAATGCAGGCTATATGAAGGGCTATCCCGACGGAACGTTCAGACCCAACGGCAAGATCACTCGTGCTGAATTTGCACAAATGATCAAGGTCATCGACAAGGCCAACACCGGCATGGCACCCTTCGCCGATGCAAAGGGTCACTGGGCCGAAGCGGCCATTAACCAAGCCTATGCCAACGGACGCATCAACGGTTATCCCGACGGAACCTTCCGCCCGAATAACCACATCACCCGCGCCGAAGCGGTTACGATCTTCAACAAGCTCTACGACCGGTGTGTCGGCGAACACGGTCTGGCCAACGTCAAGGGCAGATTGGTTGAATTCAACGATATTAATCGCAGCCACTGGGCATACTTCCAAGTTGTCGAATCCTCCAACACCCACGAATTCTATCGCACCGAAAAGGGCAAGGTAGATGAAACCTGGGTACGCGTTCTTCAAACCTGGAAAGAAGCTTTAGCCAATCGCTAAGAATCAAAAAGAAGGAATCGAGTTTTTACTCGGTTCCTTTTTTTGTGCCTCGATTTCCCTTGTCAACGGAGCGCAAGGCTCGTACAATGGTGGTGGTAGTATTCGAATGAAACTATACATTTATTTTTTACAATGAAATGGTCACGCCTATGTATTGCACTCCAACGAGGTGATAACATGAAAAAGCTTGGCATTATCGGCGCCGGAAAGGTCGGCGTCAGCCTGGGGGTCGCTCTGTTTTCATCGGGGCCCCTGAGAATCAGCGGCTATTACAGCCGCAGCCTTTCGAGCGCCCAATACGGCGCGGAAAAAACGGGAAGCACTTGCTTTCGGTCCCTAAGTGATTTGGCGGACGCGAGCGATGTGATTCTCATCGCCACTCCCGACGATGTCATCGAGGACGTGTGGCGACAGCTTTTACAATTGAATATTTCGGGAAAGATTCTCTGCCACACGGCGGGCAGTTTGTCTTCTTCCCTTTTCTTTCATCGTACTACCAAGGACGTTTCTGCCGCATCTCTGCATCCCTTAATGGCCATTGCCGACAGGGAGACAGGATACGCATCCGTCGGCAGTGCGTTTTTTACTTTAGAGGGCGACGACGAGGCCGTGGCGGTGTTTAAGGACTGTCTGGATGCCCATCACATCGCCTATAAGGTCATGACGTCGACGGATAAGGCCACCTACCACCTGGCCACGGCGGCAATGAGCAATTTGGTGGTGGCGGTAAGCGCCATGGCCTTTGATCTTATGAAGGACGTGGGCTTTAACGAGTCGGAGGCGAAGGAGGCCTTGAGGCCCCTCGCCGAAAAGAATCTGGCGAAGATTTTCGACGTGGGCCCTGCCGCCGCACTAACGGGGCCGGTGGAGCGCTGTGATTTGACCACGGTGGGCCGCCATTTGGATGCCCTGGCCCGAAAGGGCGACGATGATGCGGAAGCTCTGTATCGTGCGGCGAGTTTGATTTTATGCGACATCGGCGAGGCGAAGCACGAAGGCCGCCCCTATGACGCCATGAGAAGGCTTTTAAAAGGAGAGGAAGAATGAAAAAAGTAACGGTACGTACATTTAACGAGGCGAAGGTATCGGGTGAGAAGCTCACCATGATTACCTGCTACGATTACTCCACGGCGAAGCTGGTGGATCAATCGGGGATCGATTCCATTTTAATCGGCGACAGTTTGGGCATGACCATGCTGGGCTACGAGGACACCTTGTCCGTCACCCTGGAGGACATGATTCACCACTCCGCCGCCGTGGCCCGGGGCGCCAAGCATCCCCTGATTATTTGCGACATGCCCTTTATGACTTACTCCACGGGCATTCGCGACAGCGTCATTAACGCCGGCCGCCTCATCGCCGAAGGCCACGCCCACGCCGTGAAGCTGGAAGGCGGTGTGGAGGTGAAGGACGTGATTAAGGCCATCGTCGATGCGAAGATTCCCGTCTGCGCTCACATCGGCCTCACGCCTCAATCGGTCAATGCCTTTGGCGGCTTCCGCGTACAGGGCAAGGACGAGGCCACTGTGGCCAAGCTTTTCGCCGACGCCAAGGCCGTGGAAGAGGCCGGGGCCTTCGCCGTGGTCATGGAATGTGTGCCGGCGGCGCTGGCAAAGAAGCTGACGGGGATGCTTTCCATTCCCACCATCGGTATCGGCGCCGGCGTCGACTGTGACGGCCAGGTCTTGGTCTATCAGGATATGCTGGGCATGTTCGACGATTTCGTGCCGAAATTCGTCCGTCAATTCGCTCACGTGGGCGAGGTGATGGTGCAGGGCTTTAAGGATTACAACGACGCGGTGAAGGACGGCAGCTTCCCCACGAAGGAACACGAATTTTCCATGGATGAACGGTTATTGGAGGACAAATAAGACGATGAAAATTATTACGAAGGTAGACGAATTAAGAGAAGCATGCATGGCGGCCAAGGCCAAGGGCAGTGTGGGCCTGGTGCCCACCATGGGTGCCTTGCACGAGGGCCACGGCTCTTTGATTAAAAGGTGCCGCAAAGAAAATGACACGGTGGTGGTGTCGGTCTTCGTCAATCCCATCCAATTTGCACCTGGGGAAGACTACGAGGAATATCCCCGGGACATCGACAAGGACGGCGCCTTTTGCGAAGGCTTGGGGGCGGACATCGTCTTTCATCCGGAGCCGGAGGAAATGTATCCGGAAAGCTTCGGCTTCCGCGTCACGCCGCCCGAGTCCATGACCCACATTCTCTGCGGCATTACCCGGCCCATTCACTTTGCCGGCGTGGCCACGGTGCTGACCAAGCTCTTTAATCTGGTGGCGCCGGACAGGGCCTACTTCGGTCAAAAGGACGTGCAACAGGTGGCCATTGTAGAGGCCATGGTGCGGGATTTAAATATGGATCTCACCATCGTGCCCTGCCCCATTGTGCGGGAAGAGGACGGCCTGGCGAAAAGCTCCAGAAACCGCTACTTAAATCCTGAGGAGCGAAAGGCCGCCGTGGTTTTATCTCGCTCCATCAAAAAGGCCAAGGCCATGGTGCGGGACGGAGAAAGAAATGTGGCCGCCCTCTTGGACGCGGTGACGAAGGAAATCGAAGCCGAGCCTTTGGCAAAGATCGACTATGTGGAAATCCTCCGCTTCCCCCACTTCGAGCGGGACGCGGAATTGGTGGAAGACAGCTTTATCGCCATGGCGGTCTACATCGGCAGCACTCGCCTTATCGACAACAGCTTCTTTCGGGACGATTTGAAATAATAAATGCATGAAAAAAGACGGCTCCGCGGGGGGCCGCCTTTTTTAATCCTCTTCTAAAATTTTCTTCCACTTGGCCAAATTTTCCTTTTCCTTTTCCGCCAGCTCCGGATAGGTCGGGTTCATCTCTTTCATCAAATCGAGCATAATTTCCGACACGGCGTAGCGGGCGTACCACTTGCGGTCGGCGGGAATAATGTACCAGGGGGATTTTTCCGTGGAGGTGTGGGCGATTAAATCCTCGTAGGCCCTTTGGTAGTCGTCCCAATAGGCCCGCTCGTTGACATCGGAGGAGGAAAACTTCCAGTGCTTTTCCGGGCGCAGAATTCGTTCCATGAGCCGCTCCTTCTGTTCGTCCTTGGACACGTGAAGGAAAAATTTCACGACGCGAAAGCCGTTGTCGTTTAGGTAGTTTTCAAAGGCGACGATCTCTTTAAAGCGGCGGTCCCAAATACCGTCGTCCACCAGATTCTCCGGCAAGGGAGAATCCTTCAACAGATCGTGGACGCGGGTGACCAGCACGTCTTCGTAGTGGCTGCGGTTAAAGATGGCGATTTCGCCGCGGCGGGGCAGGGCCCTCGCGATGCGCCACAGGTAATCGTGATCCAGCTCCTCGGCATTGGGCACCTTAAAGGGCGTTACCGTCACGCCTTGGGGGTTCAGGGCCGTAAAGACGTGTTTAATGAGGCCGTCTTTTCCCGCGGCGTCCATGGCCTGCAGGACCACGACGATGCCTCGGGTGTTTTCGGCGTAAAGGGCGTCCTGAAGCTCGGCCATGGCATCTAAATTTGCAGGCAGCAGTGTTCCCTTGACTTCTTTTTTCTCCAGGGAGCCGTCGTAAGAGGTGGCGTAATCTTTTAGATGAATCTTTGTTTTTTCGGGGACTTTGTATTGCTTTATATTCATGGGACACCGCCTTTTCGGGTATAATACATGTAGTAACTGAGACAGGAGGATTTTATGAAAAAAGAATTGAGAAGAAGCACCACCGACCGCGTCTTTGCCGGCGTCTGCGGCGGCATAGGCGAGTATTTCGGCATCGACTCCAATATCGTTCGGGTGTTGTGGGTTCTCTTCGCCTTGGGCGGAGGAAGCGGCCTATTGGTCTATATTATCTGTGCGCTGTTGATTCCCGAAGAAACTACCTGGTAAAGGCATCGGCCTTTGCTTCCAAGAGCCGTAGGTTTTTCGGATCCAAAGCCAGCAAGGCGTCGAAAATTTTTTCGGCGTCTTTTTTGTTGCCCTTGGCCAGGGCGCGGTTCGCCTCCATAATGGTTTCCGTTTGAATGCTCTCCATCATGGCACGGGCGTTGGCGTAATTGTGGCGATCCTCCTCTACGACCTTCTTGTAGGCGGCGTAGGCGGCCAGGGTGTCGCCTGAGCGGGAAAGCTCCAGGGCCTTATTGTAATTGGCGTCGGAATTTTTTAATGTGTCCAGCTCCTGAATTTTCAGGGCCATGTCCACATTGCCCACCGTGGGGGGCAGGTCGTCGTAAATGGCCTCGGCCTCGTCGTAGTCGCCCATGGCGATGTAGCTCTGCGCCTTTTCGTAATTGCGCTTCGTGCTGATGCCGTCGTAGACGTGAAAGGCAAAGACCGTGAGGGCGATGACGGCGGCGGCGACGAGAAGAAAGAGCAGGCCGCTTTTTCTCTTCGAGGGCGACGCTTCGCTTCCCATGCCCCGCTCCAGATCGATCTCGTCCAGGGGACGAATGGGCATGGTCTCTTCATAGGCCGTGGCCCGATCGGCGAAGTCCCGGTCCTTGTTCACGTAAAGCTGAAAGAGTTTTTTGTTCACCTGCCGCTCGGTGACCGCCGAAAGGACGAAAGCTTTCGAGCGGCTGCAGTGGCGGCAGACGGCGTCCTCGTCGGCGTTGGTAAAACCGCAGATACAGCGCCACATGCCGGCGGTGCGATCGCCGTAGGTGTAAAAGTCGGGGCCGAAAAGTTTTTTCAGCTCGTCTTTTTTTTCTTTGGGAATAATGGGCACGGTAAAGAGCGTTTCCTTAGTGCGGTCGTAGTAGTTGCGGGTGCCGTCGTCGAAATGGACCTCCGCAATGCGGATCCGCACGCCCCGAGCCGTGTGGTGGCGCTCGTCCAAAATCCAGTGGGGCAAATAGGACAGGGACTTGGGCTTTAAGGCCAGTCCTTCGTAGCTGTGCTGAAAGACCGTCTCGTCGAAAATAAATTTGCCGAAGGCGTTAATAAAAAGCACGTCCAGCTTTAGGAAGGTGACGATTTTATTCGTGTTGTTAATGGCGTCGATGACCAGGGCGAAATCCGTGTCCGCCTGGGCCAGGTAGGCGTCCACCACCTGCACCTCGTTGGCCGGGTTCATGCGTACTTTTGTCAAAATGGTTCGCATAGAAACCTCCTCGCCCCTATTATAAAAAAACGCCGGTGAAGAAACAAGAAGGGCGGAAAAAAAGCACCCTGCGGTGCTAGCGGCGGTAAATTTCCGGGGGAAAGCGGTGCTGCTTTTGAGACAGCATAAAGCCGATGAAAATTCCCAGCATATTCAAGATCCAATCGTCGATGTCGGCGCTTCGTCCCGTAAAGTATTGCAGAAGCTCCACGAGAAGAAAGACGACACCGTAGACGAGGAGCGTGGGCAGGAGGTCCTTCATTCGCCGAAAGAGCAAGGGGCTCATAAAGCCCAGGGGCACGGCGATGAGGATGTTGCCGAAAATATTTAAAAACATGCCCGCAAAGGAGCCGTATTGCCAAAAGGCCTTTACCGTGGCGAAGGGAATCAGATTGAGCTTCCAATCGGCGAGCTCCGTGTCGATGCCCAGGAGCACGCCGCCCATTTCCAACCGGCGGTTGTTTATAAAGAGAAAAAACAAAAGCCACAGGCAGTAGGTGGAAAAGGCGAGGAGCAGTCGCTCCCGCTTTCGATTGCTTCTCTTTTTTTGTTTGGAAAAGACTTGGGTGCGAATGAGTGAAAAAGAAAAAAAGGAAAAAATGACCACCACAGGGGTCATCTTCAGTACATAGTAAATCAAAAATACCTCTCCGGTTCAAAATCCGTCAGGCTGTCCAAGGTGACGTCGCTGCTTTTTACGATGTCGTCCCAATAGGGCAGATTGTAATCGTCTCTCACGGCGACGGTGAAAAGCCCGGCCTCCTTTGCCGATGCCAGGGCGTAGTGGGCATCGTCCACAAGGAGAATCTCCTCGGGCGCCACCTTCAGTCTCTCGGCGAGGATGTGATAGAAGCGAATGTCGTTTTTTTCCATGTCCACGCCGTCGCAGGTTTGAATGAAATCGAAATAGGGCTCCATATTGAAGCGGCGCACGGCGGGCATGAGAAGCTCTTCGTTGGTGGCGGTGGCGAGAACCACGGGACCTAAGCGGCGGGCCTTTTCCAATGCCTCCATGGCCCCCTCCTTCAGGGGCAGGGACTTGCCGTAGCCGTCGATTAGAATGGCGCCCATTTCGTTAAAAATCGCCTCGGCCGACTCGTCCAGCTCCAGGACCTTTTTAAAAAAGGCGCTGGATTGTTTTAAGCTCATGGTGGTTACCTTTTCGTGAATGGCGTCGGTGTATACTTTTCCCTTGGATTCGACGAAGTTGCGGCCCAGGTGGCGCCACATGCCCATGGAGTCGATGAGGGTTCCGTCGAAGTCAAATGCGGTGGCTTTCATAGTGTTCCTTTCTGTTACTTGCGGCAGAGCACTTCCAATGCCATGAGTCCGTTGATTAAATCTTTTCCGTTTTTAAAGCTCATGCCGATGCGGTAGCCGTCGAGACGCGCCGCGCCGGGAAGCATTTCGGCCTTGTCCGCCTGCAGGGTGGTGTTGGTTTCGATGGTGACATTGTAAGGTGCCGTGAAATCGCCCAGGGGCAGGGCGGAAAAATCCTTGTCCAGAACCAGGGCCACCTTCTCTATAATTTCCTTTCGCACCGCTTGGAAATTGCGGTGGATAACGGCGTCGTGTCCCAAGCTTTTCTTCGTCACCACGTATTCAACATAGGGCATGTAGCCCTCTAGGATCAGCTGGCTGTGAAGGCCGCTGTCGCCGATAATCAGGCCCACGGGCACGTGCTTTTCCTTGGCGTAGATCTGATTGATCATGGCCTCGGAGCATTTAATGCCGTTGATGCTCACCCGGTGAAAGGCCGTGGAGTAGGAGTGGTCCATATTGGCCAGGTGATGGCCGCTTGAGGCGTGGTAGCCGAGAAAAAAGATCACGTCGTGGCGGTCCAGGCCGCTCATCATGTATTCGTTTCGGGGATAGCCGGAAATGAGCTCGATGCGCTCGTCCATATTCGATAGGGCGAGGTAATCCAGATTTTTGCCGTCGCCGTGGCTGTCGGCGATGGTAATGGTCTCCACCTCGTCGTTTTTCGGGCTTTGGCGGATGCCGTCGATCACCGCCTGAAGATGGGCTTGGATGGCTTCCATATAGGCGCCGGTGCGTTTAAATTCATCGCTGAAGCGGTCGATGCCGGCGATGCCTTCCATGTCGAAGGAAATATATATGTTCATTAAAAGCTCCTTTCCGTGATAGGATAGAAGATAAGAAAGGGGTGTGGGAATGGATTCGTATTATATGAGAGAGGCCTTAAAGGAGGCCCGGACGGCCTACGACCTGGGCGAGGTGCCCATTGGCTGCGTCATCGTCAGAGGCGGCGAGATCATCGGCCGCGGCTACAACCGTACGGAGGCCGACGGCAGCGCCATGCATCACGCGGAAATTATGGCTTTAAAGGAAGCGGACAAGGTCACAGAGGGCTGGCGCATCGGCGGCGCACTCTACGTTACCGTGGAGCCCTGCCCTATGTGCATGGGGGCCATATTAAACAGCCGCATCGAGCGGCTCGTTATCGGCACAAACAATCCCCGCTTCGGCGCGGCGGGAAGCGTGGTGAATCTCGCGGCCTTTCGCGCCTTTAATCACAGCGTGAATGTCACCGAGGGCGTCCTCGCCGAGGAATGCAGAGCCCTCATGCAGTCTTTTTTTAAAGGGCTGCGCTAGAGCGCGCCTTGGCCGCATCCAGCTCTTCCTTCGTCAGTCCCCGGAGAATGGTAAAGGGATCCCCCGATGCCACGGCCCGGGAGGGCACCTTGGCGCCGGCGGGCAGGCGGGTGTTTTCTTCGATGATAGCGAAGTCGCCGACATAGACGCCCTCTTCTATGCGGGTGCCTGATTTAATCGTGGCGTAGGCGCCGATATTTGCGCCTACAATTTCCGCGCCGGCTTTGACGATTGCATACTCGCCGACGACGGCGGGGAAGTTATCCGTCGCGGCAATGGTAGCCGCGGGATCTACCTCGGCTCCGGGCTTGACGGTGACGCGTTCTTTTGTTTCGAAATCCATGGGGCCTCGTTTCTTTAGTAATTGTGGAAGCAAATGTCCATAATAATGACGACGGCGAAGTACACCGCCAAGGGCAGGGCGTCTTCGTGAATGGTGACGGCGTATTCCTTGCCGCCGACGATGGGGCTTGCCGCCATGGACAGAAGCTTCACTTCATCCTCTTCGATGAAAAATTCGCGGCTCCGGACGAAGCCGACGATGTCGTATTTCTTTTCTCTATATATGAAACTTAAATTGGGAAGGGAAAAGCGCATTCGGTCCTCGAAAAAGTCCACCTCTTCGCCGTCGAAATGGAGGCGAAAGGCGTGGGTTTGAAAGGGCGGCGGCGTTTTTCGCTCCAAGCGAAATCGCTCGTTTCCATCGGCATCGATTAGTGATAGAGTATAGGGTATAATGGGTAGCTCACGGAGCAGGTAATCGAACTGATCCGAGAGGGCCACATCCCGATTGTGTAAAATTTCCAGGCCGCCTTCGTCGTAAAAGGCATAGTCCATGGCGGCCGGTGGGCGAGCGACGGCTCGCATGGTGCATCGAATCATGGTGTCACATCCTTTTCGTTTATTGTACTATACCGAGTCAAAAATACAAGAATTTGAATAGGAGGACGGCTTGCAAAATATAGATGATTTATTAAAACGCATTAACGAGCTGGCACACGAGGCCAAGGTCCGCGAGCTTTCCGATGAGGAAAAGGCGGAAAGGGACAAGCTCAGAAAAGAGTACTTAAAGGTATTTCGCGAGGGCTTCCGTCAACAGCTTTTGAACACAAAGGTCGTGGACGAGGAGGGCAACGACATTACCCCGGAAAAGCTCAAGCGAGCCAAGGAGGCCCAAAAGAAGGCCGATAAAAAGGACGGTGTTTAATTATGCGCGCGCTCATCGTCGGCGGCGGAAAGCTGGGCATGCGTCTCGCCCGCTCATTAGTTGAAGAAAATATCGAAATCACCGTCTTGGACAACGATCCACGGGTGATTCAAAAGGTAAATAACGAGCTGGACGTGCTGACGGTGACGGGCAATGCCCTGGATTTTAATATTCTCAGGGAGCTGGACATCGAACACTACGATTTAATCATCGGAACGGTGACCAGCGACGAGTCCAATGTATTGATCACGAGCATCGCCAAAAAGCTGGGCTGCAAAAAGGCCATTGCCCGGATTCGAAATCCCGAGTACCACTCCCAAATTCGCCTGATCAAAGAGGAGCTGGACATCGACTACGTCATCAATCCGGAAAATGCGGCGGCCATGGCCATCGAAAAATATCTGCTGAAGAAGTATTCCCTTATGGGCGACGAGTTCGCCGGCGGCAAGGTGAAGCTGGTGGAATTTAACGTGGGTCAGGAAAAAGAATTCGTCAACAAAAAGCTCAAGGACCTGGACAATTTTAACGAGTTGCTCATCGCAGCCGTCTCCCGACGGGGCTACACCTTTATTCCCAACGGGGACACGGAGCTGAAGGAAAACGACGTGATCCTGGTCATCGGGGCGCGGAAAAACATCGACGCCTTCGACCGCGACCACTCCAAGGTGACGGCGGTGAAGCCTACGAAGAGCGTCATGATCCTCGGCGGCGGCAAGCTGGGGGATTACCTCTGCGGCCTCTTATTAAAAGACAATATCGAGGTCCTGGTGGTGGAAAAAGATTACGACAAGGCCATGTCCCTGAAAGAGCGCCATCCCGACGCCGTGGTCATTCACGGCGACGGTACGGACTTTAACGTGCTGGAGGAAGAGGTTATTCACTCCTACGACGCCTTTGTCGGCGCCACGGGCATCGACGAGACCAATATTTTAATGGCCCTTTCCATGAAGGAAGAGGGCATTACGAAATCCGTGGCGAAAATTTCCCGGATAAACTTTATCGGCGTCTTGGACAAGCTGAATTTGGACGCCACCTTTAACCCGAGCTTTATTACGGCATCCTTGATTCTAAAGCTGATTCGGGGCAAGGACGCCCTTGCCATCAATCTTATGTACGACGGCAACACGGAAGTGGCGGAAATTAGATTACACGATGATTTAAAAGTCCTGGACACGCCGCTTATGGACCTGGGTCTTCCCAAGGGCATACTTATCGCCGCCATCGTCCGGGGACAGGATGTGCTCATCCCCAACGGCAGGTCGCGATTGCATCGAGGCGACCGAATCATCGTCTTCTGCAAGCACAATAATGTCCACATGATGAAGAGCTATTTTTACTACCAAGAAAGAGGAGGCCTGTTCAATGAACTTCGGAGCGGCATTTAATGTCCTCGGCGCCCTCTTAATGGTGGAGGGGGCCTTCCTTGTGCCGCCTTCCGTTTATGCCGCCGTCCACGGAGAAGGCAGCCTTAAGGCCTTTATCATCGCCCTGGCCCTGGCCCTGGTTCTCGGCGGCCTGTTGTATTCCGTGCCCAGAAAAGAAGAGCATATTCGCGGTCGCGACGGCCTCTTCATCGTCGCCGTGGGTTGGGTCCTCTCTTCCCTCGTGGGCGCCGTGCCCTTGTATTTAGGCGGCGGCACCCCCACCTATGTGGACGCCTTTTTTGAAATCGTATCGGGCTTTACCACCACCGGGGCGTCGGTGATTCGTAATGTGGAGGTCATCGACAAGAGCCTGGTGCTGTGGCGAAGCATTACCCACTGGATCGGCGGCATGGGGATTCTGGTCTTTACCCTGGCCCTCTTGCCCCGTGCGGGGAACAACGGCTTTCGCATTTTCAGAGCGGAGACCCCGGGACCGGTGGCGGGCAAGGTGGAGCCGCGAATGAAGGACACGGCCACGGCCCTTTACAAAATTTACTTATTCATCACCATCGTCCTCTTCGTGCTTCTGGTTTTCGCCGGCATGAACGTGTTCGATTCGGTGGTTCATACCTTGGGCGTCGTGGGCACCGGGGGCTTTTCCTCCCACGCCGATTCCTGCGCTCATTATATTAACAACTCCGCCATATTAATCATCATGTCGATCTTTATGGTGATCTGCGGCACGAACTTCAGCCTCTATTCCCGCGCCCTTGGCGGCCATTGGCGGGATATGTTTTTAGACGAAGAGTACCGCCTCTATTTTAAAATCGTGTGTTTTTAGACGAAGAGTACCGCCTCTATTTAAAAATCGTGGCGGGGGCCGTCACTTTAATCGCCGCCAATTTAATCTTATCGGGGCGCATGAGCTTGGGCTTGGGCTTGAGAGAGTCCCTCTTTCAAGTCACCAGTATTATTTCCACATCGGGCTTCGCTTCCTCGGACTACGATCAGTGGCCGGGCTTCAGCAAATGTATTTTGCTCTCCCTGTACTTTTTCGGTTCCTGCGCCGGCTCCACCGCCGGGGGCATGAAGATGATTCGGATCTTGGTTCTGTGGAAAATCGTGAAGCGGGAAATTTTCAAGAGCATCCACCACAACGCCGTCATGCCCATTCGCATCAACGGGAAAATCGTGGAAGACCGGGTGATTCTAGGGATCGTCGCCTTTGTCTGCGTCTACATTCTTATTCTCGGCGTCTCCACGGCCATCACCGCCCTTTCCGGCGTGGACTTTCTCACGGCCTTCACCGGCTGCTTGACCTGTCTGTCCAATGTGGGGCCGGGCTTTTCCGGCGTGGGCCCCACCAATTCCTTCGCCGACTTTGCCGCCGGCTACAAGCTGCTCTTCTCCGCCCTGATGCTTATGGGTCGTTTGGAATTTTTCACCATTCTCGCCCTTCTTACCCCGCAGCGGGGCAATCGTCTGTTAAATTAGGAGTGAACTATGCACATTACCATCATCGGAACCGGCGCAGGCGCCCGCCTTTTGGCGAAGGCTCTGGACCGGGAGCATCACGAGGTGGACTTTCTCATTCATCGGGGAAAGAAACCGAAGAAGGCGCTGAGGGATTTTCACGCCCATTTTTACGAATCTGAGGAAGAGGTCTTGGCCATGGATTTTTCCAAGACCGATGCCTTCGTCTTTTGCGACGATTCCAATCGGGCCTTGGTGCTGGCGAGCCTTCTCGCCAAGAGGCACATTCCCATTCACTTTATCAGCTACGACGGCGCCTTAGGCCGGCTCTTGGAAAAGACGAAGGAGACCTTCGGCATCGACTATGTCTACGACTACGGCGCCATTTTGGCCGGGCGCATTCACCGCTTCTTTTATGAGGAAGAGGGGATGCAGACGGAAATTTTCGACAATTTCGATTCGGCCATGATTAAAATCGACGTGAATGTGGATCCCGCCTTTGTGGGCCGTCGGGTCAAAAACATCGGCGCCTTCGAGGAGCTGGTGCTCGTGACCATTCGCCGCGGCGGAAAAATCATCGTGCCCAAGGGCAACACCGTCATCGAAACTGACGACGTGCTGCGCATGGTGGGCAGCGTCGATGCCATTCGCCGCTTCCGGCGGCGCTACGGCAAGGCGGATCCCTTCGAGGGGCTGGAGCGGTCCCGTCGCTTTTTAATTTTCGGCGACGGCAAGGCGGCTGAAAGCATCGAAGGGCTGCTGGCTCAGGATGCGGACACCATGCTGCTGTCTCGGGAGCGGAGGCTTCCCGGCGGCATTAATTACGTTATGGACCGGCCCGTCACCGAGGTCATGGACGACATCAACCTGGCCTCCTACGACGGCTTTATCGCCGCCTCCGACGACGACGCGGACAATTTCCTCGTGGCCACGGCGGCGAGAGACGCGGGGCTGATCCACGTGGCCCTGTGTCTGAAGGACGAAAGCTATATGCGCGTCGTGGACGTAGCGCACACCGGGGGCATTTTCTCCGGAGAGCTCTTGGTCTCGCAGCAGATAAAAAACAATCTCTTCGGTCCGCCGGAAATTTCCCTGCACCTGTTCCCGGGCTCCCTGGAAATTTACGAGATCGTCCTGAGCGAGGATGTCTATGCCGCCGGCAAGACTATCGAATCCCTGGAGCTCGCCGAGGGCTTTTTAATCGGCGGCATCGAGCGGGAGGGCAAGAGCGTCCTGGCCAAGGGGCAAACCGTGCTACAGGAGGGGGACCGGCTGATCCTCTTCCTCTTGCCCGAATGTGCCGGGGATTTACAGAAGTTTATTCGCCGAAAAGCCAAGCGCTTTTTAACGGAACTGATTTCCATGTAGCTTAGAAAGAGGGACACGTGACTTTTTCAAACGATTGGGACGATTTATTAAAAGAGGAAATGGAAAAGCCCTATTACAAGGACCTGCGTCGCCTCTTAATCGAAGAGTACAAAACCCAAACCATTTATCCCGAGGCCGACGCCGTCTTTCGCGCCATGCGCTTGACGTCGTTCAACGACACCAAGGTGCTCCTTTTAGGGCAGGATCCCTATCACGGGCCCGGTCAGGCACAGGGCATGAGCTTTTCCGTGCCGGAGGATTTTCCCCTGCCGCCGTCTCTCGTGAATATTTACAAGGAGCTGAAGGACGACCTGGGCATTACCCGCATAAGCGGCGACTTAACTCCCTGGGCGAAGGAGGGCGTGCTTTTACTTAACACCACCTTGACCGTTAGGCATTCTCAGCCCATGAGCCACGGAAAAATCGGCTGGGAAATTTTTACGGACAAGGTGGTTGAGCTTTTAGGCGAGCGGGAGAAGCCCATGGTCTTTATTTTGTGGGGCGCCCACGCCCGAAGCAAAAAGCGGTTGGTGAAAAATCCTGCCCACCGCATCATCGAATCGCCCCACCCCTCGCCCCTGTCCGCCTACCGGGGCTTTTTCGGTTCCAAATGCTTTTCGAAAACCAACGAGTATTTAATCGCCATGGGCGATACGCCCGTGGACTGGAGGTAATATGTATCTGCATGTAAAAGAAGAAGCGGCCCTTGCGAAAGACATTCCCGTTCTCTGGATCCTGCCGGAGGCCGAGGCGAAAGACATTGTACTTATCTACTACCACGGCTGGGGCTCCGATGTGGAAAGCTCCCGCTTTCGGGCGAGCATCTGGGCGGCGGCGGACTACCCGGTCCTCGTCGTGGAACAAGCGCTTCACGGGGTGCGGGGCAGTTGGGATTACGAGGACATGGACAAGCTCCCCGCCGTCATTATCCAAAACATGAGGGAATTCGACGATATCCTCGCCTGTGTCCGCGCCCGCTACGCCGATAAAAAAATCGTCGTCTGCGGCCACTCCATGGGGGCCATGACCGCCATGGGCCTTCTGGCGCGAAAGGAAGTGGCGGGAGCCATCGCCTTAAACGGCATGGGGGACTGGCATGCCATTTGCCGCGCGCCCTACAAGGAGGCGGCGGAGGCCTACGACCCGATGAATCACATCGACGCCCACGTAAACAAGGCCATCTGCATGCTCAACGGCGAGCTGGACGATGTGGTGAACCCTCTCTATCAAAAAAGCTACTACGAAAAAATAAAAGACGCCCACGAAGGCGCACCCCTTGTTTTTGAAATCGTAGAAGGTACCTCCCACGTGGTCACTACCAATATGATGGCCATGACCTTGGATTTTCTCGGACGAATGTAAGGGCGTTTCCTCTATGGTATAATAATCTGTTGAGGAGGAATCCATGGAGACCAAAGTTTTACACATAAATGACGAAAAGGACGAGGCACAAATCCAAGAGGCCGCGCGGCTTTTGCGGGAAGGGGAGCTGGTGATCTTTCCCACGGAGACCGTCTACGGCTTGGGAGGCAACGGCTTGGACGAAGGGGCAGTGGATAAAATTTTCCGCGCCAAGGGCCGCCCCAAGGACAATCCCCTGATCCTCCACGTGGCGGATCCGGAACAGGTGCTGGATTTGGTGAAGGTCATTCCGCCCAAGGGCAAGGACTGCATGGACGTCTTTTGGCCCGGGCCCTTGACCTTGATCTTTGAGCGCTCGAAAAAGGTGTCCGACAGCGTCACCGCCGGGGCGGACACGGTGGCCATTCGCATGCCCTCTCATCCCATCGCCCACGCCATATTAAAGGCGGCGGGAATTCCCGTGGCGGCGCCCAGCGCCAACACCTCGGGCCGGCCGTCCCCCACCCGCCTCGCCCATGTCCTGGAGGACATGGACGGCAAGGTGCCCATGATCGTGGATTCCGGCGACGCCAATGTAGGCATCGAGTCCACGGTACTGGATGTCACCGTAGATCCCCCCATGATCTATCGGCCCGGCGGCGTGACGAAGGAAGATCTGGAGGCCATTATCGGCGAGGTGGCCGTAGACGAGACCACCATCGACGCGGACAACGACGCTGTGCCCAAGAGCCCGGGTCAGAAGTATCGCCACTACGCCCCGAAAGGGGACGCCACGCTATTTGCCGGGGATTTAAAAAACATCGCCAAGGAAATCAATCGGCGGGTGAAGGAAGCGGAGCCCGGCAAGAGGACGGCGGTGCTCTGCACCACGGAGACCAAGGACCTTTACGAGGGCATGGACCTGTTGGTGGACATGGGCAGTCGGAATCAGCTGGAAGCTGTGGCACATAATTTATTCGAAAGCCTGCGGCGCTGCGACGAAGAGAACATCGACCTTCTCTTCGTGGAAGGCTTCGACTTTAGAGGCTTAGGCGTCGGCATAATGAACCGGCTCTTAAAGGCCTGCGGCGGAAAGGTGGTATTGGGACTATGAAAATTCTTTACATTTGCACGGGCAACACCTGCAGAAGCCCTATGGCGAAGCTGCTGACGGAGCTTGAGGCGGACAGAAAGGCCCTGGATGTGACGGTGCGCTCCCGAGGTATGGCCGCCCACGACGGCGAGCCCATGAGCGTCGGCGCCGTGAAGGTCATGGCGGAGGAGGGCGTCAACGCCACCTACCACAAGGCCAAGACCGTGACGGAAGCGGATATGATCTGGGCTGATAAAATCTATGCCATGACCCACACCTTGGCCGCCAATTTAAAGCGGGGCTGGCCGGAATACAAGGACAAGATCGAAGATTTTGCCGAAAAAGATGTCATCGATCCCTTCGGCGGCTCCCTGGAAATCTATCGGATCACCAGAGACCGCCTCAAGGAAGAAATAGAAAATAAATTAAAGGGGGAGAAGGCGTGAGGATTGCCATGGGCGCCGATCACGGCGGATACGAAAGAAAAGAAATGCTGAAGGCTTACTTAGAGGAAAAGGGCCACACTGTCTTGGACGTGGGCACGGACTCTGCGGAATCCGTGGACTATCCCGTCTACGGCAAGGCGGCGGCAAGAAAAGTCGCCGAGGGAAGCTGCGAGCGGGGCATCTTAATTTGCGGCTCGGGGCTGGGCATCGGCATGGCCGCCAATAAGGTGAAGGGCATTCGCTGCGCCATGGTCTCCGAGCCCTACTCGGCGAAGCTTGCCCGCCGGCACAACGACGCCAACATGATTTCCATGGGGGCGAGAACCATCGGCGGCGACATGATGAAAGAAATCGCCGACGCATTTTTGGAAACGGAATTCGAGGGCGGACGCCACGCCCGTCGAGTCGAAATGATCGAGGAGGAAACATGGGAAAAGTAACGGTAACCGAACACCCCTTAATTCAACATAAGCTGACGCTTTTAAGAGAAGCGTCCACATCCAGCAAGGACTTCAGAGAGCTTCTCACGGAAATCACCATGCTTATGGGCTACGAGCTGACGCGGAATCTGCCCATTCAGGACAAGCTCATCGAAACGCCCATGGGCCGTACCACGGGCAAGGAAATGGCGGGCAAAAAGCCCTGCATCGTGCCCGTGCTGCGGGCGGGTCTCGGCATGGTGGACGGCCTCTTGAATCTGATTCCCGGCGCCCGCGTGGGCCACATCGGCCTCTATCGGGATCCGGAAACCCTGGAGCCCGTGGAATACTACTGCAAGCTCCCGAAGGATGTCAAAGACCGTGAGGTCATCGTCGTCGATCCCATGCTCGCCACCGGCGGGTCCTTGGCCGCCGCCGTGGACTTTATTAAACAGCGGGGAGCCACCAAAATTCGCGCCCTGTGCCTTTTGGCGGCACCGGAAGGGCTTGAGGCTTTTCAAAAGGCCCATCCCGACGTGGATCTGTACGTGTCGTGTATCGACGAAAAATTAGACGAGCACGCTTACATTGTGCCGGGTCTCGGCGATGCGGGAGATCGAATTTTCGGAACGAAGTAGCAGGTGAAGCATGAAGATTTTGTTATGGCCCTTTCTCGTCGCGGCCCTGATCAGCTTTCTCGCGACGCCCGTCGTGCGAAAGGGTGCCAGGCGCTTCGGTTTGATGGACATTCCCAAGGACGAGCGGAGAGTGCATAAAAAGGCGATCCCCCTCAGCGGGGGCTTGGCCATTTTTCTCGCCGTCGTCGTCGCCGTCCTTCTCTTCCTGCCCTTGGAGAGAGAAAAGATCGCCTACCTTATCGGCAGTGCGGTCATCGTCTTTACCGGCCTCTACGACGATAAATTCGCCATGAGCGCCAAGGCGAAGTTTGCCATGGAGATCGTGGCTGCGGCGATTTTAATCGCCGGCGGCATAAAGATTACTTTTTTTACCAATCCCTTTTACGGCAATAATCTGCTCATCAATTTAAATTTGCTCGCCCTTCCCATTACGATTTTTTGGGTGGTGGGCATTACCAACACCATTAACCTCATCGACGGCTTAGACGGACTGGCCTGCGGCATCAGCGCCATTGCATCCGTCAGCCTCATGTTTGTGGCCCATCGGCTGCAGCACGATGAGATGGCCATCCTCGCCGCCATATTGGCCGGCGGCTGCCTGGGCTTTTTGCCCTTTAACTTTAATCCCGCATCAATTTTTATGGGAGACACGGGGGCGCTGTTTCTCGGCTTTACATTGAGCTTTCTCGCCATCGAAGGCGTCATGAAATCCATCGCCATGATTACCATCTTTATCCCCGTCCTGATTCTTGGCGTGCCCGTCTTCGACACCACCTTTGCTATGATTCGCCGCAAGCTTTCGGGAAAAAGCATCGCCGAGGCGGACAAAGGGCATTTGCATCACCGCCTCCTGCGCCACGGCTTTAATCAAAGGCAGACCGTCCTCGCCCTTTACGGCGTGAGCATGGTCTTCGGCGTCATCGGCAATATCGTCAGCACCATGCACGAGAAAAACGGATTGATTACGGCGATTATCATCATCGCCGTCGTCGGCGTGTTGGCATTATTTTTAGGCTTGTTAAATGAAAGAGAGGAAGAGAATTGAAAGTACTGTCCGTCTTCGGCACAAGGCCCGAGGCCATTAAAATGGCCCCCGTCGTCTTGGCATTGAAAGCCAGAGACGATGTGGAAAGTGTGGTCGCAGTTACCGGCCAACACCGGGAAATGCTGGATCAAGTGTTGGACATTTTCGGCATCGTTCCGGACTACGACCTGGACATTTTCACTCCCGGTCAAAGCTTAACGGACATTGCCGTGCGTTCCCTTCGCGGCCTGGAGGCCGTCTTCGAGGAAATCAAGCCCGACCTTCTTTTGGTACAGGGCGACACCTCTACGGTCTTTGCGGCGGCGTTGTCCGCCTTCTACCACGGCGTCAAGATCGGACATGTGGAAGCGGGACTCAGGAGCCACAATCTCTATTCCCCCTATCCCGAGGAGGCCAATCGAAAGCTCACCGGCGTCCTTGCCAACTACCACTTCGCTCCCACGGAGTCCAATCGCCAAAACCTATTAAAGGAAGGCTACGACGACAAGACCATTTACATTACGGGCAACACCGTCATCGACGCTCTGGCCTACACAGAGCGGGAGGATTTCGTCTTCGACGAGGACGCGCTCAACGATATCGACTTTAAAAAGAAAAAGACCATTCTCCTCACCTGTCACCGACGGGAAAACATCGGCGCGCCCATGAAGCGGATCTTCTCCGCCATTCGCCGCATCGCCGACGAGTACGACGATGTGGAGGTGATCTTCCCCGTGCACTTAAATCCCAAGGTGCGGAAAGTGGCGGAAGAAGAGCTGGGCGGGGCGAAAAACATTCACCGCGTCGAGCCCATGGACTACCTGCCCTTTTCCAATATTATGGCGAGAAGCTACTTAGTCGTCACCGACAGCGGCGGCATTCAGGAAGAGGCGCCTCACTTCGGCATTCCCGTCCTCGTTGTGCGGGAAGAAACGGAGCGGGCCGAAGGCATCGTCGCCGGCACGGCCAAGCTCGTGGGCACGGAGGAAGAGGCGGTGTACGAAAGCATCCGCCTGCTTCTTGACGATAAGGACGCCTATGACGCCATGGCCAAGGCATTGAATCCCTACGGCGACGGCAAGGCGGCGGAACGCATCGTGGATATTATTTTAGGAGACAGAGAAGGCGGGAAATGCCGATGAAAAAATTAAAACGAATGATGTGCCTGCTCCTGGCCCTCGCCCTCTTAACGGGGGCGGCACCGGCGCCGGCACCGACTCCGAATGCGGAGCCGCAGCCGCCGACAAAGGTGCAGGAGCCCCGGGATCAACAGGAAAAAATCCGCACGGCACAGGGCGTACAGCCCATGACCGCCACGGAGAAAAAGGATTTTGACACGGCCATGGCTAAGCCCGACATGGCTTTATTGAAGAGCTATCTTATCGGCGATTACGAAACCGGCGCCGTCTACAGAGAATACAATGCCGACGTGCCCGTGGGCCTCGCCTCCACCACCAAGCTCATGACCATTTACTGCGTTATGGACGCCGTGGACAAAGGGGAGATCGGTATGAAGGATTCCGTGACCATCGACCACGCGGCGGCGGCCATGCACGGCAGCGTCTACAAGACCAAGGAAGGGGAAGTCTACACCGTGGAAGAGCTGATCCACGCCGGCATGATCGTCTCTGGCAACGACGCCATGATCGCTTTGGCCGATCGCATCGCAGGAAGCGAGGCGGCCTTTGTGGCGCGGATGAATCAAAAGGCACAGGAAATGGGCTTTACCCATATGCACTTCATCAACGTCCACGGCCTCACGGACTACACCGCCAACGACTACAACAAGGCCACGGCGCGGGAAATGTTTGAGCTGTCCCGCAGCCTCTTGAAAAAATATCCCATGGTTCTCGACGCCGCCCGTCGGCCGAAAATCGAAGAGCCTGAGAGACAATACATCAGCTACTCCACCAATCCCCTATTAGGCATCCTCCCCGGCATCGACGGCCTAAAGACAGGCTATACCGGCGCCGCCGGCCGCTGCTTTATCGCCACGGGACAGAGCCCGGCAGAAGGCAAGTATCTGGCCACCCGCTTTATCGGCGTCTACATGGGTGCGGAAAACGACATGGATCGCTACGCCGCCTCTTTGCGCCTGTCGAAAGAAGCCATGACCCATCGCAATACCGTCCTCGCCGACAAGTCGGAGGACCTGGGCTTCTTGGCGCTGAAAAACGCCAGCCCGCGGAAGAGCTCCGTCTATGTGGAAAAAAATCTGGTGCGCAATGTAAAAGAAGGCGAAGAGATCACCAGCGAGCTTCAATTCGCGCCCGTGACGCCGCCCCATTCGAGAAATGACGCCGTAGGTGACGTCGTCTATTACGCCGGGGGAAAGGAAATCGCCCGGGCCCGCGTCTTCGTCAAAGAAGACATTAAGAAGCCCAATCCCATTTTGAGCTACCGCGACCTCATGGCCGACGTCTTCCGCGCCATGGAAAAGGCCGCTTGACAGGGAAATACCCCCTTGATACAATATTCGGGTATGGACCCGTAGTTCAGCTGGATAGAATGTTGCCCTCCGAAGGCAGAGATCGTTGGTTCGAATCCAATCGGGTCCGCCAAATTGAGAGTGGTCGAATGGCCTGCGGGCGATTCGGCCTCTTTTTTATGCATTAGAAAAGACTTGTAAAAAAGGCGCAACACCTGTATAATGATGAAGTAAGTTGTCACGGGGTGTGGCGCAGTTTGGTAGCGCACATGGTTTGGGACCATGGGGTCGAAGGTTCAAATCCTTTCACCCCGACCACTCTATTCAATTTCACAGCGGGGTGTAGCGCAGTTTGGTAGCGCGCATGCTTCGGGAGCATGAGGTCGAAGGTTCAAATCCTTTCACTCCGACCAAGACGAGATTCGCTTCGGCGAATCTTTTTTTTACGGGGTTTGACAAGAATCTGGCGATTTTGTCACCGGACGCTCTCTGTGGTATATTTATTATGACTGAGGTCGTCTACGGCGGCCCGGGCATGTACAGAAAAAATGTGGTAATGCATGAGAAAGGAAAGTGCAATGGATTTTATTAAAGATTTAAGCAGACGTTTAAGCTGCAAAGACATGCGGATCGTCTTCCCCGAAGGCGAAGATCCCAGAGTTCTTTGGGCAGCGGTTAAGCATCAAAAGGAGGGCTTAATCCATCCCCTCGTCATCGGTTTCAGAAATGAAATCGAAGAGACCGCCGAAAAAGAAGGCCTGGATATTTCCGAGCTGGAAATCGTCGAATTGGGCAAATACGAACACACCGACGAGCTCGTGGAAAAATTTGTCGAACGCCGCAAGGGCAAAATCGATGAAACCCGTGCCCGCGCACAGCTTCACGATCCGAACTATTTGGGAACCATGATGGTTTATGCCGGCTACGGCGACGGCATGGTTTCCGGTGCCGTTCACACCACGGGCCAAACGGTTCTTCCCGCTCTGCAAATCATTAAGACGAAGAAGGGCGTCAGCCGCGTATCCGGTCTGTTTATTCTCTGCAAGGGCGAAGAAAATTATCTCATGGCCGACTGCGCCATTAACACGGTTATGGATGCGCCGACCTTAGCGGAAGTAGCAGCAACCACCAACGAAACCGCCAAGCAATTCGGTTTCGATCCCAAGATCGCCATGCTTTCCTTCTCTACCAAGGGTTCCGCTAAGAGCGACACGGTTAAGAAGGTAGAAGTGGCTACCTATCTGGTTAATGAAGCCCATCCGGAAATTAATGTGGACGGCGAGCTTCAATTCGACGCCGCCATCGATCCGACCGTAGCAAAGAAAAAGGCGCCGGGCTCCAAGGTTGCCGGCCAAGCCAATGTCTTTATCTTCCCGGACTTGGAATGCGGAAACATCGGCTACAAGATCGCCCAATACCTCGGCGGCTTTACCGCCATCGGACCGGTGCTTCAAGGCTTGAATATGCCGGTTAACGACCTGAGCCGCGGCTGCAGCAAGGAAGAAGTTTATCAACTGGCTGTCATCACCGCCGTGCAAGCTTGTCTCGGAAAATAATGCAAGGAAAAAATCGGCCCGCAAGGGCCTTTTTTTCTATGAGGATTAGGTGAGGATATGGATGCCTTTAATCGATTAAAAGAAAATTTAGCCGCCTACGACAAGGTGGCGGTGGCCTATTCCGGCGGCGTGGATTCGTCCTTTCTGATGGCCGTGGCCGTAGAGGTACTGGGCGTGGAGAATGTGCTGGGGATTTACGTGGAAAATGAACTCAACCCCCGCCGGGATCGCTTCGACGCCTACGTATTGGCGGAGATGATGGGCTGGCAAGTGAAGGTGGCGGATGTGGCTCTTATGGAAGACGATGATGTCGTCGCCAACGACGTGAACCGCTGCTACTTCTGTAAGCGCAAGACCTTTGCCGCCGCCAAGGCCTGTGCCGAGGAAGAGGGCTATGATGTGCTCTTGGACGGCACCAATGTGGACGATCTTTCCGATCACCGCCCGGGCTTTAAGGCCTTGAAGGAGCTGGGGGTAAAGAGTCCCCTAAAGGAGGTCGGGCTCACCAAGGATTTGGTGCGCCGGCTGTCGAAGAAGCAATATGATCTTCCCACGTGGAACAAGCCCTCCAATTCCTGTTTGGCCACGCGTATTCCTTACGACACGCCCTTGACGAAGGAAGCCCTTCGCCTGGTGGAAGAAGGGGAGGGCTATCTCCACGAGCTGGGCTATTTAACCTGCCGCCTGCGCCTCCACGGAAACGTGGCCCGGGTGGAAATTCCCGTGGCGGATTTTCAAAAGTTCATGCTCAATCACAGGGAAGATGTGGCAGCCTATTTTAAGGAGCTGGGCATCACCTACACGGCGCTGGACGTGGTGGGCTTTCGCTCCGGCTCCGGCAACGAAGGGTTGGATCAGTAATGCGGGTTCTTTACATCGATCCCTTTAGCGGGATCAGCGGCAACATGTTTATCGGCGCCATGGTGGACGGCGGCTTTTCGCCCAAGGGCTTTATCGAAGGCCTGGCGCCTTTGGGCATTGAAGACGACGATGTGATCTTCGAAAAGCGGGAAAAGAGCGGCATCCTCGCCACCTACTTTAATTTAAAAAGCGAAGAGGATCACCACCACGACCATCAAGACGATCACGACCATCACGACCACCACCATCACCACCATCGGGGCTTGGACGATATGTTGGACATCATCGAAAAGAGCGGCTTCGATCGGGAAGTGAAAGATCTGGCCAAGGACATCTTCCTGCCCCTCGCCGAGGCCGAGGCGTCGGTTCACGGCAAGAAGCTTCGCGAGGTGCACTTCCACGAGGTCGGGGAGCTGGACGCCGCCGTGGACGTCTTAGGCGCGGCCTACTACACTCTCTTAAGCGGCGTGGAGGCCGTTTACGTGGGGAAGATCAACACCGGCGCCGGCATGGTGAGCTGTGCCCACGGCAACTATCCCGTGCCCGCTCCCGCCACCGCCCATATTCTTTCGGCTCTGGACGTGCCCTTGGGAGGCGAGCTCGTGGAAGAAGAGCTCACCACCCCCACCGGCGCCGCCATTTTAAAGGGCATCAAGGCGAGCTACCGACCCCGGCCCGAGGGTCGGGTGCTGAAGGTGGCCTACGGCGCAGGCACGAGGGACAACGCCCTGGCCAATGTGCTCCGCCTCTTTTTCCTGGAGACGGAAGAGGCCCGTGCGCCGATTTTCTTCAGCTGCAATTTAGACGACATGACCGGCGAGGCTATGGGCTTTTGCATGGAGCGGCTCTTCGACGCCGGGGCGCGGGACGTAAGCTTTACGCCGATTTTTATGAAGAAGAATCGCCCGGGCTATCGCCTGGACATTTTAACCGACGGGGAGAAAGAGGCAAGTGTCTTGGACGCCCTCTTCACCCACACCACCACCTTGGGCGTAAAAAAATTCCCTCTGGAAAAAATCGAACTGTCCCGCAGCCTTCGCCGAGTATCCACGGAGGCGGGGTCCGTCGTGACGAAATTCGCCCGCTATAAGGATGTAGAAAAGGCATCTCCCGAATACGAGGACCTGAGGGCCCTGGCCTTAGAGCGGGGCACCACATTGGACGCCGTGCGCCGGGCGTGGGAGCTGAGATCATGATGAAGTATTACGCCGTGAAGGCGGGCAAGATGCCGGGAATCTACCGGGACTGGGACAGCTGCAAGGCCCAGGTCCACGGCTTTAAAGGGGCCATTTACAAATCCTTTAAGACGGAGGAGGAGGCCCGCGTCTTTATGGGTGAGATCGCCGAGGAAAAAGACGACGCCTCCTACGATGCTGTGGCCTATGTAGACGGCTCCTATCGCCACGAGGACAGGTCCTACAGCTACGGCGTGTCCATGGCCTGGGAAGGAGGCAGCTGGGAAGACAGCTGCCGCTTTAGAGGCGATGAAGCCGCCATGCGCAATGTGGCGGGAGAAATCTTAGGGGCCACCGTGGCCATGAAGAAGGCCCTGGCCATGGGCTTTTCCAATTTGAAGCTCTGCTACGACTACGCCGGCATCGAGCACTGGGCCAAGGGCGAGTGGCAGTGCAATAAAAAAGGAACCGCAGAATACAAAGCATTCTACGATTCCGTAAAAGATCGTTTGGACGTTACCTTCGTCAAAATCGAAGCCCACAGCGGCGTGGAAGGCAACGAGCGGGCAGATGCCCTTGCCAAGGAAGCGGACTTTACTCCCCTTGCCGAAGGGTAATATTGTTTTTTTCAAAGAGACTGACGGCATAGTCGTCGACGCGATAGGCGTTTTTGTAAACCACCTCCCGAATTCCCGCCTGAATCAATGCCTTTGTGCAGTTTAGGCAGGGAAAATGGGTAACATAACAAATAGTGTCCTTGGTGGGAATGCCCTCCTTGGCACAGTACAGAAGCGCGTTCATTTCCGCGTGAATGGTGGCGATGCAGTGGCCGTCCCGCATGGTGTGGCCCACGTCGTCGCAGTGGGGATTGCCTGCCACGGAGCCGTTATAGCCTGTGGAGACGATGCGATGGTCTTTATTGACCAGGACGCAGCCCACAAAGGCCCGGTCGCAGGTGGAGCGGCTGGCCACGATTTCCGTGATTTGCATAAAATAGGTGTCCCAAGATTTTCTCAAAGTAAGCCTCCTTTCGTTTAGTATAGCACGAGGAGGAAGAGAGGCGGAAGGAGTCAAAGAAAGATTTATATGAAACAGACATTAAACGAATTTAAAGATTTTATCGCCAAAGGCAATGTCATCGACATGGCCGTCGGCGTCATCGTCGGCGGCGCCTTCGGAAAAATCGTCACCTCACTGGTCAACGACATCCTCATGCCCTTGATCGGCCTTTTGCTCGGCGGCATCGACCTCACGAAAATGTACGTGGCATTGGACGGAAAGACCTATCCCAATCCCGTGGAGGCGGCGGAAAGCGGCGCACCCATTTTGGCTTACGGCAATTTCCTGCAAAACGTCATCGACTTTTTAATCATCGCCTTCGTGATCTTCATGGTCATTAAACAAATCGGCAAAATGAAAGACCGCTTCATTCACAAGGAAGAGGAAGCGCCGACGACGAAGGTCTGCCCCTTCTGTAAGGAAACGGTGCATATCGAAGCGACACGTTGCCCCCACTGCACCGCCGTCTTGGAGGATGAATAGTGGCTAAAGGCTTAGTACTGGAAGGGGGCGGCGCCAAGGGCAGCTATCAGCTGGGTCTTTACCGCGCCCTTCAGGAAACAAAACCGGACATTCGCCTCGTCGTAGGCACGTCCATGGGCGCCCTGACGGGCGCCTTTATCGTTCAGGAAAACACCGACGTCTTGGCGGACATATGGCAAAAGTTCTCTCTCGAAGGGGGCAGGGAGCTGATGCTTTCTTTGGACCGGATGAAGAAGGCGCCGGACATTATTCAGGTGGCAAAAACCGCCCGCGCCGCCTTAAACTTGGACATGGCGCCTTTAAAGGAGCTGATCCATCGCCACGTGGACGAGGAGAAGATCCGCGCCTCCGAGGTGGACTACGGCCTGGTGGTCTACAGCATGAGCGAGGGCAGGACGAAATATCTTTACATCGACGACATTCCCAAGGGCAAATTGAATCAATACATTTTGGCCAGCTGCGCCTATCCCGTCTTTCCGCCGGTGAAAATCGACGGCAAGCTCTATGTGGACGGCGGCGTGGGGGATAATCTGCCCTACGAAATGGTGCTGGCAAAAGGCCTCGAGCCCATCATCCTCAGGACCAATCCGCCGAAGGAAGGGGAGGTGCTTCCGAAAGACGCCACGGTCCTGGGGCCCACGAGGCCCATCGCCGAGACCATGCACTTCGACGCCGCCCTGGCGCCTTTACGGATGCAACAGGGCTATCTCCACGGCAGGCGCATCCTTTCCGGTTGCGACGGCCTGGACTACACCTTCTATCCCCTATCGGAAAAAGAAGCCTTTCGCCGCCTCAGCGAATTATTTTTCGCCCGCACGGAAGACTTTCGCTACCTGGCTGCGGCCAAGGGCAGCGGCGAGCGGGGCATTGTGGAAAATCTGTGGCCGGAATTGGCACAGGCCCTGGAGCTTCCCGAAGACTACAGCTACAAGGCCCTCTTCATCGGCCTCTTGGAGGCGCGGGGCGAGCTGCTCAAGCTTCCGAAGGATCCATTCTACACCGTGGACGGCTTTTTAAAGGCCCTGGACGAGAAGAGCGACGTCCATCCCCGGGTGGTGAGCAAACTGGACCGCGTGCTCTATTTGTTATTTTGCGGAAAGAGGTTGGCCATTGGATAAAAAAGATATCGCGGACCTTTTAAACAGTCGCCGTCCCGAGCCCTTGGGCATGGAGCATCGCTACGCCGTCCTCTGCCCTCTCGTGGAGGTGGATGGCAGCTGGCACGTGATTTTTGAAAAGCGCTCCATCCACCTGCGCAGCCACACCGGGGAAGTGTCCCTCCCCGGCGGCCGCATCGAAAAAGGCGAGACGCCGGAAGAGGCCGCCATTCGCGAGACGGCGGAAGAGCTGAGGATCTCGCCCTCCGCCTTGGAAATTTTAGGCGAAAGCGACTACCTGCTTACTCGCCAAAACCAAGCCGTCCATTGCTTTGTCGGCATCCTTCACGGCATCAGGCCGGAGGACATTTGCCCCGAGCCCGGAGAAGTGGCTTACATCTTCACCGTGCCCCTTTCATTTTTTCTCGAAACGGAGCCCGAGGTACACGCCTTGGAATTTGAAAAAATCGATGACGACAGCTTTCCCTACGAGCTGGTGCCCCCGGACACGACGGCGCGGTTCAGCAATTACAGGGACCGCATTTTCTTTTACAGGGGCGCCGAAAAGGAGGAGCAAATCGTCTGGGGCATGACGGCAAAAATCATGTACGGCGTGGCGCAACGCTTAAAGGTGGGAGAATAAATTACAAAAAGATGACATCGACGAAAACGCCTTGCGATGAGTTTTCTGAATTGATACAATTAGTTCCGCAAAAGTTACAGATTGTAATAAATCAGAGCATCGACACTGAAACAAAGGAGTTTTCATCGTGATAAAAAAGACCGTCCTTCTCTCGGCATTGGCCGTGAGCTTGATCTTGCCCGCCACGGCGGAAGCAAAAACCGTTACCGTAGAGCGTGAGGGAGCCGCTCCCGCGTCCTACGAAACCGATGCCGCCACCGTCGGCGAATTTCTCTTGGAAAAAGATATTCAGCTTGAAAAGGGAACCGTTCCCTTCCCCAGCGCGTCGGAAGCCCTGAAGGAAGGCGGCACCTTAAGCATTAAAAAAGGCTATACCGTCACAGTCAAAGACGGCAAGCAAAGCTACACCCGCTCCACCACCTCCAACAAGGTGGCGGACATTTTAAAGGAGCTGAACATTAAGCTCGGCGTAAAAGACACGGTGACCCCGCCCATTAAGGGCACGGTGAAGGAAGGGGAAGTCCTTCGCATCAATCGCTACAAGGAGCGCACCGAAACCGTGAGCCGGGACGTACCCGTCACCGTGGAACGCAGAAACAATCCCGCCATGGATGCGGGAACCGAACGCGTCGTGCAACAAGGCCAAGCCGCCCGAGTGGAAGAGACGGTACGCATCAGCACCGTCAACGGCGAAGAAACCGCCCGCCTCGTCCTCTCCTCCCGCGTCGTGAAAGACGGCAAGACGCAAATCGTGGAAGTGGGCACGAAGCCCGTGGAAAATATGATTCACGGCAAGAAATATAAAAAGAAAATCGTCATGAGCGGGACCGCCTACGATCCCAGCGCCGGCAAGTGGACCGCCTCCGGCACACGCGCCCGCGTGGGCGCCGTGGCCGTGGATCCCCGCGTCGTGCCCCTGGGAACGAAGCTTTACATCGAAAGCACCGACGGCTTCCCCAGCTACGGCTTTGCCGTGGCGGAAGACACCGGCGGTGCCATTAAAGGCAAGCGCATCGACTTGTTCTATAACAGCCGCCGCGAAGCCTGCAATTTCGGAAGACGAAATGTCACCGTCTATGTTTTAGAAGATTAAGAAGACGCCTTCGGGCGTCTTTTTTTGTGCATCACCTGAGGTATAGAAAAAGCCTATAAGGTGCAATTTAAAACGAAATATTCGATGTTTAATGGGCCGTCAATGGGATAAAAACATATAAGAAAGAAGGGATACCAATGAAAAACAAATTTTACGTTCTGGCATTAGCCCTCTGTGGTCTGTTAGCTCTTTCGGCCTGCTCGCCGAAGGCAGCCGACGAAGGCAATGCTAAGGAAGAAAACAAGACGGAAAACACCCAGGCAGCCAATGAAGAAAACAAAAACGCAGGTGAAGCCGACGCCACCGCCGAAGCCGGCGAGCCCACTGCTGAAAACCCCATTGTCGTAGACAAGGAAAACAAAACGGTCAAAGTCTATGCCGAAGTCAATGAAAAGTACAAAAACGAATCCACCATGCATATGGTCGTTTCCAAATCCGGCAAAGAAGCCGATCACGCCATGTTTAAATCCGACGCCAAGTCCTTGGATTTCTATGACGCGCTGAACTCCTTGGGACTGAAGGCCGGCGACAACATGACCATGGACAATGCGGGTAAAGCCCAAGTGGAAGGCGACGCCCTGGACGTCACCTTTAAATTCGACGGCAACGACAAGGAATTCAAGATCGACGAAGTCGTCGACGATTCCTCCAAGCAACCCATCGACATTCGCTTCGGCGGCAATCACGACACCCAAGAAAAATTGAACACCGGCTGCATTACGTGCCTCCTGTCCTGCCCTGCAGGCATCACCTCCAACCACACCCATATGATCGGCGACGATGAAAAAGATAAGTTCACCTTAATGTTGAACAAAGATAATGTCCCCGCCGACAAGACCCCTGTGGTTATAACCTATACTGCAAAATAATCGAGCAGAAGGAAAAGGCCCGCGAGGGTCTTTTTTCTTTTGGTGAAATTTCCAAGTCCCGCCGTCGAAAAAAACATCGGTATCAGCTGAAAAAGATATAAAATTTTCTTCAAAAAAAACAGGTGATATAATTAGCTAAAGAGGTCGCTGAAACAGAATGAGCATTCACCTGTTGCGCAAGGGAAAAACCTCTCAACGGATAGCAAATAAACGAGCGACGACGAGCCGGTCGCCGTTTATATCACCCGGCGGCTCAAAGAACAGGAGCGTGTATTATGAAGAAGCGATTACTGACCAAGGTACTGGCCTCCGCATTGCTGTTCAGTACACTGTCTATGACTCCGGTTTTTGCCGAGGCGAGCCCGAGTAAAGACAAGACCAAAGAGCCGAATGAAACAGCTGTCGTTGAACAGACTATATCCTGTGGCGGCGGTTACATCGACGGCTACCCTGACGGAACCTTTCGTCCCGACAAGCTCTTGACCCGGGCCGAAGCGGCTGCTCTTATAGCCAAGCTGCAGCACCTGCCCTTGACGGACAAGAGAGCCGACACTTCATCCTATGTGGACGGCTGGTACAATGCCTACATTAACGCCGTCGTGAAGAGCGGCTATATGAAGGGCTATCCCAACGGCGCCTTTGAGCCCAACGAGCCTATTATGCGCGGGGAATTTGCCAAGGTCCTCAGTGGCTTTTTAAGCGGAAAAGCGGCACCGAGTCCCTTTAAGGATATGGAAGGCAGCTGGGCAAAGGAAGCCGTGGATATGGTTTATGCTCAAGGTATTATTAAAGGCTATGAAGACAACACCTTCCGCCCCACATGCGACGTGTCTCGAGCCGAAGCGGTGGCCATGCTAAACCGCACCTTTAAGATTAAAAAAGCCACCGATGGGAAAATTTCCTTCTCCGATGTTTCGGAGGACCACTGGGCTTACGACGACATCTTATCTGCAGCGGGGTACCGGTAAATAAAAATCGACGTCACGATGACGTGGCGTCGATTTTTTTTGTACTTATGAAGCTCAGACTGTTTATTTTTCGGCGATGTGGCTTTTAATGGCGTCGTTGGCCAGCTCCTTCGGAAGGAGATAGGCCCGAGGCGAGTCGTTGTAGAAGATGTAGACGAAGCTTTCGTGTTCCTCGGCGTAGCGAATGTCGTCGTAGGCGATGAACAGATCCTTGTCCTTCAGGCCGTCCTCTTCTATATGGACGATGTGTTTGCCGATGGGCAGATCCTTTTCCATTTTTTTGATCAGCTGCTTCAGTCTTCTCTTCATGCTGCGATTAAAGAAAAATTGGTAGATAAAGGGCCACAGCACCAAAGCCACAGCCAAGGGCAAGAGTCCTATAATCGGCCGCTTCGTCGCGAAGTAAAAGATGCCGATGGCCAAGTAAACGGCGATGGGCGTAATCATTTGTATGCGCATGGTTCGTTTCGCCGTGGGATTTTGTTTAAACAGATGCCACTGATAGGTTAGATAATCTTCCTCGGTGACGGTAAATGTTTCTTTCATAGTGCCTCCTTATGAATGTATTGTACTGAAGGAAATGGCCCTTGGCAAGGTGTTTAAAGGGCTCAAACGTGGTAATATAGACTGTAATAGAAGGAGGGGATTGTGTGGCATATGTAGAATTTATCGAGTCGACGAAGACCTACGGTACCGGCGCGACCAAGACCGTGGCCAACGACAAGATTTCTTTTTCCATTGAAAAGGGGGAATTTGTCGTCATCGTCGGGCCGTCGGGGGCCGGCAAGTCGACGATTTTAAATATATTGGGCGGTATGGACACCAACGATTCGGGCCAAGTGCTGGTGGACGGCAAGGACATTGCCGCCTTTTCCGACAAGGAGCTCACCACCTACCGCAGAAACGACGTGGGCTTTGTCTTTCAATTTTACAATTTGATTCCCAATTTAACGGCTCTGGAAAATGTGGAGCTGGCCAATGCCATTGTGGACGACGCCTTGGACGCGGAGATGATTTTAGACCGCGTGGGCCTGGGCGAGCGGCTGAACAATTTCCCGAGCCAATTATCCGGCGGAGAGCAACAGCGGGTGGCCATCGCCCGCGCCTTGGGAAAAAATCCCAAGCTGCTCCTTTGCGACGAGCCCACCGGGGCCTTGGATTATAAGACGGGGAAGAAGGTGCTGCTTCTCTTGGAAGAGAGCTGCCGCAAGCACGATCACACCCTCATCGTCATTACCCACAACCGGGCCATTGCCGATGCGGCGGATAGGGTCATCGAAATTAACGACGCCAAGGTGCGGGCCATGTATTTAAACGAACACCCCATGCCTATTGAAGAAATCGAGTGGTAGTATGAGTCCGAGACAAAAAGATTTTTTACGGGAGATCACAGGGCACAAGATGCGCTTTTTCTCCCTGGTGGCCCTGGTGCTTTTAGGGGTCTTTGTCCTCGTGGGGCTTACGGTGACGGGGCCCGTCATTCGCCGCACCGTGGCCGACACCCTGGCGAAGTCCAATGCCTACGACCTGCGCCTGTCCGTCAGCGACGGCCTCAAGGACGAGGATCTGCGCCTGATTAACGATCTGGACGGCGTGCGCGAGAAGGAATATTTCCACACGGGCTATCTGACCACCAAGGAATTAAAGACCGTCTATCTGTCGTCCCTGCCGAAGCGGATCAGCAAGCCCGTCTTAAAGGAAGGCCGCCTGCCCCGGGCGAAGGACGAAATTTTGCTGGACCCCACCCTGAAAGACAGCTACAAGCTGGGGGACGTGGTGGTCTTCGATAAGGAAGAGGATCCCTTCGACGAGGACGCTCCCGCCATGATGGAGGGCTACAAATATAAGGTGGTGGGCTTTGCCACGAGTCCGATCTTTTTAGACAAGAGCGACAAGGGCACCACGGCTAAGGGCGACAAGATCGACGGCTACGGCTACGTCCTGCCCTCGGCCTTTAAGGATCCGACCATCACCGAAGTGCACTTTCTCTTCGACGATTTAAAGGGCGTTGCCGTTTACAGCGACGATTTTAAGGCGTTAAATGCCGCCCACAAAAAGGAGCTGCGCCTTTTGTTTAAGGACCGGGGCGAGGCCCGGCTGGACGCTCTTTTGGCGGACAAGCGCGACGATATTCGCAAAGGGGAAGAGGACATTCAAGAGGGCTACGACGAGCTGGACCGCGGAAAGGAAAAGCTCGACGAAGGAGAAAGGAAGCTGGACGACGGCGCCCGCACCCTTCGGGACAATCGCGCCCGCTTTAATCTCGCCATTCGTCAAGGAGAAGGCCGTCTGGCCGATTCCCGAAAGAAGCTGGCCCAGGCGCGCAAGAGCGTGCTCTTTCAAGAGGATCAGCTGTCGGCGGGAGAAAAGGCCTTTTTAGACGGCAAAAACGCCATCGCCGCCGCCATGGCGGAGATTCAGGCCAAGGAAAACGAGGCCCGAGGCGGCATCGCCCGGGCGGATACGGCCATGGATCAGATTTTAAGAGAGCAGGCGGCTCTGGAGGAAGCGAAGCAAAAGCTTGAGGCAGGCGACGTGCCCGAGGTGCGCTTCCCCGATCTGCCCGAGCTGCCCTATTCCTACGGGGAAATCGCCGAGGCGCAAAGAGCCGTAGCGGCCGCCGAAGCCGAGCGCCCGAATAAAGAGGCGGCGGTGAAGGAAAAAGCCGCGGCGGTGAGCGAGGCTCGAGGGGCCTATGATACGGCCAAGAGTGCCCTTGCCGGGCTGGGTATCGACGGCGATGCCATCGGCGCACGGATCGCCGCCTTAGACCAATCCATCGCTGCGTGGAAGCAGGAAAAAACACAACCCGGCGCCGACGTGGCCGCTTTGGATGCAAAAATCAGCGGTGCGGAAAGCGAAAAAGCGACCCTGCAGGCGAAGCTCAACGATTCCGCCTATCTTGCGGCGAAAAGTGCCGTGGCTGAAAAGAAAAAAGCCCTGGACGCCGCGTCCGGCGCCCTGGCCGCGGCGAAGTCCGATCTGGCTCAAACGGAAGCCTCAGCCGGCCGTGCAGCGAAAAAAATCCGTCGCCAGGCTCAGGTACAAGCCACCCGCGAGGCCATGGCGGAAAAGATTCGAACGCAGCAAGAGGCCATTCGCAGACAAAAAGAAGCCCTACAAGCCGCAAAAAGAGATTTGGCTGAAAAAGAAGCCCTGCTTTTGAGCAAGAAGGAAGAGACGAAAGCGGGTCGTGCCAAGGCCGAGGAAGGGCTGAGGGCCATCGAAGCGCACAAGGCCGAGCTCCGGTCGAAGGAAGCGGAGCTGGATGAAAAAGAAAAGACCCTGGTTCAAGGCAAGGCCGCCATTCTCGCCGCCAAGGATCAATTAAAAGAGGGGGAAGCGGGCTACGAGGCCGGCACCAAGGAGCTGGCTCAGAAAAAAGCCGAGGGCGAGACGAAGCTTGACGCCGCCTACGACGAGCTTATGACCGGTCGAAAGGACTTGGACGAGGCCAGGGCCACCTACGAAAAGAAGCGGGATGACGCCCTAAAGGATTTGGTCAAGGGCCAAGAGGACGTGGACCGGGCCAAGGAAATCCTGACGATATTGAAAAAGCCCGAGTATAAAATCACTCCCGTCAACGAAGAAATGCGCACCTTCGTCTTTTTGGACTACGGCAATCGGGTAGACAAGCTTTCCGCCGTCTTTCCCGTCTTTCTCTTTGCCATCGCCATGCTCCTCTCCTCCACGGTGATGAATCGCATGGTAGACGACGACCGCATGATTATCGGCACCTACAAGGCCCTGGGCTATTCCAACGGTGCCACCCGACAAAAGTATTTGCGCTTCGGCACCTTGGCCGCACTAATCGGCGGCATTCCCGGCGCCTTTTTAGGAAATTACGTACTGAGCCGGGTCATCGCCGACGGCTATTTGGCCAGCGGCATCTTCGACAAGCTGTCCATTTCCCTGTATCCCGTGCAAATTCTAGTCGCCATCGTCATCGGCATGGTGGCCACGGGCCTGGTGGCCTATGTCAGCGTGGCGCGCAGCTTGAGGCTGAAAACCGCCGCCCTCCTCATGCCCAAGCCGCCGGCCAAGGGCACGCGGATTTTCCTCGAACACTTTAAAGGCCTGTGGAGCCGCATGTCCTTCTTCCAAAAGGTCACGGCCAGGAATCTTTTCCGCGACAAAAAGCGCATGGCCATGACCATCGTCGGCGTCATGGGCTGCGTGGCCCTCTTGGTCCTGGGCTTCGGGATTCGCACCTCCGTGGACGGCTTGGTGGAAAAACAATTCGACGTACTGAACCGGTACGACCACATTATTTTCTACGAGCCCCTTTTGAATAAAAAGGATCACAAGGTCTACGAGGAAAAAATCGCCAAGGACAAAAACATTCGTGCCAAGGCATCGGCCTATGTGGAAAGCGTCACCGTGGATGACGAGGGCTATATCGATCAGCCCGTCACCATGATCGTGCCCGAAAATGAAAAGGAACTGAAAAAACTCATTACCCTGAGAAATCGGAAGACCGGCAAGGACATTCCCTTAAAGGGTGCGGTGATTACGGAAAAGCTCGCCGTCATTAAAGGAGTGAAGGTGGGAGACAGCATCCGCGTCAAGGATGCCGACGATAAGGCTTACGACGTACCCGTCGCCGCCATCGCCGAAGCCTACGCCGGCCACTCTATGTATATGGACGAGGCGAGCTACGAAAAAATCTTCCACAAAGCCTATAAGACCAATGCCGATTTGGTAGAAACCAAGGGAGTCGACGTGTCGTACTACAAGGACTTCGATTCCGTCGTGGCCTTTACCGGCATCGGCGACATGCGCGAAATGGTGGATGAAATCGCCGGCAACATTACCTTTATTGTCTTCGTCATCCTGGCCGCCTCCTCCACCTTGGCGGTGGTGGTCATCTCCACATTGACGAACATCAATATCGAAGAGCGTCGCCGGGAAATCTCCACCATACGGGTCCTGGGCTTCTATCCGAAGGAAGTAACCCGCTACATTTACAGAGAGACCGGCGTCTTGACCGCTGTAGGCATTCTTTTGGGCTTCGTCGTGGGCAAAGGCATGCACCTTATGGTCATTCGCGTGGTCGTGCCCGACTTCGCCATGCTGGACCCCAGCCTGGGTCTTTTAAACTATCTCTTGCCCGCCGTCATCACCTTGATCATTTCCGTGATCCTTATGGGCTATTTCCACAAAAAGCTTCAGGTCATCGACATGGTGGAAGCCTTGAAGAGCGTGGAATAATTTGACCGGCGGCTGCTGCAGTGATAGGATAGAAGGACAGAAAAAGGGCCGATGCGCCCTTTTTCATTTGTCTGAAAAAAACAGGAGGTGACCGATGGAAGAAAACAGAATGGGTTATGAGCCCATACCGCAGCTTTTAATGCGCATATCCCTGCCCATCGCCTTGTCCATGCTCGTCCAGGGCCTGTACAATATCGTGGACAGCATCTGGGTGTCGCGGGTGGGCGAAAAAGCCCTGGCCGCGGTGAGCGTGGCCTTTCCTCTGCAAATGCTCATTACCGCCTTTGCCATCGGCGTCGGCGTCGGCATGAACGCCCTTCTGAGCCGCCACCTGGGAGCGAAAAACTTTCGGGAAGCCAATCTCTGCGCCCAACACGGCCTGCTTCTGAGCATGATTGTGGCCCTGATCTTTGCCCTTTTCGGCACCATGGCCTCGCCGCAGCTCGTCGCCATGCAAACCGCCGATCCCGAAATCATAAAGGCAGGGGTGCGCTACCTAAACATCTGCTTCCTATTCAGCATCGGCATCTGCGGCCAAATCTGCATGGAGCGGCTCCTGCAGTCCACGGGCCTTGCCCTTTACAGCATGTACACGCAGCTCTTCGGCGCCGTCCTCAACATCATCCTGGATCCCTTCCTTATATTCGGCTGGGGCTTTTTCCCGGAAATGGGCGTCACCGGCGCGGCCATCGCCACGGTCACCGGACAAATCCTCGCCTTCTTCTTCGGCCTCTATTTAAATATGAAGCGGAACAGGGAAGTCAATCTGAGGCAAGATCGCTTCCATATAAACGGAGCCATCGTCAAAGGCATTTTAGCCGTGGGCATTCCCTCGGCCATTATGATATCCGTCAACTCCGTCTCCATCTTTCTCATCAACGCCATCCTCGCCGTCTTCGGCGCCGCCGCCGTGGTGGCTCTGGGCATCTATTACAAAGTTCAAAGCTTCATCTTTATGCCTATCTTCGGCGTGAACAACGGCCTCGTGCCCATTATCGCCTACAACTACGGCGCCGGGCATCGGGAGAGGATTTACGAAGTCATCAAGCTGTCCTACAAAGTGGCCCTGATCTTTATGGGCCTGGGCTTTCTCATCTTCCAAATCTTCCCTGCACAGCTCATGGGCTTTTTCGATCCCTCGCCGGAACTTTTGTCCATCGGCGTCGTGGCCCTCAGGATCATTTCCATCTCCTTTATCTTCGCCGCCGTAAGCATCATCAGCTCCGGCATCTTTCAATCATTGGGAAACGGCATCCTCAGCATGATCGTCAACCTGGTTCGCCAGCTGATCCTTATCGTGCCCTTGGCCTATCTCTTCTCGAGAACCGGCGTCCTCACCTACGTGTGGCTTGCCTATCCCATTGCCGAGCTGATCGCCATGTTTATCGCCGTCGCCTTTATGAAAAAAGTCAACGACGAAGAAATCAAACCCATAGCGGAAAACGAATAGCCTTTTCAGTGCACCGAGCGGTGCACTTTTTTATATATAGAGAAAGCTTTTGACTGAAAGAAATTTCAATACCCTCGAAAAACCGCTGTTTACCTTTTTTCCGGGTTGTCGACTTCTTGACGGTCTCGACTCCTATTGCTATAATCACAATTGAGGTTGAAATCATCATCCGACAAAAACGATTTTTTCCCCGATCATATCCGCCTACGGATAGGACTCAGTATGTATGAAGGAGTTGTAGAAATGGGAAGACAGTTCAAGTATTTTCTGAAACAAGGCGTCGGCGCTCCCCCCGTCACCTGCGTTAAAAAAGGTGACGAAGTTAAGCGCGGCCAAGTAATTGCCGATTACGAACCGGAAAAATTAAGTGTACCGCTACACACATCCGTCACCGGCAAGGTTGTCGACGTTCAAGAAGATTACATCATCGTCGAACAAACCGATACATCCGACGATTACGTCAAATTGGAACCGGGCAAGGACGCTGCCGAAACCGTTCGTCGCGCTGGCATTTTAGGCATGGGCGGCGCAGGCTTCCCCGCTTACGTTAAATTAGGTACGGATTTACACAAGGGCGGCTTCATTCTTTGTAACGCAGCTGAATGCGAACCGATCCTCGAACACAACATGACCCAAATCATGGAAGAAACCGACGCTCTCTTAGACGGTATGCGTATCGCCATGGAAGCAACCGGTGCCGACAAGGGGATTATCGGTATTAAGTTAAAACACAAAGATGAAATTAAACATATTAACGGCATCTTAAAGGAAAAGGGCATTAAAGACATTCGCATCTTACCCCTTCGCAACATCTACCCCGTCGGGGAAGAACGTGCGCTGGTTCGCGATACCATCAATGTCTTGATTCCCCCGGGAGGACTCCCCGCAGAAGCCAACGCCGTGGTCTTTAACGTAGAAACCCTCTGCGCTATCGCTCACGCCGTCAACGACTTAAAGCCCTGTATCGATAAATACGTCACCATCGCCGGCAAGTTCAAGAAATTCAAGAACAAAGGGGACAAGGAAATTATTCACATTCCCTACGGCATGATGATCGACGACATTATCGAAGATTTCGGCGGCTTGGATGAGCCCATCGGCGAAATCTTAATCGGCGGACCCTACACCGGCCGTCGCAACAAAGAAAACAACGCTATCTACAAATTATACGGCGGCGTGACCGCAACGGAACCCTTTGAAAAGGCAAAAGGCCCCATGGGCATCATTCAATGTGCCTGCGGTCCCTGCAAGGAAAGATTGTATGAAATCGCGCAATCCTTAGGCCAAGAACCCATCGATTACCGCGTATGCAAGAATGCCGTCGAACAAAAGAACGGCACCTACAAGTGCAAAGACCCCGGAAACTGCCCGGGTCAAGCGGAACACATTTTGGCATTTAAGAAACAAGGCTGTGAATCCGTCCTCATCGGTCACTGCTCCGACTGCACCAACACGGTTATGGCATCGGCACCGAAGGCCGGTCTTGAAGTACACCACGCAACCGACACGCCCCTGAGAACCATGGGCCGTCCGTTGATCCGTTACTTCGACGAACACGTTCTTTAATTAAGTTTTATAAGAAAGGGAGGGGACTATGGGTATAGGTCCTTCGACAAAAGAGACTAGTTTACACCACTTCAGAGATCCGATGGTGGATGTTCTTGGTCAAGACACTGACATCGACTTTCAAGGCGTCATCATCGTAGGCACGCCCCAAGATAACGAAGACAAGTACTTCGTCGGCACCCGCGCCGCTTCTTGGATTGAAGGCATGCGCACCGACGGCGTCATCCTCTCCGCAGACGGTTGGGGCAACTCCCACGTGGACTTCGCCAATACCTGGGAAGAACTGGGTAAGCGGGGCATTCCCACTGTCGGCGTCACATTCCAAGGTAAACAAGCGTCGTTTGTCGTTAAAAACAAATACATGAACACGCTGGTGGATATTAACAAATCCGAACAAGGCATCGAGACGGAAGTCGTCGGCGAAAACAATGTCGACGAAATGGACGCTCGAAAAGCCGTGGCCCTCTTGAAATTAAAAATTCGAAAAGAAGGTCGCAAGTAAATCAAATGAGAGCCCGACCGCGCGTCGGGTTCTTTTTTGTGCCCTTGAATCGTAAAGAAGAACAAATTATAATAATTAAAGAAGAACTTTAAGGCAAAAGGAGGAATTACCATGCCCTTTATTCACGTCGAATTAGTCGAAGGCCGCTCGGACGAAGCCAAGGCAAAGATCGCAAAGGAAATTGTGGAATCGGTCCACAAACACGCCGGCGCACCGAAGGAACACATTCACGTGGTCTTTCAAGATATGAAGCGCAGCGATTACTACAACGAAGCATAAGGCGAGGCGAATCGCATCGCAAGAAAAGAATCGGGCAGCTGCCCGATTTTTTTGTGGGAAAAACAAAAAAAGACGCCCGCAGGCGTCTTGTGCGATAATTTACTTGTCGCTTTATCTGTGCTCTTTTCTGATCCGCTCGTCGGCGAGAAGCCGGCGGATTAAGAGGATGATAAGGGCCAAACCGGCGACGGCGAAAGCTCCTCGAACGATTAAAACGAGTAAACCGAATCCAACCAACATACTATCCCTCCTTGTATGAAAGTTATTACCTATTTTGTGAAATTCAGTCTTGATGATTTTTCCTTTGCTCTTTTCTGTCCCGCTCGTCGGCGGAAAGCCGGCGGATCAAGAGGATGACGAGGCAAAGAACGAGGGCGAGGGCGATAAAGCCCGCCATTAAAACGAAAATCTTCATTAGTGCCTCCTTGTAAAAAATGGGACCTTTCGTAAAAGAAATGATATCTTTCATTCATTATACTCCCGGTTGTCGGGGGGTGGCAATAGAAGATTCCCTTAGGCCTTGATGCGCTTGCCGTCTTTAAAGACGGTGATTTGCTCCCGGTCCATTTCTTCCAAGAGCTCCACGGCGTATTTCCGCGAGGTGTCCAGGACGTTGCGGAAATCCCCGAGCTTCAGCTCGCCGGCCTCGTCGATCATGGCGAGAGCCGTATCTACGGCCTTATCCCAATAGTCTTTGTGGACATAGCCGGAAGGCAGGGCGATGAGGGCGCCGGTTTCCGTCATAAATTTTAAAATCTGTTCGTATTTCTTGCCGATGCGCTTCAGATCGTCGCCTGTGGCGCCTTCGTAGCCGCCGCGCTTGGCGATGGTTTCCGCCGATTCCCACTGCTTTTCCTGTTCCGGGGTGAGGGTGGCGGTAAATCCCGTCTCTTCCACGCGCATGCCGTGGTCCACCAGGCGCTTTTGATCGTAGAAGGTGCGGATAAAGGCTTCGATAAGCTTGTCGTCCTTGGCGTGTTCCGTCTCCGTCAGCTGTTGACGAAAGGCCTGCTTGGGCATGCCCGTTTCCAGGGGAAATTCCTCGTGGTAGCGGGACAGGATGGCACGTGCGTTTTCAAAGACGCCTTCGATGACGTCCTTGTGGGCGCAGATCTCGTCGGTGAGGGGCACCGCGGTCTTGTCCGCCAAAAGCTTTTCCATGGCCTCATCCCAGCGGGCCTTTGTAAAGCCCAAGGACAGGGCGAGGGCCCGGTCTGAAAGGTAGCGGTAGCGGTTTTCCTCCAGGGCCAGGGCCACGCGGGTGGTATCGTCCGCCTCTTCTTTTTGCTTGAGCACCTCCACCACCTCGGGGTCACGCCGCTTGTGGCGCTTGGGCCGAATCTCCAGGACCCGCCCCCCGGCGATGCTGATGACCGGGGAGAAGAAGCGCAGCACAAAGGGATCGCCGGTGCGCAGGGGAATGGGCTCTTCCATGCGCAGCTGGCCGTAGGCTTTTTCGCCGGGATTCAATTCGTCGATGCCGAAGAGAATGATGCGGGCGATGACTTCGCCGCTGCCGTAGTTCATGTGGACGCGGGAGGAGTTTTCCATGACCCGGTCCGTGGAGTCGAACATGGTAACGGCCACATCCACCTGCTCCGTGACGGGGAGGGAGTCCTTCGGCGCCAGGACGTCGCCGATTTCGATATCGTCTTTTTTCAGGGTCAGATTCAAGGCCACTCGCTGCCCGCCGTAAGCGGCATCCACGTCTTTGGAGTGGACCTGTATGGAGCGGACCGTGGTTTCTTTCATGGCGGGGTAGAGCATGAGGAGGTCGCCTTTTTCGATGCAGCCTTCCACCAAGGTGCCGGTAATGACCGTGCCGTGGCCTGCCACGGAAAAGACCCGGTCGATGGGCAAACGGGCCAGGGCCTTTTCGTGATCCGGCTCTTCGCAAGTTTCCGCCATATCCAAAAGGGTTTCCTTTAACAAGTCGATGTTTTCACCGGTGTAGGCGGAGACGGAGATCAGGGGCGCATCCTCCAAAAAGCTTCCCTTCACCATGTCCCTTACTTCATCTTCGATGAGGGGTACCAGTTCCTTGTCCACCAAGTCGATTTTCGTGAGGACCACGATGCCTTTTTCCACGCCGAGAGCCTTGACGATTTCAAAGTGCTCCCGGGTTTGGGGCATAATGCCTTCTTCGGCGGACACCAGAAGCAGGACCAAGTCCACGCCGCCGATGCCGGTGAGCATGTTGTGGACGAATTTTTCGTGGCCGGGCACGTCGATAATGCCGATGTCCAGATCCCGATCGTTTTTCAGGGTGCTGTAGCCCGGGTTAATGGTAATGCCACGCTTTTGTTCTTCCTTTAATGTATCCAGATCCACGCCGGTCATGGCCTTGAGCAAGGTGGTCTTGCCGTGGTCCACGTGGCCGGCGGTTCCGACGATGACGTTTTTCATAAAATCACCTCAGCTGTGAAAAGGCGTCCAAGATACGCGCCCGGTCTCCCTCCTGCAAGGTGCGGGGGTCGAGTAGCACGCGGTCTTTGGCGATGCGGGCGATAATGGGGATCTCCCAATGGCGAAGGGCCTCTTCGATTTCCGCCGCGCTCTTTTCGGGATGGGCGAGGGAGGTGACGAAGGTGTCCAGGTATTCGCCGGGGCAGGAGCCGCCGCCGATTTGGCTGCGGTCGGCATCCACTTTCGTGTCATAGCCCATGGCCTTTAATTCCTCGGCCAGGGAAGCGGCTTCGGCTTTTATCGCCTTCACGGGCTTGGTAATCATGGCGAGGACGGGAATTTCTTTTCGCGCCGTCATGGGATTGCGGTAGCTTTCCATGGTAGCTTCCAATGCGGCAAAGCTCATTTTGTCCATGCGCACCACCCGCGCCAGGGGATGGCGCTTCATGCGGGCGATGTATTCCTTCTTGCCGATGGCGATCCCCGCCTGGGGTCCGCCTAAAAGCTTGTCGCCGCTGAAAAGCACCAGATCCGCCCCGGCCTTTAAGGCGTCTGCCACCGTGGGCTCGTCGATGCCCACGTCATTCAATTCGTGCATAAGGCCGCTGCCCAAATCGTAGATAAAGGGCAGGCCCCGCTTGTGGGCAATGTCCCGAAGCTCTTCCAAGCTCGGCTCTTCCGTAAAGCCCACGATTTTAAAATTGCTGCGGTGGACCTTTAAGATCACCTGAGCGTCTTCCGCATCGGCCGCCCGCTCGTAGTCGTAGGCGTGAACCTTGTTGGTGGTACCGATTTCCATCAAACGCGCGCCGGAAAGCTCGATGATTTCAGGCACGCGGAATGAGCCGCCGATTTCCACCAGCTCGCCTCGGCTGACTACCACGCCGCCGCCGTCGGTTAAGGCGCTGATGGCGAGGAGCACCGCCGAGGCGTTGTTGTTTACCACCATGGCATCCTCCGCGCCGGTAATGTCCTTCACCAGCTCCTGTAAAATGCTGTGGCGACTGCCCCGCTTGCCGGCGTCGATGTCGTATTCCAAATTGGCGTAGGAGGCCGTGAGCTTATCCACATTATCGATGGCACGGCGGCTCAAAAGGGAGCGGCCCAGGTTCGTATGCAAAATGACGCCGGTTGCGTTAATGACCGGGCGCAACTTCGGCGTCATTTGCCGCTCAATTTGATTGTCAATCCGTCGATGGATTTCTTCCATAGACGCCAATGCGGCGCAGGCAGCCTCGTCTTCTGCCGCCTTAATGTCCGAGCGAATGCCCTCCAGGGCAAGCCGCACCGCATCTTTTAAGGCCACGGGATCTTTTTCCGAGGCCTTTAAGCTTTCAAGCACGTCGTTGACCTGAGGCAATTGCCGGAGGAACGTGGATTTTTCTTTCATGGTTAATTTCATGGATTACTCCGCCTTTTCATGGATGTATTGTTTGAACTCCTGTGCCGGAAGGGACAGGGCTGTGTTCTTATTCCATACCATATAAAAATCTCGCGTCATGTGCAACTCTTTAATCTTAAAAATTAAGTAATTTCTCGCCTCGTAATTTTCGTAGGCGGAGATTTTTGAAATGACGGAAATGCCCAAGCCGTTCTCCACGCACTTTTTAATGGATTCGATGTGGGTGAGCAGGGCACTCATGCCCCATTGGTAGGAGGAGTAGCCCAGCTTTTCCACTTCCTTTTCGAATTGGCGCCGGGTGGCGGAGCCTTCTTCACGCCAAATGAAATTTTCGCCGATGATTTCCTTAATACTGATGGACTTATCCATTTTATACATGGACGTGTATTTTTCGTTTTTCGGACAGATTAAGACCAAGGGATCCGTGAGCACCTTCTCCGAGCCCAAGGCGGCGTTGGGTTTTTTCCCTAAAAAGCCCAAATCTCCTTGGCCCGCCAGCAAATTGTTTTCCACGATGTCGCTGTCCGATTGATCGATAAAAAAGCGCACAAAGGGATGCTCCTCGCGAAAGCCGATCAAATGACCGGGGAGCCAAGACTCGCCGATAACGGAAGAGACCTGCATGGACAAGACGCCGGCTACATCCTCCCGCACTTCCTTTTTTAATTCGCGCAGGGCCTCGTCCCGCGTGTTAATCATGTCCACGGCGTAGCTGTAAAGCTTTTTGCCCTCTTCCGTCAAAATGGCCTCGCCGCGATTGCGATTGATTAGAATCACGCCCAGTTCCTTTTCCAAGCTGATGACGTGGGCGCTAATCGTCGGTTGCGTCAAAAAGGCCGCATCCGCCGCCCGCGAAAAGCTCTTATATTTCACCACATTGACAAAAGCGTTGATCTGTTTAAAATCCATACATTCCTCCCGGTCGTCTTATTGCCGTACCCTAGCCGGCCTTGAATGATAGAATAGAAGACTGCAGCAAGTCTCATAATTTATCTATAAAGCTATTTTATCACAGATTTTATTTTATAGTACCTTATCGTTATTTCAAATAACGGAATGACACCTATAAATAATGCCTTTCGGCTTAGGGGAAAAGAAAAAAACCGAGAGGAAGAGCACAACACGGGGAGAAAGCTTTTTAGGGAAAACGCAATGAAAATAAAATTGATTTTCCTGAAGATTATAAGGCTTGAATAAAGTATTTAAGCAGATATTTTCGACAAATCGTCATTTGACCTCCTATTTTAATGTTGCTATAATCAATCCGACGGCGGGAAAAATTCCGTTTCCGGTCGGAACCGTTCAAGAACGGGCCATGTCGGCCCGATGAAATTATTAAAGGAGGCAACTATGTCTATTACTCAAGAAACTGCAATGCAACACAAGGATGATCCGGCAGTAACCTGCTGCCGCTTCGAAGCCGGTGCACTGGTCGAAGCATCTATCTTAGAGGATCCCAATATCTTCCCCGACCTGGAAGATTCCGGTCTCTTGGAAATCACCGACGAAACCTTAACCATCGGCGAAGTCCTCGGCGCAAAATTAAAAGAAACCGTGGACTCCCTTACGCCCTTGACCAAGGATCTCTTGGAAGACCTGCCTGAAGCAGGCGCTGCAGAGGAAGCGGTCGTGGTCGATGAAGACGGTGCACAAGAAGCTATGGAAATCACCCCGGTTCCCGCAGGCGCACAACCCGTGGTTACCGGATACGCCACATTAAAGATCGCCAAGGGCGAAAACATCGAAATTTCCTTCCCGGTCTACGGTTGATTCCAAATCAGAGTCAATAGATCAAATTTGTGAGCTGATTTATTTACCTATAGAAACGGCTATAGATAAATCGGGCGCATTATTGACGAAGTCTATAAACGCCGAAGAACTATCGAATATAGGATTTTTTGGGAAAATAAATTTTAAACAAAGTCGATGGACAGGCGTGTTAAAGAATTAATCAGGAAAAAACAGGAAAAAGCACCCTCTGCCTTTCCTGTTTTTTTATTCGTCGAAATCGCAATTTTCAGGCTGATTTACGGTGATTTCAGCAATTTGACCTCCATTCGAATTGTGATATAATTGTGTCAGAACGATGGGTTACCATGAATATGGTTTTGAAACACACACGTTTAGGATGGAAATTGTTCGATCCGACATAGATGCAAGACTCTTGCATCTCGAACAGTTCACAAAGGAGGAAGAATATGTCTATTACCAAAGAAACGGCAATGCAGCACAAAAATGATCCTGCTGTAACCTGTTGCCGATTCGAAGCCGGTGAGGTTATCGAGCCTTCCATTTTGGAAGACCCCGCTATCTTTGCCGACCTGGAAGACACCGGTCTTTTGGAAATCACCGACGAAACTTTGACCATTGGCGAAGTACTCGGTGGCAAATTAAAAGAAACCGTTGATTCCCTTACTCCCTTGACCAAGGATCTCGTAGAAGATCTTCCGGTTCAAGGAGAAGAAGCAGAAGAAGCAGAAGCTGAAGCAGCAGCACCCGCAGCAGCAGCTGCACCCGTTGCACAAGCAGCACCGTCCGTCGGTGGCATGGCTTCGATCAAGATCGCCAAGGGCGAAAACATCGAAATCAGCTTCCCCGTTATCGCAGGCGCAGGCCAAGCTCCCGCTCAAGCAGCAGGCGTTGCTCAAGGCGTAGCAGCAGGCGCACCCTTAGCAGCTGACGAATTTGTCGAAGGTGAAACCCACGAAATTCGTCACTTAAGAAAAGACTATTACAAAATCGAAAAGGTAGAAAGAGGTCCCGAAACCAAGTTTGACGGAACCACCCTCTACATTCGCGAAGGCATCGAACAAGAAGTTATCGATTCTCAAGAATTGGTAAAAGACTTTACGATCGACATCATCACGCCCGACCGTTACGATGAATATTCCGAAACCATCATGGACGTACAACCTATTGCTACCAAAGAAGAAGGCGAATTAGGTTCCGGCGTTACTCGCGTTCTCGACGGCGTTATTTTGATGCTGACCGGTACCGACGAAGGTGGCGTACAAATCGGCGAATTCGGTTCTTCCGAAGGCGAAATGGACAGAAACATCATGTTCAACCGTCCCGGCAGCCCGGACAAAGGCGAAACCTTCATTAAGTGCCAAGTTACCATTCAAGCCAAGACCAACATGGAACGTCGTGGACCCATGGCCGCTCACCACGCAGCTGACCACATGACCGACGAAATCCGTAACGCCCTGAAAGAATACGAAGCAACTCCCGTTCGCTCCGAAGAATTCTCTCACGTCAGAAAAGAAGGCCGTAAAAAAGTTCTCCTTATTAAGGAAATCATGGGCCAAGGCGCAATGCACGACAACTTGTTATTGCCCGTAGAACCCTGTGGTTGGTTAGGCGGACACCCCAACGTCGACTTAGGTAACCTTCCGATCATGCTGTCTCCCCTCGAAGTACTCGACGGCGGTATTCACGCATTGACCTGTATCGGACCGGCTTCCAAGGAAATGTCCAGACACTACTTCAGAGAACCCTTGGTACTCGAAGCATTGGCTGATGACGAAATCGACGTCGTAGGCGTATTGCTCGTCGGCTCGCCGCAAGCAAACACCGAAAAATTCTATGTATCCAAACGTCTCGGTATGACCGTTGAAGCCATCAACCCCGACGGTGTTATCATCACCACCGAAGGTTTCGGTAACAACCACATCGACTTCGGTTCTCACCACGAACAAGTCGGTATGCGCGGCATCCCCGTCGTAGGTATGTCCTTCTGTGCCGTTCAAGGTGCACTGGTAACCGGTAACCAATACATGGTAGCCATGGTCGACAACAACAAGTCCAGACAAGGTATTGAAAACGAAATTCTCGAAAACAACACCCTCTGTCAAGAAGACGCAATCCGCGCATTGGCTATGTTGAAGAACCAAATGGCAGGCGTAGAAATTAAAGCCGCCGAACGTAAATGGAACCCGAACGTTAAGCTCAACAACGTTGACTTAATTAAGGAACAAACCGGCCGTGAATTTGAACTGTTAGATAACGAAACCGTCTTGAAGATGAGCAAGAAGCGTCGTGAAATCTACGAAAAGGACGAAGCAGGAGAAGACAAATAATCAATGGAAAAGCTTAGGTATATTTCTACGGAAACGTATTTAGAAGGCATTATTGTTCACTTGACCGACGTCGCGGTTACGATCGATTTCAAAGGCCGGATGGGTCAGTTGAAGGTACCCCTTCGCTATATCATTTCCGACGATCCGCTACAAGAAGGAATGGAAGTCGGTTTAATGATGACCATTCCCGAAGTCATTAACCCTGAGGTTAATGAAGGATATAAACGAAATATCGAGCTTAGACGAGAAAGAGGTCTTCTGGACTGAGTTTCTTTAAGGAGGAAATAGAATGAAGCTTACAACCGTAAAAGGCTTGCAATCTGAAATCTTCGTTCCTATTACCCCGGATCCCGTATGGACCCCGGTGACCAAGGAATTGAAAGATATGCGAGTCGCTATTGCAAGTGCTGCGGGCATTCACTTGAAAACCCAAGAGCGTTTTAACTTGGCAGGTGACACGACTTACCGTGAAATCCCCGGCGACGCACAAGACGATGAGTTAATGGTATCCCACGGTGGTTACGACAACTCGGACGTCAACAAAGACATTAACTGTATGTTCCCCATCGACCGTTTGAGAGAACTTGCCGATGAAGGATTCATTAAAGAAGTAGCACCCTTCCACTACGGTTTCATGGGCGGCGGCGGCGACCAAGACGCCTTTACCCACAGAACCGGCCCGGAAATTGCTCAAAAACTTAAAGATGAGGATGTAGATGCTGTTATCCTCACCGGTGGCTGAGGTACCTGTCACCGCACCGCGACTATTGTTCAACGTGCGATAGAGGAATCGGGTATTCCTACCATCTTGATCGCAGCATTACCTCCGGTTGTCCGTCAAAACGGATCCCCGCGTGCCGTAGCTCCTCGTGTACCGATGGGCGCCAACGCAGGTGAACCCCACAACGTCGAAATGCAACACGGCATTTTGAAGGCAACCTTAGAACAACTCGTAGCTATTCCTAGCGCAGGTAAGATTGTTCCCCTGCCCTTCGAATATATCGCTCACGTATAAAATCCAGTAGGGGGATAGTATGGAAGATATTCAAAAACGACGTTTGGTCATCCGTGCATTTCACGCAACCGATGTTCAGTTCGGTGAAAAGCCGTCCTTTGTTCAGGGCTTACTGACCGTACCCCAGGAGACCCACAATCAAAGCGACTTAGTCGTAAAATCTACGGTGTCCATCCTCAAACCACACGAACACGATGTGGAAGTGAACAGTATCATGGATATTATCCCTATGTCTACAAAAGTACTTGGCAGGCTCGGTGAAGGTGTCACGCACACCTTTACCGGTTGCTATGTACTACTTACCGGTGTCGACGAAGACGGTCGCCAAATCGGGGAATTCGGATCCAGCGAAGGTAATCTCGCTGAACAGCTCTACCTCGGTAAACGCGGAACGCCCGGAGAAGAAGACTTCATCATTCACATCGACGTCCTGGTCAAAGGCGGCCAACCCTTTAGCCGCGAACTTGCGAATGCAGCCTTCCAAGTGGCCGAGGACTATATTGCGAAAATTCGCAAGATGATGAAGGACTTAAACGGCGGCAAAGCCGACGAATCACACGATTACTATGATATTGAACGCAAAGACGGACTGAAGGTCGTCCTCTTGAAACAAGTGGCCGGCCAAGGCGCCATGTACGACAATATGATCTTCCCCTCGGAGCCATCCGGCTTCGACGGGCTTTCGGTCATCGACATGTACAACATGCCTGTCTATCTGACGCCGAACGAATATCGAGACGGTGCCATTCGCGCGCTGGTATAAAAATTTAACAATAAGGAAAGCCGAGGTCTTTGTAGATTCTTTGTCGGACATATGGTATGATACCTACAGGGGAAAACCTCGGTTTTTTATCCTTATTTATTCCAAATCCTTTGGGAGCAGCTAGGTGTCTGGTGTGCCTCGCGGTCTTCAAAACCGTTGTGAGAAGTTCGAAGCTTCTTAGGTGGGTTCGATTCCCACATGTTCCCGCCATTAATTGTATTTTAATGGCGAAGGGACCTTTGGATGTGTTGGGAAAATGTTTTTACAATTGTAAGGAGGAATAATAATGAAATTCTCTAGAAGTATCCACGCCGTAGACTCTCATACTGCAGGCGAAGCTACACGTGTCGTTATCGGTGGCATTCCTAATATTCCGGGAAAAAGCATGCCTGAAAAGAAAGAATATTTGGAAGAACACCTCGACTATTTGCGTACGGCCCTGATGCTCGAACCTCGTGGACACAACGAAATGTTCGGCTCTATCCTTACACAACCCACCAACGACGAAGCTGACTACGGTATTATCTTTATGGACGGCGGCGGATACTTAAACATGTGCGGTCACGGCACCATCGGCGCTATGTCCGTAGCAGTTGAAACCGGCATCATTCCTGCAGTAGAACCCGTTACCCACGTTGTTCAAGAAGCACCGGCAGGTATCATTCGCGGCGACGTCGAAGTTGAAGACGGTCACGCTAGAAAAGTTACATTCACCAACGTTCCTGCTTTCTTATACAAAGAAAACCAAGAAGTTGAACTTCCCGGTTACGGCAAGATCAAATTTGACATTTCCTTCGGCGGCAGCTTCTTTGCTATCGTAAAAGTCGACCAAATCGGCGTTACCATCGAACCGGAAAATGCTCAAGTTCTTAACAAGGTTGGTATGCAACTTCGCGACATCATCAACAAAGAAATCAAAGTTCAACACCCCGAACTGCCCCATATCCATACCGTCGACTTAATCGAATGGTGGTCCGAAACCGACACACCGGGCGCAACCCTCAGAAACTGCGTCGTCTTTGGTCAAGGTCAAGTCGACCGCTCGCCCTGCGGAACCGGTACCAGTGCTAAAATGGCTACCTTATACGCTCGCGGTGAATTAAAGAAGGGTGAAGAATTCGTTTATGAATCCATCTTAGGAACCTTGTTCTACGGCAAAGTTATCGACGAAGCCAAGGTTGGCGACCTCGACGCTGTCATTCCGCAAGTTTCCGGTTCTGCATGGATTACCGGCTTCAACCACTTCGTTATCGACGAAACTGACCCTGTAAAACACGGATTCATCCTCGGTTAATCGCCAATAAAGATAGGAGTAGCTAATGATTGTTAAATTACTTTTAGGAGTATTGGGTGTTCTCACCCTTTACTTCCTGTTCTTCTTCGTAAAAGACGTAGCAGCCAACAAAGAAGCTATGGCCAATGAAAAAGCCAGCTGGGCTAAATCCGGTGCGATCGGTGCCTTCGTTAACTTCTTCGACACATTAGGTATCGGAAGTTTCGCACCAGCTACTGCACTCTTAGACTTCTTTAAACAATTAGACCACGACCGCTTATTGCCCGGTACCTTAAACGTATCTTGTACGATTCCCGTTTTGACGGAAGCTTTTATCTTCATTCAATCCGTAGAAGTTGAACCCATTACCCTGTTCAGCATGGTTGCAGCAGCAGTCGTCGGCTCCTTCGTCGGATCCAGAACCGTATCCAAGCTCCCCGAAAACAAGGTACAATTCTACATGGGTCTCGCCCTCTTAGTTACGGCAGCCCTCATGCTTTTAAGACAATTCGGTGCATTGGATGCACTCGGAAGCGGCAACGAAGCCATCGGCCTTTCCGGCATCAGCTTAGTTATCGCAGTCGTTGTCAACTTCTTCTTAGGCGCACTGATGACCATCGGCGTCGGCTTATACGCTCCCTGTATGGCCCTCGTCTACATGCTCGGCTTGAACCCCTTGGTAGCATTCCCGATCATGATGGCTTCCTGCGCAGGCTTAATGCCCGTAGCCAGTGCCGAATTTATCAAAGCCGGTGCTTACTGCCGTAAATCCAGTATCGCCATTACCCTTGGCGGTATCGTCGGTGTAATCATCGCAGCTAAATTCGTAACCGGACTTCCCATGAACGTATTGACCATCATCATTACCCTCGTTGTAATCTACACGGCCATTACCTACATCAGAAAGTCCAAACAAAGCGCTGCTGCATAAAGCGAATGAGAAAGACAGGTTTTCGGACCTGTCTTTTTTTATTGGGGTGTTGGCATCAAAATGAAAATGATTTCCGAAAAATGGCCCTTTTGGGACGCCGACGAAAAAAAATTAAAAAAATGTCAAAAAAGGCTTAACATTGTTAAAAAAAAGTTTATAATGGAGATAAGCGGTGCTCGAAGAAGCGTTTTACAAACGGTTGCATACACACTGCCATGTACGCTGTTTTGCACAAATCTTGTCGATACAAGGGGGATTTGAATATGGACTTTATTATGGATAAACAACATCTACTGTTGCGCCAACTCTATCGGGAATTTGCCGAAAAAGAAGTTGAGCCGGTTGCAGCAGAAATCGACGAAAGCGGCGATCCGCCGTTGGACAACATCAAGAAGATGGCCAAGGCCGGCTTCTTCGGCGTTCCGTTTCCGAAGGAATACGGCGGCCAAGGCGGCGACTACTTAGCCTACGCTATGCTCGTAGAAGAGCTCTCGAAAAAATGTGCGACTACAGGCGTTATCGTCTCGGCCCACACATCCCTTTGCTGCGCACCGATTTTTGAAAACGGTACGGAAGAGCAAAAACAAAAATACTTACCCGACTTGTTAAGCGGCAAGAAGATCGGCGCTTTCGGTTTAACGGAACCCAATGCCGGTACCGACGCTTCCGGTCAACAAACCGTAGCTGTTTTAGACGGCGACGAATGGGTCTTAAACGGCACGAAGATTTTCATTACCAACTCGGGCTTCGCCGATGTCTTTATTATTATCGCCATTACGGATCGTGAAGCCAAAGGCACCCGCGGTATTTCCGCCTTTATCGTCGATCGTGACGCACCGGGCTTCCGCGTAGGCGAACCTGAAAACAAAATGGGTATCCGCGCATCGTCCACCTGCGAATTAATTATGGAAGATTGCCGTATCCCCAAGGAAAACCTTTTGGGAAGAGAAGGCAAGGGCTTTGCTCTGGCTATGAAGACCTTAGACGGCGGCCGTGTCGGTATCGCTGCCCAAGCGGCAGGTATCGCTCAAGGCGCCATCGACGAAGCAGTTAAATACACGAAAGAAAGAAAACAATTCGGTCGTCGTATTTCCCAATTCCAAAACACTCAATTTACCCTGGCCAATATGCAAACCAAGGCCGATGCGGCCAGACTGTTAGTTTACCGCGCAGCCGACACCAAAGGCCATCACCTGCCCTACGGCCACTACGCCGCCATGGCAAAGCTCTTCGCCGCCGAAACGGCATCGGAAGTGACGAACAAAGCCGTTCAACTTCTCGGCGGATACGGCTTTATTAAAGACTATCCCGTTGAACGGATGATGCGCGATGCGAAGATCACCGAAATCTACGAAGGTACTTCGGAAGTAATGCGTATGGTTATTTCCGGCTGGATGGGTGTCAATTAAGAGGAGGCGTTACCATGAAAATTATAGTCTGTGCAAAACAGGTACCGGATACGACGGAAGTCCGTTTGGATCCGAAGACGAATACATTGATCAGAGAAGGCGTGCCCAGCATCATCAACCCCGACGACAAGGCCGCCATCGAAATGGCCCTGCGTATTAAAGATGAGCATGAAGGCACCACGGTTACCGTGCTTTCCATGGGACCGCCACAAGCCGAAGACGCTTTGCGCGAAGCTTTGGCTATGGGTGCCGATGAAGCCATCCTGTTGACCGACCGCGCATTCGGCGGCGCCGACACCTGGGCTACCAGTCAAACCATTGCCGCCGGTCTGAAGACCGTAGGCGACTACGACTTAATCCTCACCGGCCGCCAAGCTATTGACGGCGACACGGCTCAAGTCGGTCCCCAAATCGCAGAACACTTAGGCCTGCCCCAAGTTTCCTACGCCGAAGACTTAAAAGTCATCGACGAAAACACGCTTCATGTCAAACGGCAATTTGAAGATCGCTACCACCTCATCGAAGTCAAGACACCCTGTGTCATTACCGCCTTGGCCGAGCTCGCAGCACCCCGTTACATGACCGTACACGGCGTATACGACGCTTACGACAAGGACGTTACCGTTTGGCACTTAGACGATGTCAAAGACAATGTCGATTTAGCCAACTTAGGTCTCAACGGCTCCCCGACGAAGGTTAAAAAATCCGAAGCCAAACAAGGCAAGGGCGCCGGTATCGTGCTGAAAGACCTCTCGGCCGACGAAGCTGCACGAGCCATCGTCTCCAAGTTGGAAGAAAAGTACTTGATTTAACATTGGCCAAACAAGGAGCGTGAAATAAATGAGTAAAAATGTATTTGTCATCGCCGAACAGCGCGACGGAGAACTGCAAAAAGTATCCACGGAACTTTTAGGCAAGGCGCGGGAACTAGCCGACGACCTGGGCCAAGAAGTTTACGCCGTCTTATTGGGCGAAAACATTAAAGACAAAGCCGACGTATTAATTCACCACGGTGCCGACAAGGTCATCGTCGTGGATCATCCCCTGTTAAAAGAATACGTCACCGAACCCTATGCTAAGTCCATTTACACCATCGTCAAGAAATACGATCCGGAAATCGTGCTCTACGGCGCATCGTCCATCGGTCGCGACCTGGCACCGCGCTTGGCAGCACGGATTCACACCGGGCTTACCGCAGACTGTACAGGTCTTGAAATCGACGAAGAATCCAAGCTTCTGCGCATGACCCGTCCCGCATTCGGCGGCAACCTGATGGCTACCATCATCTGCGAAGACTTCCGTCCTCAAATGGCTACCGTTCGCCCCGGCGTTATGACCCCCCTCGCCAACGACAGCAACCGCAAAGGCGAAGTCATCGTTGAAGATGTCGGCTTAACGGATGCCGACATGAACGTCAAAATTTTGGAAGTCGCTAAAGACGACAAGAAGAAATTAGACATTACCGAAGCCAACGTCCTCGTATCCGGCGGCCGTGGCATCGGCGGACCCGAAGGCTTCGACTTGCTGCAACAGCTGGCTGACGTTATGGAAGGGGAAGTATCCACCTCCCGCGCTACCGTCGATGCAGGCTGGATCGAAAAAGACCGTCAAGTCGGTCAAACGGGTAAGACCGTTCGTCCCGACATCTACTTCGCCATCGGTATTTCCGGCGCCATCCAACACTTGGCAGGCATGGAAGAATCGGGTCTCATTATCGCCATCAACAAAAACGACGGCGCACCTATCTTCGAAGTGGCAGACCTGGGCATCGTCGGCGATTTGAACAAAATCGTACCGAAGCTCATCGAAGAATACAAAAAAGCCAAAGCCGCCAAAGCGGAAATCAACTAAACAGAATAAGACAAGGGAAGGGAGAATCAACCGATTCGCCCTTCCTTTTTTGTTGCATAAAAAATCCCCGAACGGGTCGGGGGGATGATTCTCTAAATAAGCTACTTCTGATGCGATCGGGGGATGATCTTCTAAATAAGCCACCTCCTGACGAGGGGAACGGCCGAAAGGAGCTTGTAAATAATGTAGCAGATCGCAAAAACCGCCGCGGTAATGGCGGGGATCCCGATGAGGGGATTCAGCGAGTCAATGCCGGGGAAAAAGTATTTCAGATAATCCAGCACGAGGATGTGGACGAGATACACGGCAAAGGAGCCCTTTGAAACGGCGACGACGAAGGCCTTGGCCTTATCCGAAAGGCGAAGGTGTTGAGCGAGGGCAAAGAGGCCGACAGCCCAAAGGCATACGCCGACGGACATGCCCTCGAAAAAGCGCTCCTCAAGCAGGCCGGCGGCTCGGGAAAAGAAAAAGGCTCCGCAAAAGATCACGAGGAAACCGAAAGCGGCGACCGTGGCGGCGAGACCTTTCGGTGGCTTTTGCTCCGAAAGATAATAGCCCATGAAGGTGTAGCCGATGGCGCTGTAGGAAAGGACCATGATCCACTGCAGGACAATGGCGCCGACGCCCTCCATGGAATAAAAAGTCCTGAAGGTGGGAAGAAAAATCCCGAGGACAAACCACAGGCAGAGGAGATAGCGCAGCTCGCTCTTCTTCGCGTGGCAGGCGATGAGGCGGCTTGCGGGCAAAAAGGCGTAGACGAGGATCATGATGTGAAGATAATAGAGATGGTCCTTATGGCGAAAGAAAATCAAATCCCCGAGGGCCGCCCTCAGATCTGCAAGGGAATGAATGCCGCCGTAAAGGGGGGCGGCGCGATAGATAAAGGCCCAGAAAAAAAGAGCCAGAACGATGCGCAGCATATTCTTTCCGTAAAGCTTTTTAAGGGACATGGGTTTTTCCGGGCGCAACAAAAGGGCGCCGCTTGCCATTAAAAACAGGGGAACGCCGCCGGAAGCCAGGCTCCTGAAAAAACAGGCGACGGGCCAAAAGGCGCCGCTCACATCCCCCGCCACATAGGGAGCGGACACGTGAATCGCCACCACGGAAAGGATGGCGAAGGTTTTAATCAGATCGATGGTTTCATTTCGCTTGGAAGGGGTCATGATTCACCTTCTTCATTATTTAATAATTTCATTATAGCTAAAATGCCTGAAAAGCGCTATGACGGGGATTACGTTGCCGCAAATTTTCCCTTTTATCACATTATTTTCATCACCAGAAAATAAAATAAGCGCAAACAAAAGGAAGAAGAGGAAGCAAAATTGAAAATAAAACACATCCTGATCCTGTTTGCCGCCCTGGGAATGACCGTCATATCTTGCGGCGCCTGTCCGAAAAACAAATCGGCGAAGGCGAGGTGCACCAAGGTGGCGACACAGCGCCGGGGGACATATGCGAGGCGAAAGGCGAAGCGTCGCCTGAGAAGGCGTCCGTGCAGGCGGAGAATAAAAAAAGCAACTAAGAAGCGAAAGCCGTCACAGGCGAAGGGCCCCTCCTTTTCCAATATGGCCAAGGCGGAAGATAAAAAATACGTGGAAGCGCGGTTGAAAGCCTCGGTAAAAGCCGAAAACGTCGACCGGCTTATGGCCCTCGTCGACGACTACAACGGCGCCGCCGCCCCCTATCTTACGGCGGACTTTTCGAAGAGCGGCGCTCCCGCCTACGACGTGGGAAAAATCACGGACGCCCGATCGAAAAACCCCATGCACTATCCCAATACCAACTGCCGCATCACTACTTATCTTCTTTTAAAAGACGATATGAAAGTGAGTGAAAACTCGGAAGAAGACGGTGAGCTCCTCTTTATGGATAAAGAAGCCCTGGACCGCGTCGGCCTCTTAAACGAAAAGGAAACGGCGGATTTCCTCCGTCTCTTCAGCCGCGTAAAGACCGACGGGAGCAAAGATCCCGTCCATCAGGGCAAAACCATGGAAAAATTCCTGTCCCAAATGAGTTTCTCGGACAAAGCTTCCATGGTATCCGTGGTGCTCCACGACAATCTCGACGGCAACTACCTGTTTATCGGCCACGTCGGCGTCCTGGTGAAAGACGGCAGCGGCTATCTTTTTGTGGAAAAAATCTCATTTGAAGAGCCCTATCAGGCCATTCGCTTCCAAAACAAAGACGCGTGCTACCGCTACCTGAAGAACAAATACAAAGACTACACCGATCCCAATGTGGCGCCGCCTTTTATTATGGAAAACAATCGCTACGTGGGCTAGCGTAACAAATGCTACTGCGCCGGCTTTAAAATGTGCTATTCTTAAACCGGGTGATAAAAATGAATGCGATAAAAATCAAAAGAGCCTATGAAAAGGCGAATCCCGACGACGGGGCGCGCATCCTCGTGGATCGCTATTGGCCGCGCGGCGTGAAAAAGGAAGACGCGGCTCTCGACTCTTGGGCAAAAGAGGTGTGCCCGTCCACCGGGCTCAGAAAATGGTTCGACCACCGGGAGGATCGCTTTTCGGATTTTGCCGAAAGGTACCGGGAGGAGCTGAACGCATCGAAGGCGGCAAAAGCGTGGCGCGATGAAATCATGAAACGATTGAGCCGCGGCCCCGTCACACTCATCTACGGCGCCAAAAGCGAAGAGACGAATCACGCCCGCGTTTTAAAGGCTTGGATAGAAGAGGGGCTGACGAAAGAGGAAAAACGGTGAAATCCGTATGTCACGGCGGCGTCGCCACATGAAAAGAGCTCATCGATGACGAGGGAACGATCGTGGCGAAGAAAGAAATCCTATCCAATAAGCGCGTGAGACTGATCCTCATGGCCTTTGACGACGAGGCAGTAGCCACCACCGCGTCCCCAAAGGCGACCTCCTCGCCGTCGACGACGTAGGGGCGGAGCACAAATTATTCGCCGGCGACGTGATTTGCTTTGACAAAGGGGGCCTCCATGCCGCAAAGGCGATGGGTAAAATGAAAACGGTCCTCATGGGCATGGCGTAAAGAACAGATAAAATTTACTTGCCAGAATCGTAAAACCTTGGTATACTATTTATTGTTATAAACGGTAAGGAGAGTTAGCTCAGTTGGTAGAGCACTACGTTGACATCGTAGGGGTCGCTGGTTCAAGTCCAGTACTGTCCACCAAGGGACGCACCTGAAGGGGTGCGTTTTTTTATGCCCGAAAACAGGAAGGATTCGTGAAAGAAAGATGGCATTTATTCACATTGGAACAATAAACCATGATATAATAAACTATAATCATAGACTTCGGTAAGGGATATACCTGAATAGAAAAGGATAGTCTCTTGGATTTTTCCGTGGACCATGGAGATGAACGTTTCTTTACATAAGCTTTTGCAGCGAAAGGGGCGCTCCCATGGGCATTCTTGAACCTTGACGATGTAGAAGGAGTGATGATATGAACAGAAAACGGACGGCCCTGCTATTGGCCATGACTTTTATTTTATCCACTGTGGTACCCGCGGCGGCTACGGCACAAACGGGAAAGGCCGGCTCGGGGAAGACCGCGGCTGTTTCCGTGGAAAAGCCGAGGAAAGAAAAATCGAAATTTGCCGCATTTGTCGAAAAGCTTTTCGGCGTCAAAGATGCGAAGGACGACAAAGAGGAAAAGACGTTAAAAAAGACGACACCCGCGAAAACGGATTCCGGGAGCAATAATGGAAGTAACGGCGAGTCGGGTAGAACACCTGTAGGAAGCCCACCGGCTGAAGGGAATTCAGCTCAAACTATGAATTCCGATCCGGTGAAGTTTGATATTTCCTTTATTGTGCGAGACGGCCACGGCAATAATTTGTCCGGCGCAAAACTGAAAATTTTAAAGGGCGACGAAAAGGTTGGAGAACCTTGGGATAGCGAAAAAAACCCGAAAGAATTTTCATTGGAACCGGGCGTATATAAGCTTGAAATGACTGAAGCCCTCAAAGGCTATAAGAAAGTTGACCCCATTAAATTTGAAGTTACCTCTGATGGCAAAATTAAGGTAAATAACGAAGATCTAAAGCAAGAAAACGGTAAAAATGTCCTGGTCATGACGGTCGAAAAAGAACCTGAAAAAGAAAAGAGTAATATTTACTTTGGTCTTTTCGATTCCGAGGACAATAAAATAACCGGAGCCAAGTTGACAATTACAAGAGAAGGCGACGATCCTCAAGAAGTAAAAATTGGAGAAGCAGTTACTATTAGCGAACTGAAGGCGGGCAAATACAAATTTACCGCCATTGTTCCCGATGGCTATAGACTCGAAAAAGAATCCATCGAGTTTGAAATCACCGATAAAGGTGAATTCAAACTCGAAAAAGAAGCTGATAAAGCGCATTTGAAGAACAATGACGACGGCACCCAAACCCTGTTTTTGTTAGCCAATAAACTGAGCGATTTTCTTTTTTTCAGTCTGAAAGACAGCAACGGAAAGAGCATTGAAGGCATCGAGCTACGAATCACAGGCGATAATGGCTACGACAAAAAATTGTTTAGCGGACAAAACCCGATAGGGATTAATTTTTCCGAACTCCCTGACGGCAACTATGTGTTCTCGCAAACGAACGAACGCTACGGCTATGAGAAAGCAGAACCCATTCACTTTACGATTGAAAAGAAAAAAATCACATTTGCTTCATCGGGTCTGATGTTCGTCGACAAATGTCAAGTACTGACATTGGTTAGCAAGAGCACATCAAATACGAAAGCAAGGTACGACGTCTCGTTCAGCAAGGTCGACGCCGCCGGCAAGGCGTTCCCCGGAACCGTCGTCGAGCTCTATAAGGACGGGAAAGTCATCAATTTCTGGTCCAGCGGCACCGAGGCCAAAACGATCAATCTGGAATCGGGCGTCTATAGATACCACGAAAAATTGAATCCCGAAGGGCACAAAGCCGCTGCGGACTTTGAATTTGAAGTGAAAGCCGACGGCACCATTTCTCTCAGCAATGTTCAAGCAGGCGAAAACGTGAAGCTGAAGGAAGGCAGAGCCATCGTCGTCGGCGAACCGGGAAGCGTGCCCGCACAGGATCCGAACAAGAAACCGGAACAAAAACCGGGCCAAAACAATCAACAAAAGCCCGGACAAACGAACCCCAACGATAAGAAGGCGGGAACGGAAAACACCTGGGTCGAATTCAGCCTCACGAAACGAAGCGGCGGCGAGCTGTCCGGCATTATCGCGGAAATTTATCAAGGCAGCACCATGGTAGAAAGCTGGACCAGCACGGATCTCAGCTATCTGACCCGGTTGCAACCGGGCACCTATCGCTTCCACGTGAAGACGGTCCCCACGGGCTTTGCCGCACCGAAGGATTTTGAATTCACCGTCAATAAAGACGGCAGCATCACCCTGGGTACCATTCCCGCGGGCGAAACAGTCACCGTCAAAGGCGGCCTGATCACCGTCATCTTTGAAACCAAGGCAGCGGCGGCAGCCATCGCCGGCGGCACCACCGCCCAAGGCGGCACGAAGTCCAATCTGCCGAAGACCGGCGACGGCATCAGCCCGGTGGTATACGCCGCGGCTATCGGCGTCATCGGCGCCGTAACTTTGGGCATCGGCCTGAAGAAACGCAAAGAAGGAATCGATGAAGCCAAGTAAAAATAAGAACCGGAAAGGGAAATTCCTGATAATTTTGGGGATTTCCCTTCTCCTTATCGGAGCCGCGATTCCCGTGAAGGTCTATCTTAAAAACCTGCGGCAAAAAAAAGAGGCCGTGAAGCTGGAAGAGCGCATGCTGAAGCAAGGGACGCAGAAAAAATCCGCCGATACACCGGCGCCGGCTCCCGAGGCGGGGGATGCCATCACCTACGACAACGCCCTGGGCGTCATACGCATCGACAAAATCGGCGCGGTGTACCCCGTCTTCGACAACACGAGCAAGAAGACCCTTCTTTTAGGCGTCGGCATCGTGGACACCACGGATGCGCCGAGCACGAAACGAAACACCCTCACCGTCCTGGCGGGGCACCGCGGCTCGGGCAGGGGCCTGGATTACTTTTTGCACATCGGCAAGCTGGAGCCGGGAGACGAAATCAAAATCACCACGAGGAAAGAAATCCTCTACTACCGCGTCGTGGGAGATGAAGTGGTGGAGCCCGACGACTGGAGCCGCTTCATTCGGGAAGAGGACAAGACCAAGCTGTATTTGATGAGCTGCCATCCCTATCCCAAAAACAACAAGCGCCTATTGGTGAAAGCCGATCTGGTCAAATACACGGAGCTTTAAAAGAGAAGAGAACAGCCGCCGAGGAGACGGCTGTTTTTTCGTGGAAAAATTTCGCGGGGAAGCGACAAAATCCTTTTGTGTTAAAAATTTACTCGAACAAGCCGGGAAATAAAAAAATCAGCGGGAAATGTATAACTATTCAATAAATATTGTTTTAACAATTCAGTTGAGGGTACATAAATAAAACCGGGAAGGTCTTACCAAAGAGTCCGACTCGGGTTCAACAGGTAAAGGAACTTTCCAATGGAGAAAAGAAAGATATAAAGGAGGAAATCATGGAATTTAAAAAGGTTGTATTATTAGGCGGCGGCGTCCTCGGTACGCAAATTGCCTTAATGTGCGCTTATACCGGCCACGACACCACCATATGGCTGCGCAGCGAAGGCTCCATCGGCCGTACGCAACCGAAGCTCGATCACTTTAAAAAAGAAATTTTGAAGGCCCTGGACGAATCCAAAGGCCTTATCGGCAATCCCCTGGGCGCCTACCTCTATCCCAAGGCCCTGATTCGGGATTGGAACAGCATGACGGCTGAAAAAATCGACGCCCTACACGCCGAAGTGGAAAAGAACATGAACGAAAAGCTCCATCTGGAGCTGGATGCGAAAAAAGCATTGAAGGATGCGGACATCGTCATCGAGGCCATGGCAGAAAACACCGAGGAAAAAATTACATTCTACGAAAGCATTAAGGGCATCCTCGATGACAAAACTATTCTCTGCACCAATTCGTCTACACTCCTACCTTCCACCTTCGCCGAACACACCGGTCGCCCGGAAAAATACATGGCGCTTCACTTCGCCAACTCCATTTGGGCACACAATACGGCAGAATGTATGGGCCATGAAGGAACCGATCCCGACATTTACAAACAAGTAGTTCAATTCGCGAAGGACATTAATATGGAGCCCATTGAAGTGCACAAAGAACAACCAGGCTACGTCTTAAACTCCCTACTCGTGCCTCTACTCGATGCAGGGCAAAACCTTTGGGCGAGAGGCATCGCCGATCCCGAAACCATCGACAAGGCCTGGCGCATCGGCACAGGCGCACCGGTAGGACCCTTCCAAATGATGGACGTCATCGGCCTTCAAACTGTAAGCAACGTATTGAAGATGAAACCCGACGCGAAAGTCCCCGAGTCCGTAACCTATCGCCTAATCAAAATGGTTGGCGAAAAAATCGAAAAAGGCGAGCTGGGCGTGGCCGCCGGCAAGGGCTTCTACGACTATACCGAATAAAAGGAAACACGAAACTGAATAAAAGCAAACACGAGCAAGATCCGCGGGGCATGACCCTGCGGATTTTTTTGTGGGAAGGAAAAATTCTCTCAGGCCTTTGATATAATAAGAAAAAAGGAGGATCTATGACCGATTACAAGAGAGAACGAGAGACGGGAGATTGCTTCAGTCTTCACGATGCCCATATCGTCGCCATGGATTGCGACTACGACAGCGGAGAGCTTCGCCTTATGCCCCAATACGGCTTCGTGGACACAATGACCGATACCATGGTGGAGGGGGATGTGATCATCACCGGCGTATCCCCGGAAGATTCCTACGTCACTATGATGGAATACAAAAACGTCTTGACGGGGAATGTGGGAAGTTTCGTCGGCGAAAAAATGACCCTCATCTCCTTTCTTGACGCCTTCGATTCGAAATTCAAGGCCATGGACATTATGAGCACCTACCACGGCTACATGAACTGCATCATCACCGGCTTTTTGAGTCGCGGCGACGAGGATTTGGAAATATATATGGATATTTTCTACCGCGGCGATTTTATCTACCGTGTGCGGGAAAAGTAAGCCATCCGTGAAAGGAGTACACCATGTACGAAAGTCTGACAAAGTATTTGGATGTGTTTAAGGAAGACGGCTACGGCGAGTGGATTATCGACGAAAAGGAAGTTCACTTTCCATATGTGCGCTACACTGAGGCGGTAAGAGATTTTCTCGACGACGTCATGGCTTTTGTAGACGCGCACGAGGAGATGAGGCTCACGAATTACCATGCCATTCTTGAAGATCAGGGCATCGAGAGGAGCACGGAGGCCATGGCCGAGGCGGATCCGGAGGCCCTCGACGGGCAGACGGTCATGGCCCTCATTGTGGCGAGTATGCGTGGCGACCGGTTTTGCGAGGGCTTTCTGCTTCGCTTGCTTGAAGAGGGCTGTGTGGTGAAGTGGCTGAAGCGGCTGAAAGAGATCGACGGGAATGAGCAGGTAGGAGAGTAGTCGCTGAACAATTTATCAAAGGCAAGGGCACCTATAGGGTGCCTTTTTGCTTGGCGACATTTCCTTTACAATTAGCAGATTTCGTCTAAGAATGGCGCGGGGAGGTCAATTGATTTCGCCCGGCGGGTATAATGATGGAAAGAGAGAATCGTCTTGTAAAAAATTCGGAGGTACTATGAAGGCTTTTAAAGGTATGCTTCCATATCTTGCAGGAATCGTCGCGGCATTTTATCTTTTGCCCCTCTGCATGAGGAACACGGGTGGCGCGATATTGGCTTTGCTCTTCGCCATGCCCGTCCTTTGCCTCGTCATTTCCTTTGCCTACGGCAGGAGGCGGGGCTTCCACCTGCTCTATCCTTTGGCGGTGAGTTTGTGTTTCTTGCCGTCGATTTGGATTTTTTACAATGAATCGGCCCTGATTTACGTGGCGGTTTACGGCGCCTTGGCGCTTTTGGGAAGCTTTTTGGGAGGCTTGCGATGAAATCACGTGTTGAAAAGATTGCCTTCGGCATCATCTTTGCCGTCGCTCTTTTTGTGCTGAACGCCATGTTCGGCAATCCCGCTTCGAAGGCTTTGGCGGAGCGCGGGGCGAATAAAGTAATCGCGGCGAAGTACGGCGATTTGGATTTGTCCCGCGAGAAGGTGATCTATAACTTAAAAGACGGCGACTACGTGTCGTTTCTCAAGGACAAAAACAGCGTGGATTCGGCCTTTGAATTGTGTTTCGATTCCTTCGGCCGCTTGAGGCGCGACACTTACGACCGGCGCATCGACAACACGGTGGAGCGCTTCGACCGCGCAATTCAAGATTACGGCCGCGGGCTGGAGAAGGCCTACGACTTTCCCTATCAGATAACCCTGTCTTATTGGGACAAGATCGATCCGGCAGAGGATTTGACGGTGGATCAGCCCGTGGACATGAAGCATTTGCCCTTTAAGCTTCAGGCGCAAATTTACGGCGTGGGAAAGGACGCCACGGCGGAAGAGGCCATGGAGCTTTTGCAGACGCTCCAAAAAATCATGGATGCCGAAAACTTGGACGTGGTTGCTTACGCCATCAATCTCGTGCCGGAAAAGGATCGGGACGAGGAGGGCGAGGTGCAAACGTGGGAGGACATGTTTTCCGTCTACGAGGTGCCGGCGGATGTGGTGCGCCGCGGGGATGTGGATGCCCTGAAGGCCTTGGTGAAGCTACAGACCACGGAAGGGAAGGACTGAGAAGATGTGGCTCGTTTTCGGCATCGCCGCCGCGGCCTTCGCATTTATAAATCTCGTGAAGCCCGGCAAGCATCGTGAGACCTTTCGCTGGGCGAGCCTGTCCCTCACGGCCCTCACCCTCTGCGCCTTTTACGCCGACGGCGCCGCACGGGTACTGAAAGAAGATTGGGGCGGGCTCATGGACACCATGCCCACCTTGAGCCGGGCGTTGTGGATCTTGACGATTCTATCAATCGCGCTGAACGGCGTCGATCTTTTCAAAAAAGCAACCCGTGATAATTGAAGATAAGATTTTCAAGCCCGCTTCGGCGGGTTTTTTATTTGTATTTTAAATAAATTTGAAGTGCGCATAATTTTTTTCGATACAAAATCGTGAGGCAATCATTCATGTTAAAATAAAAATATAAAGTTTCTTGTTTGAGGTTTTCATTCAAACAAAAGGAGGAAATAATGAAAAAATTCATCGGATGTCTGCTGGCCTTCGTGATGTTGGTCGGCTTTGCATCTCCGAGCTTCGCCCAAGTGGACAAGGTGGGCGTATTGCAGCAAAAAGACATCGTCGTCGGCAGAGACGGGGGCGATTTGAAGCTGGATGCGACGCTGACCCGGGCGGAATTTATGAAGCTGCTCGTTCACGCTTCCGGTATGGAAGGCGTGGCTGAAAAGAAAGAGTACAACCGCCTTGGCTTTACGGATGTATCCAAGGCTCACTGGGCTTACAAGTACATCGAGCTGATGAAGGATTTAGGTGTAGCCGCGGGCTATCCCGACGGACGCTTCAAACCCGATGCGCCGATCAGCTATCAGGAAGTCATCGCCTTTGCGGTCAGACTGGACCGAGACTTTAAGGACACGAACCGTGTCGAAGGAAAGAACTGGGCGAGCCCCTATATCGATTACGCGAAGAAGACGGGCCTGTTAGAAGGCATCGCCCTTACGGACTTTACCAAACAATCCATTCGCCGAGACATCTTTGATCTCATCTACAACGGTCTTCCCATGCTGGAAACCCGAAATGTTCTTCGCGACAAATTGGCGCTTCTGGAGAAGAAAGCCGAGGAGAAACCCAATAGCGGAAAATCCGGCGACTCTTCGAGCGTAACGCCGACGCCGAATCCGAAACCGAACCCGAAACCGAATCCGACGCCGAATCCCGAAGACAAGTACGTCAATATTCCGGACCCCTTGTTCTTAAAGGTCATTAACAAAAACCTGGATCCCAATCGTCCCGACGATCAAAAGGTCACGAAGGAAGAAATGGAAAGCCTCACTATGATTTCTCACTATCTCGACGACGAGGGCAAGCCGGGGATTAAGGACGACGCCAAAAAATCTATTTTAGGAACGCCGAGAAGCCTCAAAGGCACGCCGGAGTATAAATTTATGACCAGCTACGGCATTAAGAGCATCGAAGGCATTCAATACGCCAAGAACCTGACGCATCTCAAGTTAAATGAAAATGAAATCAGCGACATTACGCCTCTGAAGGATTTAAAGAAATTGGAATACCTGGAAATTTCCAGAAACCGTATCGTCGATTTGACACCACTGAAGGACCTTACCAATTTGACCTTCTTAAAGCTGTACAATAACTGGATCGAAGACGTGACGCCTTTGGCAGGTTTGGTCAATTTAGAGGGCCTGGATCTGCACAACAATGTGCATCAAGAGATAATAGACGGTAAGCGCATCAACAGCGGCGGAATTTCCGATATTTCGTCTCTGAAAAATTTGACGAAGCTGAATTTCCTGGATCTTTCCGCCAACAATCTAAAGGACGTCTCCGTCATTAAAAACTTCGACAAGATCAAGGACATCGACCTTTCCGGCAACCACATTGAAACCTATGTGGGACTGGGCGAATCCATCGCCAAGCGCTACGTGGCCGTAGCCAACGGCGTCGGAAGTCAAAACTTCTGGGCTCAATCGGTGACCAAGGAAGAGCCGATTACCGTAACGTCGGCGGATGTGGAATTCGACAATCCCTACAAGGGCTTTAAAGAACTCTTCATCTCCCTCGCCAAGGTGATGGCGGAAGAGGAGGTAAGCGACGAGGATGCGCTTCAAGGTGCGCAAATGTACACGATGATCGAATCGAAAACCGATGGCGTCGAAGCCGCCTATGATTTGAATTCGAATAAGATCACGCTTACTATATCTGACGCATTCCGCGAAGCGAACAAAGGAAAGACCGTGGATGTGAACATGATGATTGTCTTTGGCGGTGCCTATGAATGGGCTTTAAATGTAAAACTGAAGATCGATTAGGAAGAAATCGCGGCACGATTCCGTGTCGTTTCACCGCAATAAAAAAGGCGCCATATCGGCGTCTTTTTGCGTGCACATTAATTCATTTTCACCAGTTCTTTTTGAATCCACTTTCCCGCCACGTGGGCGATCTGTTCGATTTTTTGAATCTTCACGAAACGGTGGTGAAAGAGTGTCTTTGCGTTTTCGACGTAATCGCTGTTTAAGAGGGCGAGGACCTTCACATTTTTTCGCACCAGGGCGTCCAGGAAGCGGGCCGTATCTTCCAGGGCCGGCGTTTCGGAATAGGCTTTGCCGAACCGCAGTCCCTTGCCCGCCAAGGGCTTAAAGTCGTTGGGATTGGCGTCGGTAAGCACGATGCTAAGCAGGGGCGCCTTGGAGTTTATCAGGGTGGGGTAGGCTTTGAAAAAGAGGCCGTCCCGATTCCAGCCCATAGATTTGTAGCGGAAAATTCTTTTCATGTCGGCGGCCTCGTCGTAGTCCTTTAAGATGGTGACGACGGTGGTGTCTTCCACGGTTTGGTAGGAGAGGATGCGGTTTTGGATCCCGTTGTTTTGCAAGGATTTTGAAAGGATATAGGCCTCGATGGCGATATCCGATTCGATGGGCAACAGGGAGGCGGAGGCATCCAGCACCAGGTCCACTTGAAAGCCGGGGGCGGGAATGAGGTTTTTGCGCTCGAAGATGGAGGCGCGATTTGAAATTCGGGAGCGAAAGGCACGCCGGGGAACGAGCTTGCCGCTTTTAGCCGCTTCGCCGTCCACGTCGGTGACAGAGGCCAGCTTCAGTTTAAAGGCCTTTGTCATTTCGTCGATGGCGCGGCGGTAGGTGGCCTGTTTTTTTTGAAATTGAAGCAGGTGGCGGCGCACGGTGCGGGCGTTCAGGTCTTGATTCAAGCGCTTATCGGCGTCATCAATGCCTCTTGTAAAGAAGATGCGGGACTTTCTGTGGCCGTCGGTACATATGGCGCGGTTCAAGGCCAGGCTCTTTTCTTCGGAAAAAAGATTCCGTCCGAAATTGTTTTCGATGTCGGCTTCCCGGTCTTTTTTAAAGCGGCGAAAGAAATTGATGAAGACGGGCAGATCGCCGCCTTTTCCTTCGCGATGAAAGATTCCCGGCACATTGGCGCGCTCGACGGAGACGTAGCCGGGAATGGAGAAGAGGTGGATGTCGGGAAGCCAGGGAGGCAATGGCCGGGCATGCTCCCGGTAGCGGAGGTACTGAGTGAAGAGGGCCACCATATTGGCCTCTAAATCGTCCTTTGTCGTGTCTTGAGGCAGGCGGAATTTTTCGTAGAGTGCCATTTCTTTCTTGTTGAGCTTTTTATAGGGCAACCCAAGAATGTCGTGGGTGCGCTTCATTTCCATGGCGTAGAAGAGGGGGATACGAAGGGCCAGGGTGCGGCGGCGCAGGTCGTGGCGATCGTCTAAGAAACGGCGGGCGAAATCTTTCCGAAGATCCGAAAGCACGGGGCGTTCCTTCCCTTCGCGGTGATAGACGACATCTTCCAAAAGGTAGAGGGCAAAGAGGTCGTATTTTTCCCGCTGCAGTTGGCCGGAGAAGCGGTCGAAGAGGCTGTCCAAGGTGTCGGCGCCGAAGTATTTTGCCGAGAGGCCGAGGATCAGGTTTAAGTAGAAGTCCGGATTGCCGGCAAGGTCCAGGCCGTAGAGAACGGGTTTATAATCGTAATTTTCCGCGCCCGCCCATTGAAGATTGTCGGGCCTGTTGTCTCCATGGGATTTCATAGGCGGCCTATTTCACCAGATCCGACAGATGGAGCGGTTCTTTGAAGCGCGCCTTGATTAAATCGGCCACCAGTTCCTCTTCGTAGAGATCGAAGATTTTGTTGACGAGGCTCAAGTTCAGGGACTCTTTCAGCTCCAAGCCTTCCTTCACCAAGTCCACGGCATCGAAGAAGCCGCGAATATCCATGGCGTGGTGGGTGATTTCGTTGGCGTCGGCCTTGCGTTGGATGTCCGCCACCAGTCGGCACAGGTCGCGGATAAAGGCGGGCTTCAGCTCCGGATAGGTTTCGGCGATCAATAGACTCAGGTCGTCGTCTGCGAGAGGCGGCATTTTCAGCACGACGAAACGAGACAGCAGGGCTTCGTTTAAGTCCCGGGTGCCCTCGTAGCCGTAGTTCATGGTGGCGATAAAGCGGGTGGCGGGGTGGATTTTGATCAGGTCGTAGCCCGGCATGTCGATGATGCGCCGGTAGTCCAAGGCGGAGTGGAGCACGGCCAGAGCTTCGTTTTTCGCCATGTTGATCTCATCCAGCACGGCGAAGCCGCCGACCTTCGCCGCCAAGGTAATGGGGCCTTCTCTGAAAAACACGTCGCCGCCCTTTAAGCTGTCGTCGCCCAGCAGGGCCGGGGCGTCGATGCTCATGTGAAGGGACACGTTCCACAGAGGGCGCTGAAAGTGGGCGGCTAAATTTTCCGCCAGCACGTTTTTGCCCGTGGATTTTTCGCCGACGAGGAGCAAATTTTTTCCTGACAAAATGGCTGCCGTGGCGGCGCGCAGCATTTCCTCGCCGTGGTAGTGGAAGCGGGGTTGGGGAATGCGGTCTTTGTATTCCCGAGGGACAGGATTCGATTCGATAAATTGTTCGATGGTGTTGTTTTGATTCATGTTCATCTCTCATTTATTTTTTCACTTCGATTTGCCGTCAATACATGAACGGCTGGTCTTATATGTATTGTACCACTAAAATAAGTCGGTATTCTGAAAAACCGCGCCGGGGCCGGAAAAATGCTTCAATGGTTCATCAGCGGCCGGTTATAAGAAAAAAGCAACAGAAAAAGCCCGCCGAAGCGGGCTCTTTTTGTCGATCTCTTCTCTTTAGAAGGGTTCAAAGTTTTGCATGTTCCACCATTCCTGTTGGTAGATGTCGTATTGTTTTTGCAGGGTTTCGACGTGGCTTTCTTCCCATTTTGCCAGGATGTCGAAGAGCTTTTTGGATTCAGCGCTTTCGACCTTATCTTTGGCTTCGGTGTAGAATTTCACGGAATCCTTTTCCATGTTCAGACCTACGGAGAAGACGGTAACGGCCAGGCGAACCATGTCTTCGTCGACCTTATCCCATTTGAAGATGCCCGGGGAGGGTACTTCTTTTTTCAGGGCTTCGGGATCGAAGTTAATGCTTCTGGAGTCGTCGATGATTTTTTCGGAAAGGCTCCTTAAATATTCGATGTGGTCTTCTTCTTGGCGTGCCAGGTCTAAGAGGGCGTCTTTCGTTGCGGAGGGGGCGAATTTGTCTGCAGACAGCTTGTAGAATTCAGCGCCTTCCACTTCGTTGAGCATAGCTTGTCTTAGGATTTCAACTTCATTTCGCATTGAGGATCTCCTTCATTTTGTCTTGGCCGAATTTCAGGGCGTCTAAGTTCATTTTCGTCACTTTTTCACCTTTTTTGCCGTAGAGCTTGTCGACGGCCTTTTCCAAGGCTTGTTGGCTAACCATGTTCAGAACGGTGTTAAATGCGCCGATCATGATCATGTTCAGGACTCTGGGGTTGCCGTATTCTGCGGTGAGGTCGTTGACGGGCAGGTGGTGAGACGTAATGTCTTTTCTGCTCGTGTCTTTGTTGACCAGGGAGCTGTTAATGAAAATGTGGCCGCCCGGTGCGACGTAGGATTCGAATTTGTCCAGCGAGGGTTCGTTCATAACGATGGCTGCATCGGCGGTAGAGATGTTCGGTGCGCCGATGGGCTCGTCGGAAATGATGACGGAGCAGTTTGCTGCGCCGCCGCGCATGGCGGGGCCGTAGGAGGGCAACCAGGATACGTGTTTATCGTCGAACATGCCGGCATAGGTCAACAGTTGGCCGATGCCCATAACGCCTTGGCCGCCGAAGCCGGATACGATTACTCTGTTAGTAGCCATTATAGATCCTCCCCGTTACGCAAATTTCCCAAAGGATAGTAGGGAATCATGTTTTCTTCCAACCATTTCAATGCTTCTGCCGGCGGGTAACCCCAGTTGGTGGGGCAGGCGGAAAGGACTTCCACGATGCCGAAGCCTTTGCCTTCCAATTGGATTTCGAAGCAGCGTTTAATAGCTTTTTTCGCTTTACGAATGTTGGCCGGTGTGTTGACGGCAACCCGTTCGACGAATTTTGCGCCGTCGATGGTGGCGAGCATTTCGGCGATGCGGATGGGACGTCCGGACCAGTCGACTTGACGGCCCAAAGGCGAGGTGGTGGTCTTTTGGCCGATCAAAGTGGTCGGAGCCATTTGACCGCCGGTCATGCCGTAGATGGCGTTGTTAACGAAGATGGTGGAAATCTTTTCGCCGCGGTGAGCTGCTTGAACGATTTCGCCGGAGCCGATGGATGCCAAGTCGCCGTCGCCTTGATAGGTGAAGACGAATTTTTCAGGAGTGGAGCGTTTGATGCCGGTAGCGACGGCCGGTGCACGTCCGTGGGCAGCTTCGTACATATCGCAGTTAAAGTATTTGTATGCGAGTACGGCACAGCCGACGGGGGCGACGCCGATGGTGTTGTCGGTGATGCCTAATTCTTCCAAGCATTCAGCCACGAGCTTGTGGATGACGCCGTGGGTACAGCCGGGGCAGTAGTGGGTAGGAACGTCGGTTAATGCTTTACTTTTCGTGTAGATGAGTTTTTCCATTTTACGCCTCCAATAACTTTAAAGCCACGTCTCTGAGTTCTTCAGCCGTGGGGATCATACCGCCTTGGCGTCCGTAGAATTCAACGGGGATTCTTCCGAGGACGGCGAGACGGACGTCTTCCACCATTTGACCTTGGTTTAATTCCACGTCTAAAATGACTTTACAATTGTCGTTGATCTTATCGTAGGCATTATCGGGGAAGGGCCAAAGGGTAATCGGGCGAACGTAGCCGACCTTGTAGCCTTCGGCTTTTAATAATTCGCCTGCGGAACGGCAGATACGGCTGGTGGTTCCGAATGCGGTAAAGACGATGTCGGCGTCTTCCACGTCGATCACTTCGGCGCGCTTTTCGTTTTCGGTAATGGCTTTGTATTTAGCGATGAGCTTTTTGTTTTGTGCTTCCAATTCGTCGGGAGAGAGGAAGAGGGAGTTAATAATATGGGGTTCCCGTTTGCCTTGGGTACCGGTAGCTGCCCAGTCGGATTTGTCAAAGGTTTTGGTTTCAAATTCTTTGAATTCGATGGGTTCCATCATTTGTCCGAGCATGCCGTCGCCGCACATAATAACGGGGGTGCGGTATTCATCAGCCAGGTCAAAGCCCAGGTGAATTAAGTCGACCATTTCTTGGATCGATGCAGGAGCTAAGGTGAGGGTGCGATAGTCGCCGTTGCCGCCGCCGCGAGTGGATTGGAAATAGTCAGTTTGTGACGGTTGAATGGAGCCGAGGCCCGGGCCGCCACGCATCATGTTGATGATCATGCAGGGAAGCTCGCAAGCAGCGATGTAGCTGATGCCTTCTTGCATAAGTGAAACGCCGGGGGAAGAGGAGCTGGTTGCTACGCGGGTGCCGGTGCCGGCAGAGCCGTAGAGCATGTTGATCGCAGCGACTTCCGATTCGGCTTGAAGGAAGGTTCCGCCGATCTTCGGCAGTTCTCTTGCTAAGTATTCGGGAACTTCGGATTGAGGCGTAATGGGGTATCCGAAATAGGTTTTGCAACCTGCGGCGATAAGTGCGGCGCCGACAGCTTCGTTACCTTTGATTAGAATTTTTTCAGACATGTGAGACTCCTTTCACTCTTCGATGCGGTAGACGCTGATGACAGAGTCGGGGCAGATGATGGCGCACGATGCACATGCGATGCAGTCATCCGGATTTTTTGCGTAGGCAGGTCTGTAGCCCTTAGGGTTTAATTCGTCGGTTTTTAAAGCCAACACGTCCTTGGGACAGACAGAGACGCAAAGGGCGCAACCCTTGCAGTACTCTTGATCGAAAGTGACTTTTCCTTTTGCCATTGGTTTTCCTCCTTATAGCATCCATTGATCTCTGAAATACAGATCGATGGGAAGAATATACAGATCGTTTGTGCGCGCCTTGACCTCGTCGACCAAGTCCCGCTTACATGCCGTGCCCAACAGAGGCAAGCCCGTTTGATCGCTCACCGCTTCAGCCAATTTCAGGCCCCCCACAACATCGTCTGCCGTGGTGTCCTTTAAAAAGTGGGCGGTGTTAAATAAGCCGGTGATTTGCGTTCCGCTGGTAGCCTGAGTGTCCTCCATAAATTTGATGACCTGCTCAGGGGTTTTTGTTTCGGGACGATTGGAGTTGATGACAAAGATCTGCTCGTATCCCGTTTCCTCCAGGGTGGGGCGGTAGCGGGCGAGGGCGCGAGCACCGGAGGGATTGCCGCCGACGTCGACGATGACCCGTCCTTTCGAATACAAAAGGGCTGCGTCGATCGCCGGATCCAGCGCGGGAATATCCACGGCACGAGCCTTGACACCGGTGGAGAGGGTGCGGATCCCCTTTTCATTCATGAGATCGTCCTTGTCTCTGATGCGGAAATAGGTATTAATAATATCTAAATCCACAATGGTCACCTCTTCGCCTTCCTCGCGAAGCTGAAGGCCCAAGTTAATGGACATTTCCGTCTTACCGCTGCCGAAGTGGCCGGTAATAATGAGAATCCTGTGATGCTTCTTCCAATCCATAATTTCTTCCTTTCTTAAAGAATCGCAGCGAAAAACGTCGACGCCTTGGTTAACGTTTTCTGCTAAAGACAATATACCATATATATGAAAAGTCCGAAAGGCGTAGCTAAAATTAAGCAAATTACGCCTCAATTTTCGGTTTTCGGTTTAAGATGTAACGTTATCGGTTATTTTTATAGTAAGAATAATAACAGGAGGGCCTTATGAGAGAAAAAGTAAATGAACGTCTTCGCTTGGAAGCAAAGAGCGGCTTTAAAAAATCCCGGGAAGCGGAAGATGCCGTGCGTCGATTTAAACGTCGGCAGTCGGAGCTGGTTCTGCCTCTTTTGGGAAAAAAGGCCGCGGCCGCAGCCGCCGGTGTCTTTTTGCGCTCCCTTTCCCGTCGCCCACGGCCCATGTATTTGGCGCGCCGGGTGCAGCGGGCCCGCCTGTCCTCTCGGCGGCGCTTCTTCACGGGAGCGGATCTTTCCCGCGCGGTACACACCACGAGCTATCACCTGCGTGGCCTGAGACGAGGTGAACGGCGTGGCCGATAGAAGCAAGCTTTTTCGCGGCGTCGACGGGGGGGCCCTGGATGCTTATTTAAAGAATTTGGGCGCCTATGAACGAAAGGTGGCCGCCGGAGAGTACGTCTTTCGAGAAGAGGACGAGGCGACGGGGCTTTTTATTCTTCTCGACGGAGTAGTGGAGGTGGAGAAAAACGATTATTCCGGCAAGCGGCAAATGGTCAATCGATTCGACAAGCCCGAGACGGTGTTCGGCGAGGTGTATCTGTTTTTGGAAGACAGGCCCTACGACTTTGCCTGCCGCGCCGTGAAGGACAGCCGCCTGCTTTTCGTGCCCAAAGAAGCCTTCGATCTCGCGGGCGGCGCCACAGCTCAGCGTTTAACAGAAAATATGCTTCAGGTCCTAGCGAAGAAAGCCTATTTTCTCAATCAAAAGCTGCTCATCCTCTCGGCGGGAAGCCTTCGCAAAAAGATCGCCCGCCACTTGCTCTTTAAAAATCCCGAAGGCGAGCCAATGACGCTGATGAACCGGGAAGAGCTCGCCGATTACCTGGCCGTGCCCCGGCCCTCACTGTCTCGCGAGCTGATGAAAATGCATCGAGAAGGCTATATCGATTTGAAGGGCAGGGAGCTGTCCTTCGATCCGGAAAAATTAGAATCCCTTTTATTTTAGTTTTTAACTGTGCGTAACAATGGTTACGTACAATTTATTTGCCCGCGCATATACTGGAGCTAAGCTAAAACAAGAATATAGAAGGAGGCAACAGATGTTTTGTTTTCAATGTCAGGAAACCGCCGGCAATAAAGGCTGTACCGTCAAAGGGGTTTGCGGAAAGACCAAGGACGTGGCGGATCTGCAGGATTTACTGATTTACGTCACCAAGGGCCTGGCCCAAGTGGCCAATCGCAAGGGGGATTTAGGCGATAAGAAAATCGCCGTACAAGACCGCATCGCGGACAATCTCTTTACCACCATTACCAATGCGAACTTCAATTCGCAAACGGTGGAAGAATACATTGTAAAGACCCTGGACATGAAAAAGGAATTGGCCGAAGGCATGGCTGATCTTCCCGCCGAAGCTGCATTCGACGTGCGGGAAGGGCTTACGGAAGCCGCGAAGGCCGATGCAATCGGCGTTCTCGCCACGAAAGATGAAGACATTCGCTCTTTAAGAGAACTCATTACCTACGGCTTAAAGGGCACGGCGGCCTACACCCGCCACGCCAATGTGCTGGGCTTCAGAGACGACGAGGTCCACGCCTTTATTGCCGAAGCTTTGGAAAAGATCACCGACGATAATTTGTCTGTGGAGGATCTCGTGGCTCTCACCTTAAAGACCGGGGAAAACGGCGTCAAGGCCATGGCTCTTTTAGATGAAGCCAACACGACGAAATTCGGCCATCCGGAAATGACGGAGGTGTCCTTGGAGCCGCGGGACAATCCCGGGATTTTAATTTCCGGCCACGACCTAAAGGATATGGAAGAGCTCCTCGAACAAACGGCAGGCACCGGCGTGGACGTGTACACCCACTCGGAAATGCTTCCCGCCAATTACTATCCCGCATTTAAAAAGTACGATCACTTCGTCGGCAATTACGGCGGCAGCTGGTGGCATCAAAAAGAAGAGTTTGCAAGCTTCAACGGCCCCATCCTTATGACCACCAACTGCATCGTGCCGCCGAAGGACGACAGCTATTTGGACCGCCTCTACACCACCGGCGTGGCAAGCTATCCGGGTGCGAAATTCATTGAAGAAGACGCAAAGGGCCACAAGGATTTTTCCGCCCTTATCGAGCAGGCCAAGGGTTGCGAGGCGCCTGAAAAAATCGAAGAAGGCACCCTCGTCGGCGGCTTCGCCCACAATCAAGTCTTCGCTCTCGCGGATAAGGTCGTGGATGCGGTGAAGAGCGGCGCCATTAAGAAATTCGTGGTCATGGGCGGCTGCGACGGACGCCAAAGAGACCGCAACTACTACGAAGAATTTGCCAAGGCTCTGCCCGACGACACGGTGATTTTAACGGCGGGCTGTGCCAAGTATCGCTACAATAAACTGCACATGGGCGACATCGGCGGCATTCCCCGGGTCTTGGACGCCGGCCAATGCAACGACTCCTACTCCCTGGCCGTCATCGCCATGAAGCTGCAGGAAATTTTCGGCTTGAACGACATTAACGAGCTGCCCATCGTCTACAACATCGCCTGGTACGAACAAAAGGCCGTCATCGTCCTCTTGGCCCTTTTGTCTCTGGGCGTGAAAAATATTCACTTGGGCCCCACCCTTCCCGCCTTCTTAAGCGAAAATGTGGTGAAGGTGCTGGTGGAAAATTTCAACATTGCCCCCAACGGCACCGTGGAAGAAGACATTCAAAACCTGATTCTGGCCTAAGGATTTTGCACAAAAAAAGAAGGAAGGCAGATCCTTCCTTCGGCATAATGATGAAACCCGCCACGCGGCGGGTTTTTTTATGGGCGAAATAAACTCTGCCCCTTATTTCATTGCCTTTAAGACAAGGTGCCGTGTTTTTCGTAGGTTGCGATTTGTTTGACGCCGTTGTTTTCGTCCACAAAGACCACCTTCGGCGCGTAGGCCGTAAGCTCATTGGCCTCGTATGCGGCGTAGCTCATGATAATCACCTTGTCTCCCACAGAGACCAGTCGTGCGGCGGCGCCGTTTAAACAAATCACGCCGCTGTTGCGTTCGCCGGCAATGGTGTAGGTCTCCAAACGGGATCCGTTGTCGATGTCCACCACTTGCACCTTCTGATACTCTCTAATGCCCGAGGCCTCCAGGAGCGCCTCATCGATGGTAATGCTTCCCACATAGTTAAGTTCAGCTTGGGTCACCGTCGCCCGGTGAATTTTGCCCTGTAACATTTCTACTTGCATAATTCTCCTTATAAAATTGTCGGCGGAAAATCCGCTGTGTCTTCATGCCCCTTAAAGGGCGAGTATCGTTTATAAAAATACGATCTCCGGAAAATACTATACGCCGATGAACTGGCCAATGCAATTTATTTTAGGGATTGTATATTTTATTCGGGGGGGGGGGTAAAATAGTAGCGTAGGAATTGTTTTAGAAAGGAGAAACCATGAAAAAATTAGTACTTATTTTACTCGCCCTGTGCTTCATCCCCACCTTGGCCTTCGCCAACGGGCCGGATGACGACGACGAATACCCCATCGACGTCTACATTAAGGGCGTGCAAGCCGCCATGTTCGACGACTTTACCGGCGTGGAAATGAAAGACAATCGCGTCACCCTGCCGGTGCGCGTGGTCACCGAAGGACTGGGCGGCAAGGTCAACTGGAACGCAGAGAAGCGTCAGGTCACCTTGACGAAAGGCGACAAGAATGTGGTCATGACCATCGGCAAAAAGGCCTACACGGTCAACGGCGTGAAGAAGACCATGGACACGGTGCCCCGCATTTCTAAAAACCGCACCTATCTGCCCATGCGCTTCGTCGCCGAAGCCCTGGGCGTGAAGGTGCAATGGGACGAAAAGAATCGGGCGGCCTTTTTCGGCGACATGGAAATCGGCAAAAAGGTTAAGGGTGAAACGGTTCAGGTCTATAAGAACGTCACCGTCACCATTCCCGAAGACAAGAAAGGCATGTTCCTGTACAAGGAAGAAAAAATGGACGACGGCTATTTGAGAAAGAGCCTCTACGAAAAGAAAAACCACGCCTTCGACGAAGCCATCGGCTGGGTGGGTTGCTTCGACATCGCCGACAAGCCGGAAGGCGACATTCCCTGTTACGTCGTGGGGCGGATCGGGAACAAGTACCTAATCTTCATCTGCGCCTCCGACGTGCAAACCAGCTTGGAAAGTAAGGAATTACAAAAGGCCTACAATGACGCGCGGAAACAATTGCCGGAGATTCTGTCCACGGTTCAAATTACGAAATAAGTGCAAACAAAGAGACGGAGGTTCACGCCTCCGTCTTTTGCGTTTGAGCTATTATTTAAACATGAAGAACCATTTGAAAAACAAATAGATACAGAAATTATAAATTATTTATCTATATCGAACCGTTTTCATTATTTCTTGTGTATACTGATTTTGTAGTTTAATGTGCTTCCGTGTGAAGCACATAGAATTTATAAGATTTAGAAAAGCTCAGAGGTGAAAGAATGGAAAAGTATTTTTCAAAAATGAAGTACGTTTTACTCCTTGTGGCTGCAATGATGCTGCTGGTATCTTGCGGAAAAGCGGAAACAAACAATGGTAAAACGGAAAATGCAAATGCAAACAAAAACGCAAACGAAAGCACGGAAGCGGCAGCCGGCGACGACAAGAAATACGGATTGGATATTTCTGAAATCACCGTCGCCACATCCCCCGGCTACAAGCCCTTCGAGTTCATGGATGGCGACAAACTGGTCGGTTACGATATCGACATCTGGAACGAATTTGAAAAGAGAACGGGCATTAAAGTTAACTGGGAACAAGCTGACTTCGCCGGTCTTTTAGGTTTACTCGATACGGACAGAGCCCAAGTAGTAGCCGCCCAAATGGGACCGACGCCGGAACGCGAACAAAGATATGCTTTCTCGGAACCGATCTCTTATTTCAAATCTTTAATCATTGTAAGAGAAGATGAAAAAGACATTAAGACGGCTGAAGACCTGGCAGGCAAAACAATCGGCGTCGGTGCAGGCAACAATATGAAGAATGATATTGACGCCATGTACCCCAACGGTGAAGTGAAGTGGGAAATTTACAACTCCGCAACCCTTGAAGGCATGTTGAAGGAAGTGGCTAACGGAAAGATCGACGGCTGCTTAGCACAAGACGTCCAAGGTCTTACCGCCATTAAAGACACGGGCCTTCCTCTGAAGGTAACGCCTGCATTCAAGAGTGAACCGGGGACATTAGTTGTAAAGAAGGAAAACAAGGAACTCCTCGATGCCATCAATGCATTTATCGCCGACATTCAAGCAGACGGCACATTACAAAAAATCTCTGAAAAATGGGTAGGAATGGACATCACAAAAGCTGAATAATTGTTCTAAGAAAAGGAGCAAAAATGGATTATTTTATCAATCAGTTTTTGCCTTATTTTATACAAATGTTCCCGATGCTGGTTAAAGGACTAAAGATAACGGCTTACTTATCTTTAGTCTCTTTTTCTATTGCACTGGCATTAGCTGTCATTTTGACGGTGTTGCAATTGTTAAATAATAAGGCGATTAATTCTGTTATCAATGTTTTTAAAGCGTATTGCCGAGCCACGCCTGTGCTTATTCAATTGTTTATCTTTTATTACGGTTTACCTGAAGTATTTGAACCGATGAAGATGATTCCGAAGTCGGCGGCTTTGGTTATCTGCCTTTCTTTAAACAGTGCGGCATACATTTCTGAAATTTTAAGAGGGGCCATTGATAGTGTGGATCGAGGCCAATATGAGGCGAGTGTGTCTTTCGGCATGTCTCTTCCCATGGCCATGCGACGTGTCATTTTGCCTCAAGCAAGCGTTGCGGCCACACCGTCTATAATCAACGCTTTATTGGATCTGATTAAGATGACCTCTATAGGTATGACCATAGGCATCATGGACATCATGGGAAGCGCCCAATACACGGCGGCGGTGACCTATAGAACCTTAGAAACATACCTTATTGCCGCTGTCTTTTATTGGGTCGTCATCATCATTGTGGCCCAATTCCAAAAGAGATTCGAAAGACGAATTTCCGTGGCTTATAAGAAATAGGAGGTGTCGGTTTGATTGAAATTTCGAAATTAAGAAAGAGCTTTTCCGGTACCGAAGTTTTAAAAGGCATCGATCTTCGCATCGATCCGGGAACGACGACGGCAATCATCGGCCCTTCGGGAACGGGAAAATCGACTTTGCTTCGGTGTTTGAATTTGCTGGAGCGGCCGGATTCAGGGACCGTCAATTTCGACGGAAAAGGTGTCGACTTTGCCAATCTGTCAAAAGAAGATATTAAATTTGTTCGAAGCCAAGCGTCCATGGTATTCCAAAGTTCGAATTTGTACAAGAACATGACTGCCATTGAAAACATTATGGAGCCGCTGGTCACCGTCCAGGGCGTCGATAAACAAGAGGCGCGACAACGAGCGGAAAAATGGTTGGAAACCGTCGGCTTAATAGGAAAGGCCAACGCCTATCCCATTACCTTATCCGGTGGCGAACAGCAACGTGTGGGCATCGCACGAGCTGTTGCCGTCAATGCGAACTTGGTTCTTTTCGACGAGCCCACCTCGGCTCTCGACCCTGAACTCAAAGGCGAAGTTTTAGAGGTCATTAAGGATTTAGCCATCGACCGCACGACGACGATGTTGATTGTGACCCACGAAATGGAATTTGCTAAAGAGGTAGCCGATCGAATCATCTTTATGGAAGGCGGGCACATTGTTGAAGAAGGCCCGCCCAATGTGATCTTTACCGATCCCAAAGAAGAGCGGACCCGTGAATTTTTAAATCGCACGGCGAATGTTGCCGAAGAAGCAAAAGTAGATAAAGACATTAACCGTCGCTATTCCAATTCCTTAAAGTGGAAAGAAATTCTTCCGGAAAACGCTCTTTATTCCTTAAAGGTCGAGGACTTAGATTTTGAAATGCCGGTTAAATTACGCGACAGAATTATGGCTCGTCTTTCCAGTGACGTTGCGGGAATCGACTTTTTGTCGGACAATTTTTACCGTTCGGTTATTGATTGGATGAAGAGTCAATACGGCTACGGGACGGAACAGGGAAAAATATCCTATGCGAAAAGCGCTGAACTCGCGCTGAGAAATATTTTAGAAAGCTTTACGGAAGTCGGGAGCGAGGTTCTTATCCTGTCCTCTGAACGAGATAAATATGAACGGTTAATAGAAAATGCGGGGCGCGTAAGTTACTATGCAAATATCGCTGATGAAGACGTCTCTGCCGTGAAGGTTAAGTTGGCAGAGTGCCTTCAAGAGGGTACTGAGATGATCGTTCTGTCGAATCCGGATCTGTTTTTATCGAAGACCTATTCCGGTGACATGCTTAATGAGATTGCAGAATTTGCCAGCGAAAAGAATCTCGTCCTCGTAGGCATGGAAGCGGGGCAAGAATTCTTACTCGGTCAGCCGTCTTTCCGCACGGTTTTAGATTTTACTCGCGATGTGAACACGCCGGCGTTTTCCATTATGAACCCGACGGTCTCATTCAATATGCCGGGCCTTGAATTTGCTCTCGCTTTAAGTAATAATGAAGTCTTCACGCAAAAATTCACATCAACCTACGAAGAGAAATATTATCCCCGTCCCTCTTGCTTAGATGAAATCATCATGAAGGACATGGGAAACAATCGGGATTGGCTAATGGCGTCGAGAGAAGTCATCGAAAACAATCGCCGCGACTTTTTGGAATGTTTGGAAAAAGGCGGGCTGAAACTTTTCGGCTTAGGTACAAAAAGCCACATTTTGGGAATCGACTGCCGGTCCATGAACCTATCCGACAAGCAGCTGAGAAGCTTTTGGAAGGAAAAGGCCTTTGCCATTCCCACTATGGGATCGGAAATCAATCAAGATTTAACCAGCATCGTCTATTTTAATGTGGGCTGTTCCGGTTTTCAAATGAAAAAGGTCATTTATAATGTAACGAAAGCATTGGGGGAATTATAAATTTATGGAAGGATTCAGAGAACGATTCGAAGCGACAAAGAAAAATAGAAAAAGGTTGGTCGAGGCCATGCCCGAAGTCATGGATGGTCTGGCAACGATCACTAATGAAGCAAGAAGCGCAGGTGCTTTAGATCAAAAGACCAAAGAACTCATATCGTTGGCCATGAGCATTATAATCAAATGCGATGAATGCGTAATCCATCATACGATCAGCCTGTATGAACTGGGCTGCAGTCGTGAAGAATTGGTGGAATGTCTGGAGCTGACGATCGTACTTCAATCGTGTCCCGGTTTAAAATACAGCCAACTGGCGTTAGATTGTTTTGATCAGCTGTCGGAAGAGGGGGCCTCGGATGAGTAAGGAAAAAAAATTCAGAGCGGATACGGAGTGCATTCACGGCCACCAAATGGATCCTTTTCCTTACAGAGCTATGTCCATGCCCATCGTTCAAAGTTCGAACTTCACCTTTGATTCAATCGATCATGTCTTGCAGGCCATGGGAAGCGATGAAGATGACTATGTGTATACCCGCGGAGGCAATCCGACGATAAAGGTGTTTGAGCAGATTATGGCGACCTTGGAAAAGGGGCGCTATGCCGTCGGTTTTTCATCGGGCATGGGCGCCATTAGTGCAGTAATTATGTCCCTGCTGGAAGCCGAGGACGAGATCATCATTAATCAAACACTTTACGGTAACACCTTTAATTTCGTCACGAAAACGCTGGAACGATTCGGTATAACGCACAAAATTGTGAATCTGCAGGATCTGAACGCACTGAAAGAAGCGATAAGTCCGGAGACGAAGCTGATTTATTTCGAAAGTCCGGACAATCCGCTTTTGGGCATTGTGGATATCCAAGGGGTTTGTGCTCTAGCCAAGGAACACGGAATTAAAGTTGTCATCGACAATACCTTTGCGACGCCGTACCATCAAAACCCCTTGGAACTCGGCGTCGACGTGGTCGTACACAGTGCGTCGAAGTATATTTGCGGACACGGGGACGTGGTCGGCGGCGTGGCCATTGCCAATGACAAGGAGTATATGGATTGTTTGCGATTCCAATTTATGTGTCTTTTCGGAAGCGTCATCAGTCCTTTCGACGCCTGGTTGTTGATACGTGGATTAAAAACTTTTTCCACTAGAATGGCGAAGCACAACGAGAATGCACAAAGGGTGGCTGAATTTCTCGAAGCACACCCGAAAATCGAAAGGGTGCACTACCCCGGTTTAAAAACGAATCCTTCTTATGAAGTGGCGAAAAAGCAAATGAAAAACGGATTCGGTGGGATTCTGAGTTTCGAATTAAAGGGCGACTATGAAGATGCCGTACGATTTGTCGAACATGTTAAGCTGGCGAAGCTGGCGGTAAGCTTAGGCGATTGCGACACCTTGGTAGAGCTTCCCATTGTCATGACTCACAAAGGATATGCTCAAGACGTTCTCGACAGTATGGGAATCAAGGAAAATCTGATCCGTATGTCCATCGGATTGGAAGATTCCGAAGACATTATTGACGATATTTCACGTGGCTTGGACGCCATAAAATAGCAAGAGGGCCCTCGGGCCCTTTTCAATTGGGAAAGGTGAGGTGAGACGATGAACGATGAAATTCGTAAGCGAATTGATGAAACGACGGCAGAATTTCTTGCAATAAAAAAACATCTTCACGAACACCCTGAAGAGAGCGGTAAGGAAGTGCATACATCCAAATTCTTAAAGGCGTTTGTTTGCGACCTGGGCCTGGACATCGTGGAAGCGGAAGGCACGGGATTTGTTGCGGTGCTTGACATGTCGGTCCCCGGGAAGACCCTTGTAATAAGAAGCGATATCGATGGACTTCCTATTCAAGAAGATGAGGAAAATTTAAAATTTAAGAAAACCGCCGTTTCAAAACAAGAAGGGATTTCCCATCTATGTGGCCACGATGCTCATATGACCATCGCGCTTTGGACGATGAAGTTGTTGGCGGAAAGAAAAGATCAACTTCGGGGAAGGGTGCTGTTTGCCTTTGAAGAAGGCGAAGAAAATGGCACGGGTATCCTTCCCATGTTGAAAGTTTTAGAAAGTTTGGAACCCATCGACGGCGTTTGGGGAATGCATGTGGCAAGCTTTGTCGACAGCGGGTATTTTTCTCTTTCAGAAGGGCCGGTCATGTCGGGCGTGTTTCCATTCGATATTTCCGTGCAGGGAAAGGGAGGACACTGTTCCCGACCGGATCTTGCGAAGAATCCCTTATTTGCCGCGGCATCCATTATTAATGCACTCGGCTCCGCTTGGGCAAATCGGATGGATCCCGCGCATCCGGTAAGTTTAGGTTTAACGACCATTCACGGCGGTTCGTCGTGGAACGCCATTCCCGATGAGGTGAAAATCGGCGGTTCCCTTCGTTTTTTCGATCCCGATTCAGGCGTTGTAGCTACAAAAATTCTGGAAGAAGTTGCCGATTACGCGGCTCGAGCACAAAACTGTACAGCGACGTTTTTACAGTCGGAAATTTATTCGCCCTTAGTCAATGATTCGGAGCTTGTACGATCGATTCGAGACAGTATCAGCGGCGATCTCGGGGGCAAACTCTTATCGGGTCACACTTGGTACGCATCGGAACCCTTTAGTCGCTACGGAGAAAAGTATCCCGCAGCTTTCGGCTTTTTAGGAACACGAAATGTAGAAGAGGGCTTTGGGGCCGAAGCACATCATGGAAAGTTCGATGTAGACGATCGCGCACTATCCTTGGGTGTGTGGGTCAATTATTTAATTGCTAAAGGCTTTTTGAACAATGCCGGCTAGAGAATAGAGTTGTGAAGCTGGAAATAATCACTTAAAAAATATTCCGGAAAACAAAGAAGACGACGTCTGTTGTGACGCCGTCTTTTTTCGTGCTTATCATGTTTAGAGTTCCGCTTCCTGCAGCGACTCCGCTTCCTGCAGCGCGACGACCTGTTCCCGCCGATGTTGCTCCGAAAGAATCAGGCCGGAGGCGACGGCGATGACGAGGATGCCGAAGATTTCGTGTTTGTAAACAATGTCTCCGAGAAAAATCGCCGCCATAATGGGAGATAGGACGGGCTTCACGAAAAAGACCAGGGAGGACACGGCCACGGGATTGGTTTCCACGGCGAAAAGATGGCTGGCAAAGCCAAGGCCCGTGACGAAGACGGAGATGTAGAAGAGGATAAGGAGATTATCCTCTTGAATGCCTTGAATAATGGGGATGTTCGCAAAGACGTCGAGGCCGGCGGCTTTTAAGGCACCGGCCACGGGAGCCGTGCGGGAAATTAAAATCAGGACAAATAGCTCCGCCACGCCGAAGAGGAAGGAGCGGGAGGTAATGGTAGCCGCCTTAAAGGGGGCGTCCTTGTAGAGGATTTTTCCCACCAGGGCGTAGAAGGAAAAGGACAGGGCGGAGATCAGGACGATGACGACGCCGAGAAGGGAGCCCTTAAAGTGAAGCGGGTTAATGAGGACGAGAAAGCCCACAAAGGACAGGCAGACGGCGAAGAGCATGGGCCGATTCATTTTCTCCTCCGTAAAGAAGTGGGCCAGGAGCATGGAGAAAAAGGTATTGGCGCAAAAGAGCACCCCGGCCACGTGGGCGTCAAGGAAGGAAACGGACAAGGTGTAGAAGGTCATGGAGACGACGATGCACAGAAAGCCCGTAAAGGCGAAGTGGAGGTAGTCCTTCTTCGCCAAGGTATATGTAAGCTTGCTCAGCTCCCGCCGACTGATGGGATAGAGCAAAAGCCCCGCCACCAAAAAGCGGATAAAGTTCAGTTGAACGGGATTAAAGACGCCGCCGGTAAATTTAATGGCGACTTCCATGGACGAAAACAGAAATGCAGCTGCGAAAACGTATAAGTAATTCATAATGTCACCCCAGTTCATTCTACCAAAAATTTCAAAAAGCGGCGGAGGAAATCGAAAAAAATTTTAAATGAACGGTGAATTTTTTTATGAACAATTAAAAATTTCAGGCGTTTTCGGCGAGGGCCTTGTCCACCACCGCCGAAAGGGCGTCGTAAACCGCATCTTCCGATTGAGAAGCGTCGACGGTGGCGTCGCAGCGGATGTCGAAGCGCTCCCGCGTGAAACGGCCCTCGTCCTTTCGCTTGAGAAGGCGGGCATGGCGGGTAGCTTCGTCTAAGCGCAGGCCGATGACGAAGGCCCCCATGGCCTTTAATTCCCGCGCCCCCTTGTCGTCCAGGATCACCAGGGCGTGGCGGCTCTTGCTTCGAATGACGGAAAGGAGATCGGCCTTGGGAATGCCGTAGTGCGCGCCGTGAATGGAGGTGGGGGCCAGGAGCTCGCCTTTTTTTAATTTCTCGTCGTAGGTATCCTCATCGAGGAAGTAGTAGTCCCGGCCGTGAACCTCTCCCGGGCGAGGGGCGCGGGTGGTGGCGGTGATGATTTTTTCGAAGCTTTTTTCCCGCGCCAGGTGGGCGGCTTGGGTGGTCTTTCCCGATCCGGAAGGACCCTGGAGGACGAAGAGCATAATTTTTCCTTTCTTTTTCCATTGCTTATCGCATTGAGGAGCAGTTTCTGATATGATGAAACAGATGGATTTTTATGGTAGACGGCGATATAATTTTCCCCGCCGGGTATCATTTAAACAGATAATATTGGACTTCAAGGAGGATACAATGACTATTCGTGTAGGCGTAAACGGGTTTGGTCGCATCGGCCGCGACGTGATTCGCGGTATTTGCCTGAGAGACGACTTACCCTTTGAGCTGGTGCAATTAAATGCCAGCGGCGACTGGGAGCTCATGGCTCACTTGTTCCGCCACGACACCATTTACCGCGCGTATCCCGGCGTTATTAAGGTAACGGACAAGGGCTTTAATATCGACGGAAAAGATATTATTATTTCCGACCAACGGGATCCCGAAAACATTCCCTGGAAAGAAAACAAGGTAGACATCGTCATCGACACCACCGGTGCCTTTAAGGACCGCGACGGCGCGGAAAAACACTTTAAGGCCGGTGCAAAGAAGGTCATCGTCTCGGCGCCGACCAAGGGCGAAGACATTACCATCGTCATGGGCGTCAACGACGATCATTACGACAACGAAAAACACCACTTCTTGTCTAACGCATCCTGCACCACGAACTGCATGGCGCCGGTGACAAAGATTATACTCGATACCTTCGGCATTGAAAAGGGCATGATGACTACGGTCCACGCCTATACCAATGACCAAAAGATTCACGATACGAAGCACAAAAAGGACTGGCGTAGAGCCCGTGCGGCGGCGGAAAATATCATCCCCACCTCCACAGGTGCCGCCAAGGCCGTGGCCCAGGTCTTGCCGGAGCTTCAAGGCAAGCTGGACGGCCATGCTCTTCGCGTGCCCGTACCCACGGGCTCCATTACGGATATGGTTTTTGAGCTGAAAAAACCCGCCACCGTAGAGGAAATTAACGCCGCCGTGAAAAAAGCCGCCGAAGGTCCTATGAAGGGCATTTTGGAATACACGGAAGAGCCCATCGTCTCCTCCGACATTATCGCCAACGAGCACGCGTCGATTTTCGATGCATCTCTGACCTTGGCTCACGGCAATTTCGTCAAGCTGTTTTCCTGGTACGACAATGAATGGGGTTATAGCCAAAGAGTCATCGACTTGGCAAAATTAGTTGCAGAGAAGATGTAATAGAAGTCGAGCTCTTTAGGGGCTCGATTTTTTTGGAGGAATTATGGATTTAAAAGATATGGACGTTCAAGGCAAGCGCGTGTTGGTGCGGGTGGATTTTAACGTGCCCGTGAAAGACGGCAAGGTCACCGACGTGACCCGCATCGAAGCGGCCAAGCCCACCATCGACTATTTGCTGGAAAAAGGCGCATCGGTGATCTTAATGAGCCACCGAGGACGCCCCAAGGGCAGCTACGACGAAGCTTTTTCCATGGAGCCGGTGCGCGAGGCGGCGGAAAAGGTATTGAATCACAAAATCGCCCCCATGTTTTCCGGCGCGGTGGTGGACGACAATGTGCGCCGCATGGCCCGGGAGCTCGAACCCGGCGACATGGGTCTTTTGGAAAACCTGCGCTTCAGAAGTGAAGAAAAGAAAAACGACGAGGGCTTTGCGGCAGATCTCGCATCCCTCGCCGACTGCTACGTCAACGACGCCTTCGGCACCGCCCACCGTGCCCACGCATCCAATGTGGGGATCGTGAAGCATTTGCCTTCGGCTCTCGGCTATTTAATGGGCAAGGAAGTCCAAGTGCTTTCCGATTTGATTAAAAAACCTAAGCGGCCCTTTATGGCCATCTTAGGCGGGGCCAAGGTCAGCGACAAAATTTCCGTCATCGACAATTTAATGAATGTGGTGGACGGCATCTTTATCGTCGGCGCCATGGCCAACACCTTTTTATTGGCCAAGGGCTACGACATGGGCGCCTCTTTGGTGGAAGCCGAGGAAGTGGATCACGCCAAGGAGCTTATGGCCAAGGCCGAATCAAAGGGCGTGGCCCTGAAGCTTCCCGTGGACTTGGTCGTGGCCAAGGGTATCGACCAACCGAAGACGGCACGCACCGTATCTCTCGATGGCATTCAGTCCGACGAAATGGCCTTAGACATCGGCGAAGAGACGGTGAAGGCCTACGCCGAGGGCTTAAAGAATGCCAAGTCCGTGGTTTGGAACGGACCGGCCGGCGTCTTTGAAACGGCTCCCTTTGACAAGGGCACCGTGGCTCTCGCCAAAGTATTGGGCGATTTGGACGCTCAAGTGGTTATCGGCGGCGGCGATTCCGCGGCGGCCATTAAACAGGCCGGGCTGGAGGATAAGATGAGCCACATTTCCTCAGGCGGCGGCGCCAGCTTGGAATTTCTGGAAGGAAAAATTCTTCCCGCCATCGCCGTTATGGAAGAGGTGTAGGATGAGACGACTGTTAATTGCAGGCAACTGGAAAATGAACACCACCGTGGCCGAGGGGGAAGCACTGGCAAAGGCCCTTCACGACGTGGACACATCGAAGGTAGACGTACTCGTGGCCCCGCCCTTTACTCATTTGGATCGGGTAGGCCAAGTCCTGAATGACACCGATGTTTATCTCGGCGCACAAAATGTGTCCGAGGACAGTTACGGCGCCCACACCGGGGAAGTGGCGGCGGAAATGCTGGCGGATCTTCACGTGGACTACGTCATCGTGGGCCACAGCGAATGTCGCGGCCGCGGCGAAGAGGATAAGACCGTGGCGAAGAAAGCCTCCCGCGCCATGGAAGAGGGGCTTCTGCCCATTATCTGCTTCGGCGAAAGCGAGGCGGTCTACGGCTCCGGCGAACGCATGGATTTTTTAAAGAAGCAAGTCAAGGCCTCTCTCGAAGGCATTGAGGATTTGGAAAAAATCACCCTGGCCTACGAGCCTATTTGGGCCATCGGCACGGGAAAGACCGCCGATGCCGCCGATGCCGATTCGGTCATTGGCGAGGTGCGGGCCTCCTTGGATCCCTCGGTGAGGGACAAGGTGCGGATTCTCTACGGCGGAAGCGTGAAGTCCTCCAATGTGGCGGGCTTCGTGTCCAAGGAAAACATCGACGGCGTCCTCGTCGGCGGCGCCAGCTTAAAGGCCGAGGAGTTCAAGGCCATCGTGGAGGAGGCCTCCCATGCCTAAGCCCTTATTGCTTGCCATATTAGACGGCCTGGGACTCGCCGAGGCGGGGCCGAACAACGCCTTTTACATGGCAAAGACCCCCTGTCTGGACCGCCTTATGGAACGGGGCTACGGCGTGCTTCAGGCATCCGGCGAAGCCGTGGGGCTGCCCGAGGGACAAATGGGCAATTCCGAAGTGGGCCATACGAATATCGGCGCCGGCCGCATCGTCTATCAGGAGCTCACCCGCATTACGAAAGATGCGGCTGACGGCACACTGGCGAAAAATGCCGTGCTGCAGGAAGCCTTTGACAAGGCCAAGGGGTCGGCCCTTCACCTGGTGGGCCTGGTTTCCGACGGCGGCGTCCACTCCCACAGGGATCACCTCTACGCCCTGGTTCAACTGGCCAAGGCCAGGGGCGTGGAAAAAATTTACATTCACGCCATTTTAGACGGAAGAGACGTGGCGCCCACGGCGGGCCGTGAAGAGATTCAAAAGCTTCAGGCCAAGCTCGATGAATGGGGCGCAGGCGAAGTGGTGAGCATCGTGGGCCGCTACTACGCCATGGATCGTGACAATCGCTGGGAACGGGTGGAAAAGGCCTACGACCTCTTTACGGGAGGCGTAGGCAGAGCCTACGGTGACCCCGATGAAGTCTTCGCCCTGTCCTACGGAGCGGACAACACCGACGAATTTTTCGAGCCCTCTTATTTAGAAAAAGACGGCGAGGCCGTGGGTCGTATGAAGGACGGGGACGTGTTCCTCTTTTACAATTTCCGCCCCGACCGGGCGCGGGAGATCGTGCGGGCATTTGCCGACGAGGCCTTCGACCATTTCGAACGAAAGGTCTATCCCCACATGCACGTGGTCACCATGATCGACTACGACGACACCATTCCCAACACCCACATCATCTATCCCAAGGAAGAGATTAAAGACACCTTCGGCGAAATTATTTCCCGCGGCGGCCTCAAGCAGCTGCGCATCGCCGAGACGGAAAAATACGCCCACGTCACCTTCTTTTTCAACGGCGGCAGGGAAAATCCCTTCGAGGAAGAGTACCGCATTTTGGTGCCTTCGCCGAAGGTGGCCACCTACGATTTGGAACCGGCCATGCGGGCGGAGCTCGTGGGCAGACATTTGATCAATGCCATTGAAAAAGAGCTGGCGGATGTGTATATTGTAAATTATGCGAACCCCGACATGGTCGGTCACACCGGGAATTTAAACGCCGCTATCGAGGCGGTGGAGGCTGTGGACCGGTCTTTGGCATCGGTGCTGGAGGCCCTTTCGAAGAAGGGCGGCCGGGCGCTGATCACGGCGGATCACGGCAATTGCGACGTGATGAAGGACGAGGCGGGCAATCCCGTCACCTCCCACACCACCAATCCCGTCTTCCTCATTCCCGTGGGCTTCGAGAAAAAACTCGAAGACGGCGTTCTCGCCGACATCGCCCCCACCATGTTGGACGTATTAGACATAGAACAACCCGAGGCCATGACCGGCCGCAGTTTATGGAAATAAGGAGCAATTATGAGCAGCATTATTGAAGTTTATGGTCGCGAAGTTTTAGACAGCCGTGGCAATCCCACGGTGGAAGTGGAGGTCTATACGGCGGCCGGCGGTTTCGGCCGGGCCATCGTCCCCTCCGGGGCAAGCACAGGCGCCTACGAAGCCATCGAATTGCGCGACGGCGGCAATCGCTACTTAGGTAAGGGCGTGGAGGATGCCGTGGTACACGTGAACGAAATCATCGCACCGGAAATTCTAGACTACGACGTCTTGGATCAGCTGGGCATCGACGAAGCCCTGTTGGAGCTGGACGGCACGGAAAACAAGGCAAAGCTCGGCGCCAATGCCATTTTAGGCGTGTCCCTGGCCGCAGCGAAGGCAGCAGCAGACGAGCAGGGCCTGCCCTTGTATCAATACATCGGCGGCGTCGGCGCGCGCACTCTGCCGGTGCCTATGATGAATATTTTAAACGGCGGGGAACACGCCGATAACAATGTGGACATTCAAGAGTTCATGATTATGCCCGTAGGCGCGGAATGCTTTAAGGAAGGCCTGCGCATGGGCGCCGAGGTGTATCACCACCTGAAAAAGGTTATTAAGTCCAAGGGCCTTTCCACCGGCGTCGGCGACGAAGGCGGCTTCGCTCCCGACCTGAAGAGCAACGAGGAAGCCCTGGAGCTCATCGTAGAAGCGGTAAAAGAAGCGGGCCTCACTCCCGGAGAAGACATCGTCTTTGCCCTGGACGTGGCCGCATCGGAAATGTACGATGCCGACAAAAAGGTCTACGTCCTAAAGGGCGAAGGCAAGGAATACACGGCGGAAGAGATGGTGGCCTGGTACGAGGCTCTGGCCGATCGCTTCCCCATTAAGAGCATCGAGGACGGCCTGGACGAAGACGACTGGGAAGGCTGGAGGATGCTCACCGACCGCTTAGGCGACAAGCTTCAATTGGTGGGCGACGATTTATTCGTCACCAATGTGAAGCGACTGGAGCGCGGCATCGAAGAGGGCGTGGGCAATTCCATTTTGATCAAGCTGAATCAAATCGGCAGCCTGAGCGAAACCATCGACGCCGTGAACATGGCCCACCGGGCGTCCATGACGGCGGTGATCAGCCACCGCAGCGGCGAAACGGAGGATGCCACCATCGCCGATTTGGCCGTGGCGCTGAATACGGGACAAATTAAAACCGGCGCGCCGGCGAGAACCGACCGCGTCGCCAAGTACAATCAACTCCTTCGCATCGAAGATGAATTAGGCGAGCTCGCCCGCTACGAGGGAAAAGATCTGTTTAGATAAGAGGACATTATGATTTTATATTTAATGCGACACGGCAAGGCGGAAGACATGGCTTCCCGCGACGAAGAGCGCGCCTTAACCCAAGAGGGAATCTTCCAGGCGGAGGATACGGCGGAGGCTTTTCTGCGCAGGGAATGGCCCTTGCCTCAAAAAATCATCGCTTCGGAATATAAGCGCGCCGCGCAAACGGCGGAAATCATGGCGGAAAAATTGGGCGTTCACGACGTCAAAATCGTCAGCTACAAGGACGCCACCCGCTGGCGCAATATGAAGACCTATATTACCGACGAGCCCATTTTGTTTATCGCCCATCAACCTTCTTTGGGTTACACCATCGAAGAGATTACCGGCGAAGTGGTGGCTGTGCGCAAGGCGAGCCTCCACAAAATCGAATACGATCCCATCGTGGACAAAGGCGTCTACGTGGACAAAATAGAAAGGGTGAGATCGTGAAGTACGCACACACCTGTATTCGTGTGAAGGATTTGGAAGCCTCCATCTCCTTTTACGAAAAGGCTCTGGGCTACAAGGTGACTCGGGAAAAGGACCACTCCGCCGACGGCTTTAAGCTGGTCTATTTGGCCCTGGAAGGGGACAAGGCGGAGCTGGAGCTCACCTACAATATCGGCCACGGCGCTTATAACATCGGCGACGGCTACGGCCACGTGGCCGTGGAAAGCGACGATCTGGAAGGGGATCACGCCCGCATGAAGGCGGAAGGCTTTGACGTCACCGAGCTCATGGGTCTGCCCGGCGAAGCGCCGCGCTACTTTTTCGTCACGGATCCCGACGGCTACAAGACCGAAGTCATTCGCCGGGGGATTTAAAACAAAAGCTGTAAACCATAGGTTACGATCAGTTTAAATATGATACAATAAGAACGCCAGGAGTTTGTCTCTCGGCGTTCTATTTGCATGTAAAGGATCGAATCCTATCAATAAATCAGTTGAAGTAAGGGGAGAATTTTTTTGGAAAAAATCGTCGTGGAAAAAAGCCCGGCCCTCAAGGGTCGCGTGCGTATCAGCGGAGCGAAAAATGCGGCTCTGCCTATTTTAGCGGCCTGCCTTTTGGGAACGGAAGATATTTATTTGGAAGAAGTGCCGGAACTTCAAGACGTGCACATTATGTGCCAAGTGCTTCAGGCCCTGGGTAGCGAAGTGGAAGTCTTGGGCAAGGGCAAGTTGAAGATCAATTCAGCGGGCCTGTCGGAATACAAGACGCCTTTTGAATTGATGAATAAAATGCGGGCATCTTTTCTCGTCATGGGGCCCTTGCTCGCCCGCATGGGCAAGACGGAAAACTCCCTTCCCGGGGGCTGCTCCATCGGCGCCAGACCCATCGACTACCACTTAAAGGGCTTCCGCGCACTAGGTGCGGAGATTCAAGAAGACATCGGAAATATTACGGCCTCCTGCGACAAGCTCGTAGGGGATAAGATTTATCTCGACTTCCCCTCCGTCGGCGCCACGGAAAATATTATGATGGCGGCGGTACTCGCCGAAGGAGAGACGATTATCGACAATGCGGCCAAGGAGCCGGAGATCGTGGACCTGTCCAATTTCCTCAGAAAGCTCGGCGCCAAGGTCACCGGTGCCGGCACCTCCACCATTCGCATCGTCGGCGTCGAACGCTTAGGCGGCGCGCGCCACGCCATTATTCCCGACCGCATCGAGGCGGGCACCTTTATGGTGGCGGCGGCCATTACCGGCGGCGACGTCTTGGTGGAAAATGTCATTACCAATCACATTAAGCCGGTCATCGCCAAGCTGAAGGAATCCGGTGCGGAAATTATCGAAGAGGGAGAAAACGTCCGCGTCATCGGCCGGGCCATTCCCGAGGCCATCGACATTAAGACCCTGCCCTATCCCGGCTTTCCCACGGATATGCAGGCCCAGTTTATGGCCTATATGACTCAGTGCAAGGGGAGCAATGTGGCCATCGAAACGGTGTTTGAAAACCGCTTTATGCACGTGGAGGAATTCGAGCGCATGGGAGCCGACATTAAGATCGACGGCAGAAGCGCCGTGGTCATCGGGCCCAAGCACCTAAAGGGCGCCCACGTTCACGCCAGCGACCTGCGGGCCGGCGCCGCCTTAATTCTCGTGGGCCTCGTGGCCGAAGGCAAGACCCACATCCACGACATTTACCACATCGATCGGGGCTACGAAGACATCGAAGAAAAGTTCAGAAACCTAGGCGCCGTTATCTCCCGAGTGGAAAGTGAAGAGGCGTAATCGCGATTCGGTGATTTCAGACCGTTTCCTTCGGGTATACTTTATTCAATCGAGCGAAGTATAGAACCCCAAAATGAAAGGGAAGTGATCGCATATGAAGAAAAAATTTGTGGCAGTTGCCCTGGCTATGACCATGCTGCTCACGGCCTGCGGCGGCGGTGGCGGAGAAAAGGCCGACGCCAAGGACAAGGACACCTTGGTCATCGCCCAGGCCTCCGACGCCGAGTCCATGGATCCCACCATCCAAAACAGCATTTACGCCGAAAACATTATTAAGCAAATTTACGATCCCCTGGTGGTTCGTAAGCCCGACGGCACCATGGAAAACCGCCTGGCGGAATCCATCGAGCAGCCCGACGACGTGAGCTACGTCATCAAGCTGAAGGAGGGCGTGAAGTTTTCTAACGGCGAAGACTTTACCTCGGAAGACGTGGCCTACACCTTAAACCGCGTGGCTCAATCCGACGCCTACGGCTATATCTTCGGTCAAATCGACCCGAACAGCTACGACACCTCGGATCCCCACGTCATTAAATTTAAGCTGAAGGCACCGGACGCCACCTTCTCGGCGGCACTGTCTCACCCGGCAGCTTCCATGGTGGACAAGACCACCACGGAAAAGGATCCGGAAGCCTTGGGCACCAATCCCGTGGGCACCGGTCCCTTTAAGCTGGACGAATGGAAGAAGCTGGACAACACGTCCTTGAGCCTCAACGAAAATTATTGGGGAGAAAAGCCCGCCTTTACGAAAATGGTCTTCCGCATTATTCCGGAGGATGCCAACCGCGTCATCGAATTGGACAGCGGACAGGCTGACATCGCCATGGAAGTTGCGCCTAACGACGCATCGAAGGTCAAGGACAACGAAGACTTAACTCTCTACACCAAGCTGGACAACTCCGTTCACTTTATCGGCCTCACCGTAGACCGCGGCATTTTCAAGGACCCCAAGGCCAGAGAAGCCATGACCTACGCCTTGGATATGCAGGCCATCATCGATGCGGTTTACATGGGCCACGGCAAGATCGCCACGGGCCCCGTGAACCCGAACATCCCTTACTCCATTTCCGATTCCGTCAAGCCTGAAAAGCGTGACATCGAAAAGGCCAAGGCCCTCTTAAAAGAAGCCGGAGTCAAGGAAGGGGAAACGATTAAGCTCTACGTCCACGATCAACAGGACCGCAAGGACATGGCAACGATTATTCAATCGCAATTGGCCGAAGTGGGCTTAAAGGTCGAAATCAATGCCATGGAATGGAACGCCTATATGTCCGCATTGGGCAAGCCCAACCACGAACACGATATGTTTATTATGAGCTGGTCGCCTTCCATCGTGGATCCCCACTATCCGCTCTATGCCACCTACGCCACGGATAAAAAGGGCGTGGGCCCGAACTTTATGTTCTACGGCAATCCCGAACTCGACGCTTTAATCGAAAAGGGCCTCCGGGCGCCTGAGGATCAACGGGCAGCGGTATACAAAGAGGCACAAGAGCTGGTCATCAAGGATCATCCTGCCATCTTTGCCCTCTACGGCGAGCAAATTATCGGTGCGCAAAAGTATATTAAAAACTTCGAGCCCGACCCCTGCGGCAGCAACGAGTTTTACCACATTACGTTTGAATAAACCACGACGATAAAGGCTCCTTCGGGAGTCTTTATTACATAAGGTGTATGAAAAGAGGAGCGCATGAGCAAATTTATTCTTCGACGACTCTTACTCATGGTGCCCACCATGTTGGGCGTCAGTTTCATTATCTTCGGCCTCCTGTACCTGACCCCCGGCGATGCGGCGGTGGCGAAGTTAGGGCAACAGGCGCCGCCGGAGGCCATCGAGGCCTACCGGGAAAAGCTGGGCCTCAACGATCCCTTTATCGTTCAGTACGGCCGCTATATGAAGGGCGCCCTTCACGGCGATTTGGGCAAGAGCTATATCTCCGGCGCCGACGTAGGCGACACCCTGAGAGAATACTTTCCCGCCACGGTGAAGCTCACCCTCTTTTCCCTGGCTGTAGCCGTGATCTTCGGCATTATCTTCGGCGTCCTAAGCGCCGTGTACAAATATTCGTGGATCGACAAGATATCTATGTTCTTCGGCATGATCGGCCTGTCCATGCCCATCTTCTGGTCGGGGATGCTGTTTATCCTCCTGTTTTCCGTGAAGCTGGGCTGGCTCCCCTCGTCGGGGCTGCGCTCCTTTAAGCACTTGATCTTGCCGGGCTTCGCCCTGGGCTTTCAGTCCATGGCGGTGATTATGCGGCAAACCCGCTCCTCCATGCTGGAAGTTTTAAGCAAGGACTACATTCGCACGGCCCGCTCCAAGGGGCTTAGGGAGATCTATATTCTCTTCGTTCACGCCTTGAAAAATGCCATGATTCCCGTGCTCACCAGCGCCGGGCTTCTCACCGGATCCTTAATCGGCGGCAGCGTCTTGACGGAAACCATCTTCTCCATTCCCGGCATCGGCCGCCACATGGTGCAAAGTATTTCCGCCATGGACTACCCCATGATCCTGGGGGCGGTGCTCTTGATTTCTCTTTCCTACTGCGTGCTCAATCTTATCGTGGACATTCTCTACGGCTTTTTGGATCCCCGCGTGCGCAGCCAATACCAATAAGGAGGCCCTATGATTTCAAAACAATCTCGTTTCCGCGACCTCCTTCGCCTGTTTAAGAAAAACAAAATGGCGGTGCTGGGCTTCGCCATTATCGCCGTCATGATTATCGTGGCAATTTTTGCGCCCCTTATCGCCACGCAAGTGCCCGCGGAGCAAAATTTGGCCATTCGCTTTCAATCTCCCTCGAGTCAGCATTTTTTCGGCACGGACAATTTCGGCCGGGATATTTTTTCCAATGTGGTTTACGGGGCGCGGATTTCTCTTTTCATCGGCTTCCTCGCCACGATTCTCTCCGTCATCTTCGGCACCATTATCGGCGCCGTGGCGGGCTTTTTCGGCGGCGGCGTAGACAATGTGCTGATGCGCCTCGTGGATATTATCCTCTCCATCCCGTCTTTGATCTTGGCCATCGCCATTTCTACGGTACTGGGCACGGGGATTCGCAATCTGATTTTGGCCGTATCCCTATCCGGGATTACCAACTACGCCCGCATCGTGCGGGCCAGCGTCCTTTCCGTGAAGGAGCAGGAGTATGTGGAAGCGGCAAAGATCGGCGGCGCATCCAACTTCCGCCTGATCTTTCGCCACATTCTGCCCAACTGCCTGGGCCCCATCATCGTCCAAGCCACATTAGGCGTGGGCACCTCCATTTTGCAGGCTGCGAGCCTGAGCTTTATCGGTCTCGGCGTGCAACCGCCGACGCCGGAATGGGGCGGCATGCTCTCCCAAGGCAGAAGCTACATTCAAGATTATCCGCACATGACCATATTCCCGGGTCTCGCCATCGCCCTGACGATTTTCTCCCTGAATCTTTTCGGCGACGGGCTGAGAGACGCCCTGGATGCAACGCAAAGGGGTTAATATGTCGAAGCTTATAGAATTTAACGGGCTGCATACCACCTTTTATACCGACGCCGGCCCGGTCCATGCCGTCAACGGCGTGAGCTTTTCCATTAAAGAAGGCTCCACCACCGCCGTGGTAGGGGAAAGCGGCAGCGGCAAAAGCGTCACGGCTCTTTCTCTCATGGGCCTTTTGCCCAAGCCTTACGGAAAAATCGAAGAGGGCGACATCCTCTACAAGGGCGAAAGCATTTTAAACATGGAAAAAGAACAGCGGCGCATGCTTCGCAGTCGGGACCTGGCCATGATCTTTCAAGAGCCTATGACCAGTTTGAACCCGGCGCTGAAGATCGGCTTTCAAATCGAGGAGGTCTACCGCCGCATTATGGGTCTTTCCAAGGCCGAGGCGAAGAAGAAGGCCGTGGAAATGCTTGAGATGGTGGAGATTAAGGATGCGGCAAACAAAGCCCGCGCCTATCCCCACGAGCTCTCCGGCGGCCAGCGCCAGCGGGTGATGATCGCCATGGCATTGGCCTCTTCTCCTAAGCTTTTAATCGCCGACGAGCCCACCACGGCACTGGACGTGACCATTCAAAAGGAAGTGCTGGAGCTTATGGAAAACCTGCAGCGGGAAATGGGCACGGCCATTATGCTCATCACCCACGACCTCGGCGTGGTGGCCCAAATGGCCGACGACGTGGTGGTTATGTACGGCGGCAGAGTCATGGAAAAATCCGACGTCTGCACGATTTTCGACCGCCCCCTCCACCCCTACACCATGGGGCTCTTGCGGGCGCGGCCCACATTGGAAAACCGCGGCGAAAAACTCTACAACATTCCCGGCAATGTGCCACCGCCGTCGGAAATGGAAGGGCACTGCCCCTTTTATTCCCGCTGCGACAAGCGCATGGCTATTTGCGGCAAAGAAGTGCCGGAGCTGAGGGAACACCGACCGGGCCAATGCGTCGCCTGTTTCCTCTACGAAGGGGAGGCGTGCTGTGGCTGATCTGTTGACATTAAATCACGTAGTAAAAAAATTCCCCGTGGGGAAAAAATCCCTCTTTTCGAAAGAGGGAAAGATGTTCACCGCCGTAGACGACGTCTCCTTTACCTTGGGCGAAAAGGAAACCCTGGGCATCGTCGGCGAAAGCGGCAGCGGCAAATCCACCTTGGCCCGCTGCATCCTGGGTCTCTATCCCGACGCTCAGGGGGAAATCCTCTACAAGGGTCGGGACGTGTTAAAGGCCGACGCCAAAGAGCTGAAGGCCATTCGCCGGGACGTGCAGATGATTTTTCAGGATCCCTACAGCTCTCTCAACCCCCAAATGACCGCCGAGGAAATCGTCATGGAGCCCCTGGTGAACTTAGGGGGCGAGAACATTCGCGAGAAGGCTCGCGAGACCTTGAGCCTCTGCGGCCTTTCCAAGACCCATTTCGGTCGCTATCCCCACGAATTTTCCGGGGGCCAGCGGCAGCGCATCGGCGTGGCCCGCGCCCTGGTGGTGGAGCCCACCCTGATTTTGGCCGACGAGCCCACCTCGGCATTGGACGTGTCCATTCAGGCCCAGATCATCAATCTCTTGGAAGAGCTGCAAGAGGAGCGCAACCTGAGCTATCTCTTCATCTCCCACGACATCGCCGTAGTGGAACATATTTCCGATCGCATCGGCGTCATGTACCGAGGCAAGCTGGTGGAGATCAACGACCGGGACAGTATTATGGAAAATCCCCGAGACGATTACACGAAGAAGCTTCTCTCGGCGGTGCCGCCATTGGATCCTCACTGCAAATAAATGAATGCACCGACTTGTCGAAAAACTGTTTCGGCGAAGGTCGGTGCATTTTTTGTTATAATAATAAAAAAGGAGGGGCCTATTGAAGAAGATATCGAGAAAAAAAGCCGCCTTGTGGATTCTCCTTCTTATGTGGTTGATTCCCACGGTTTATAGCCTCGCGACGAAAAATCCCGAGGGAACCAATGTGGCGGGCGAATTCGCGCCGGCGGAGGCGGAATTTATTTACGACCTGAGCTATGTAAAAGACGGGGAAAAAATCCACGAGCAAAAGATTTTCGATCGGGAGATGAAAATCATTCGCGAGGCCAAGGAATTTCTCATGGTGGACTTCTTTCTCTTTAACGCCACCTACGATAAGGACGTGGACTGTCCCAAGCAGGTGGCGGCCATGACGGATCTCTTAATCGAAAAGAAGAAAGAAAATCCCGCCATGCCCATTCTCTTCGTCACGGACCCGATCAATAATTTTTACGGCGCCTACGAAGAAGCCAATATAAAAAGATTGAAGGACGCCGGCATCGAGGTGGTGGTTACGGACTTAAACCGCATGCGAGATTCCAATCCCATTTTCTCCGGCATCTACCGCGCCTACATCCAGTGGTTCGGCACGGCGGGGAACGGCCGCATCAGAAATTTCTTTGCCAAAGAGGGCGAAAAGGTGACGGTGCGCTCCGTCTTAAAGCTCATCAATTTTAAGGGCAATCACCGCAAAGTGGTGGTGTCTGAAAATGAAGCCATGGTGGCATCGGCCAATCCCCACGACCCCAGCGCCTACCATTCCAATGTGGCCGCAGTTTTTCGCGGCAAGGCCATGGAGGATTTGATCCTCTCGGAAAGCATCTTCTTTAAAGAGCTTCCCCCGGCGGTAAAGGCCTTTCAGTCGCCGGATGTGAATTCCACGGATCGGCTGAAGCTGATTACCGAGGGAAAAATTTACGACGCATTATCCGAGAACATCAACAAGAGCGAGAAGGGCGATAAGATTCACATCGGCATCTTCTACCTGTCGGAGTTTCGCATTTTAAAGGATCTGGAGGCGGCGGCCAATCGGGGCGTGGATGTAAAAATCGTCGCCGACCTAAACAAAGACGCCTTCGGTCTGGAGAAAAACGGCGCCCCCAATCGGCCGGCACTGAGCGAGCTGAAGGAAAAAGCGCCGAGCATTCAGATCCGCTGGTATAATACGCAGGGCGAGCAGTTCCACACGAAGATGGCTTATTTCGATTTCAAGGACGAGAAGCCTCTCGCGATTTTAGGCAGCGGCAATTTCACCCGAAGAAATTTAGACAACTACAATTTGGAAACGGATGTGGCACTGGAGATGGAGAGAAACTCCCCGACCCATGTGGCCGTGGAGAATTACTTCCGCCGCATTTGGACCAACGAAGACGGGGAGTACACCCTGCCCTTCGAAGAATATAAGGACGAACGGGTGCTCATTCGTCCCCTGTGGAAATTCCAAGAGGCCACGGGCCTTTGCACTTGGTAAGAGAGTTTGGCAAAAAAGAACCGGAGACTGTCGCGGTCTCCGGTTTTTTAATGGGCAAAATCAATCTTCCTTATGTACACTGTTTCTTTTACGATGGTTAGAAATCGTGGAAACGAGGACTTTGAAAAAGATTGTGGCGCCGATAAAGATCCAATAATAGATATTTTTATAAAAATCGCTGAACTGCCAATGACCGTAAAGCCTCATGGAAATGAAATAGTTCACTAAGATGGGGACGAGGAAGATTACGGCAAAGAGCAAGCTCGTTGTTTTTAGATCTTTCATGATATCACCTCTCATCTCTATTATACTTGTCGGGAAAAGTCGTGTAAAGAAATTAATTCGTCACACAAATTTATCCGGCGCTCTTTAGATAACTATCGGAAATTCCGGGAGGCCACGGGCCTTTGCACCTGGTAAAAAGTTGGAGGCAATAAAAAATCGGAGACAAAACTGTCTCCGGTTTTATTTTTTTTCCATTTGGTCTTTGTTCAGTCCGGACAAGAATGTCGAGACGAAGAACATGCCGAGAAGAATTAAGTTCACGGGCTTCGTGTAATAGTCGCTGAATTGCCAACTGCCGTGGTTTTGGTAAGAGACGACGACAGTGGCAATGATTTGAAGGACAAATACCAGCGCAGCCACGAGCAGGGCGCGTTTTAAATGCTTCAATCATATCACCTCTGGATTTCATTATGGCAGAGGAGGAAATCGCCGTCAAGCTATTCCGCCACGCAGATGGTGCCGTCGCAGCGCTTTTCCGTGCCGCCCATATAAACTTTCCGCTCCTCGTCGTAGAGAAGGTATTGGCCCCGGCCCATGTCCAAATCGTGTTCGGGAATGTGCACATCGTGGCCCCGTTCTTTCATGGATTGGATGATGGCGGAATCGAAGTCCGCCTCCATTTCGATTCTCTTATCGCCGGTCCACATAAAGCGGGGCGCGTCCAAGGCGGACTGGGGATTTCTGCCGTAGGCCAAGAGCTGCAGAAGGGTTTGCACGTGGCCCTGGGGCTGCATAAAGCCGCCCATAACGCCGAAGGCGCCGTAGGGCTTTCCGCCGCGGGTCAAAAAGCCGGGGATAATCGTGTGGTAGGGGCGCTTGCTGCCGGCCAGGGTATTGGCACGGCCATCTTCCATGGAGAAATTAAGCAGGCGATTGTTCAGAGAGATCCCCGTTTCCGGCACGACGATGCCTGCGCCGAAGCCCTCGTAATTGGACTGGATCATGGAAACCATATTGCCGTCCTTATCGCCGATGCAGAAGTAGACGGTGGAGCGGTCCAGGGGATTGCCGTAGGTCATGGCTTGAGCCTTTTCGCCGAAGGCCTCGCCGCATTTTTTGGCGTAGGCATCGGAGAGGAGGTCCTCTGTCGTAAGCTCCATGTAGTCGGGATCGGCGATGTAATTGGCGCCGTCGGTCATGGCCCGCTTAATGGCCTCCGCCGTGTAGTGAATGGACGCCGGATCGTCGGCCTTTAAATCGAAGCGGCTCAGAATTTTCAGGGCCATAAGCACGGTAATGCCCTGGCCGTTGGGAGGAAGCTCCCACACTTCCGTGCCGCGGAAGGTGGCGGAGAGAGGCTCTACCTCCAAGGTCTCGTGGTTTTTTAAATCCTCCGCCCGCATAAAGCCGCCGTTCGCCTTCATAAAGACGGCGATTTTTTCCGCGATCTCGCCTTCGTAAAAGCTCTTGCCGCCGTCTTCGGCGATGGCTCTCAAGGTGCGGGCGTGGTGAGGCAGGCGGAGGATGTCGCCGGCCTCGGGCGCCTCGCCGTTTTCAGAAAAGGTAGCCCAAAAGCTGTCGTAGACCGAATCGGTATTGGCCTTTCTTTTTTCAAGCTCCATGGCCCAAAGGCGCGCCACGGTGGGGGAGAGGACGTAGCCTTTCTCGGCGTATTGGATGGCAGGGGCAAGGACATCCTTAAAGGGCAGGCGGCCGTGTTTTTTGTGAATGTCCGCCCATGCCCGCACGGCTCCAGGCACGCCCACGGATTCGATGCCGTAAAGGGGCATGGAGGTATAACCTCTTTCCTTGACGGCGGCGAGGGAAATAGCGGCCGGGCTTTTGCCGCTGCCGTTGTAGCCGTAAAGCTTGCCGCCTGTGGAGATAATGGCGAAGAGATCACTTCCTAGGCCGTTGGAGGTGGGCTCCGCCACCGTTTGTGCCGCCGCCATGGCGACGGCGCCGTCCACGGCATTGCCGCCGGCTTCTAAAATCTTTCGTCCCGCCGCAGCCGCCGTGGGATTGGATGCCAGGGCCATGGCACGGCCGTAGGTCATGCTTCTTTTTGATGAATAGGGATACTTGGGGTACAATGGTCTCACGCTCCTTTAAGAGGAGTATAATCTTTTTATCGTCTTTTGACCAGATAAATGCGTAAAACAAGCCTTTTACGGGACGGTTTTAATTGCAATGGAGAATGGATTATGTTAGGATAGTAATGTTATTGATAGATTGTTTGGATCGAGGAGGTGTTAGTTTGACTACTTTTTTGAGCATCATCGTCGCATTATCGGCGATTGCCACTATTTGTGCCGTCGTCGTACAGGAATCCAACCAAGTGGGCTTGGGTACCTTGGACGGTAGCTCCCCGTCGTCGGAATGGGGCTCCAATCGCGGGACGAGTCGTAAGGATATGCTGAAGCGTATCACCGTTGTTTCGTCGATTATCTTTTTTCTTTCGACTATTATTTTAATTGCACTTACGAAATAACCAGGAGGAATCATGGATTATAATATTTTATTCATTGCTCCCGTTATCGGCGTTATAGCTATTTTATTCGGTCTGATGAAATCTTCCTACGTAGGAAAGCAAGACCCGGGTAATGAACGGATGAAAGAAATCTCCGGCTATATCCACGAGGGAGCTATGGCCTTTTTACAACGTGAGTACAAGGCGCTGGTCGTCTTTGTCGTTGTATTGGCCGCCGTTTTACTTTTTGCCATCGACTGGCGCACCGCCGTGTGCTTCGTCGTCGGCGCGACATTCTCCGTTGCCGCCGGCTACATCGGCATGAACACGGCGACGAAAGCCAATGTTCGCACGGCACAGGCTGCCCACAGCCACGGCATGGGCAGAGCCCTGGACATCGCCTTCTCCGGCGGTGCCGTTATGGGTCTTGTCGTCGTCGGCTTAGGTATTTTAGGGATTTCCGTCTTCTACCTTTGGTTCGGCGATGCAAGCATCATCACAGGCTTCTCCTTAGGGGCATCCTCTATCGCCCTCTTCGCCCGTGTCGGCGGCGGTATCTATACCAAAGCGGCCGACGTCGGTGCCGACCTGGTCGGTAAGGTCGAAGCGGGTATTCCGGAAGACGACCCGAGAAACCCCGCCGTCATCGCCGACAACGTAGGCGATAACGTAGGCGACGTGGCGGGCATGGGCGCCGACCTGTTCGAATCCTATGTCGGTGCGTTACTTTCCGTCATCACCCTTGGCTTCGTCGCATTCGAAGACAAAGGCATTCAATACGGTCTTTCCATTGCCGCCGTCGGCATCGTGGCATCGATTATCTCCATGTTCTTTGTCAAAGGGGACAAGAACCCGCAAAAGGCGTTAAACATCGGTACCTATGTGGCATCGGCAATCACCATTATCGTGGCAGGCTTCTTATCTCATAAAATTTTCGACAGCCTCGCCGTCTTCTGGCCCGTTATTATCGGCGTCTGCGTCGGCTTGATTATTTCCAAAATTACCGAATACTACACCGCAGCCGAATACAAGCCCGTTCAACGGATCGCTCACGAATCGGAAACCGGTGCTTCTACAAACATTATCGCCGGTCTTTCCGTAGGCATGATGTCCACCGTCGGCCCGATTATCGTTTTGGCTATCGGCATCATTGCGGCATACTCCCTCGGCGGCGGCCATGAAAATGCCGTCATCGGCTTATACAGCATCGCCCTGGCAGCGGTAGGTATGCTGGCTACCACAGCCTCTACCATCGCCGTCGACGCTTACGGCCCCATCGCCGACAACGCCGGCGGTATCGCCGAAATGTGCGAGCTCCCCGAAGGCGTCCGCGACATTACCGACTCCTTAGACGCCGTAGGTAACACCACGGCAGCTATCGGCAAGGGCTTCGCTATCGGCTCCGCAGCCTTAACGGCACTTTCCCTGTTCGTATCCTACATTCAGGCAACGGGCCTTGCAGGCATCGACATTTCCAAGCCCTCTGTTATCGCAGGGACCTTCATCGGCGGCATGCTGCCCTTCGCCTTCTCCGCTTTAACCATGAGCGCTGTAGGTAATGCGGCCACGGCGATGATCGAAGAGGTTCGTCGCCAATTCAAAGCCATCCCCGGCATTATGGAAGGGACGGCTACCCCCGAATACGCTAAATGCGTCGACATCTCCACCACCGCTGCATTAAGAGAAATGATCGTTCCCGGCGTCATCGCCGTCGTCGTTCCCTTGATCGTCGGCTTCTGCTTAGGTACGGAAGCGTTAGGCGGCCTGCAAGCAGGTGCGTTGGTTACCGGCGTCTTAATGGCAATCTTTATGAGTAATGCCGGCGGCGCTTGGGACAATGCAAAGAAATTCATCGAAGGCGGCGCCCACGGGGGCAAAGGCTCCGATGCACACAAAGCGGCCGTTACCGGCGACACCGTCGGCGACCCCTTTAAGGACACGTCCGGACCGAGCTTGAACATCTTAATCAAATTGATTACGATCGTATCCTTGGTCTTCGCACCCCTCTTTGTACAATTCGGCGGCATGTTTATGTAGTCGATCTCACTCGATCAAATGATTAGGCAACTCGCTTCGGCGAGTTGTTTTTTTTGTGCGAAAAAGGGCCGCGAAGGGTATATTGAAAGCAAGATAAAATGTCGGAACAAAGAAAGAGGTGGAAGATGAAAAAGAGAAATGTGTTGGCCCTGGCCCTGGCCCTTTTGGCCCTGCCGTCTATGGCCTTTGCCCAAAGAAATGTGAAGCTGAAGGTAAACGGAAAGCCGGTGGTGTCGAAACCCGCCGCCTTTATTTCCTCCGATCGCACCATGGTCCCTCTGCGCTTCGTCGCCGAGGCCCTGGACTATCAAGTGCTGTGGGACGAGGAAAGTCGCGACATCCTTCTGACGAAGATGAATTTCGATACGAACAAACCGGAGCAAGCCATTTACCTGAAGCCGACAGAGAAGAACGTCGTCGTACTGAATAAAGAGGACGTGGCGTCGGCTTACGACATGTCGACGAAGTTAGATTTTCAGATGAAAGAGATAGCGTCTCTCTTAGAGAGAGGAAAGAAGCTGCCCTTGGAGGTTGCGCCGGTCATTAAAGAAGACAGGGCCTTTATTCCTCTTCGGGCCGTGGTGGAACTCTTCGACCAAAAAATTTCCTGGGACGGAAAGACCTATACGGTGTCCATCGAGGGGAAGGTGGCGAAGACCGACGAGGAAATTGCCGGTGCATGGATGTACAGCAAATTGCCTGCGGAATATAAAAAGCCGCCCTTTAAGTTGATCGACTGCTCTCATGAGGGCAGCGATGCTTTGATAAAGAAACATATCTACGCCTACGATGTCATCGAGGATCATCCGGATCACATCGTGACCGTCGCCCGCTACCGCCTGGATTTAAACAAGAGCGTCTTTTACAAATACGACGTAGTGAACGATGTGTGGGTACGAGATCCTGAGCTGAATAAGTAAACGAAACGCCCTCTTAGGAGGGTGTTTTTATGCGGCGAATTCGATTCATTTAGAGAAAAGAAGGCGTGCTTTCTGATGTTGACATTCTTTGACTTTAAACGTATACTGAAATCAGATAGGAGGCATTTATGGCACGTCTTAGCAATCATATCGAAGATTATCTGCGGGCCCTTTTGCTGGAAAGGGAAGGGCAGATCGAAATAAAGAGAAATGTTTTGGCGGCACATTTTAATTGTGCCCCCAGCCAGATTAACTACGTCCTCACCACCCGCTTCACGCCGGTGCAGGGTTTTTTTGTGGAATCCCGAAGGGGAGGCGGCGGCTTTATACGCATCGTTCAGGTGGAAATCAAAGACGACGCCCGCTTCTACGAGCAGCTCACGGAAGCCGTGGGGGAAAGCATCACTCAGTCCAAGGCCAATCAGATTTTGGACACCCTCTTGGAGGCGAAATACGTGACGGAAAACGAGCACCGACTCTTGGGCATCGCCCTGTCCGATCGCTCCTTGGCCGTTGCGTCGGATAAGCGAAACGCCGTGCGGGCGGATCTGTTGCAAAATATTTTGCTCGGGATCTTTTCATAAGGAGGTGCGCCATGCTTTGTGAACACTGTCATGAAAATGAAGCGAAGATCAGCTACACCATGGTGGAGGGAAATGAAATGAAACAAATGCAGGTGTGTCCCGCCTGTTTTCAGGAATTTCTGGCCAAGCAATTTCCCTCGTCGCAAATTCCGCCCTTGGATATTCAGCCCATGATTCAGGAGCTGCTCTCTCTGTTTCACGGAAAAGACGAGGACGCAGAAGACGACAGGATCTGCCCCGTCTGCGGCCTCAGTTTAAAGGAGTTTCGCAAGACGGGCATGTTCGGATGCGACAACTGCTACGATACTTTTTCCGAAGAGCTGAATGCCCTTCTGCCTCGCATGCAGGGGGCGGATCGCCACGTAGGCGCCATGCCCGAGGCCTTTAAGCGGGACCGGGAGGCGTCGGAGAAGGAGCAGGCACTGAAGGACCGCCTGGACGCCGCCGTGGCCGACGAGCGCTACGAGGACGCCGCCCTTTTGCGGGACGAGATCAAGGCATTGAAGGAAGAGCGCCATGGATAAGGATCAAATTCTACTCACATCCCGCATCCGTTTGGCGAGAAATATTCAGGGCTATCCCTATCCCGGCGCCATGACGCAGGATCAGGCGAAGGAGCTGCGGGAGAAGATCACCGACGCCCTTCACGCGCACGAGGAGCTTTGGACCCTTTACGATTTAAAGGACGGGTCTCTGAAAAATCTCTACGATTTGGAAGAAAATTTAATCAGCGCATCGCTCTTAAAAAACAGAGATAGGGGCGCGTACTTTCTCGGCAAGGATCATCTGTCCGTGATGATGATGGAGGAGGATCACCTGCGGATTCAGGCCATGGACAAGGGCTTTCACTTAGACGAAGAGTACGAGACCGTGGCGAATTTGGCGCGCTTTTTCGAAGAGAAGCTCCCCGTGTCTTACGACGAAGAGCTGGGCTATTTAACGGCCTGCCCCAGCAATGTGGGCACGGGCTTAAGAGCCGGCTGCATGCTGCACCTGCCGGCTCTGGACACCTTGGGCATGGACAAAATCGAGCGCTCCGTGACCCGCATGGGCTTCGTGCTCAGGGGCATGCGTGGGGAAGGCTCGAAAATCGTGGGCCATATGTATCAGCTTTCCAACGAGCGCACCCTGGGCCTCAGCGAAGAGGATTTTTTAAAGCGGGCCAAGTCCATTTCACAGGAAGTGGCGGCTCTGGAGCGCATTAAGCGCAAGGAAATGTATCTGGATCACCTCATCGAGCTGGAAGACATGGCGCGGCGCAGCTACGGCATATTGCGCAACGCCCGCATCATTACTTTCGAAGAGACCATGCTTCATCTGAGTCACATGAAGCTGGGGATCGATCTGTCCGTATTAAAACCCATGCGGGACTTCGATCTCTACGATGCGGTGATTCACATGGGCAAAGCCCATTTGCAAATGGAGCGGGAAAGCTTTCTCGACGACAGGAGCAGCAATATTTACCGCGCCAACAAGGTGCGTCAATTTATAAAGGAGGTTTTTTAATGGCAATGTTCGGAAAATTTACCGAAAAAAGTCAGCGGGCCATGGTTTTCGCCCAGTCGGAAGCCAGAGCCCAGGGCCATTCATATATAGGAAGCGAGCACATTTTGCTCGGCATTTTAAAGGAACCGGGAGGGGCATCCTCCATTCTGGGTCAGGTGGGGATTAATTACGAGCGGGCGAAGGGCGCCATCGCGGAAATCGTCTCGCCGGAAGATTCGAAGGTCACATCCCTCACCTACACCCCGCGGACGAAAAAGATCTTCGAGTTGGCCCTGGAGATCGCCAACGAGCTGGGCCACAATTACATCGGCACGGAGCATTTGCTTCTCGCGATTTTGCGTGAAGGCAAGGGCGTGGCCGTCCTGGCTTTAAGAAATCTGGGCATCGACATTGCGATGCTGGAGCGAAGCATTTACGCCGCCATTCGAAAGGTAGACGGCGGCGAGGAAGGCGACGAAATCGAAAGCGCCTTGGAAGAGTTCGGCTACAATCTAAACGACCGGGCACGCCAAGGCAAGATCGATCCCGTCATCGGCAGAAAGGACGAAATCGAGCGCATCATCCAAGTCTTGGTGCGCCGCACGAAAAACAATCCCGTCTTAATCGGCGAGCCCGGCGTGGGCAAGACCGCCATCGCCGAAGGATTGGCTCAGCGCATCGTGGAAGGCAATGTGCCGGAAATTATTAAGGACAAGGAGATCTACACTTTGGACGTCTCCGCCCTCATCGCCGGGGCCAAGTACCGCGGCGATTTCGAAGAGCGGCTGAAAGACGTCATCGCCGAGGTGGAAGACAGGGAAGACGTGATTCTCTTTATCGACGAAATCCACGTGGTCATCGGAGCCGGCGGCGCGGAAGGGGCCATGGACGCCTCCAATATTTTGAAGCCCTCCCTTACCAAGGGCGAGCTGCAAATTATCGGCGCCACCACCATCGACGAGTACCGCAAGCACATCGAAAAGGACACGGCCTTCGAGCGCCGGCTCATGCCCATTATGGTGGAAGAGCCTTCCGTGGAGGATACGATTCTGATCTTAAAGGGCATTCGGGATAAGTACGAAGCCCATCACAATGTAAAGATCACCGACGAAGCCTTGGTTGCGGCATCGGAGCTGTCCCATCGCTATATTAACGACCGCTTCCTGCCCGACAAGGCCATCGACCTCATCGACGAGGCGGCCAGCAAGCTGCGGGTGGAAAATTTCAACAGCCCCAACGCCTTAAAGGAATTGGAAGACGAGCTGAAGAAGCTGTCCAAGGAAAAGGAAGAAGCGGTGAACTCCCAAAACTTCGAGGAAGCGGCCAAGGTACGCGACGAAGAAAAGCGGGTACGAGAAGCCCTGGACGATGAAAAGAAGCATTGGGACAAGGAAAAGCGGGTTCAAAACATGACCGTGGACGAAGAAGAAATCGCCGAAATCGTCAGCAAGTGGAGCGGCGTGCCCGTGACCACCATGAATGCGGAAGAGAGCGAGCGGCTGGTCCATTTGGAAGACGAATTAAACGGACAGGTCATCGGCCAGCCCCAGGCGGTGGAAGCCGTCTCCCGTGCCATTAAGCGGGCGCGGGTGGGCTTAAAGAGCGCCGACAAGCCCATCGGCAGCTTTATCTTCGTGGGCCCCACCGGCGTGGGCAAGACCTATCTGGCCAAGAGCCTGGCGAAATCCCTCTTCGGCGACGAAAGCGCCATGATTCGCGTGGACATGAGCGAGTATATGGAAAAGCACACCGTCTCCCGATTGGTGGGCTCGCCTCCGGGATATGTTGGCTACGACGAGGGCGGTCAGCTCACGGAAGCCGTGCGCAGAAAGCCCTATTCCGTCGTGCTCTTCGACGAAATCGAAAAGGCCCATCCCGACGTGTTTAATATTCTGCTTCAGATCTTGGACGACGGCCGCCTCACCGACGGTCAGGGCCGCACCGTGGATTTTAAAAACACGGTACTGATCATGACCAGCAATGTGGGCGCCACCCTTTTGAAGAAGCAAAACACCATGGGCTTCGGCGCCCCGGACGAAGGCAACGTGAAGGGCTACGACAAAATGGTGGAAACCATTCAGGGCCGATTGAAGGAAACCTTCCGCCCGGAATTTTTAAACCGCATCGACGAAATCATCGTCTTTAAGTATTTGGAAAAAGAACAGGTACGGGAAATTGTGGAGCTGATGCTTCGGGATTTGAAGACCCGCCTGGAAGACAACGATTTTACCGTCACCTTTACCGACGCCGTGGTGGATTACATCGGCAAGGAAGGCTTCGACGAAGAATACGGCGCCCGCCCCTTGGTGCGCTCCATTCGTAAAAACATCGAAGACCGACTGGCCGACGAAATCCTATCCGGCCACGTGCACAAGGAAAGAGCTATCCACGTGGATGTGGAAGGGGAAGGACTGAGCTTTGAAGAAGAAAAAATAGCGGAGACCGTGGGCAATGAAGCATAAGGCCTATCGCTGCACGAGCTGCGGCTACAAAAGCGCGGGCTATTTCAGCAAGTGCCCCAACTGCGGAGACTGGAACACCTTCGAAGAAGTGGCGGAAGAGAAAAAATCCGGCGGGCGGGCGAAGGCCCAACGCACGGCCCAAAGGTTAATCGACGTCTCCGGCGAATCCAAGCGGCGGCTGAAAAGCGGCATGGAAGAATTCGACCGGGTCATGGGCGGCGGAATCGTGGAAGACGGGGTGAGTATTCTGGCGGCGAAACCCGGCGCCGGAAAATCCACCATCCTCTTTCAAATCGCAAACGCCCTGGCGAAAGACGGCCACCGGGTGCTCTACGCCTCGGGAGAAGAGAGCGAGAGCCAAATTAAAATGCGGGCGGAGCGCATCGCCCCCGCCATCGCCGACAATATCTGGATCTACTCCGGCACCTCCATGGACGACGTGTGCCGCTGGATCGACGACGTGGACGCCGACATCATTATTCTGGACAGTATTCAGACCTTTACCTTGGAGGAATTTCCCGCCCGGGCCGGTACCCCCACCCAAACCATGGAGTGCGCCAATCGCCTGGTGGACTTGGCGAAGAATCCGAAAAGCCCCAAAGTCGTCTTTATCGTGGGCCAGCTCACGAAGCAGGACTCCCTGGCCGGCGTGCGGGCATTGGAGCATTTAGTGGACACGGTGCTTTTCATCGACCACGAAATGCAGGACGAGCTGCGCATTTTACAGGCGACGAAGAATCGCTTCGGCTCCACCGGGGAAATGGGCTTTTTCAAAATGACCGAGGCGGGCATGATCTCCATCGACAATCCCTCCGCCCACTTTATGACGGAGCGTGCGGCGGGGAGCGAAGTGCCGGGCAGCGCCATGTGCATCGTGCGGGAAGGCACGAGGAGCATGATCGTGGAAATCGAAAGCCTGGTGTCCAAAAGCTTCACCCCCTATCCTCAACGCATATCCGAATGTTTGCGGCGGGAACAGCTGGGCGTGCTCCTCTCTATTTTGGAAGAGCGGGGAGGCATGGGCCTCTACGACAAAAACGTGGTGGTGAAGACCACGGGGAATCTGAGGTTAAAAGAAGGGGCCGCCAATTTAGGCACCCTGCTCTCCATCGCATCGGCGGTAACCGATCGCCCCATCCCCGCAAACACATTATTTATCGGCGACGTGGGCCTTACCGGCGAGCTGAAGCAGGTGCCCGCCATGACGAACCGCATCAAAGAGGCCGTGCGCATGGGCTTTAAAACCATTTACACGCCGCCCCTTTCCGCCGATAAAAAAATCGAAGGCATTACCCTACGAGAGCGCCGGCTCTTATCCGACGTGATCAAGGATCTTTTAAAATAAAGGATGATAACATGAACAATATGGATCAAATTGCAAATTCATCGTCGAGCACGAGCACGGCGCTCTTTGCCGGCATCGGCATCATTACCGTTATCGCCTGGTGGAAATTTTTCTCCAAGGCGGGATACGCAGGCATCCTGGCCATTATTCCCATTGTGAACTTGGCCGTAGCGTCGAAAATCGTCTTCGACAGCTACTGGTACACTCTGCTCTTCATCATTCCGGGAGTGAACGCCATTTACGGCGCCGTTCTTACCTACAAAATGATGAAATACTTCGAATGCGGCGATCTCCTCGCCGTCCTCGCCATTTTCTTCCCCTTCATCATGCTCTTTCCCGCCTTCGGCAGAAACGAGTATCACGGACCGGCGAGAAATTATTAAAGGGAAGGCCCCAATGTGCGCACACCCGCGCCGTCAAACAAGCGACACCTCGGTGTCGTTTTTTTTTTTTTTTGGAATAGAAGAAAAAAATACCGATTTTATTACCGAAGGATAAATCAATAGACCACGGCGCTCTTTTCGGGTATCTATAAGTAGAGTGAGATTTCCCCAGTGACAAAAAGGAGTTGTCTATGAAGCTTTCAAAATTAATGAAACTGTCCGCCCTTTCCACTTTTACGCTTATGGGTGGCGGCGGCGGATGCTGCAGCGTTGCTTCCGATGTAAAGCCCCACAGCGAGCTTGCGGCGGAAGAAGCGGCCATGAATTTGGTCAGAGACGTGGCGAGCGGCGGCTACGATCTGATTTCCACGGAAGACATTAAAAAGAGATTGGACGCGGGAGAGGACATGGTCATTATCGACACCATGCCCGAGGATTCCTACCGCAAGAACCACATTCCCGGCGCCCTCGGCGCGGTGCTCCCCGGCACCATGGAGGATGTGGATCCCGAACGTCGTGGGGCCTTCGTCAAAGCCCTGGGCGATGACAAGGACAAGCCCGTCGTTATCTACTGCGGCCGCGTCAGCTGCTACCGCTCCCATGTCGGCGCCTTAATCGCCAAGGAAGAAGGCTTCACCCACGTCCTGCGCCATCCCGGCGGAATCGACGCCTGGCTCGAAGCGGGATATAAAGCAGAAAGCAAATAAATTATATATTGCGAAGCCCTTATTCGACGACGAATGGGGGTTTTTGTGTTTCATTTTTCGGATGAATCGAGGCGAAGAACGGCGTATAGAAAAAACAAATAGAGAAAGAAATGCCATTAGAAAAAACAATGGGAAAGCGATTTACAAGCCGTTAATAATCAGGTATTCTTAAATTAATACAAGGAGGTATTTTTATGAAATTAGGAAAGCTGTTCACCATTACTGCACTGTCCGCAGCCCTTTTAGTAGGCTGTGCCGGCGGTGGCGGAAACAATGAAGCCAAAGCCAACAACGGCGGCAACGAAGCAAAAGAACCGCCGAAGGTAGAAATGAAAGATCTCCCCGGTACCGCAAGAGACGGTAGCGAAATCGAAATCGAAAAAGCTTCCATGAAGCTTGTAAAAGCTGCTGAAGAAGGCAAGTACAAAATGGTCGATACGGAAGGCCTGAAGAAAATGATCGACGAAAAGCAAGACATGATTATCGTCGACACCATGCCCGCAAAATCTTACAAAGCCAATCGGATCCCCGGCGCTGTCAATGCTGAACTTCCCGTCACCATGGACGAAGTAAAACCGGAACAAAAAGAAGCATTCCTTAAAGTGCTCGGCGACGACAAGGCCAAGACCATTGTTCTCTACTGCGGTTTCGTCGGTTGCGAACGCTCCCACGTCGGCGCTTTAATCGCTCAAGAAGCAGGCTACACCAACATTATTCGTCAACCCGGCGGCATCGGCGCTTGGTTAGAAGCAGGCTATCCCATCGAAAGCGACAAGTAAATCCTAAAAGCTGAAAAGAGTCGGCAGGAGCCGGCTCTTTTTGTGTGCGAAAGTCTTGAGCCCCAATCAGTTATTGCCCGTAAAGCATTGAAAAATCGTCGGGGGGGGGGTATAATGAAAGCAAAGAAAATCACAAATTCTTTTGCTGCGACCATTGATTACAGATAATTTTATGTAGATTGTCAGCACAGCTTCATAAAAAACATCAGTGTGTGGGATTTTCTTTTCCATGCTACAGTGCTATAATCGATTATGAGAAAAGGAATTGATCTTATGAACCGGGTCAGTGAACCGAGAATCCCGGTAGCAAGAAGGCTGCCTCACGTGCGGCATGGATGAAAACGCAAAGGAAAGTAGCTATTGTCTAAATGTGAAATACAATTTAGACATCTCGGGTTTAACATTGAAGTTACAGGAGGGAAATAATGGTAGAGAAGAAAACTCTCGGAAGATATTCCACGTTCACGAAAATTTTTTATTACATATGGTTCGTCTTATCCGCACTGGGGATCGCCTCGATGTTTAAGGATGTGTTCGTGGGCCATATCGATGCACGCAACATTGTGTTTCAAATATTTTTCTCTATTCTATTGCTAATTGCAGGGTTCGCATTTCGTAATCTACACTTTCTTCTTAAAGGCGTTCTTGAGAAGGGTGAGTTTTCTTTTATATACCTGTATAATCTTTTCTCCCTTGTAAAGACGACGATTGGTGTTGTCTTCTTCTATGGCTGTATAGGTTATGAAGGCGGGGGCGTCGGTTTGGAGCGAATTGATTTGAGTCCGGATATGATCTTGACCCTTGCCTGTCTTGTTTTCCTTCTGATTGTTTTCGATCTGTTTTTCGTTTATCGGGATATGGTTCAGGACAAGTAATTGGAAGATCTTCAAAGGATCCGCCGTTTTCTTTTCTCGGTACACTTCTGTTTTTAAAGGCTCTATAATATCCGTTGGGGAGTAACCTCCTCAACGGATGTTTTTGTGCAAAAAGATAGCACTTGTTTTCCCAATAGCCTAAAATTAAATCACCACAAAATAATAAAGGGGGAAAACAAGTGCGAAATCATATTACTACATTACTTTTAGGAATCCAAGATGTTGAGGTTACTGGTGTAGCAGAAGAAAGAAGTTTTATAGTCATCGATTGCAAGCCCGTTCATGATAGAGTATGTCCTCATTGTGGCTCATCTCATGCGTGGGTACACGATCATAGGGAGCAGGTGCTTCGGGATGCGCCGATGCAAAGTCTTTCATGTACTATCTCCTTGTCATTCCATTTATCAATAGATTATCCCCAAAAGAGCCTTCCTAAAATATACATGTAAAAATACTTACTAAGCATTTTTAGCACATTTCCTCCTGAAAGACCATATTCAAGAGCGATAAGATAAAGATGTGGGACGATCAACAAAAACAAAACAACGAGTATTCCAATGTCCTTGTCTACCAATAAAATGCCGTAGAAGATAAGGAGTAGAGACAGCCAGTATATAATGCCTGTCATAAACCACGAAAGAGCCACTGTATCTGAACCAAAAGGCGTTCTTACCGGTACATTACGAGGAGAACCTTCAATGCTTAGTGTCCAATACATTAAGACGAGGAGCACGACAAAGCCCAAGTAGAACAGAACCATTCGTTTATTGGGGCTTATATTCTGTTTACATTTTTTGATGAAGTTCATGGTACAACTCAACAACCGTTATTTCTATTTTCTCGTACAAAATATGCTCTTATCTTTCTGGGCATCCATTTTTTCATAGAATTCCTCCTTTAAATGTTTCTCTATACTCTTTCTATTGTTTTTAGTGGCGTCAAACGCCCAAACTTGCTCCATCTTTTCTACGTCACCCTCTCTTATTGTTATTATAATAACATCTTCTATGAGGATTTTATTTATATAAGATTTACTTGTCAAGGTTTCTCTGCAATTATGTTGTTGTTTTTAGCTAGTTAATTAAAAAAAGTTTTATAATAGTATTTTTTTGGTTGTTTTTGCTGTTTTGTAAGCGAATGGCAGGTGGCACATCGTCACGGATCCCTGGCACTGAATCAGATGCTGAAAGCAAAAAGAAGTCTAGTTTTCACTAGACTCCCCAATGGTTGACATAAAACCTTTTTAAACGGAGTGATTGAATGAAATCAACAGCAAAATAAAAAGGCAGGGAACGAATAGGTTCTCTGCCTTTGTTTATTTCTTTCGGATCCAATGTTCTTCCGTGGCCTCGTCGGTAATGGGCGTCGTTGCCACGAGCTCGAAGTCTTCTTTCAGGGAGGGGATCTTCACATCGCCGCCGGAATGAAAGTTCACCCGGGTAATATAGGCCTCCTTCACGCGGTGAAAGAGGCTTTTTATAATGCCCGCGCCGCCGACGAGATGGATTTTCTTATCGCCGTAGGCCTTCAGCTTTTCGTCCAGCTCCTCTTCCGAGGAGAAGTAGAAGAGGCCTTCCTCATCGGGAAAATTTTGCCTTGTCATGACGCCGGTCATGCGATTGGGAAGCTTGCCCGCATCGTCCAAGGTCTTTCTGCCCATAAGGATCACCTGTCCGGTGGTGCGGGCCTTGAAGCGGGCCAGGTCTTCGGGAATGAAGGTAATCTGCTTGCCGTCTTTGGCGATGGCGTGATCCAAGTCGGCGAGGATGAGGAGAATCATCGGATGGTCTCCACATCGGCGCTCATTTCGGCGGGGTGGAGGCGTTTCAATTCCGCCCGGGCCCGATCAGGCGTTTCGGAATAGATTTTAAGCACCCCCGGCGTGGCGTCGTGGCGCAGGAGATTTTTGTCCAGGAGATCTCGGCGCAGGCCCGTGATCAACAGATCGAAGACGTCGATTTTATTTAGATTTCTGACGAGACTGTGTTCCAAAAATTTTTCCATGGCGTCGGCCTGGGTGGAGAAGGAACCGTCCACCACGGCCAGGGTATCGAAGGGCGTGTCCTTTAGCTCATCGATTTTTTCGGCGAAGGTGTTGTAGAAATCCGCGTCTAAATGATGGCCGCCGCGGAAGTCTTCCTCTTCCAAGGGCAGCTGTACCGTGGAGAGGGAGGCGTTTTGCGAATCGAAGGCCGCCCGATAGGCGTTGGTGGAAAATTCCGCCTCCGTGCCGAGGAGCAGCACGGTCTTGCTCTTGCTCAGGCGATCGGCCTGTTCCGCACATTTTTCCGGCAGATGGAAGTCGTCCAGGGGACGGAAGCTGCGACTGCCGTAGAGATGGGGGGCGATAATGGAATACTTCGCCGAACGTCGCTTCGTTTCCTTTGCCAGATCCAGCCAACGGGGCTCGTCCCTGAGAAGGTCTACGACGAAGAGGTGCTCCTTTGGGAAGTGGTTGCGAATGACGGGGATGAGCTCGAAATCCTTCGAGTTCACGGTGTAGAAGAAGATGGGCAGATTTTGCCGGTGCTCGAAAAAGGGAATGGCATTTTTTTCCTTGCCCGTCACTTTCTTTTCGTAATCCAATTCCATGCGGTCCTTGGTGGTGCGGTATTTGGATTTCGGCGCAAAGCCGCATTTTTCGTAAAAGGCCCGGGCGGAGAGGGGACCTTGGGCGGTGATGAGATCGTCCTTTTCCAGACGGGTTTCCAAGAAGCGAATCATTTGCTTGCCCAGGCCCTGACGCCGCTTGTCGTAGTCCACGAGGATTTCCGACAGGTGGATGCCCTCTTCGGTTTTTTCCGTGACCATGACGCCGATTAAAGCCTCGTCGTCGAAGAGACCGTAGATGATTTTGTCTCTATCCCAGGTTTTTCTCGCCTCGTCGAAGGCTTCGTCGTAGGGATTATAGAGAATGTGCTTCCTTAAGGCGATGGCCTCGTCGTGGGCCGGGGAATCGTAGGGAATGGTGTTCATGTAAATGGTCATATCGTCCTCCAAAAAAATACAGAGGTCACCCCCTGTATTTTACTTAGTCATCTGTCGCCGTCTGACCCACTTCCGAAAAGTGATAGGTCCAATGGGTGTGGGCGAGAAAATCTTTCAGTTCTTCAATTTTGTTTTCCCGGAAGAGATCCGTAATGTGGGAGTGCTGCGCATTGGTTTCGTGTAAGAGCTTTTGCAGCGCCTCGTTGTTGTCCAGCTCGTGACCTTGGCGAATAAAGCGCCGTTGAAGGCGATCGATGGTCTTGATCAGGGTTTCGTTATTGGACTTTTCAATGTAGATGTCATGGAAGCGCTCCTGCAGGACGAAGTATTCGTCGTATTGGTAGCGGTCGATGTGGAAATCCATGAGCTCTACCAGGTCGTCCATGGATTTCAGATCTTCATTGGTTAAATTGCCGGCGGCCAGCTCCGCAGCCAAGGCATCCAAAGGCGCCAGAATGCGATAGATATCTTCCCCTTCCTTCTTGGTCAGGGGCTTGACCCGGAAGCCGCGTCGGGGAGCGGAGTCCAAAAAGCCGTCGGCGGCCAATTGAATCAAGGCTTCTCTGACGGGGGTGCGGGAAATATTTAATTGCTGGCAAATATCCTGTTCGTTTACTTTTTCGTTTGAATTTAGCTTGCCGAGACGAATTTGTTCGGCGATAAAATTATAGACGTGGTCTTTTAATGATAAAAATTCCATCTCGTAACCTCCTTAAGAGACTTTCTGTGAATACAATAATAACATTAGGAAAAAACAATGTCTACAATTTTCACAACTGTATACAAAACCTCTTTGTATAAAACGGACCGAGCTTTTTTTCGCCGTGAAAATGCATCCGAAATGTCGGCGCGGCGGGGCTCCTATGGTATAATTACTTTTCAAGGGGGAAGAAATGGAGAAAGAATTTATCTTAATCGACGGGAAAAAAATTGCCGTCGTCGATACCCGCGAGGGCGAGAACGTGGCCTTTGTCCTCCACGGCTGGGGCGCGAATATTGAATCGGTCATGCCCATCGTCAACAGCTTAAAAGACCGCTACCGGGTCATCGCCTACGACAGCTTGGGCCACGGCGCCAGCGATGCGCCCGACGAGGTCATCGGCGGCGACGATTACGTGGCGCTGTTAAAAAAGATATACGACTACTACGGCGTGAGCCGCGCCACCTGTATCGGCCACTCCTTCGGCGGAAAGACCTTGAGCGTCTTCGCCGCCCTCTATCCCGAAAGGGTGGACAAATTGGTGTTGGTGGATGCATCCGGCGTTCTGCCTAAGCGTTCTTTTTCCTATTATCGAAAGGTCTACACCTTTAAATTCCTCAAAAATATGTACAGGCTCTTGTTTTTCTGGCAGGACACGGAAAAGGCCATGGCGCGCTTTTACAAGAAATTCGGCTCCGACGATTACAGGGCGGCGGATGGAATTATGCGCAAGGTCTTTGTCAAGGTGGTGAACGAATCCACGGAAGAATATTTCTCCCGGATTCAGGCGGACACCCTTTTAATTTGGGGCGACGAAGACGACGCCACGCCGCTTTCCATGGCCAAGGTTTTCGAGGAAAAAATTCCCGAAGCGGGCCTCGTCGTGCTAAAGGGCGGCCACTTCAGTTACTTAGACGCCTACGGTCAATTCGACGCCGTGCTGCGTTCATTTTTATAAGGAGTTATCCATGTATCATTCAGTTTCATTCGTGATCTTTATGGCCATTTACCTGGCGCTGAGCTTTGCTCTCTACAGGGTCTTTAACGAACGGGCTCTCTATCCTTTGCACATGCTTCAGCTGGAGGGCTACAACGAAGGGGAATACAAGGCTTGGATCGCCGCGAACAGGGAAAAGATTAAAGCCTTTCGCTACGCGCCCACGTCGGAAAAGACGCCTTTGGTGATGACGGATCGGGCGAAGCGCCTCTTCGGCACGCACCGCCTGTTAAATCGCATGCTTCTACTCGTGGCCCTCGCCGCCGCCGTGGCCGCTTACGGCCTGTCGCCGACCCTGGCGGCATTGGTCTTTGCCCTTCTCTGCGTGGGGATTTATTATTTCCAATACGTCGTATTGATTTACGCCAATCGGATCAATTATCCCAAGGAAATGAAAATCAATCAGGGCTTTTACGATTCGGCGCAAAAAAAGGTGCGGGACTTAAAGGAAAAGGGCCTGCAGGTCGTGGGGATTACCGGGAGCTTCGGCAAGACCTCCACGAAATTTATTACTTCCACGGTGCTGGAGGAGGCCTTTGTGGTGCAAAACACGCCCTCGTCCTACAACACGCCCATGGGCCTTTCTAAGGTCATTAACAACGAGCTGGACGAAAAGGACGAGATCTTCCTCGCCGAGCTGGGGGCCAAGGAGCCCGGGGAAATCGCCGAAGTGGCGGAGCTGGTACAGCCTTCCATCGGCATCATCACCGCCATCGGGCCCACCCACATGCATCTCTTTAAGACCATCGAAAACATTCAAAAGACCAAGTACGAGCTCATCGAAGCCTTGGCCGATGACGACATCGCCATTTTCAATTACGACAACGACTACGTGAAGCCCTTGGCGGACAAGACGAAAAAGCGCACCATTCGCTACGGCATGGAAGAGATCGACAAGCTCGACGTCTACGCCAAAGACATCGCCGTTCACGAACGGGGCAGTTCCTTTACCCTGGGCTTTAAGGACAAGGGCGAGGTGAAGGCGGAAACCAAGCTTTTAGGCAAGCACAATATTTCCAATCTCCTCGCCGCCGCAAGCGTAGGCTATGTGCTGGGCATGGAGCCTGAGGCCGTAGCTCGTGGTATCAGTAAGGTAGAGCCGGTGGAACACCGCCTGAACATCGTCGACGGCGGCACGGGGATTATCGTCATCGACGACGCCTTTAACTCCAATCCCGTAGGCGCTCGGGCGGCCCTGGACGTGCTCGGTCAATTCGAAAAGGGCAAGAAGATTATCGTCACGCCGGGCATGGTGGAGCTAGGCGATATGGAAGAGGAAGAGAATTACAAGCTGGGAAAGGAAATCGCAGGAGTTTGCGACGTAGCTATCCTCGTGGGCAAAAAGCGCACGGCGCCCATTCAAAAGGGCCTCTTGGATGCAGGCTTTGATGAGGGCAATATGATCGTGGCCAAGAGCTTAGACGAAGCCACGGCTTCCTTGGGCCATGTGGCCGTCGTCGGCGACGTGGTGCTCTTCGAAAACGACCTGCCCGACAGCTACGACGAATGATTTAGGAAAAGCGGCTTTCGAGCCGTTTTTTCTTTTGTCTTTTTTACGGAATCTTAACGGTTCTTTATTATTCCCGCCGCCGTCTATGATAGAATAAAAAAAAGAACGACACGAAGGGAGACGTTTATATGAAAACAATCGCTGTATTTTTCGGCGGACGCAGTGTGGAACACGAGGTCAGCGTCATTACGGGCATGCAGGTGATCGAAAATTTAGATAAATCCAAATATGAGGCCGTGCCCGTCTACGTAACCAAGGACGGAAAATTTCTCGGCGGCGAAAGCCTGTCGAATTTCAAAACCTTCAAGGAAGGCAATTTCGACGACGCCTTCGAGGTGTATTTTAAGGCCGGCGGCGACGGCAAAATTTACAAGCAGGTGGAAGACAAGGGCGGCCTCTTTTCCAAGGGCGGCTTAAAAGAAGAGGTCTACGCCGACGTGGACATGGTCTTCGTGGCCCTTCACGGCACCTTCGGCGAAGACGGCTCCATTCAAGGCTACTTCGACACCATGGACATCCCCTACATCGGCTGCTCCACCCTGTCCGCCGCCGTAGGCATGGACAAAAAGATTATGAAAGACGTCTTCCGCGCCCACGACATTCCCGTGATGGAAGGAATCTGCTTCTACCGTCGTCAGTGGCGGGAAGAAAAAGAAAAAGTGAAAAGCGAAATTGAAGCATTAGGCTATCCCGTCTTCGTGAAGCCCGTGAATCTGGGCTCCTCCATCGGCATTACCAAGGTCAAGGATCCCGAAGATCTCGACGATGCCATGGATCTCGCCGCAAGCTACGACCGCAAGCTTTTAGTGGAAAAGGCGGCGGAAAATCCCCGGGAAATTAATTGCGCCGTCCTGGGCTATGCAGGCGATGTCATCGCATCGGCACTGGAAGAGCCCGTGGGCTGGAAGGATCTCTTGAGCTTCGAGGATAAATACGTCGGCGGCGGCAAAAAATCCGGCCCGAGCAAGGGAAAGAATGCGAGAAACTGCCCCGCCAATGTGGACGAGGACTTAAAGAAAAAGATCGAGGAACTGGCGAAAGGCGCCTTTACCGCCATCGACGCCTGCGGCACGGCGCGGATCGATTTTCTCGTCACGGAAGCGGGCCCTGTGGTCAACGAAATCAACACCTTGCCCGGCTCCATGGGCTTTTATCTCTGGGAGCCCGAGGGCATTTCATTCGCAGAGCTCTTGGACAGAGTCATCGAATTAGGTGAAAAGCGGGCGAAGGAGCGAAAGGACACCACCTTCAGCTACGAATCCAATTTATTTACGAAAACCACCTACGGAAGCAAGCTGTAAGCCAAAGGAGGCATTATGACCATTCGAGACCGGGTATTGGAAGCCCTGGAAAAAACCGACGGATTGAGCAAACGGGAAATTTTCCGGGCCCTGGACGTCAACGACAATCTGCAAAAGGAAATGAAGGGCCTTTTAAAGGACATGGTAAAAGACGGCACCCTTTACCGGGACGAGGATAAAAATTATCACGTCAGCGTCCGCGCCGGGCTCATGACCGGCACCTTCGAAGGCAATGACAAGGGCTTCGGCTTTTTCGTTCCCGACGACGAGGATGAGGAGGATCTATACATTCACCGGACCAAGGTGAACTCCGCCATGAACAAGGACCGGGTGCTGGTGGAAAAGATTCCATCCAAGGATCCGGATAAAGGCGGCGAGGGCCGCGTCGTCACCGTTCTCGAGCGGGCCAATCAACGGATCGTCGGCGTCTACGACGACGCCATACGCTTCGGCTTCGTCATCCCCGACGACAAGCGGATTCCCGACGACATCTTCATTCCGAAGAAATGGAAAAACGGCGCCGAGGACGGCCAAAAGGTCGTCGTGGATATTGAAAAATATCCCGAGCCCAATAAAAAGGCCGAGGGAAAAATCGTGGAGGTCCTGGGCTATCCCGACGACAAAAACGTGGACATTCTCTCCATCGCCTACGCCATGGGCCTGGATCTGGAATTTCCGCAGGATGTGTTGGAGGAAGCCGAAGCCATTCCCCAAAAGGTCAGCACCTCCGCCGTGGCGGGCAGGGAAGACTATCGCGACGTGCCCACCTTCACTATTGACGGCGCCGATTCCAAGGACTTCGACGACGCTCTCAGCGTGCGCCCCTTAAAAGAGGGCCGCTGGGAGGTAGGCGTACACATCGCCGACGTGGCGGAATACGTGCGTGCGGGCAGTCCCTTGGACCGTGAGGCCCTACACCGGGGCAACAGCGTCTATCTTTTAAGCGAAGTGCTGCCCATGCTCCCCGAGGCCTTGTCCAACGGCATCTGCTCTTTAAACGAAGGGGTGGACCGCCTCTGCCTAAGCGTCATCTTCGAGCTGGACGAAAAGGGCAAGGTATACAATTTCCACATCGCCGAGACGGTGATCAACAGCGACCGCCGCTTGGTCTACACCAATGTCAGCGACTTTTTGGAAGACGGACGGATCGACGATTCCCTCAAGGATCTGACGGAAGAGCTGACGATTCTTAATACCATTGCAAAAAATCGCCGCAAAATGCGGGATAAGCGGGGCAATATCGACTTTTCCTTCGAAGAGCCCGCCATTGAGCTGGATGCCGACGGCCACCCGATTCATATCGGCCTGGTGGACCATCGGGACGCCAACGATTTAATCGAGGAATTTATGCTCCTCGCCAACGAAACCGTGTCGGAGGTCTATCATAAAAAGAAGCTGCCCTTCCTGTACCGGATTCACGAAGAGCCCGACGCTGAAAAGCTAACCCTTTTAAATGCGGTGATCCGTCCCTTCGGCTACCACCTGGATCTCACCAAGGACATTCATCCCAAGGATATTCAAAAGCTGACCCAAGCCTGCAAGGGAAAAGACGAAGAAGAGCTGATTCAAACCATGGTGCTCAGGAGCATGCAAAAGGCCCGCTACAGCGAGGAGCTCGCCGGCCACTTCGGCCTCGCCGCCAAGTACTATTCCCACTTCACCTCGCCCATTCGCCGCTATGCGGATTTAACCATTCACCGGGTCATTAAGCAGGATTTAAACCACGTCCTGGACACGAAGCTCATCGATCTGTATCAAAAAACCTTCCCGGACATCGCCGATCACATTTCCGCCACGGAAAAAATTGCTCAGGAAGCGGAACGCAAGGTGGTGGATGTGAAGATGGCTCAATACATGGCCGATCACATCGGCGAAAGCTTCGACGCCAAGGTGTCGGGGATCACGTCCTTCGGCATTTTCTGCGAGCTGGAAAATACGGTGGAAGGGCTTATCGGCTACGCCTCCATGGACGACTTTTATCGCTTCGACGAGGATCACTACGTGGCCGTGGGCGAGCGGACGAAAAAGACCATTCACATGGGCGATCCCATGCGCATTGTCGTGGCCGGCGCCGATCCCATTCTGGGACGCATCGACTTTCAATTAGAGGAGGAGGCCCGTGGCTAAAAAGAAAAACAACGGACCGGACAATTTGGCCAACAACAAAAAGGCCTTTCACGAATACCATATCGAAAACACCTACGAGGCGGGCATCGCCTTAAAGGGGACGGAGGTTAAGAGCATTCGCAAGGGCAGCGTCGCCATTAAAGAAGCCTACTGCTCCATCGAAGGGGGAGAGATATTTATCGAAGGCATGCACGTGGCGCCTTACGAGCAGGGGAACCGCTTTAATATGGATCCCCTGAGAAAGCGCAAGCTCCTCATGCACAAAAAAGAAATCGACCGGCTGGCCAGGGCCACGGAGCGGGAGGGCTACACTATCGTGCCCTTAAACGTGCACCTGACCCGCGGCCGGGTGAAGGTGTCCATCGCCGAGGCCAAGGGCAAGAAGCTACACGACAAGCGGGAAGCCATGAAGAAGCGGGACATCGAGCGGGACATGAAGCGCTACGTGGACAGGTAATGTTTTAATCTCCTTTCTTTCGGATATCAATCTATTAAGCAATAGTTTACGGAAAGAAAAGGAGTTATATATGACGAAAAAAATCGGTTTAATCGTAGGATCATTAAGAAAAGAATCCTGGAACAGAAAAGTCGCCGAAAAAGTGCAAGCCATGTTCCCGGAAGGATACGAAGCGGAATTTATCGAAATCGGCGATCTGCCCCTCTATAACGAAGACTTTGAAAAAGAAAAGAACGAGCCCGAAAGCTACGCCCGCTTCCGCAAGGAAGTGGAAGAGAAAGACGGCTACATCTTCTTTACGCCGGAATACAATCGCCTCTGCGCACCGGCCATTAAAAACGCCATCGACGTGGCGAGCCGCCCCTACGGCAAGAGCAAATGGGGCACCAAGCCCGCCGCCGTCGTAAGCGCCAGCGTCGGCGCATCCGGCGGCATGGCTGCGAATTTCAGCTTGAGACAAAATCTGATTTTCGTCGACCTCATTCCCCTACAACAGCCGGAGGTCTATCTGTCCTCCGTCCACGAACTCTTCGAAAAGGACGGAGCATTGGTTAAAGACACGGAAGCTTTCCTGCAAAGCTTCGTCGACGCCTTTGTCAACCACGTAAACCGCTTCTAAAGGAGAATCAAAGAGCCTGCTTGTGCAGGTTCTTTTTTTTGTGACTTGAATTTACAATCTAAGTGCTACAAAAAACCCTCTCGAGGACGACGCTCGAGAGGGTTGCGTTTCATTGTAAGGTTTTAAGCCTCTAATTTCGGGCGGGAGGCATTTTCCAAGGCGGCCTTTAAGCTGTTTTCTATTTTTTCCAGTTCCACTTCGGCCTTGGCTCGATTTTCTCGGGCCCGATCGTGGATTTTAATGGAGTCTTCGATGGTGGCGATCAATTCGTCGTTGACCTTTTGAAGGGTTTCCACGTCGATGGTGGAGCGCTCGGCTTCTTCCGCCACATCCAAAGTCGTTTGTTTCAATTTTTCGGCATTTTTCCTCAGCAGCTCGTTGGTGGTATCGGAGACTTGTTTTTGCATGGCCAGCACTTGGCCTTGCTTTTGCGTTCCCAGGGCGATGACCATTTGCGATTTCCACAGAGGAATGGTGTTGGTAATGGCATCGGTGACCTTGTCCACGAGGAGCTTGTCGTTGTTTTGAATGAGCTTAATTTGCGGAGCCGTCTGAATGGCCACGGTCTTCGAGGTTTTTAAGTCAAAGATTTTCTTTTCGAAGCGATTCACCGCATCGTCAAAGTCCTTGACCACCTGCATGGCCATGGGATCGTCCGCATTTTTTGCGTCTTCGTAGAGCTTCGGCAACACGTTTTCGCGGCACTCGGCGATTTTTTCTTCCCCGGCGAGAATGTAGTATTGCAGCTCGCGGAAATAGTCCACGTTTTTGTCGTAGAGCTTGTCGAAGACGCCGATGTCTTTCAACAGCTCCATGCGGGCGCTCTCCAACTGCGCTTGAATCTTGTCGACGTGGCTTTCCACCACTTCATAGCGGGCGATGAATTTTTCAATGGAACGTTTGGTTTTTTTTACGAAGGAAAGCTTGTCCATGAAGGATTCCCCTTCCAAGGATGAAAAATCCAAATCTTTCACGTTGAGCATCAGATCCGACATCATTTCGCCAACGTCGCCGGCATCCTTCGACTTCACTTCCGAAAGGATTTGAGCGGAAAATTGCGCCACACCCTTTTGTGTATCGGAACCGTAGACGGCGAGGGATTGAGAGTCTCTGAGATCGATGGCATCTTTTAGGGCATCCACGCGGGCGCGCTCCTCGGGACTCAATCGGGCCGGGGTTTCTTCCGCCTTAACGGCGAGAGCTTGGGTGTCGATGTCGGATTGATCTCGAATGGGCTCTTGCATTAAACTGTCCAGGGTGATTTCATTGGTGTCTGACATAAGCGTCTCCTTCCTGCAATTATTTTACGGCGTTCATTAATAGCAGCATGGTGTCGATGTCTGGCATGGACATGACATTGGTGATTTCGGGGGCGAGGCCGGGAATCGGATAGAGATCGGCGGAACCGGTGCCTGAGACGACGGTGCGAAAGCCGTGGTTTTTCCAGGCCATTTCTTGAACCTTCGGGTCTTTAAGGGCCTTTAAGCCCACGTCGCCCTTTTCGTTTAAAGACAGATAGACGTGGGAGGACCACACCGTGGGTTCGGGGTAGAGGATGTAGATTTGATCCTTCACCTGCGCATAAATATCGGGGTCGGTCTTTGAAAATTCCAGGAGTTGATTTTCGTAACCGGCGATGATCGGGTAGGCGCCCAAGCCTTGCTTTAGGAACTGGTTAAACATATCCGCCGAGGAGGCGGGCATATAGCCGATCACCTTATAGATCTTCTGCAACTGAGGAATAATCGCCTGTGCGTCGTCGGCATTCACCGGGCGGTTGCCGTTTAAGGCGTTGGCCAGCAGGCCGAGAAACATATTACCGGAATTGGATTTATTAGGGTCCGTCGTATCCACGAGGACGTTGCCGTAAAGCTGGGGCAAGCCCAGATCGGCCCAGGTGGTATCGGCGGCGATAAGCTTGGCGAGTTTCTCCATGTTTACATAGTGGACGGATTCCCGCTCCGTAACGATGCCGTTTTGTTTCAAGGCGTCGACGACGGCTTTTCTCGAATAGAGGACGATGGGCGTGTTAAAGACGATGTCGTCGGATTGGGCTCGCCGACCTTCTTTCTTAAAGAGCTCGCTCGCCAATTGGCTGGCGGGAAAGAGGTAGTCCTGCTCGTCGAGAGAGCCCTGCACCATGTCGAAGGAACCGGCCTTTCGATAATCCATGGTGAGCCCATACTGTTTTTGAATATAGTCTTTGAATTCTTCACTTTCGAACAGGCCGATTTTTTCGCCGCCTAAGAGGCCGGTGAGGGCGATTTGTTGAGGTTTGGACTCGCGAAAAAACACGTAGCCGCCGGCGAGGGCGATGACCGCCAGTAAAATGATTAATCCGCGGAATCGTTCTTTCATTTCTGTTCACCTCCCAGCTTCAACGTTTTTTCCAAAAGCTCCGTCTCGATTTCCAAATCGGTGATTTGATCCTCGTAGTAACCGTCCCGCTGCTTTGCGTAAACTCTGCTTAATAGCGCCAAGGATTCATCCGTCTTTTTCTCGATCTCGAGAAATTTTTCCGAAGACACATTTCCTCGCTTCAGGCTCAGGTAATTATTGATGATTTTTTCTCCCGTGTTTAAATAGTATTCAAGAAAGTAGCGAGATGCGGAGATGGCCTTCGGATGTTCTTTTAAGTAGCCCATAATATCTTTGCCCGTGGCGACGAGTGCCATGGCTTTTTCGCGAATGGCCGGATTTTCAATGGCGTGGGCGGAGGATGCCATGGTACGCAGATGGACGATTGATGCGTCGTACAAAGCCTTTATCTCTTCGCCGTTGGCGATAGCCTCCAGTTCCACGTCGCCGATTTTTTGCTTCGGCTTCGCCAGGTAGTAGACGCTGAAGTAGGTGCCCACGGAAAGGCCGGCCGACACGAGAATCGGCCACTTCAGGACCGGAAAGAGGAGCATAAACAAAAGTACCGATGCGCTGACACCGAAAAAGTTTTGTCGCATATTAGTTGTATCCCTTCACTTGTTGAAATGCCTCCACTAAGTTTTCCCTCCCGTCGAAGACCCGGGCCCTCGAAAGCTTGGCCACTTGATCCAGCTCTTCCGGATCCGCTGCGCCGAAAAGTATGCCGAAAACAGGGACGTCTTTGCCTAAAGCGTCGTAGGCCGTTTGAAGGTCTTCGATGGTGGCCGTGCCGTTTGCCATGCCGTCGGTTAAGACGACGACGGCAGGAGTATAGTTTTCTATGGAAGCATCTTCTTTTTTCATAAGATCCAAGGCATAGATAATGGCTTCGTACATAGACGTTCCGCCGCTGATTTCGTAGCTTTGTGATTTTTCGTAGAGGGCTCTCAGATCGTCGCCGTTGCCGTCGGCGGAATCGGAGCCGTAGACAGTATCGGAAAAGGGAACGAGGATAGTTTTGTCTTTGGATGTTCCTAAGAGCAGGTTTTTCTCGGCGTTTTCCGGAATCAACACTTCTTCCAAGGCCCGGTTCATTTGCTCCAAGCCTATGCCGTACATGGAGCCGGAGTAGTCCAGAACATAGATGGTGAGAGCCGGCTTTTTAAACTGCCCCTGATAGAGCCTTAAGGCCTCCATAATGACATCGGCCTTGGGCAGGCGAACAGGCGACAGGACGCGGTTTAAGTCGATGCCCCATTCCTTTTTGTAGATTTTTTTGTTTTCTTCTCGTACCGTGCCGTAGGCTGAGCGCTTGCCCGTCTTTTCGATGCCGTCCTGGGACTTGTCGGAGAGGAGATAGTGTTGAAAATCCAGAAATAGTTTTTCCTTGTCGGCATCCCCCTTATCCACATAGGCCAAGGGCGAATCGCTTAGGGAAAGACCGTCCACGGGATAGACGCAGTACAAGGGTTCTTTGCCTTCTTTTTCTAAACGCTCGTTGGTTTGAATAATGAGGGTTTCGTAGTTCACCATGGCGTCGTAGTCGCCGTCGAGGAAGAGGTCCACGAGCCAATTGGATGAGCCGGAGGATCGTTCGGCGCCCTTAAGAAGCGAGGTGATTTGGTTTTGTAAAGCGGGATCGGCCAAATCTTGAGACGTCAGACCGTCCTTTGAAGGGGATAGGGCGGAGAGAAAGCCTAAGTAGGCCGAGGCGCCGGAGTTGGACTGAGTGGCGGAAGTCATGCAAAATTTCAGTTTGCCCGACTCAATGGCCTGTATGATCTCCGATGTGGTCACATCTCGGCCGACGAAGCCCAGCTCTTCGGCGAGGGAACGCTTGATTCCGAAGACCACCGGCGTAATGGAGGTGGTTTCCGTGTGTTTTAAGAGGCGGTGTTCGTCGCCGAGGGTGAGCCAAATGGAGGATGCGGGCCAGACTGCGTCGTAGTCCAATTCGCCTGATTGCAAAAGGGCCATAATATCCAAAGAACCCAGGTAGTCGATTGTAATATTGACCTTATTCTTTTTGGCGAAGGATTGGATGATCGGTTCGAGCATTTTGTTTTCCGAGCCTGCGACGATCCGCAGCGTGTCCGACCCGTAGCCGTCCACGGTAAAGGTTTTGTTTGAACTCCGAGACGCGCCTTCGTCGGCGGTGGTATTTTCTTCGCTGCCTCTGCTGCAAGCGACCAGGAGTAGTGCCAGAAGTATTAAGCAGAGAAGTGATTTGTGTTTCATATTCATCCCCCTTTCGACACAATGAAATGGAAAAGATCTCTTTACTTTATTATGGAAGATATGAATAAGGTAAACTACCGCCGGTGCAATAAGATTATGTAATATCTGTGCAAAGTTCCCATCATAGACTTGGCAGAGAATCCCCTAAGAAGCGAGATTGAATTGCGGTGAAACTTTAAAGACAGACAGCTACTCCTTCGATGAATCGCGACAAATAGGGTAACAATAAGAATGAAAAGCGGACTTATAAAAGAAAAGTCAAACAAGGTCAAAAGATTATTGCAATCCACGGCAAAGGTGCTATAATGGAATCAAGGTCAAAGAAAGTCAACTGAGGTGATTTATGGAATATAAAGATTATTATAAAATTCTCGGCGTGGAAAAAGACGCCGATCAAAAGACGATAAAAAAAGCGTTTCGCAAGCTGGCGAAGCAATATCACCCGGACCTTCATCCCGACGACAAAGAGGCACAAGATAAGTTTAAGGAGATCAACGAAGCCTACGAGGTTTTATCCGATCCGAAAAAGAAACAGACCTATGACCAATTCGGAAGCGCCGGTAATTTCTCCGGCGGCATGAATTTCGATCCCTCCCAATACGGTTACACCTACACCACCACCGGCGGCGAAGGGGACTTCAGCGATTTCTTCGATATGTTTTTCGGCGGAAGCGGAAGCACCGGCTCGAAGCGCAGAACCTCCGCCTTTAATATGGGGGATATCTTCGGCGACTTCAAAGGCGGCGGCGCCCGCAGAGCGCGCAAGCCCCAACGGACGCAGTACGCGGCGGAGCTCACCGTTTCCATGGACGAGGCCTACCGCGGCGTAGAGCGGCGTGTAAGCCTCACCGTGGGCGGACGCGGGGTGGAAATCCCCGTGAAGGTGCCCGCAGGCATTACCGAGGGCAAGAAGCTGAAGGTGCGTGGCGATAAATTCGGCGTGGATGGAGACATCCTCTTTAAAATCCACGTTACGGCGCCTAAGGGCGTGGACATCCAAGGACTTGACATCGTCATGGATCAAACCGTCTATCCCTGGCAAGCCTACTTCGGCGACAAGGTCACCTGTACCTTGCCCGCCGGCAAGCTGCGCATTACCGTCCCGGAAAAAACCAAGGGCGGTCAAAAGCTGCGGCTGCCGAAAAAGGGCTTAAAGGATTTAAAGGGCAACACCGGCGATGCCTACATTCGCTTCGTCATGGTGAACCCGGATCATTTAAGCGAGGAAGAAGAAGCCCTCTATAAACAATTAAAAGAAAATCACAAAACCACGAAATAAAAATTAATCTAATGTAAGAAAGGAGTGCCATATGAAAATCGATAAATTTACACAAAAAAGCATGGCCGCTTTAGAAAGCGCGCAAAATTTGGCACAAGAATACGGAAATCCGGAGGTAGACGTCCTCCACCTAAACAAAGCTTTGGTCTCCGACGACGAAGGCCTGATTCCCCGCGTCTTAAACTACATGGGCATCGACGCCAAGGAAGTTGAAAACGCCCTGGACCGGGAAATCGGCCGCCTCTCCAAGCAAACCGGCGCCACGCCCCGCCTCTCCAATGCCATGAACGGCGTCTTAACCGACGCCTTGAAAGAGGCCAAGCGCCTCGGCGACAGCTACGTCAGCGTGGAACACCTCTACCTCGCCATGATCAAAGGCGACGGGGTGAACAACAAGCGGGTTCTTAAAGAATTTTCCATCGACGAAGACAGCTTTATGGGCGCCTTAAAAGAAATTCGCGGCAATCAACATGTGACCAGCGACAATCCCGAAGACACCTACGAGGCATTGAATAAGTACGGCAGGGATCTGACGGCGGAAGCGGCCAAGGGAAAAATGGACCCGGTCATCGGCCGCGACGACGAAGTGCGCCACGTGATCCGCATCCTCTCCCGCCGCACGAAAAACAATCCCGTCTTAATCGGCGAGCCCGGCGTCGGGAAGACCGCCATTGTGGAAGGCTTGGCCCAACGAATCGTGGCGGGAGATGTGCCCGACGGCTTGAAAAACAAAACCGTCTTCTCCCTGGACATGGGGGCATTGATCGCCGGGGCCAAGTACCGCGGGGAATTTGAAGAACGCCTGAAGGCCGTCTTAAACGAAGTGAAAAGCTCCGAAGGCGAAATCATTATGTTTATCGACGAAATTCACAACATCGTCGGCGCCGGCAAGAGCGAAGGGGCCATGGACGCGGGCAATCTCTTGAAGCCCATGCTCGCACGGGGCGAGCTCCACACCATCGGCGCCACCACCCTGGACGAGTACCGCAAGTACATCGAAAAGGACCCGGCCCTGGAACGCCGCTTCCAAAAGGTGCAAGTGCAAGAGCCCACGGTGGAAGACACCATTTCCATCCTGCGTGGTCTGAAGGAAAAATACGAAATCTATCACGGCATTCGCATTTCCGACGGCGCCGTCATTCAATCGGCGATCCTTTCCGATCGCTACATTTCCGACCGCTTCCTTCCCGACAAGGCCATCGACCTTATGGACGAAGCCTGCGCCATGGTGCGCACGGAAATCGAGTCCATGCCCACAGAAATCGATGAAATCCGCCGACGCATCCTTCAATTGGAAATCGAACGGGAAGCCTTAAAGAAGGAAACCGACGATGCGTCGAAAAAACGCCTCGCCGCACTGGAAGAAGAGCTGGCTGAAGAAAAGGCCGATTACGACGCCCTCATCGCCCGTTGGGAAACGGAAAAGAAAGAGCTGGAAGGCGAAAAAAATATAAAAGAAGCCATCGACAGGGTGCGCCACGAAATCGAAGAAGCGGAACGCAACTACGATTTGGAAAAGCTCTCCGCCCTGAAATACGGCGAGCTGCCTCAATTGGAAGAAAAGCTGAAAGAGGAGCAAGGCAAGGAAAAGGGCGACGGCAAGCTCATCAAAGAAGAAGTCACGGAGGAAGAAATCGCCGAGGTCGTCAGCAAGTGGACGGGCATTCCCGTCTCGAAGCTCGCTGAAACGGAACGGGAAAAGCTTCTTCACTTAGACGACATCTTAAAGAAGCGCGTCGTGGGCCAGGCCGATGCCACCAAAGCCGTAAGCGACGCCGTGCTCCGCGCCCGCGCCGGGCTTAAGGCGCAAAACCGCCCCATCGGCAGCTTCATCTTCTTAGGGCCCACCGGCGTAGGCAAAACCGAAACCGCCAAGGCCTTAACGGAAGCCCTCTTCGACGACGAGCGGAACATGATTCGCATCGACATGAGCGAATACATGGAAAAACACAGCGTCTCGAGATTGGTCGGTTCACCCCCGGGATACGTGGGCTACGACGAAGGCGGCCAACTCACCGAAGCCGTCAGGAGAAAGCCCTACTCCGTCATCCTCTTCGATGAAATCGAAAAGGCCCACCGCGACGTCTTCAATATCCTTTTGCAAGTCTTAGACGACGGCCGCTTAACCGACAACCAAGGCCGCACCGTGGACTTTAAAAATACGGTGATCATTATGACCTCCAATATCGGCTCCCAAGATTTAATCGAAGGCGTCACGGAGGACGGCCACATCTCCGATGAAGCGAAAGATTCCGTCAGCAGAGAAATGAAGGAACACTTCCGCCCGGAATTTTTAAATCGGGTGGACGAAATCGTCCTCTTTAAGCCCCTGCTGAAGGACGAAATCGTAAGGATCATCGACACGAATCTCGCGGAAATCGAAAGCCGTTTGGAAGACAGAGACATTCACATCTCCGCCACCGACGAAGCCAAGGACAAGATCTTAGCCGAAGCCTACGACGTGCTCTACGGCGCACGGCCCGTCAAGCGCTATATCCAAAACCACATCGAAACCAAATTCTCCCGCGCCCTCATTGCCGGCGAGATTATGGACGGCGATCATTTGGAAATTGCCGTGGACGGCGACGACTATATCATCAAAAAATAAATCAAAAACAAAACGCTCGAGAGACCTCGGGCGTTTTTTGCGTGGGGGGAAATGATGTGGGGTATGAAAAAAGTAAAAGAAAGAAGCAAAGGAGAAGAAAATGATTTACGATTACACAGTAAAAGACATCGAAGGGCAGGATCTGTCCTTGAAAACCTACGAAGGCAAAGTGCTTTTAATCGTGAACACCGCCTCAAAATGCGGCTTTACGAAACAATACGCCGGCCTTCAAGCCTTATACGAAAAATACAAAGATCGGGGTCTCGTCGTCTTGGCCTTTCCCTGCAACCAGTTCGGCCATCAGGAGCCCGGCGAGGAAAGTGCCATCAAAAATTTCTGCAGCGACACCTTCGGCATCACCTTCCCGGTCATGGGGAAGATCGACGTCAATGGCGAGGATGCCCATCCATTGTATAGGGAATTGAAAAAAGCCCGAGGCGGACTTTTAGGCGACGACATTAAGTGGAATTTTACGAAATTTCTCGTGGACAGAGAGGGACACGTCGTGGATCGCTTTGCGCCGCAAAAGGATCCGAAGAGCCTGGAAGAAAAAATCGAGGCGCTTTTATAATCAGAACAGCCGCCGTGCACGATGCACAGTGGCTGTTTTTATGTAAAAACCGATCGACGGCGGATTTACAAAATCCTATTTGCTTTTGCAGGGTTTGCAATAGACTTTCTCTTTCTCCTCGCCGCAACTTTCCAGACCCCATTTTCCCATACAGACAATAACAGGAATAAGACTCAAGCCCTTTTCAGTCAAGCTATATTCCACCCTTGGCGGGATTTCCGGATACTGTTTGCGGTTTAAAATGCCATCTTTCTCCAGTTCCTGCAGGGATTTTGAAAGCATGGTATTTGTTACATCCCCCAAACGTTTTTTAATGTAGCTGTAGCGGTAGGGGGTGCCGTCGGAGAGAATGCATAAAATTGAAATTTTCCACTTGCCGCCTACCACATCCATAAAATAACGAACCGGGCACATTAGATCTTCCCCGGAAACCCATCCGCTCATACGAACTCCTTTAGTCATAAAAAACATACTAAATACAATAATATTGCGTACTTGTTAGATGCTGATCTAAGGGTATAATTATTCCGTAAGACAAAAGATCAGGCAAAGGAGAATGACAATGAAAGTGATCGAATATTTGCAAAACGCCAAAGTATTTTACGCAGCCACCACAGACGGGAATCAACCCCACGTCCGCCCCATTGGCTTTGTCATGGAATTTGAAGGCCAATTGGCTTTCTACACGGACAATCGCAAAAAAATGTGCAAACAATTGAGGGCCAATCCGAAAACGGAACTCTGCGCCCTGGACGGCAAGATGAATACCCTGCGCATCACCGGCGAAGCGAAATTCATCACGTCTCCGGAATCAAAGAAGGCTGCACTGGAAGCCATGCCCATGTTGGCGAAAGCTGGCTACAGCGTGGAAGACGACGTCTTCGAAATCTACACCTTGGAAAATGTCAGCCTGTCTTACGCAAATATGGCGGGCAAACAATTAGACGGCATCGAACTGTAAAACATCGAACAAAAATCCCCTTTCTCGCGCGGGAAAGGGGATTTTTTAATGGATGACATAGCAAAAGTTATGTCTTCCCTTTAATTTAAGCTCTTGCCATAGGCCATAAGCTTTTCGGCAAAGGCACGGGCTCTTTCCTTTATAGCCTCGTTCATAAAGGGCTCCTTGTAAGAACGCTGGCGCTCTCCGTAGGCTCCGAAGAAATTTAATTTGTTGTGCTTCGCGTAGCGGGCGAGCCCTTCCGTCAACAGATCCGAGGCCTTTTCCTCCGGGTAGCCGAAGGTGGAGAGGAGGGCGATGGTTTTACCCGCCCACAGCGACGGGCCCATGGTCTCGCCGTAGTACTTGCACATGCCGTAGACCAGTCGGTCCATGACGATTTTCATGGGCGGCGTACAATAGATGGAATAAATCGGCGTGGCGAAGAGTATCAGATCACTTTCGAGGGCAGCATCGAAAATAGCCTGCATGTCGTCGTCGTGAATGCAGTGAAAGCCGTCCGTCACCTGCTGGCATCGACGGCAGGCGATGCAGCCTTTTAATTTCATATTGTAGAGATCGAAACGAGTCACCTCGACGGAACCCTCGAGTCGTTTCGTGATTATTTCAAGAAGCTGTGCCGTATTTCCCCGGGCACGGGGGCTTGCGAATAATATTAGCAGTTTCATAGACTCCATCCTTTATGCTTTCATTCTATCACAGGGCCCTGGCAAAACGAGTGGCACTATTGCTTACGCGTCTACAAAAACCGGTTCGATGAGATTACCAACAGCTTTTATTGCCCGTGGACGGCGACGAATACGTCATCAAAAAATAAAGCAAAAACAAAACGCTCGAGAGGCCTCGGGCGTTTTTTGCGTGTAAAAAATTAATAAAGAAAGAAGCGCAGGCGGAGCTTAAAAACTTCCCGAGGATCGGGAAAGGATCCATGCACTTTTTCTATAAGATCGGTATATGATAGAAGAAATAAATAAGAGTTAGACTTTATGTTTAAAAAAACAATATAATAAAATAGCCGATTTTACGGCGTGTTTAAAATATATCTAGTATGATGGTTTGGAATTAGGCTTCTCTAATTTCAAAGGAAAGTACGTAGTTTATATTTCAGGAGGTAATAATGATTGGAAAACAGAAGACAGCCTTATTGCTGGCTCTCACCATGGTCTTGGGCATGTGCTCGAATGCCGTTTATGCATTGGGAGAAAGCATGGGGCCGGATTATCGCGTCGATAATCCATATGGAGGTACGGGCTATTTAATTCCCGAGGACAAGTACGTGCCGAAGGCCGACGATAATGACACATTTGAAGTTCCCTGTGTCAATCTTTGGATCGGAATTCGAAATGCTCACGGTGAATTAGAACCGTCGGCACAAGATCAAGAGACGCGTATCACCACAAAAGGCGACGTCCGTCGCATTTGGAAATTTTCTCCGGAAAAATGCGTGCCCCATAACGTAGGAGAATGCGGCGTTAAAGTTTCACGCCTCTATGGTTTAGAATATGCGGAAGATCTTCGCTATTTATCTCTGCCCTATCAACGGGTAACCGATCTTTCCCCCCTCGCCGGTCTGACGAAATTAGTCTTTCTCAATTTGAAAGACAACGAGTTTACAAGTCCCGACGGAAAGCCCATGGAAACCACTTACCGGGGAAAGACGACGACGCAAAGCCCCGGACAACGGATCACCGACTTTACGCCGTTAAAGAATCTCAAAAATCTCGAATACTTAGATGTCTACGGAGCGAAGCCGGGCAAGACCATCGAAGCTTTGTCGGGCTTAACCAAGCTGCGCAGCTTGAGTATTTGGGCCAATGGCGTAGATAATATTAACTTTGCCAAAGACCTGAATGAATTGGTTTTATTTAACGCACAAGGCAATCCCATTTCGGATATTTCCCCTCTCAAGGGCGCCGTCCATATGGAAACTCTTAATTTGGATGCGGGCAAGACAAACGAGGACAAAGCAAAGCTGGAAGACATCAGTCTGTTAAAAGACATGCCGAATCTGACCTTCCTGAACATCAGCAATCAAAACGTTTCGGATCTGTCGGCCTTAGCCGATGCGGAACACTTGGAAGAAATTTGGGCCATTAACAATGCTAATTTGAAAGATTTAAGTCTTTTGAAGAAATTGCCTCGCCTGACAAAAGTCGTCGTCGACGTGAAAGAATCGGAAGCGGCTTTTAAAGAGGCGAAGGCTTTGTACAACGATTTAAACAAGATGATCCTTTCCAAGAAAGACAAGGCGAATCTGGACAAGCTCCTAGGGGCGTCTGACAGTGTAAAAGCATTTTTCAGCCAAGAAGAGCTGAAGAGCTATGAAGAATTACAAAAGAAGCTCGAACAAGCCGATACCGCCGAAAACAAATTATTTGATCTGAAGGCCGTCTATGAAATTCGCGGCGCAAAAGAAAAAGAGATCACCCTAAACGTCGGCGACGATGCGAGCAAATTGCCTGAAACCGCCACGGCAGAGGTGGAAAAAATCTCCGGTGGCATCGATCAAGGAAGCATTTCTACGGACCCGACAACTAAAAAGCAAACACTGAAGCTCGCCGTCTTGGACAGCAAGGGCAAATTGTTCGAAAACCCGGTGACCTTTACGTTAAAAAATAGGGATACGGGGGCAGTTGAAAAAACCGTTCAGTCCGAGGGTGGATACATTACCCTTCCATTAGGTGATCTGGCCGGAAGAAACTATCTTCTTTACCTCAATGGGAAGAGGATGTACACCATCGTGCAAATGAACGGCAAATTGCTGACTCTAATGGACAGCAACGGGAATGCCGTGCGCAAACCCGAAGAATTTGGGAAACACCTGGTCATCTTCTTGCCCGACGATGTTTCTCAACAAGAAGGGGAACCCATGGGCGAGTACGTCCAAGGCAGCAACAGTCGCGACTTTATCAAGTTGGCCGTAAAGAAAGACGGCAAGCTCTATAGGGAGCCGATTACGGTCAAAGTGGGAGCAGAATTCGGATCATTGGATAGCTATACGGAATATACGTCAAAAGATGGCTATATTCTGCTTGATAAGAACACCTGGACCATTTACACGAAATATCGGGCCATTTATAACAACAAAATCGTCTATGAAATAGGGTCCGCTTTAGCAGGCAAAATAGAATGGGTCAACGGCGGCGCCGGCAAGTTCAATTTAACAAGGAAAAATAGTGAGGAGGAACGCCGCGCCTTGGTTCTCGACCTGGATGCGAATATGGGCGAAGTTAATCCCGGCGGCGGAACAGACCCGGGCGTACCGACTCCGAATCCCGGTGAAGGCGGAGATCAAACTCTGGACAAAGCAAAAATCGGCTTTTTCGAAGGTGGAAAAGAACTGCGCTTCGCCATCGTCGATGAAGCGGGCAAACTGATTACAGAGCAATTGCCACTGAGCTTCACATCCCGAGATAGCGGCGCACTTCCCATGAACCCCACATTTAACAAGGGAATATACACCATTAAGAGTTTCGGCGCCGACTACAGCTATCAACCGACTCTGCACCAAGATCAATATCAAATTATCAACAGTCACCTAATTGTTGACGGATACCCGACCTTCAGCAAAGTAGAAAAAAATTACAAGCATTCAACGCCCGGAAAAGAAGATAAGGATCACTTTATCATCAATGTAAAGAAGGTCGCAGAAGAAGCGCAATCCCTATCCATGTCGCCGGTGGCGTTGGCGGCCCCCGTGCAAGCCTCGGGAGCGAGAGAAGACATGGAAATTCCCGTAACCTGGGATTTATCCAACTTCGACACGTCTAAAGCCGGAACATTTACTTTGAAGGGCACCTTCAAAACCGACAGCCGCATTAAGAATACCGAAAATCATGAAGCGACACTGAAGGTGACCGTTAAAGAAGCGCCGAAGCCGGTTCGCGAATTGAAGGTTACATTCGCCATCAAAGACGGTGACAAGGATAAAGGCACTTTCGTTAAAAACGAAGGCGGCGGCGTGAACTCCCTTCTCGTTTTACCGAATCCCTACGACGCGTCGAAGCTCGCGAGTCAAGCGCCGAAAGTCCAAGCCAAAGAAGGCTATGCTTTTGAAGGATGGGACAAAGCATTCAAAGGAAACTTGACGGCCGACACGGTTTACTACGCGGTCTTTAAAGAAAAAGCCAAGCCCGTCGACCCTTCGAAGCCCGATGATCCGACGAAGCCCGTCGACCCGAGCAAACCGGTCGACCCGAATAAGCCCGTAAATCCCGGAAAGAAAGAAGACCACATGATATTCGGTGGCACGTGGATATTCCCCGGACATTCGACGACGCAGACAGTTGAAAAACCGTCGCCTTCCTTCAGTAAAGCGGCCTTCGTTGAAAAATTCAACATCCCCGTCAAGGGCACGGTCAAGGTCCCTATGTTTAAGGATATTCAAGGCACGCCTTATGAAAAGGCCATTAACACCATCGCATCCAGAGGCATGATGCTCGGTGTCGGTAACGATCTGTTCTCGCCGAAAACCGGAACCACTCGCGCCCAATTCTTCACTATGCTGTATCGCATAAGCAGAAACACAGAGTATACCAAGGCCCAAGGGTTCCCCGATGTCGAGGGCAAATGGTACGAAAACACGGCCAACTGGGCCAAGGCCACGGGCTTTGCCGAAGGATATGAAGACGGCAGTTTCCGCGGCGATCAAGTCATGACCCGCGCCGAGCTCGTGACGATTCTCTATCGGTTCTTAGAAAAAGCCGGCGTCCCCATGAACGCCGCTGCACCGTCTAAATTTGCAGACGATGCCGAATTCCAAGCCTGGTACAAAGATGCCGCGCGGGCACTGTCGAACATGGGTATTTTAGAAGGGGAAAAATTTGACGCCAATCGTCCCGTTTCCCGCGGTGAACTGGCATCTACATTGGAAAAACTATTCGAGCACATCGATCAATTAAGTAAAAACAAGTAGGAAAAACAATTCTGTTCAAAGGAATGGGCTCACCATAATAGGTGAGCTCATTTTTTGTCCAGAGGGTTTGATTGAAGAGGGAATAAACATTTAATTCTATGATAATACAAGGCGTTTCAGAGCAATATGTAAAATTTCAGAAAAAGCCTTGCAAAGACCGAGCAAATCGGTTATTATATCCAAGTTACCGAAGTCAATACGTGCGGAGAAGGGCCTTCCGGCCGGAAATATCCGCGAAAAATGCCTAAACCCCTTGATTTTAGGTTATTTTTTATGTATAATACTACGGTATGCGTGAGACATGCGTTGACACAATAGGTGGCTTTGAAACAGGCGCAAAGATGTGTTCGCATCGGAGGCTTGCGGAAAAGGGAATTATTGTCGAGAATGTCCAATCGTGAATTGGGCGACGGAGCGCCCGACTTTTTTTACGGGCTACAGAAAACACCCGGATCAGTTGATCGGCGCTCTTCCCTTATCGTTGAGGAAAATGCACTAGGAGGGACTAAATGTCTGCAAATGTAAAACAAAAAATCAGAATTCGTTTGAAAGCTTATGACCACGAGTTATTAGACAGCTCCGCTCAAAGAATTGTCGAAGCGACAAAGGCCAGCGGCGCCGACGTATCGGGTCCGGTACCCTTGCCGACGGAAAAAGAAATCATTACGATTCTTCGTTCCGTCCACAAACACAAGGATTCCCGTGAACAATTCGAACAAAGAACGCACAAGCGTTTAATCGACATCATGAACCCGAATCAAAAGACCGTGGATTCTTTAATGAAACTCAATCTGCCCGCAGGCGTAGATATCGAGATAAAACTGTAAGCTGTCGGACTATATGATTGCCAGGCAATCCGCTGTAATGGAGGTATTTTATGAAATATGCATTGGGTAAAAAGATTGGCATGACCCAAGTCTTTACCGAAGAAGGCGTACAAGTTCCCGTCACCGTCGTGGCGGTTGAACCCCAAGTGGTAGTTCAAAGAAAGACCAAAGACATTGACGGTTATGAAGCGATTCAAGTCGCTGCCGGCACCGTAAAAGAAAAACGCGTCAACAAGCCTTTAAAGGGCCACTTCGACAAGGCCGGTGTGGAATACAAACGGGTGCTCCGTGAATTCCCCTTGGCTGAGGGCGAAGAGTTCAACGTCGGCGACACGCTGGACGTGACTGTCTTTGAAGAAGGCGACAAGGTCGACATTACCGGTACCAGCAAGGGTAAAGGAACCGCCGGTCTGATTAAACGCCACAACTTCGGTCGCGGCCGTGAAACCCACGGTTCTAAATTCCACAGAATGCCCGGTGGTATGGGTGCTGCATCCTACCCGGGCCGCGTATGGAAGGGCCACCGCATGATGGGTCGCATGGGGAACGAACGGGTCACCGTTCAAAACCTCGAAGTTGTACGTGTCGATGCCGACAACAACTTCCTTTTAATTAAAGGTGCCGTTCCCGGACCGAAAAACGGACTCGTTCGCGTTCGTGCCACGGTTAAAAGCGGTAAATAAGCGAGAGGAGGACACTAACAATGACTAAGTTCCAAATGATAGATATGGCCGGTAAGTCCTTAGAAGAAATCGAACTTTCCGACGATATCTTTAATGTAGAAATTAACGAACACGTCGTCTATTTGGTCGTGAAGAATATTCTCGCCAACAGACGTCAAGGTACACAGTCCGCCAAAACTCGCGCAGAGGTTCGCGGCGGCGGCAAGAAACCCTGGAGACAAAAGGGTACTGGCCGTGCAAGACAGGGCTCCATTCGTTCGCCCCAATGGCGCGGCGGCGGCATCGTCTTTGCACCGAAGCCGAGAAGCTATCGCTACACGACGCCGAAGAAGGTTCGTCGTTTAGCCATGAAGTCTGTTTTAACGGCAAAGGTTCAAGAAAAAGAACTGATCGTCGTAGACAAATTCGCCATGGACGCTCCCAAGACCAAGGCACTGAGAGATGCACTGGCCAACATGGGTGCCGCTGACAAGGCGTTGATCGTCACGGCAAACAGCGAACAAAACATCGTATTAAGTGCAAGAAACTTACCGAGGACGGAAGTTTCCACGGTCGGCACCTTGAATGTTTACGACATATTGAAATACGATTCCCTGATCCTCACCAAGGATGCGCTGGACAAAATCGTGGAGGTGTATAACTAATGAAAAACTTTGATATCATCATTCGTCCTATCATTACCGAACAATCCATGCAAGACATGGAGGCAAACAAGTACACATTTGAAGTAGCGAAGACGAGCAACAAATCGGAAATTAAAAAGGCCATCGAATCGATCTTCTCCGTTAAGGTAGCGAAGGTCAACACGATGAACATGACGGGCAAGGTCAAACGTCAAGGCATGAATATCGGCAAGCGTCCCAACTGGAAAAAAGCCATCGTCACCTTAACGGATGACTCCAAACCGATTGAATTCTTCGACAGCATGCAATAAGCCTAAGGAGGGACATTCATGGAGATCAAAAGATATAAACCGACGACGAACGGCCGCAGAGGCATGACCGTCGCCAGTTTCGAAGAAGTTACCAGAAGCAAGCCTGAAAAAAGCTTGGTTGTAAGCCTCAATAAATCGGCAGGCCGTAACGCACACGGCCGCATCACCAGTCGCCACAGAGGCGGCGGTGCTGCTAAGAAATACAGAATTATCGACTTTAAGCGTTCGAAGGACGGCATTCCCGCAAAGGTCGCTCACATCGAATACGACCCGAACCGCACGTCTTACATCGCTTTGTTAAACTATGCGGACGGCGAAAAGCGCTACATCTTGGCTCCAAAGGGCTTAAAGGTCGGCGACAAGGTGGAATCCGGCGAAGATGCAGACATTAAGATCGGCAACGCCCTTCCTCTGCACGCTATCCCCATCGGTACCACGGTACACAACATCGAAATGACCCCCGGCAAGGGCGGCCAAATCGCTCGCGCCGCAGGTACCTCGGCACAGCTTTCCGCTAAGGAAGGCACGATGGCTCAGCTCCGTCTGCCCTCCGGCGAATACCGCCGCGTCAGCGTCAACTGCCGCGCCACCGTCGGTACGGTAGGCAATATCAGCCACGAGCTGATCAACTTAGGTAAGGCCGGTAAGAAACGTCACCTGGGCATTCGTCCCCACGTTCGCGGTTCCGCTATGAACCCTGTGGATCACCCCCACGGCGGTGGTGAAGGTCGTACGCCGATCGGTCGTCCTTCCCCGATGACACCCTGGGGCAAGAAGGCTCTGGGTCTTAAGACGCGTAAGAAGAATAAGAAGAGCGATCGTTACATCGTTCGTCGTAGAACGAAATAAGGGAGGAGGAAGTAATGTCCAGATCCATTAAGAAGGGCCCCTTCGCAGATGAACATCTGTTAAAGAAGATCGACGCCCTTAACGAAACAAACAAAAAAGAAGTGGTAAAAACTTGGTCTCGTCGCTCGACGATCTTCCCGGAAATGGTGTCTCACACCATCGCCGTTCACGACGGAAGAAAGCACGTACCGATTTATATTACCGAAGACATGGTCGGCCACAAGCTCGGCGAGTTTGTTCTGACCAGAACCTACCGTGGTCACGCTGGCAGCGAAAAGACCACGAAGATGTAAGGAGGAGTAACGAATGGAAGCAAGAGCAATTGCAAAATACGTGCGTATTTCTCCTTTGAAGGTTAACTTCATTTGCGCTGAAATTCGCGGTAAGCAAGTGGATGAAGCCCTGGCGCTTTTGAAATTCACACCGAAGCGTGGTGCGCGTGAACTATACAAGGTTCTTCACTCTGCCGTCGCCAATGCGGAAAACAACCTGAACCTGGATCGCGAAGATCTCATCGTCAAGGAAGCTTACGCAAACGACGGTCCGACAATGAAACGTTTCCGCCCGAAAGCAAAGGGCATGGCGTATCCGATTCTGAAACGCTCCAGCCACATCGGCGTTGTCGTTTCCGAAAGAGAATAATAAGGGGGAGAAGAATGGGTCAAAAAGTAAATCCGCACGGTCTTCGTGTAGGGATCATTAAAGATTGGGATTCCAAATGGTATGCCGACAAAAAAGACTTTGGAGATCTCCTCGTCGAAGACAACAAGATTCGTAAATACATTAAAAAGAATTTATTCCAAGCCGGCGTATCCCGCATCGAAATCGAACGGGCAGCCAACAAGGTGAAGATTTCCATTTCCACGGCAAAGCCCGGGATGGTCATCGGCCGCGGCGGCACCGGTGTCGAAGAGCTTCGTCAAGAGCTTGAAAAATTAACCGGCAGAAGCGTCGTCATCAATGTGGATGAAATTAAGAATCCCGACTTGGATGCGACTTTAATCGCCGAAAACATTGCAGCACAATTGGAACGCCGTATCGCCTTCCGTCGTGCCATGAAACAAACCATTCAACGTGTTATGCGCTTAGGCGTTAAGGGAATCCGTACCCAATGCTCCGGCCGTTTAGGCGGCGCCGATATGGCCCGTCGCGAAGGCTACAGCGAAGGCACCATTCCCCTTCAAACCTTGCGCGCAGACATCGATTACGGTTTTGCCGAAGCGGACACCACTTACGGAAAGATCGGTGTCAAGGTATGGCTCTATAAGGGAGAAGTTCTTCCCGAAGCGCCCCAAGGACGCAGAAACCGTAGAGACAACAGACGTCGCGGCAACAACGACAAGCGCCGCGGTGGAAACCGCAGAAATCAAGGCCAAGGCCAAGATAGACGGTAAGTGAGGAGGAAAGCACTATGTTAATGCCGAAAAGAGTAAAATATCGGAGACAACATCGCGGGAGAATGAAGGGCGTTGCACACAGAGGCAACACGCTCACCTACGGTGACTTTGGCATCCAAGCATTGGAACCGACCTGGATCACTTCCAATCAAATCGAGGCCGCACGTCGTGCCATGACCCGTTACATTCGTCGTGGCGGGAACATTTGGATCAAAGTATTCCCCGACAAACCGGTTACTGAAAAGCCGGCCGAAACACGGATGGGTTCCGGTAAAGGGGCACCCGAGTATTGGGTAGCCGTCGTCAAGCCGGGCCGCGTCCTGTTTGAATTAGGCGGCGTCGAAGAAGAAGTTGCCAGAGAAGCCATGCGCCTTGCAGCCATGAAGCTTCCAATTAAGACGCGCTTCATCGCCAAGAATAAGGAAGAAAGTGAGGGCGATAGTCATGAAAATTAAAGACATCCGCAATTTATCCGGTGACGAGCTGAATAAAAAGGTGTCCGAGTTGAAGAACGAGCTCTTTAACCTTCGCTTTCAACTTGCAACAGGTCAATTAGACAATCCGGCGACCATTAAGCGTGTGAAAAAAGACATTGCACGCGTCAAGACCATCCAAAGAGAGCGCGAGCTCAATATGGAAAAGGAGGCGTAACTTATGGAAAGAAATCAACGTAAAGTGATCTCCGGTAAGGTCGTAAGCGATGCCATGGACAAGACGATTGTCGTAGCCGTCGAGACCTTCAAGAGTCACCCGATTTACAATAAACGATTCAAAAATACGAAGAAATACAAGGTGCACGACGAGAACAACGAAGCAAGTGTCGGCGATACCGTACGCGCAATGGAGACACGTCCCCTTTCGAAGGACAAGAGATTCCGCCTCGTCAAAATCGTAGAAAAAGCGAAATAAGGAGGTTCTCGGGATGATTCAACAAGAAACCAGATTAAGAGTTGCTGACAACTCCGGCGCGAGAGAACTGGGCGTAATTAAGGTATTAGGCGGTACGAACCGTCGCTATGCCAATATCGGCGACATCGTCGTTTGTTCGGTCAAAAATGCAACACCCGGTGGCGTTGTTAAAAAAGGTGCCGTCGTCAAGGCGGTCATCGTTCGTTCGAAAAAGGGCATTCGTCGTTCCGACGGAAGCTACATTAAGTTCGACGACAACGCAGCCGTCGTCATCAAGGACGATAAAAATCCCCAAGGTACCCGTATTTTCGGGCCGGTAACCCGCGAGCTCAGAGGCGATAACTTTATGCGTATCATTTCCTTGGCTCCGGAAGTTCTTTAAGGAGGTGGCATAGAATGCGCATCAAAAAAGGAGATACCGTCGAAGTCATTTCCGGCAAGGACAAAGGCAAGAAAGGAAAAGTCGTTCGTACTTTCCCGAAGCTTGACCGCGTCGTCGTCGAAGGTGTCAACATTGTGACGAAACACGAAAAACCGAAAGGACCGCAAAATCCCGGCGGCATCAACAAGGTTGAAGCCCCGATTCACGTATCCAATGTCATGTATTACGATACTAAAACCAACAAGAGAAGCCGCATCGGCTACAAGGTTGAAAACGGCAAGAAGGTACGCGTCTTAAAGTCCTCCGGCGCTACGATTTCTGATAAATAAGGAGGCCTGTGATGACATCGAGATTAAGAGAAAAAATTACTAACGAAGTCGCACCTGCTTTAATGGACGAGTTTAAGTATGAAAATACCATGCAAACTCCTCGTCTTGAAAAGGTCGTGATTAATATAGGACTGGGCGAAGCTAAGGACAATCCGAAAGCACTGGAAAGTGCCGTGAGCGACCTGACCTTAATCGCCGGCCAAAAACCGATTATTACCAAGGCGCGTAAATCCATCGCAAACTTTAAGCTGCGTGAAGGAAACGCCATCGGTTGCAAGGTTACCCTGCGTGGTGACAGAATGTATGATTTCCTCGACAAGCTGATGAACGTCGCCTTGCCCCGCGTCCGCGACTTCCGCGGCGTGAAGCCGACGGCATTCGACGGCAGAGGAAACTACGCACTGGGACTCAAGGAACAATTGATTTTCCCGGAAATCGAATACGATAAAATCGACTCGTTGCGCGGCATGGATATCATCATCGTGACAACCGCCGAAACAGACGAAGAGGCAAAGTCCTTCCTCGAAAAGATGGGCATGCCTTTTGCAAAGAAGGAGGGTTAAACTGTGGCAAAGAAATCCATGGTAGCTAAGCAAAAACGTAATAACAAGTACAGCGCTAGAAACTATACCCGTTGCAAAATTTGCGGACGCCCTCACGCAGTGCTTAGAAAATACGGCATTTGCAGAATTTGTTTCCGTAAACTGGCTTACGCAGGACAAATCCCCGGCGTAAGAAAGGCCAGCTGGTAAAGCTAACCGAAAGGAGGAATTGATTATGATGACAGACCCTATTGCAGATATGCTTACGAGAATCCGTAATGGCAACGATGCAAAACATAAATCTGTTGAGATTCCCGCTTCGAAAATAAAGGCGGAAATCGCCCGTATCCTTCTCGAGGAAGGCTATATTAAAGGCTACGATCTTATTGAAGAAGGTCCCCAAGGCAAAATTAATGTAGAATTAAAATACGGAAGAAACGACGAAAAAGTAATCAGCGGCATGAAGCGCATTTCCAAACCGGGCCTTCGCGTCTATGCGAAGAATTCGGAAATCCCCAAGGTATTAGGTGGATTAGGAATCGCCGTCATTTCCACATCGAAGGGAATTATGACGGACCGCGATGCCCGCAAGGAACAAGTTGGCGGAGAAGTTCTCTGCTACGTTTGGTAAAGGAAGGAGAAAAAGATGTCCAGAATCGGAAAAAATCCTATCGAAATCCCTACCGGCGTAGAAGTGAAGCTTAACGGCCATGTGGTCGAAGTGAAGGGCCCCAAGGGCAGCCTTCAAACGGAAGTCGACCCGGCCATCAGCGTGGCTGTCGAAGACAACCAAGTGCTCGTCACCCGTCCCAACGATGATAAGAACATTCGCGCCCTTCACGGGCTGTATCGCACCTTGATCGCCAACAATATCGAAGGCGTCGTCAACGGCTACGAAAAGAAAATGGAAATCATCGGCACCGGTTACCGTGCACAAAAATCCGGCAACAAGCTGAGTCTGAACCTCGGTCACTCTCACCCCATCGAGCTGACCGATCCGGAAGGTATCGAAGTGGAAGTACCGTCCAATACTGAAATTATTGTACGGGGTATCGATAAGCAAAAAGTCGGCGCTTATGCGGCTCATATTCGCAGCTTCCGTTCGCCGGAACCCTACAAGGGCAAAGGCATTCGCTATGTTGATGAATACGTCCGCAGAAAAGTCGGTAAGACCGGTAAGTAAGAAAGGAGTGGAGTGTTTTGTTTAAAAAAGTTGATCGCCAAGGCAATCGAAAAGCGAGACATATTCGCGTCAGACAGAAAATTAACGGAACGGAATCCAAACCTCGTCTTGCCATTTACCGCAGTGCGCACCATTTATACGCTCAACTGATTGACGATGTAAACGGGAAGACATTAGCCAGTGCTTCCACCTTGGACAAGTCCTTGGGTCTTGAAAGCACGAAGAACGTAGAAGCGGCCAAAGCCGTCGGTGAAGCCATCGGAAAGAAAGCAAAGGAAAACGGCATTGAAGAAGCCGTCTTTGACCGCTCCGGTTACGTCTACCACGGTCGTATTGCCGCTTTAGCCGAAGCTGCTCGCGAAGCAGGACTGAAGTTCTAAGGAGGGAAAGATTGAACCGTACGAAAAACAATACTAGAGATAGAGACACGGAATTCGACGAAATTGTCGTAGCTATCAACCGTGTTGCAAAGACCGTCAAGGGCGGTCGTAATATGCGTTTTTCTGCCCTCGTCGTGGTCGGCGACAGAAACGGCCGCGTCGGTGTCGGCACCGGCAAAGCCTTGGAAGTTCCCGAAGCTATTCGCAAGGGCAGCCAAGCAGCTAAGAAAAACATGGTGAACATTAACCTGGTCGGAAATACCATTCCGCACGAAATCACCGGGATCTTCGGTGCAGGTCGCGTGTTCTTAAAGCCGGCTCGTCCCGGTACCGGCGTTATCGCCGGAGGCAGCGTACGTGCCGTATGCGAGCTCGCAGGCATTAAAGACATCTACACTCACAGCATCGGAACCTCGAATCCGAGAAACACCGTCAATGCGACGATGGAAGGGCTTATGTCTTTAAAGACCGTTGAAAATGTTGCCAAGCTTCGCGGCAAAAGCGTCGAAGAAATTTTAGGATAGGGGGACAAAATGAGTACCATTAAAATTAAGCTCAAAAAAAGCCCCATCGGAAGAATCGAAAAACAAAAACGCACGATTAAAGCTTTAGGTCTCAGAAAAATCGGTCAAGTCGTCGAAAAACAGGACACCCCTCAAATTCGCGGCATGATCAAAAAAGTAGACTTTATGGTCGAAATTGTCGATTAAGGAGGTGGACGTAATGAAATTGCATGATTTAAGACCTTATGAAGGTGGAGGAGTCAAGGCAAAGAAACGTCTCGGTCGCGGTATCGGTTCCGGTACCGGAAAAACTGCCGGACGCGGTCACAAGGGCCAAAAAGCCCGTAGTGGCGGCGGCGTTCGTCCCGGCTTTGAAGGTGGCCAAATGCCTCTTTTCCGTCGTCTTCCGAAACGCGGCTTTACGAATATTTTTAAGAAGCAATATGCCATTGTCAATGTTGACGCATTGAACCAATTTGAAAATGGAGCGACTGTTACTTTAGATTCCCTGATTGAAAGCGGTTTGGTCAAACGCGCCGATGCAAAAGACGGCTTGCGTATTTTAGGTAACGGCGACATCAACGTTTCCGTTAACGTGAAGGCCAACCACTTTACTAAATCCGCTGCCGAAAAAATCGAAGCAGCAGGGGGAAAGGCTGAGGTGATCTAGATGATCCAAACCTTTAGAGATGCTTGGAAGATCCCGGAAATTCGTAAAAAGCTTCTCTTCACCGTGTTGATGCTTGTGGTCTTTCGTTTTGGTAGCCACATTCCCGTTCCTTTTATGGACCGCTCGGCCATCGCAAAGATCTTTAACCAACAACAAGGTGGTATACTCTCGTTCTTGGACTTAATGAGCGGCGGTAACTTCGGACATTTCTCTGTCTTTGCCACGAGCATTTATCCTTACATCACGGCGTCCATCGTCCTTCAACTGTTGACGATCGCCATACCCAGTTTGGAAGCGCTCAGCAAAGAAGGCGAAACCGGACGTAAGAAGATCGCAAAGTATACAAGGTATTTATCGGTTGCTCTTGCTGCCGTCCAAGCCATCGGTTACACCTACGGCTTCTATCGACAAGCAGTCAATACGAGCAACCCGTTCCAAGACGTAGTCATTATTCTCTCTGTCGTTGCAGGGAGTACCTTCCTGATTTGGATCGGTGAAATGATTACGGAAAAAGGGATCGGAAACGGGATCTCTTTACTCATCTTTGCAGGGATCGTAGCCAGATTCCCCGCTGATATATGGGCCTCCTTCCGCATGGCGGCAGCAGGCATGGTATCCTGGGCTTGGGTCGTTGTATTCATCGTCCTGGCCATTGCCATCGTCTTCTTCGTCGTCCTGTTAAATGAAGGGCAACGCAAGGTACCCGTTCAATACGCCAAGCGCGTCGTCGGACGGAAAATGTACGGCGGTCAAAGTACCCATATTCCCATTAAAGTTCTCATGAGCGGCGTTATGCCGATCATCTTCGCTCAAACCATTATGAGCATTCCATCGATTATCGTTATGTTCCAAGGCCCAAATTCCCAAGCGGCGAAATTCCTGACGAAATGGTTTACGCCGGCAGGTAGTATTGGGGTATTTATCTACAGTATCTTTATGGTTCTGTTGATCGTCTTCTTTACTTTCTTCTATACGGCCATCCAGTTTAACACGGTGGAATATTCCAAAAATCTGCAACAAAACGGCGGCTTTATTCCCGGCATCCGCCCCGGTAAGAAAACATCCGATTACCTGCAACAAATGGTCAATCGCCTCGTCTTCCCCGGCGCATTAGCTCTGGCCCTCTTATCTGTCTTGCCTACGATTTTAGAAAAAGTCACGGGCATGCACTTCAGCTTCGGGGGAACCAGCTTAATCATCGTCGTCGGCGTTATTATGGAAACGGCTCGAATTTTGGAACAACAATTATTGATGCGACACTACAAGGGATTCCTAAAATAAGGAGGATCACATGAGACTAGTCATTTTAGGCCCGCCGGGCGCCGGCAAAGGCACTCAAGCGGCATCCATCGTTGACACGTACCAAGTGGTGCATATTTCCACAGGCGACATTTTCCGCGAAAACATTAAAAATGCCACGGAGCTCGGCAAAAAAGCGAAAAGCTTTATGGATCGAGGCGAACTCGTTCCCGACGAAGTGGTCAATGAAATTGTCGTGGATCGCCTGAAGAAGCCTGACGTAGCAGGCGGATTCCTTTTAGACGGCTTCCCGCGAACGGTGAACCAAGCGGTATCTTTGGATGCGGCATTGGAAGCCATGGGCACAAAGCTCGATCGCGTCATAAACATTCAAGTCGCCAGCGAACTTTTAATCAACCGCGCCGTCGGCAGACGGGTATGTCCCAGCTGCGGCAGAACCTACCACGTGACGAATCAAAAGCCGAAGGTGGAAGGCATCTGTGACGACGACGGAAGCGAACTGATTCAACGAGCTGACGATACGGAAGAAACGGTGAAGAAGCGCATCGACGTTTACGAAAGGCAAACTTCCCCGTTAATCGACTATTACAAAGCGCAAGGACTGTTACTGGATGTCGACGGTTCCAAGGGCATCGACGATGTATTCAAACAAATACGACTTGGGCTCGGAAACGAGGCCTAGTTGTCGATGATCGGAACCTCAGATATTAAGGTCGGTCAGGTAGTCATATCCAAGGCGGGCAGAGACAAGGAACAATTCTTTGTGGTCTTGGAAGTTATTGACGACAGATATCTTCTTCTGGCAGACGGCAAGAGAAGAACATTGGACAATCCCAAGCGGAAAAAGGCCATGCATTTGCAAAAAACCCATTCTCTTGTGGATCTGAAACCTGAGGATAGACCGTTAAACGATAGTTATATTCGTAAACAACTGTCTCGCTTCCAAGAGGCATAAGGAGGATGCAACCATGGCAAAAGAAGATGTCATTGAAGTGGAAGGCGTCGTAACCGATGCCCTGCCCAATACAAACTTTAAAGTCAAGTTGGAAAATGGACATGAAATTCTCGCTCATATCTCCGGCAAATTGCGCATGCACTACATTCGCATCTTGCCCGGCGATCGTGTGACCGTCGAGCTGAGTCCTTATGACTTGACCCGCGGACGTATTACCTGGAGAAAGAAATAGTTTAGGAGGGGACGAAATGAAAGTAAGACCTTCAGTTAAGAAGATGTGTGATAAATGCAAGGTCATCAAACGCAAAGGACGCGTCATGGTGATTTGCGAAAACCCGAAGCATAAACAAAGACAAGGATAGGGGGTGTTGGCATGGCAAGAATTGCTGGTATTGACTTACCGAGAGAAAAACGAGCTGAAATCGGGCTCACGTATATTTACGGCATCGGACGTTCCCGCGCCCAAGAAATCCTGACGAAAGCCGGCGTCGACTTCAACACGTATATTAAAGACTTGACCGAAGCGGAAATTGCTTCGATTCGTAAAGTTATTGACGACTACCATGTAGAAGGGGATTTGCGTCGTGAAGTCGCTTTAAACATTAAGCGTTTACGCGAAATCAACTGCTACCGCGGCATCCGTCACAAGAGAGGCCTGCCCGTTCGCGGTCAAAACACGAAGACCAATGCGAGAACGCGCAAGGGTCCGAAGAAGATTGTATCCAAGAAGAAGTAGGAGGGCTAAATGGCTAAACAAGGTAGAGCTACGCGCTCCAGAAAGAGAGTGCGCAAGAATATAGAAAAAGGACAAGCGCATATCGCTTCTTCCTTTAATAACACCATGGTGACCTTAACCGACATGAGCGGCAACGTTATTTCCTGGTCCAGTGCCGGCCAACTCGGCTTCAAGGGCTCCAGAAAATCCACGCCCTTCGCTGCACAAGAAGCGGCACAAGAAGCGGCAACCAAGGCAAAGGAACACGGCTTAAAGAGCGTTGAAGTATTCGTTAAGGGACCGGGCAGCGGACGTGAAGCTGCCATTCGTTCCCTGCAAGCGTCGGGCTTAGAGGTTACCATGATTAAAGACGTAACCCCGATTCCCCACAACGGTTGCCGTCCGCCGAAGCGTCGTAGAGTCTGATATAAAAACAGAACCCATCTCACGAGAAAGTCTCTACAGATCCATTCATAGGAGGGCGGATAACATGATTGAAATTGAAAAGCCTAGTATTGTAGTTGAACAAGTATCAAGCGACGGCAATAAGGGAAGATTTATCGTCGAGCCGTTGGAAAACGGCTACGGGATCACTTTAGGAAACTCCCTTCGCAGAGTGCTGTTCTCCTCGCTTCCGGGCTGTGCTGTTTCCTTCGTCAATATTCGCGGCGTCGAACACGAATTCAGCGTCATCGACGGCGTCTTAGAAGACGTACCGGAGATCATACTGAACATTAAAGGCATCGTGTTTAAAAGCGATCAAGACGAACCCGTGCGCCTGACCGTAGAAAAAGTCGGCGCCGGAGAGCTTGTGGCCGGAGACATTACCGTGCCCGCCGGTGTGGAAATCGTCAATCCCGAGCACCACATCGCCACCTTAAACGACGATGCGAACTTTTATATGGAACTCGTCATCGAGCGAGGCCGCGGCTACGAGCCCAGCGAACTGAAAAAAGACGAAATCACCGAAATCGGCGTCATCGCCGTGGATTCCAACTACACGCCTATTCGCATGGTGAATTGGAATGTAGAAAACACCCGTGTCGGTTTGCGTACCGACTACGATCGCCTGATCCTGGATGTGGAAACCGACGGATCCATGACAGCTGACGAAGCCACTTCTTTGGCAGCCAAGATTCTGATGGAACACTTGGATCTGTTCGTCTCTTTGACCGAAGAAGTCAACGACATGGACATTATGGTTGAAAAACCCGAAGGCAAAAAGGAAAAAGTCCTGGAAATGACCGTGGAAGAGTTGGATTTGTCTGTTCGCAGCTTCAACTGCTTGAAGCGTGCGGGCATTAACACCGTGAGCGAGCTTACGGCTAAAACCGAAGACGAAATGATGAAGGTTAGAAATCTCGGAAAGAAGAGTCTGGAAGAAGTGCAGGAAAAACTGGATGAACTTGGACTCTCTCTCAGAGAAAACGAAGAATAAAGGAGGAATCCATTGTGGCACAGTTGAGAAAATTAGGCCGCCCGACGCCCCATAGACGGGCTATGTTAAGAAACTTAACAACCGATCTATTGCGCGAAGGCCGTATCGAAACCACAGTGACCCGTGCAAAGGAAACCAAGCGCATGGCTGAAAAGATGATCACCCTCGGCAAACGAGGCGATCTTCACGCAAGACGTCAAGCCCTGGCTTACATCTTCGACGAATCCGTTGTAACGAAAGTGTTCGAAGAAATCGCACCGAAATACGCCGACCGTCAAGGCGGTTACACGCGTATTCTGAAAAAAGGTCCCCGTCGTGGCGATGGCGCAGAAATGGCCATTATCGAATTAGTATAACAGCCGGCTCAAACCCGGCTACATAGAGGCACTGCCCAAGGGCGGTGTCTTTTTTTGTGCCCATTTTCAGAAGGTGAAGGAATTTTTTTTCATAAGGGGGATCATCTCATACCTTTAGGTGATGGAAGATTGACGACGGTCGATTAGACTAACGGTAAAGAGGACGTGTCAATCATAGGTTTGAAAAATAGAGAAAGGAGGACCCTATGAAAAAGAAAAGCATGGCCCTTATGATCCTGACGGCATTAATTTGCATGAGTCCCTTTGTGGACACAAAAGCTTATGCCGAGGGCGAAAACGAAGTGTGCAATTGCGGCGAGGAGCACCTGCCCTTTACCGACGTGCCGGAGGACAGCTGGTACAGCTCTTACGTCCGATGGGCTTACTATGAAGGCATTATTAACGGACGAACGGAAACCAAATTCGACCCCAACGGCTATGTCACCATGGCCGAGGTAGCCACTATAGCGGCAAAGCTTCACGACAGATTGCTGGAAAGAAATACCCACTTTCAGGTGAATTCCACGTCGCCGTGGTACGGGCAATACCTGCGCTATTGTTACGAAAACGGCATTTACAGAAATCAAAAGGTCGCACGAGGCCAAGTGAAGCTCTATGCCTGTGAAAATTGGAACGCCCCCGCTAAGCGCAGGGACGTGGCGGGCATGTATGCCTACGTGGATCAGCGACCGGGCCGGGGTTTTTTGAATCCCGACGTCCCCTTGACGGACATTCCCGACGTGGATAAGGGCACGCCTCACCATCAAGAGATCCTGACCCTGTACCGCATGGGGGTGGCCGTAGGCGACGAATGGATGCGGTTCAATCCCGACGGCTATATCCGCCGCAACGAAGCGGTGGCCTTGGCCATACGCCTCTTGTATGACGATTCAAAAGTAGAATTACCTAAGGGATAAAAACATAGAAAAAGGAGGACATTATGGGATTTATTAAGGCATTCACCGGCGCATTGGGCGGAAGCTTCGCCGATCAGTGGAAGGATTTTTACATGCCGGCGGAAGGCGTTCCCGCTACGGCAGGTCTTTTTGCCGCCACGGCAAAGGGCACGAACCACGGCCGCGGCGAAAACACCAAGGGCAACGACAACATTATTACCTCCGGCAGCAAGATCATCGTGCCTGAGGGGACGGCCCTTATTACCATGGAAGACGGCGCCATTACCGGCCTCATCGCCGAGCCCGGCGGATTTATTTTCCAAAGCGAGGACGTCAACGCCCAAAGCATTTTCACCACGGAGGATCCCGTGGGGAGCTTGATTCAGTCCACCTGGGATAAGCTTCAATTCGGCGGCCAAGCCGGGGCGCAACAGCTGGCCTTCTACGTCAATTTAAAGGAGATCCCCAACAATCGCTTCGGCACCCAAAGTGAAATCTACTGGGACGACGCCTTCTTCGGCACCCAAGTCGGCGCCGTCACCCGAGGCACCTACACATTAAAGATCGTGGATCCCCTGCTATTTGTAAAAAATTTCGTGCCGCAAAAATTTTTAATCCAAAACGCGCCGGCCTTCGACTTCGGCGACTTGGACAACGACGCGGCGGAACAGCTGTTTAATGAAGTGGTGGGCTCTCTCTCCGCCGCCTTCTCCAACTACACCAACGATCCCTCCAAGGGCAATCGCATGAGCCGCATTCAGAGCGATCAAATGGGCTTTGCCAAAAGCCTCACCGACGCCGTGGAAGAAGGCTATCAGTGGAAGACGGAGCGGGGTCTTCAAATCGTGAAGACCGCCATCCTCGCCATGGAATACGACGAGGACACGAAGGCAATGATGAAGGACGTCAAGCGGGCCGATGCCCTTTCAGGCGCCCGGGGCAATTCCTTTATGCAACAATCCGTGGCCCGCGGCATGCAGGCGGCGGGCGAAAACGGTGGCGGCGCCAATATGGCCTTTATGGGCATGGGCATGGGCGCGGCAGGCAATGTCATGGGGGCCACACAGCAGCCTGTGAACCAAAACGCCGGCAATCAACAGCCCGCGGAGCCCGCCTCTCAGGCACAGGGAAATGCCGCCGGTGACCCGACGGAAAAATTGATTCAAATGAAAAAATTGCTGGATGCCGGCGTCATTACCGAAGACGATTTTAACAAGATCAAAGCGGAACTGCTGGGACTTTAGAGGTGCATCATGGCTGAAGACAAGATGAATGCCGCTGTAGCGGAAAAAGAACGCGATTCGGCCAACGGCCAGATCAAGTGTCCCAAGTGCGGCGCCACGGACATTCAAACGAATACGAAGACGGGGAAGCTGCGCTGTAATTTCTGTCGCCACGAATTTGAATTGATTCGCGCGGCAGACGATGAGGCCATCGAGACCTTAATAGGAAGCACGGTTCGTAGCGGGGCGCGGGACATCGACGCCGATGCCGGAGATGTCATCACCCTGAAATGCGAAAGCTGCGGTGCGGAGGTGGTCATCGACACCGCCTCCTCCACCCAAGCGCGCTGCCACTGGTGTCGCAACACCCTTTCCATTAACGACGTCGTCTCTAACGGCGCCGTGCCCGACGTGCTTCTGCCCTTCAGCGTTTCCAAAGAGGAGGCACAGGAGGCCATCGCAGGCTTCGTCGGAGAGCGAAAGAAATTCGCCCATCCGAAGTTCGCCAGGGAATTTACCACGGAAAATATTTGCGGCGTCTATTTGCCCTATATGCTGGTGGATGTGAACGGCCACATGAAGCTGGCCGGCGAAGGCGAAATTGAAACCAACAGCTACATGGTAAAAGACGACGACGGGGAACACATGGAATACGACGTGGACACCTACCACATCGAGCGGGATTACGACATTACCATCGACGATCTTGCCATCGAGTCCAGCAGCGACAAGCTGGACTACAAGTCCAAGACCAAGACCACGAATATCATCAATTCTATTTTGCCCTTCGATACGGAAAATTGCGTCAAGTACAATGCCAATTACCTGAAAGGCTACACCTCGGAAAAGCGTGACACGAATATCGAGGGACTGAAAGACGTCACCGACGCACAAAGTGCCGACGTGGCGCGGCTGGCCATTTTGGACACCCTGATGGATTACGACCGAGGCGTCCGCTGGAAGGATGAAGACTTTACCATTAAAGGCGACGCGTGGAAGGCGGCCTATTTGCCCGTGTGGCTTTACAGTTACCTCCAGGTCAAGGGCAAGAAACAACTGCTTCACTACGTGGCGGTCAATGCCAGAACCAAAGAGACCATGGGCAGCGTCCCTATTAACTACGGCAAACTGTTTTTCGCCTCCGTCCTCGTGGAAATTTTCAGCATCGTCGCCGCTGTTATTTTCCGAATTATTTTAGCCCTAAATCTCTTCGACGGAACCAAGCTCCAAGAGAACCGGGACATCGTCTGGTTCCTGCTTGTCGGCGGCTTTATCTACTTCTTCGCCATGGTGAAGAAATACAGAAACCAAGACGCCCGCCATACTTACGAATTCGAGACGAAGAGCGAAGTGACCAACTTGGACTGCGTGGATGAGTATTTGCACACGGAACACGGCGTCACGGGCACGCGAATGAAAAAGGAAAACTACATGGACTTAAAAGGCGACGACTTAAAGAAGATTAAGAAGAATAAGAAAAAGAAAGACAAAAAATAATTGCCCATAAAGAAAGGGGAGACAGTGATGAAAAAGACGCTTCGTAGAAAATGGCTGTGGCTCGTGCCTCTGCTTCTCTTCGCCCTGGCATTTAAGGCGCCGAAGGACGTGACGATCTATATTAATGAGGAGAGGATCGCGACGGATCAGCCGCCTGTGATCAAACATTCCAGAACCTTTGTCCCGGTGCGAGTCATTGCCGAAAATTTAGGGGCGCAGGTCTTCTACTTAAGTAATGAAAGAGCCGTGTCCATCGAAAAAGGGGACAAGATTATCTACATTCCCATCGGGAAGAAAGAAATGCGTGTCGGGACGGCCGAGAAAGCGGGGCCCGTGCCCTTGGATGCGCCGGCCTTTATAAAAAACAATCGCACCATGCTGCCTCTGCGCGCCATTGCGGAAATGTTCGATATGGACGTGGCGTGGGACGGCGAGGCGCGGGAAGTGACGATCACCTCACCCGACCGGTATTTAAAGAGCTATGTCAACGACAAAAATGCCGTGGAGGAAGTCTTGAGCCGCCTGAGAATAGAAGGCACCTTGGACGATAGCTACTACGCCACGGACATGCGGCCGGAGCTGGCAAACTTCAACGGTCAGGAAGTGCCCGGCTTTCTCGTCACCGTGCGCAGGGACAACCCCGTAGACGAAAACCTCACCGATCACGTGCGCCACTTCTTTATCAACAGATACGGCACCGAGATTTTGGAATACGATCCGGTGACCGACGGCTTTAAATTGGTGATCGGCGTCAATTAATTTATCTGAAGAGCTCGCGAAGGCGGGCTCTTTTTTGCATTAGAAAACCCCCGGTTAGACCGGGGGTTTCGTTTAGCTTTAGCGATAATTACCCGTTATTTCCAGCGTGATATGATGAGAGAGGTCTGCCAACCAATCACAATCAGGAGGAAATAATGACATCACTAAATCACACCCATAGTTTATCATACACAAAATGGAATTGTAAGTATCACGTAGTGTTTGCTCCGAAATATAGGCGAAAAGTATTTTATGGATCGAAGCGCTTAGAAATAGGCGCGATTTTACGCGAGTTATGTAGCTGGAAAGGCGTAAACATAATCGAGGCGGAAGTATGTCCGGATCACGTTCATATGTAACTAGAGATCCCACCCAAAATATCTGTATCTTCATTCATGGGCTTTCTAAAAGGGAAGAGCAGTATCATGATCTATGATCGATGGGGAGACATGAAATTTAAATATAGGGGAAGGCAGTTTTGGTGCCGAGGTTATTACGTCGATACAGCGGGAAAAAACGCTAAAAAGATTCAAGAGTATATACAAAACCAGTTGAAAGAGGATCAAATGAGTGAGCAACTAACCTTTGACACGACGAACCCCTTTAAGGGGTAGCCGAGTAACGTTAGCGCGGGCAGACCACCGACGCCCTTCAGGCGCAGCTAGTAATGCAGGCCCTTTGGGCCGAAAAAGGAAAACCCCCGGCTACGCCGGGGGATGTTTATTGTGCGACAACTATGCGGGCAATAAAAAAGCCGCGGAGAATTTTCCGCAGCTTTTCTTATTTGTCTTCGATGACGAAACCCGTGATCCGCGCCTGAATGGCCAGCTGAGTGCGGCTGATGAAGCCGGTCTTGTCCATTAAATGCTGGACGTGGGTCTTCACCGTGTTGAGGGAGATGTCCAATCGATTGGCGATTTCTTCGTTACCGGCGCCGGTGGTCAAGAGGCGCAGCACCTGAATCTCACGAGGCGTGAACTCCGTGGATCGGGCGAGGCCCAGCTGAATGATCGGCGTGGCCTCGGGATAGATGGACTCCCCTTCCAAGGTGCGGCGAATAATGTTGAGAATGGTCTCCTCCGACGCCTCCTTGTACCAGAAGCTGTCGATCCCGATTTCCTTTGCCCGCTCCATCCATGACACTTCGGGCATGCTGGTGACGGCGACGATTTTGAGATTCGGCTTTAATTTTTTTATTTTCTCCGCCGCATCCAATCCGTTGGATCCGTCCTGCATGAGAATGTCCATAATGACCAAGTCCAGCTTACGATTCAACACATAGGTATCGGCAAACATGGCCGTGTCCACGGTGTAAACCACCTCAAAATCCGGGCAGGTGTCGATGGTCAACTTAAACAGTTCCCGGGAGACATATTGATCGTCGACGATCATGATTTTATAGGTCACGGTAACCTCCTTTGGTCCAAGACAGATCCAGTTGAAAGCCCTCATCGGTGTTCACGGACAGCTCGCCGCCGTAATAGGCCAGGCGCTGGCGCATGTTCTTCAGGCCGCCCTTTTCCTCAATAGGGCCTTGAGGCGGCAAGCCGTCGTTGACGATGCGGCAGCGGAAAGTGGGGCCGTCGTTCTTTAAAGTGATTCGAATTTTTTTTGCGCGGCCGTGGCGAATGGCGTTGTTCATGGCTTCGTGGACCAAATCCACCAAGAGGAGCTGCTCCCGCTGCGAATCCGGCTGCTCGCCTTTTACGATGACCTCGACGCCGATATCCTCGGCCGTGGAAATCAGTTTTTCCCAAGACGTGGGCTCCTTCGGAACCTCTTTTCGATCGTCGAAGAGGAGGAGACTTTCCCTCCAAAGGGCCTCCAGCCGCCTCCGGTCTTCCGGCGTCTTGTCCGCCTTTTCCAAATAGCGCCTGAAGTAAATCAGGGATTGACCCAGGCGGTCGTGGATTTTTATCTTGGCCTGAAGATTTTCCTTTTGCCTGGTAAATTCGCCGATTTTTTCCTGATAGGCCTTTAAGTCGGCGTTCATCCGCCGGTTGGCTTCGGAAATTTTTTCGATTTGGGCATAGAGGGCCCACTCCAAGGTAATGTCGTAGGCCAAGGTCTCCTTTTCCAGACCGTGGTAAATGACCTTGATCTGCCAAACCTTGCCGTCGCTTTCTAAAATCAAAGGATCTCTTTTCAGTATTTTCGTCGCGGGATTGAAGCGATTGGCTTTGATATTGCGGGCGCAGATGACGTCGTTGACCAGTCGTTTGCCGAAAACATCGTAACTGATCTCCTGCATTTGGCGATTGACTAAAAGGGGCGTGCCGTCGAGCTTGGAAAAGCAAATGCCGTCGGGAAGATTGTCCAGGCTTTCTTTAATGGAGTTTTTTCCGATTTGGCTCTTTGTTATCGCTGAAATCTTTTTGTAGAGCAGCCCTTCCGAGAAAAGGATGAGCGCGTCATAGAGGATGAAAAGATAGAGGGGACAGGCGAGGAAGTACTTCCCGAGAAGCATCTGTCCTGAGCCGATTTCCGCCAGGATTTGTACCGGCGCAAGGCTTCCCAAGACCAAGAGCACGCTGACGAGGCAGAGGGCCGATCGCGGGAGCACATTGACCGCATCGATACAAGTATCCAAGCTGATCAGTAAAATAATTAAACCGCAGACAAAGAGAATGGCCATGGCGTGAACGGATAGATTTTGAATCATGCCCCCACCTCTCTTCCGAAGGTAAAGCTCCAAGCCTTCACCCCGTCTTCCGATTCCTCGGACATGGTCACGCCGCCTGCCGGAAAGAGCTCCTTCAATTCCTTTAAGAGAGAAATATCGGCGGCGGATTCCACATAGATGGCGAGACGATAGGTGCCGCCCTCTTCTTTTAAATGGACAAAGACGGCGGTGAGGGAAGACAAATTGCTTTCCAGGATTTTTTCGAAGGCGGCGTACAGGCCGATGCCGGGCGCGGCATCGACCCCGCCGGTGGCGTCCCAATGAACGGAGGTGATTTTGTTTTTCAGGCGCAAATAGTCCAGGGACTCCTCAAAGGACAGGCGCAGCTCGGAAAGGGGAAGGAAGCCCTTGTTCCTCGACAACAAATAGAGATTGGAAAACCGCTTGATGTAGACATTGAGTATGCAGGCGTCCTTTAAGGCGTCTTTATAGGCCTCCCTTTCATCGGGGAGGTGATCCATAATGGCCTTGAGCCCGGTGAATTGAGGCTGAAGCTTTCTATGGATGGTTTCTCGAATTTCCTTTTGCTCCCGCACCTTCGCCATTTTTTCCTGAAGCTTATTATTCGCCATAAGGAGCTCGTTTTCGCTGAGCATTTCCTCATTGGCCGCCACCAGCTGCGACTTCAGCCGGTTGAAGTCCGTGAGATCCGCAAACCAGAAGCAGGTGCCCCCTTGGATGGGCGAGCTTTCAAGAAGGGTGTTTTCGTTTACGGCCAGGGCGCGCTCTGATGCCCTTTTAACCTCTTCTGCATCGATCTTGGGGCCACGGGTCGGTTGAAGCACCATGTGCCCCTTTAAATCCATCATGCCCATGTTGAGAGAGGACATACTTAAAAAACTTTCGTAGCCTCTGTTGGAGGGAATGAGCCGGGCAAAGACCAAGGACTCGATAAACAAGACGACGGTGAGAATATTAAATTCCGCACTTTGAAAGGCGATCTTGACGTCGTGAAAGGGAGGCCAGTCGATGATGTAGAGAAGGGTGTAGAGAAAGCAAATCCCCAAAACCAAAAGGGGCAAGGAGATCGACTTCAGCCGCTTCTCCGCCAGGGATTGCTTCGACGTAATGACCAATGTCAGGGCGGCGAGAAGAAGAATATAGGCGTTGGTGAGCAAATAGACCGGCCCATATTGACGAAAGCCCGGGGCTTGACCGCCTGAAATGAAGACGAGGCCGTGGAGGTCGTTGGTCAAAATAAGAAGAATCAGAAGTCCCGTAGGAATCCACAACAAGTCCCACCTTTTGTCGATGGAATCTCTTTCCGAACGGCCCACGTTGAGGGAGGTGAGAAAGACCATGTGGACGACGGTGAGGATGAAAAAATAATAAATATAGCGGATCCGCGGCAAGGCGGCGGGGGAGTGAATCAGCACCTGATACTTCAGCGTGCGGGTTCCCAAATAGCCGATAAGCAGGATGGCGATGGCCTTAAAGCGCCGCGCCACCGATGCCTTTAAGACGCGATTTTCCATATTGCGCGCCCAAAGAAGAATCACCAGGGCGTAGAGAAAAAAGACCAAGGTGATGACGGTAAAGGGAAAAGCCTGCTTCTCGTCGAAAATATGTAGGAGTGCGGCGGAAGCAATGAAAAATACGGAACATACGTAGATGAGGATATCTTTGCGATACATAAGAGCCTCCCGTCGGAGCTTCGCGCGAGATGGCGCAAGGAAATTGCCTTGTTTCTTTATACGATTTTATTTCTTTTATTATATCAAGAAAAAGGGGACAATGCCCTTTCTTTATGGCGAGGAGCGAAAAACATCGGCACCTGCCGAGGCGGATACCACCAAACAAAATGAATAGTTTCGTCTTTGGGAATAGACAAGGGAAGGAAAAGTCGTTACACTATGCTTAAAAGATAAAAGATAAACACTATCATTAAAGAGAGGAGATCTATTTGAACACCTATCGAAAACTGTTTGCTTACATACCGGAGAAGCGCGGCAACGGCTTTTTGTCGGCGACCTTTTCCGTTCTAGCCGTGTGCTCCCATCTTTTCGGTTACTACTGTCTGTGGCTCGCCCTAAAGGCCATTTTCATTCAACAGGATTTCAGTGCGGGCAGCGCCTATGCCCTTCGCGTGGTGGCGGCATTTATCGCCTACGGAATTCTCTATTTCCTCGGCACATGGATGAGTCACTTGGCTGCCTTTCGTTTGGAGACTCGATTGAGAGAAAAGGGCATCGACCGTTTGCTGGCGGCGTCCAACACCTTTTACGATAAAAACCAATCGGGTCGCGTGCGAAAAATCATCGACGACAATGTGGAGCAGACCCACATGGCCGTGGCCCATTTGATTCCCGATCAGACCGTGGCCATCCTCACGCCGATTTTCATGTTTGTCATCATCGGCCTGGTGGACTTGCGGTTGGCTGGCTTTTTCGGCCTTATCGTCCTCTTGTCAGGCTTCCTCTGCTTCAAAATGATGGGAGAAAAAGAATTTATGAGCGCCTACATGGAGCAGCTGGATCTGTTAAATGCCGAAGCCGTGGAATACGTGCGGGGCATGCAGGTGGTGAAGCTATTTGCCGCGCCTATCGTGAGCTTTAAGCGTCTTTACGGTGCCATCAACGATTACGCCGACATGGTTTACAACTATTCCATGTCCTGCCGCATTCCCTATGTCACCTTTCAGTGGCTGTTGAATTTATTTATCGTGGCGCCTGTTTTCTACGCCGTTTATCGCGTGGGCGCAGGGGATGACGGCGGCATGTGGGCGGCAAAGACCTTGTTCTTCGCCCTGTTTATGGGCATGTTTTTTGCGAACATTATGAAAATTATGTACGTGTCCATGTTTCACGTGCAGGCCAATCGCGCCGTGGATACTTTAGAGGATCTATTCCGCGAGATGGAAGAAAAGAAAATGGTCTTCGGAAAGGAAAGAGACCTCGGCGATAGCTCCATTACCTTTAGCCACGTGGACTTTTCTTACGACGAGGACGAAAAAATTCTTTCCGACTTTTCCCTCCACTTAGATGCGGGAAAAATTTACGCCTTCGTCGGCCCCTCGGGCGGTGGCAAGTCCACCATCGCAAAGCTCGTCTCCGGGCTCTACCCGGTGGATAAGGGCGCAATCATGATCGGCGAGAAGCCCATGACCGCTTACGACAAAGAGGCGGTTATGGAAACGGTGGGCATGGTATTTCAGGAGGCGAAACTTTTTGAAGGTCTGTCTATTTACGACAATGTACAGCTTGCCGCCCCCGAGGCAAACCAAGAGGAAGTGCATCGCGCCCTGGCTTTGGCTCGCTGCGAAGAGTTTAAAGAGAAATTTTCTACGGGCTACGACACCGTCATCGGCGCCGAGGGCGTGAAGCTTTCCGGCGGCGAGTGCCAACGGGTCGCCATCGCCCGCTTGTTTTTAAAAGATCCGAAAATCCTTATTTTGGATGAAGCTTCTGCGGCGGCGGATCCCGAAAACGAATACGAGATTCAAAAGGCCTTTTCGAACCTAATGAAGGGGCGCACCACCATCATGATTGCCCATCGCATGAGCAGCATTCGCGGCGTAGACGAGATTCTCTTTATCGAAGGGGGAAAGGTCGTGGAGAGAGGAAATCACGACGCCCTTATGAACGAGGACGGCCGCTACGCCCGCTTCGTCAACTTGTATCACGAGGCCAATGAATGGAGGATCGACGGATGAAAAAGTATTTGCAAAAAACCTACGCCCTCACGGAACGGGGAGCCGACGGCCTGTGGCGAGCGACGGTTTACGGCTTTTTAAAAAATATCACCTACATGCTCCCCATGTTTCTCTTAATGTATGCCACCAACGGCCTCTTGGGCTTCGGCGGTTTCAACACGGTCTACGGCGCTCTCGGCTTTGCGCTAATCGGCGTGGTCATGTTTCTGGTCATCAATAAGGAGTACCACACCACTTTTAACGAAACCTACAAAGAATCGGCGAACTTGCGCATGGAGATCGCCGAGGGAATCAGGCAATTACCCCTGTCATCCTTTAACAAAAGGGATTTAACCGACGTGTCCCAAACCATGATGAAGGACGTGGAGACCATCGAGCACGCCCTGTCCCATTCGGTGCCCACCTACTACGCTTTTTTGGCTACGGTGGCGGTGATCGGCATCATGCTTCTCATCGGCCAACCCCTTTTGGGGCTCGCCGTATTAGGACCCATTGTGCTTAGCATTTTTCTCTCCCATCTGTCGCAAAAAATACAAAAACGGGCGACGAAAAAGTATTATCTTCGTCAGCGCAAGTCCTCGAAAGCCTTTCAAGAGCTTATCGACCTTCACGAGGAGATTCAGTCCTATCATTTAAGTGAGAAAAAGAAAAAGGAAGTCACGGCCATGGTGCGGCGAAACGAAGCCGTGCACATTCGCTCGGAGCTGGGCCAGGCCCTGCCCGTGATCTTTGCCGGCGCAATCTGCTTTTTGTCCCTGGGCTTTGCCATGGTGGTGGGCACCCGCCTTTTGCAAAGTGGCACCATCAACGTGCTCTACTTTGCAGGCTATGTCTTTGCGGCGGCCCGCCTCATCGACGGCACCTCCGCCTTCATTTTGGCCCATGGGGAAATCGCCTATATTTCAAACAGCGTCGATAAAATTAAAAGCTTAGTGGATGCACCGGCACAGACCGGCGGCCCGGCGGAGCTCGCCCGCTTCGACATTACCGGGGAAGATGTCTGCTTTTCCTATGACAAGAAAAAGAAAGTCATCGACGGCATTTCTTTCGACGCAAAGCAAAACAGGGTCACGGCACTGGTGGGCCCTTCCGGCTGCGGCAAATCCACTTTGCTCCGTTTGGTAAGCCGCCTCTACGATTACGACTCCGGCCACATGGCCATCGACGGCAAAGAGCTTTCATCCATTCAAACGGAGGATCTGTTTAAGCACGTGTCCATGGTCTTTCAGGACGTACTCCTCTTCAACGGCTCTGTCTTCGACAATATTCGCATCGGCAAATACGACGCCACTGAAGAAGAAGTCTACGAAGCGGCGAAGCGGGCGGGCTGCGATGATTTCGTGAAGCAATTGCCCGAGGGCTACGACACAATTATCGGCGAAAACGGCTCCCGCCTTTCCGGGGGCGAGCGGCAGCGAATTTCCATTGCCCGCGCCTTTTTAAAGGATGCGGAGATCATTCTTTTAGATGAAATCGCCGCGTCCTTGGACGTGGAAAACGAAAAGTATATTCAAGAATCCTTAAACCGACTCATAAAAAACAAAACGGTGATGATTATTTCTCACCGCATGAAATCCATCGAGGGCGTAGATCAGATCATCGTGATGAAAGACGGAAAAATCGAAGCCTGCGGTCGTCACGAAGCGCTATTGGACGAAAGTCCCACCTACCGCACCATGATCGAAAGCTTTGAGCGCTCCGACGCTTATGTTTATTAGGAGAGAGCCATGACGAATTTAGAGGATTGGGTGGATGGCATTGAGTCTTGGGGCTTTCGCGTCGTGGATTACGACGAGGACACCATGTATTTTGAAGGCGTTGAAAGGGACGAGGACACCATGGTTACCTATCGCATCGCCCCGGGCGTCTTCGTCGCCTACATTAACATAAAAAGCCGCTACCGAGCGGAAAATGCCGTTCACAGCGGCAGACGGGGCTTCCGCATCGCCTATTGCCTCAGCGGAAACTACTACACCTATATTAACGGAAGCAAGGTGTTAATCACCTCGGCGGAAGTCTTTGTGGGCAAAGCCATTCCCGAAGCCAAGGCCTCCTACGGTACTCAAGAGGGCATCGTCGCCTTTAATATTATGGTGGCGCCCAATGAAATCGAAGGGCGCAGCTTTTTAAAGGACCTGTCTCTAAGCTTCGTGGAAGCAGTGAAAGACGTGAACAATATGGGCTTTACCGTGAAGCGAAAAGACGCCTTGGATACGGCGCGCCGTTTAATCGACGCCTTGAAGGAAGCGGACCGGGGGCGCATCGGGCTGTCGACCTTTCAGCTCATGGAGTTGATCTCCAAGGAGCGGGTCAGCGCCAATCGCATGCGCTATTTCCAAGAGGCCGCCGACGAATCCGTGGAGCCCATGGAGCAGTACTTAAAAGAGAATTTAAGCAGGCCCATCACCTTGGAATCCATTGCGCGGGAGTTTAACTGCTCCAAATCTACGATCATCAATCGCTTCATTCGCCGTTGCCAGTACACCCCCATGAAATATTTGGCCAATTTGCGAATGATGGAGGCGGAGCGGCTTTTAATCGAGAGCGAGGCCACCATGACCCATATTGCCGAATCCGTAGGCTACGACAATCCGTCGAATTTTGCCCGGGCTTTTAAGCAGTTTACGGGCATGTCTCCCAGGGAGTACAGAAAATGCTACGGCCGGCCGGAAAATGACGCAAAAAAATAAGGAAGACCGAGGTCTTCCTTAATCCTCTTCGCGGACGCGCTCCCGAAGAGGCTTTTGTTTTTTCGGTTTCTTTTTTTCCGGCAGGCTCAGAAGAAGGACGGAGCTTAAAATCAAGAGCATGCCCGCGAAGTCCGTCACCTTAAAGTCCAGCTTGTAAAGGACCACGGCGACGATGGTGGAAAACACCGCCTCCGACAGAGAGAAAATGCTGGATTTCGTGGCGCCGGTGTAGCGCGCCCCTTCGAGGAAGGCCCAGAAGGGAATCATGGTGCCGCCGAAAATGCAGAAGAGCACGCAGAGTATGGACACGGTGTCCCAGGTGGGGGCGGTGAAATCCGGCCGCGTCACCAAGGTAAGGAAGAGCCCGCCCAAAAGCATGGACGGCCCCATAATTTCCATGGAGCGATAGGTCTTGGAGAGCCCTGTCGGCGCCAGGTTGAAATTCGTAAAGCCCACGGCGGAAATCAAACCCCATATGATGGCCTTGGAGTTGACGTTTAAGCTGCTCGGGTCGCCGCCGGTGACCATAAGAAAGAGCCCGAAGGTACATAAGAACAGCGTGGGGTAGACGATGGGCTTGGGCCACGTCTTGGTCATGATCGCCACGGTAAAGATGACGAAAAACATCCCCGTGTATTGAAACAGCGTCGCCGTCGGCGCATTGGAATAGGATATGGAAGAGAAGTAGCCGAATTGCATACACAAAATGCCGCCGAGAGAATACAAAAGGAAGTTCGGAATATTTTCCCGCTTCCGTATGACGCGGAAGGCATAGCGCCCGCTGTGGTACAGGTCGTTGATCAAGAGCATCAGTCCCACGGCGGTAAGACGAATAGCGACGAGGACCTCGGGGGTAAAGCCCTTGTATTGAAATATGTAAGCACCGACATTGCCGTTTAAGGCCCATAAAAAAGTGCATAAGAAAATTAAAAGGATACCTTTAATCATGACGACTCCTTTCGAACGTGGTGCTTCAGGCGAATGCGGAAATAATGACTAATTAAAATGAAACACTACGTCTATTATGGGGGCCCGAGGAAAGGAAAGTCAAGGCGAAAGATTGTTAAAATCCTACCTCTTACGGCGGACACCGCGCCCCTGGGAAGAAAGAAAAAGAGGCGATAAAAACCGAAGTCAATCGGATAAAATCCTTGACAGACTCATCCTCCGCGAATATAATGAATCAGATAGTTATCCTTGCTCGAATCGTCGAGCCGTCAGTCCACAAGGAGGTGACAGACATGAACAGTTATGAAGTAATCCTTATGTTCTATCCCGATGCCGAATCTGAAAAGCGTGAAAAGCAATACGAAAGATTAAAGGGTATCATTGCCGGTGCCGGCGTGATTAAATCGGAAGATGAATGGGGCATGCGCAAGCTCGCCTATGAAATCGAAGATTACAAGGAAGCCTACTACGTTCTCGTCGAATTCGACGCAGAACCCGGCATCATTAAGGAATTCAGCCGTATTGCAAGTATTTCCGATACGGTCATGAGAGAAATGGTCGTCCGCGTAGACGAATAAGAAACGGATTGGTGATATCGTGAATTTAGTTGTACTTTACGGGAGACTGACGAGAGATCCGGAACTTCGCTACAGCCAAAACGGCATGGCAAATACCTTTGCCACCGTCGCCGTGGACCGCGGCATGAGTCGCGAAAAACGTCAGGAAGCGGAAGCATCCGGCCAGCCCACCGCCGATTTCATCGGCATTAAAGCCTTTGGAAAGACCGCCGAATTATTAGGCAACTATTTCCATAAGGGCAATCGCATCGCCGTGGAAGGAAGAATTTCCACGGGCAGTTACGAAAAAAACGGCGGACGGGTTTACACCACCGATGTCGTGGTTAACCGCGTTCACTTTATAGAAAGTGCAAAGGAATCGGGAAGTGGAGCCGGTGCCGGCAATATGGCGCCGCCGACGAACATGGCTTATCAATCGAACAGCGGCAATCAGTCGAACAATCCTTCCGCCTCGGGCTTCGGACCGAAATCCGACGACGAAGGCTATTACCCGATCGACAACAATGATATCCCATTTTAACCAAGGTTAAGGGGTGAGAACATGCAAAGAAGATATCGTGCCAGAAAAAAAGTCTGCATTTACTGCGCAGACAAGGAAAAACAAATCGATTATAAAGATACGCAAACCTTAAAGCGTTTTATTTCCGACCGCGGGAAAATCCTTCCCCGTCGCGTGACCGGCGCCTGCGCCAAGCACCAACGGAAGATTACCACGGCTATTAAGCGCGCAAGACAAGTGGCTCTTTTGCCCTACAGCGCCGACTAATTGAAGAAATTAAATACACACGGCTCCCGCTTCGGCGGGAGTTTTTTTATTGAAAAATTGCAGTCGGCAAGGATCTTCATTTGATAAAGAGAAAATATTCTCCAATTGTTAACCGGAGTTATTTCAGGATTAAAAGTTGAAAATCAGCTGTTTTTACGGGAAGCATGGAATTAAAAAGAACCTAGATTACGCAATTTTTTTAAAGAAAAAGCTTGACTGGGGAAAAGCCATCGAATATTCTATAAATGATAAATGATATCATGTAAAAATCTAAGCTTGTTTGATGCCGAACGCATCGTTACAAGCAGTAGGAGGATAAAATGAAAGGAAGACAAAAAATAAGCTTAGCCATGGCTTTGTTAACGGTCATGGGTTCAGCTCAACCGATTTTCGCTTTTACGCCGGCGAAAGAAGAAACAAAGAAGGCGATTGTATCAAAGGCGGATGCCATATTAACGAACCCCGCCATTCAAAAACATTTGTTAGGCACCGATTACTTAGCACCGAAACACAATTCTACTTATACGCCGGGCATCGATCTTGGCGACTACGAAGATGTAGAAGGCAAGGGAAAGCTTTACGGCAAGGATTCCTATATTTTAACGCCGGACCAAATCATCGAAACACCTTGGTACGAAATTTATAATTTAGTGGCGCGGGCCAAAGGAAACATAAATAGTCTAGACGAAGCGAAAGCACAACGTTTACTGGGCGAACTGGATACGATTCTACAAATCTATGCCTTAAATAGCGACACGAAGCTGAAAGAAGACGGCGACTATAAAGGCAAATACAAGCTTGTCGACGTTCAATATGTAGACAGCGACGGGCAAACGAAGATTTACAAAGATTTAGGTACGGAAAAAGCGGATGTAAAGGGCCTCTTCCAGGAAATGGAAGTGACCAAATGGGGCAATGAGTTGGAAGTGCTTTTTGTTGCCAATAAAAACAAAGTATCTAAAATCAACAGTATGGTAATGAAGAGCGTCGCGGGAAAAGAAATTCGCGTTTCCCTCGGCTCCAGCGACCCGCAAGATCCGACGAAGACAAACTTAGTCGCCATTCCCATTCCTGCTGAATTAGACGGCTCGCAACTCGTCGTCGAAAGCATGAGTTATGTAGATAATCAAGGTGCTACAAAGCGGACGGGACCTTTCGGTATTAAAATTGACTACAATACCATGAATAAATCGGCGGATAATTACAGCCGTTACGAGAAAAAGACGAAGGCGAGAATTAAATATTGGATTAAACGGGGCGAAATTTTAATCGGTAAATACTTAGATGCCGATGTACCGAAGGATCAGGCACGAATCAAAACGGTAAAAGAAAGCATTGAAAAACTTAACCAATTGCGCAATTCCAAGACGCCGTCCATGACGGAAGCTTTAAATATTGCTCAGCCGATTTACGAAATCGAAAATACATTTACGTTGCTTGAAATTTTAAATGAGCGTATTCATGAAGCCATGGACGATTTAGATTCGGGCACCATTTACAATGATAAAAAGTATACCAAGGAAAGCTTGGAAGTTTTTAGAAACTATCTTGAACAAACGGAACAAAAAGCAGGCGATATGGATGTGCCGGAACTGGTGTCCAAGATCAGCGAGGTGCAAACTGCAAGCCAAAATAATATCCTAAAATACAATACGGAAGCCTTGCAAAAGCTTTTAAACAAGGCGGACAAGTATGAAGAAAAATACTATGAAGAAGAATCCTTTGCCAAGTTTAACTTAGTAAAGATTCAAGCGAGGAAGTGGGTTGAAGATAATGCAACCTATTCGCCGAGCTTAGATGAAACATCGGATCATATAAGGGCATTGGAGAAGGCAATCAACGCGCTGAAAGCGAAATCCGGCGTGCAACCGCCTGAAATTAAAGAGGATGAGCCGGGCAAACAAGGGAAAGTGATGTACTCCATCCCCGTAGATTGTAAAGATTCTGCGATACAGAAGTGTTTAGCGGGTCCCGTTAAGTATATTCCCTCGGAAAAGAAATATATTTTCTCCTTTAAGAAAGATGGGGATAATTTTGTCAATGAAGCGACTGTAAATACATCAGATTACTCAAACAAGACAGGTCAGGTAATTGAAACTCTCGGAGAAGATAGCGGATACAAAATTGCCAAGACCATTGAGTTTGTAGACCCTGACAAGAGTTTAGGAATGTATGTTACAGTGAAATATTACAATGGTCAACGTATGGGCATCGAGGAAAAGACTGTCAAATTCGACCTAGATATGACCAAGAAACAATTAATCGGTGGCGAGGAGGATAAGCCGTCCACCGAGCCTTATGATGTTACCATCGAGTATCAAAACCAAAATGGCGCCGGAAAGACTCATATGGAAAGCTTAGTATCGGAAAAAGCCAAGTATGATCCGGTGAAAAAGACACTTACCTTCTTCGCGAAGCCTAAAATGGAAGGGAAAAAAGTAAAATCCTATCTTGAAAATATTAATTACGCTCCGAAGGGAACGTATATACCGGCGGATATTACGAAGAAAGTAGAGTATGGTTTAGTATCCGAAAAACCGGATGTGGCAGGAGTAGCTGCAGAAAAAGCGGATGTTCCCATGGCATTTGTCTTAAAATATGACATCGATTCTAAAGAAAAAATTGTCGTCAATACGGATGTGGTCATTGGTCATAGCGACAAGCAAACGCAAAAAACAGGCGACACCATTTACCTTCACGTAAAAGGCGGAAAAGTGAAGACGACGAAAGAAGAATTGAAAGAATGGCAACTGGCGTTGCAGAACCGCATCAGTGATTTAAAAACCAATCACGGCATGGTTTCTAAAATTCTTCCCGAAGAAATCGACGTCTTCGACCACGTAGATCACAGTGGAAGCGAAGAAAAAGTCATTACGAAGAAAGTAAAAATTAACGACGCCATAAAAGAGGCACTCGGCCGCGCCGAAGTAGTGGATACAAAAGATCCCGAAAAGATCAAAGCGTGCATAAAGGAATTAGATGATCTCTCCCTTTCGATTTTACCTTGGGTCAGCTTTATCAATGCAGTGGACGGCGAATCGCAAAACCTTGCGAAGTATAAGGCGGACACCCATTTCATCCCATCGACAGTGACTGAAGCGGAAAGCAAATGGAAAGGGATTAAAGAAAAAACCACGGCGACCATTACCTGCGAGGATATTCGCACGTATTCCCAAACCCTTACTTCTCTCTATGACGGCTTGCGCTTAGATCCGGAACCGTTGGAAAAGCTGGTAAAAGATGGAGAAGAAAAGATTCAATCGGGCAAATATCAGGATGCCGGCGTCAAGGCGCTTAAAGAAACAATCGACGGCTACAAAGAACCGGACATCAGTTATCAACCGTATCCGGGCGGTCCAAAAATTGACTATAAGGGCAGCTCCAACTCCAAAGGAGCGAAAGCGTACCTTGCCGATATTAAGGCACCGAAATCGACCTATAAAAAAGATCCGAGTGACACGACGCAAAACGGCACCAATTTGGATACATCGGTTTACGACAGCTGGGTCTACCGTGTGGACGCCGGAATCAAGGCACTAAAACTGAAAGAAGCCGGCGATGTTACCAAGACCGCCTTGGAAGAAGCCATTCAAAAGGCTGAAAAGGCGCTGAAAAAGAATAAGTCGAATGAGGCGAAGGATAAGCTGCGTGCCGCCATCGCCGTTGCCAAAAAGGCAATGGACTTTACGGAACAAGATAAAATCAATGAAGCGGTTGTAAAATTAAATGCCGCTGTAAAAACTTATGAAGCGTCGAAAGATGTCTTCAAAACCGAAGCCTTACAAGCTGAAATCGACAAGGCGAAAAAGCTTTTAGATGCAACGAAGAAAGAAGAAGAAGTTAATGAAAAGCTTGCCATTGCCATTCAAAAGGCTGAAAAAGGCTTGAAGGCGGACAGTCAAGAAAAAGTCGATGCCGCCTTAAAGGCCTTACAAGCTGCCGTGGGAGAGTTCCAAGCATCCCCCGACAGAGTGGATCCGAATGCGAAGATTGAAGCGACGAAGACGGTCAACATTCAGCTGTATAAAGAGAAGAAAGATGAGCCGTCTATGGCTAACAGTGCCCTTTGGAATCAAGGGAAGCTCACCAAAGAAAATGGCAAGTGGTATTTGGAAATGCAGTGGGTCGACATGACTGTAGGTGAGGACAATAAAGTCACCGGCGCCATTACGGATCTTTCCTATGCTGTAAATGGTGAAATGAAAAAAGCCCAAGTCTTAGCAAAACGTGATGTAACAGTGGGCTCCAACAAGTATGAGTCACCGACTCGTGTCAAAATCGAAGTGACGGAAAATCAACAATTTGTTCCCGTTAAGGTATCTTACAAGACATCCCTCGGACCTCAAGAACACTCTCCGGCAGCGCGCATCGCCATCGACTGGCAATCGGCGACCGACGGCTTTAACGAAAACACGTACAAGGTAGACAAAGGGCAATTAATCGATGCCGTCAAAGTTTATGAGATGCTGGCGAATGCCGCACAAGGCGTCAATCAAGATTTAATTAACGGCCTAAAGACAAACCTCGAAAAGGCAAAGGCGGTCATCAAAAATGGCGACGCGACGATTCAAGAGGTCAAAGCCGTTTACAGCGACTTGGATAAAGCGGGCAGCGCCGTCAAATTTGCCGATGAAATTTACCGCGTGCACTTAACACAATTAAAGGCCAATCTCAACGAATTCAAAGGCGAAACAGGTAAATACACGGCAGAGTCCTTGAAAAAATACGAAAATGTTATTACCCAAGGTGAAAAAGCATTAAAAGGTGCAAAAACCTACGATGAAATTAAAGCGGCTTACGACGCCATTAAATCCATCGACGACAATCTACGTTACGATACGTCGGCGTTAGAGGCAAAAGTCAAACAAGCGTCCGCCATGATGAATGGCAAATTCACTCAAGAGAGCAAAGATAATTTAGACGTCAAAATTAAAGATGCAAACAAGTGGATTAAGGAAGCAAAAGAAAAAGGTATTAAAGCCGGCTATAAGGCGCAGGATCTGACCAAGGCTTTAGATGCCGCCATGAAGGGCATGGTAAAAGAAGGCGAAGCACCGGCAAAAGTGGATAAGACGAAGCTTCTTGCGCTTATTCGCGAATGTGACGCGATGGATCTCAGCAAGTACACCGATGACAGTAAGACGGAATTTGAGAAGAAATTAAACGAAGCGAAAACCGTAGCGAACGACGGTGAGGCAACGAAGGAAAATGTAGATGCCGCCTTCAATGATTTAAAAGCGGCAAAAGAGGGCCTTGTGGTTAAACAAGCACCTAAGGAAAAAGTAACGGTGACCTTTGTGAGCGACAAGGGAACGACGCCAGCTGCCGTTACTGTCGATAAAGGCATGGTGATTTCCGCCCCCGCAGGCTTTGAAGAAAATGCTTCAAAAGTTAAGGTAGACGATGTGACCTATGTTTTCAAGGGCTGGTACGATGGCAATGAAAAATTTGATTTCACAAAACCTGTTAACAGCAACAAAACGTTAACCGCTCGTTGGGAAAAAGTGGAAGTGCCTGCCGATCAAGAGGCCATATACAATGTAGAATTTTCTTGGAAGAAGACGAATAGTGACGCAGACGCCATGATGGGGATAGTCTTTAAACATCCCGCCCGATTGATCGTCAAAGGTAATAAGGCTGTCTTCAGAGTGGAACTGCAAGATGCAGGCGAAGGGATCTACGTTACCGACATGGCCTATAAAGGTGAAACCCTCGTGCCGTCGAAGACGACAGAAGTCACTGTCGGCGGTGTTACCCAAACGAAGCCTGCGGCATTTGATATTCCCGTGGATATGAATGATGTGAATAAGACCTTTAGATTGACAGTGACCGTTGGGGCAAAGGGAATGAAGGACAAGGCATCGGCAGACTTTGTCGTCGATGGCGGCGGAAAAACGCCGGCACAACCTGCGCCTCAAGTGGACAAGAAGGCGCTGAATCAATTAATCGCCGAATGTGATGCTCTGGATCTAAGTCGCTATGAAGAAAAGGGTAAGAGCGAATTTGTAGCGGCACTGAAAGATGCGAAGGCTGTTTCTGAAAAGAGCACCGCAACCAAAGAGGATGTGGAATTGGCCCTCACGAAGTTACAACAGGCAAAAGGGGCTTTGGTACAAAAGAAAACGCCGAAGCCGGAAGAAAAACCGGATACACCAAAACCTGAAGTGAAACCGGGCCATTCCGGAGGCAGTTGGCATTTCTCCCCGGTTCCGTCGAAACCTGAAGGAAAACAAAGGGAACCTGAAAAGAGCCAAAAACATGCGGAATTACCGAAAGCTCCCGAAGCAAACTTTAGCGATACTGCAAACCACTGGGCAAAAGAGTCGATTAACTATGTAGTTAGCAAAGGGTACTTTAAAGGTGTGGGCGGCAATCGCTTTGCACCCGAGCAATCCATTACCCGTGCAGATTTCGTTACCGTCTTAGGACGTATGGCGGGAATCGACCAAAGCAAGTTTACGAACAATGTGTTTAAAGACGTTGACGGGGGCTACTACGCCGCTTACGTCAACTGGGCAAGTAAAAATGGCATTGTTCAAGGAATCGGCAATGGTAAATTTGATCCCAAGCGCCCCATCACCCGTGAGGAAATGGCCGTTGTCATGGACAAGTTCTTACAAGTAACGAATAAAAAGCTTTCCGAAAAAGAAAGCAAGAACTTTACTGATGAAGGAACCATTGCTCCATGGGCAAAAGAGGCAGTGCAACACATGACGAAGCTGGGAATCGTCAAGGGTATGGACGACGGAGCCTTTAGACCGAAATCCGGCTTTACCCGCGCACAAGTAGCGCAAGTTCTCTACAACATGGATCACAATAAATAAATATCATAGACCTCCAATTGTTTAAAATAGGTTTCAAGTGCCGAGGGCCTTGAAGCCTATTTTCTTATACTCGAAAGCGCACGATTTCGGCGAATGGCGTGGTCTGCGGAAATATGGTAAAATGACATGATATGAGGTGATAGATTGTATCGGAAAATTTACGGCTTGCGTGCACTCAAGCTGCTTTTATATTCTGTTTTGCTGGTGATGGGCGGGCTCTTTGTGCCTGTATTATTTGCCTTTATACCGGCTCTGTTTTTGTCGGAAATGCGCATTCAAGGCGTGCTTCCCATTTCCGCCGTCTTTGTCGGCGCCTGTGCCTTAATCGGTTTTCTCACAGACCCTGTCCTGGGCCTGTCTCTGTTAACCGTTATGGGGCCCTTGATTTTAATTTTAGACTACTGCATGCGCACGGATAGGAGCGTAGAGACCACCATGGCGGTGGGGACCGTGCTCTTTCTCGTGAGCCTGGGCTTTATCCTTTACCAAACGGGAACCCTTCAGGCCATCGAATCTGGTGCCTTTATTAAAAGCATCAACGAGGTTCAGGGGGACATCGTTCAAAGGGCTGCAATTACCGATGCGGAAAAATCCCGCATCGCTCTGACACTCAAGACCGCCGTGAGTCGGGGAGTCACTTTGCTGCCCGCCTTCTCTCTGCTTTCCGGCCTGGGCATCGTGTATTTGTCTTACCGCATCAGCGGGCGCAACATGCGCATCAGCGGCGAAAAGGTCATCTGTCCCGAGCCCTTTTTCCTCATGCACTTGCCCCGGTCCTTGGTCTTTGTTACCCTGGGCCTTTTAGGGGCGACGGCGGCGATGAATTACTTTTTCGCCCTGGGCATCGAGCCCTATCTGCTAAACGGGCTGGTGGTCTTCGTCAGCTTGTTGGCGATTCAAGGTATGAGCGTCGTGAACTTCTACCTGCTCCGTTTCGTCGCTTCGCCCTTTTTGCGAGGCGTGCTTATGCTTTTTATCTTAATGGTACCCGTGGGGCAAATGGGCCTGGCGGCGCTGGAGCTTTTGGATCAATTCATCGACGTGCGCAGCATAGGGGGAGTGTAGATTATGAATGAGTCATTTTCACTGAAGGATTTTTACTTCTACCTGGCGGTGATCGCCTTGTTGGCGATCGCCTTGTTTTTCTACAATCCCGTATTGGGCACCATGGGCGCGGTATTTTTGGCGTTCGCGGCGTCCTATGCCTATAGAAATATAAAAAAATACAACGGCCGCTTTAAGGATCACTTTACGAATCTGCACAAGGATTTCGAAAAGATTACGGAGCGGACTATTTTTTCCATGCCCTTTCCCATGGTGGTCACCGATGAAAAAGGGACCATCGTGTGGCACAATTCCCTCTTTGGCGATATTTTCGACACAGATATTTTACAGGGCAAGTCGTTGTCTGCCTATGTGGAAGATTTGGCCGGCGAAGACAAAGGCCTAAAGGCCGTGGAAAACGGCGCCGCCGTGGAAATCAAGGAGATGCCTTACCGGGCCTTTAATACCCGTGTGGAGCTTCAGCGGGGCGGCAAGGAGGATGTGCTTACCCTCTTTTATTTCGTGGACCACAGCCAGTACAAGCACATGGAAAAGCTCTATGAAGACAATGCCGGCGTGGTTATGGTCGTGGAAGTGGATAACTTCGACGAGGTGGTGGATGCAGCGCCCACGTCGAAAAAGCCCCTGCTCATTGCGGAAATCGACCATCGCATTAACGAATACTTCCGCTCCAAGGGAGCCTTGGTTCGCAAATTCCAAGAGGACATGTATCTGGTGGTCATGCGCAAATCGGACATGGACACGATTTTAGAGCAAAAGTTCGACATTTTAGACGAGATCAGGGAAATCGACGCGGGCACCACGGTGAGCGTCACCATATCCGCCGGCGTCAGTCGCCCGGGCCTGTCCTTTACGGAGGCCTATAAAGAAGCGGACACCTGCTTAGACGTGGCCCTGGGCCGCGGCGGCGACCAGGTGGCCCTCAGAAGCGACGATACCTACACCTATTTCGGCGGCAAATCCAAGGCCGTGGAAAAGCGAAACAAGGTCAAGGCCCGTGTGCTGGGGATCGCCCTCAGACAGCTCATCGACAAATCGCCGCGCATCTTTGTTATGGGCCATCAAAACGCGGACATGGACGCCATCGGCGCCGCCGTCGGCGTCATGCGGGCCGTATTAAATCAAGAAAAAGAAGGCTATATCGTCTTAGGCGATGTGAATCCGTCCATCGAGGTCCTGGTGAAGGTAATGAAGCGGGAGGAACCCGAGCTGTTTAAGCGAATGATTACCGGCGAGCGCGCCGAGGAATTGATTCGCCAAAAGGACCTTGTGATTCTCGTGGACAATCACAAGCCGTCCTTTACGGAGCATCCGCCTCTTCTGGAGCGCACCTCCAATGTGGTGGTCATCGACCATCACCGCCGAGGCGGGGAATTCGTCAGCAACCCCTTGCTGACCTATATCGAGCCCTACGCCTCCTCCACCTGTGAGCTGATTACGGAAATGCTCACCTATATGTACGACGACACGGAGCTCACCAATTTCGAAGCCAACGCCCTCATGAGCGGTATCGTCGTGGATACGAAGAACTTTACATTTAAAGCCGGGGTGCGCACCTTTGAGGCGGCGTCGGTTTTAAAGCGTGCCGGCGCGGACATGAGCCAGGTACGGTATTTCTTCGAGGACGATTACGACACCATCGTCTCTCGGGCGGAGGTGGTACACAATGCCCGGATTATTTTCGACAACATCGCCATTTCGAAGCTGGATGAGGATATGCCCAATTCCGTTCTCGTCAGCGCCCAAGCCGCCGACGAGCTCCTGGGCATTCACGGCGTGAAGGCCTCCTTCGTTCTGAACAAGAAGAAAGACGTGATCCATATTTCCGGCCGCAGCTTCGGCGACATCAGCGTACAGCTGATTTTGGAACAATTAGGCGGCGGCGGCCACTTAAATATGGCAGGCGCCCAAGTGAAAAACGGCGATATCGACGAAGTGGAACAGCAATTAATCGACGCCATTTCCGATTATTTAGAAAAAGAAAAAGGAGAAAAGGAAGCATGAAAGTCATCTTATTAAAAAACGTAGATAAATTAGGAAAAGAAGGCGACTTAGTGGACGCCAAGAGCGGTTACGCCAGAAATTTCCTCTTCCCGAACAAGGCCGCCGTGGAAGCGACGCCTGAAAATATGAAAAACTGGAAAGAAATGAAGGCAAAGGAAGCCGCCGACGAAGCGGCCCGCATCGAAGAAGCCCAAGAGCAAAAGAAGCTGTTGGAATCCAAGGTGGTGGACTTAAAGGCCAAGGGCGGAGCCAACGGTAAATTATTCGGCGCCATTACGGCAAAAGACATTGCCGATCGCATGAACGCCATTTTCGGCGTCAAGATCGACAAGAAAAAAATCGTCCTCACGGAAAACATTAAGACCACGGGCAAGCATCAAGTCGTCGTCAAATTGTACGGCGACATTTCCGCCGACGTGGATCTGGTTATCGACGCGGAATAATGGTCGAGAGGGCAGAGGGGCGGACGCCGCCCTACGACGAACAGGCGGAGGCGTCGGTTTTAGGCGCCATGCTGTTGGACAAGAGTGCCATTACCACGGCGGTGGAGATTATTCACGCCGAGGACTTTTACTACGACAGCCACAAGGCCATCTTCGAAGGCATTATGCGCCTCTACAACAAAAATGAGCCCGCCGACATGATCACCCTGTCCGATTTTCTGAAAAAGAGCGGACAGCTTGAGGCCGTCGGCGGCTATACTTATTTAGGCAGGCTCACCTCCGGCGCCGGCGCCGTGAGCAATACGGAAGCCTATGCCAATATTATTAAGGAAAAGTCCACCCTGCGGGCTTTAATTCGCGCGGGCGGCGAAATCGTGGAGGACAGCTACAGCGACGAAGACGATGTCTCATCCATTATCGAAAAAGCGGAGAAATCCATTTTCGACATTACCCAGGACAATCAACGAAACGGGCTGATGATGATGCGCGATGTCATGGTGGACACCTTCGATGTCATGCAACAGCGCTCGGAAAACAAGGGAGGCCTTACGGGCCTTACCACGGGCTTTATCGATCTGGATAGAAAGACATCGGGCATGCAGAAGGCGGATTTGGTCCTTCTCGCTGCCCGTCCCTCCATGGGCAAGACCGCCCTTATGGTGAATATCGCCACCAACTCCGCCTTAAAGGCAAATGCCAAGGTGGCCATGTTCTCTTTGGAAATGAGCCGCAACCAATTGTCTCAACGGATCCTGTCGTCTTTAAGTCACGTGGATCTCATGAAAATTATTTCCGGGGACCTGACCACGGAGGAATGGTCCAAGGTCATCGAGACCATGACCTATATGAACGAAATGGCCATCTACATCGACGACACGGCGGGGATTACCCCCCTGGAAGTGAAGGCCAAGTGTCGCCGCTTAAAGGCGGAAAAAGGGCTGGATCTCGTCGTCATCGACTACCTGCAGCTCATGGAAGTGGGCGGCCGCGCCGAGTCCAGGCAACAGGAAATTTCCGCCATCTCCCGTCAATTAAAGGGCATCGCCAAGGAGCTGGACGTGCCGGTCATCGCCCTGTCGCAACTGTCCCGTGCGCCGGAAATGCGGGCCGATCACCGGCCCATCCTTTCGGACCTTCGGGAGTCCGGGGCCATCGAGCAGGACGCGGACATCGTCATGTTTCTCTATCGGGACGAATACTACAATCCCGACACGGAGAAGCAGGGCTTGGGCGAGCTGATTATCGCCAAGCACCGAAACGGCCCCACGGGCACGGTGGAACTCCTGTTCAAGGGCGAATACACGAAGTTTGTCAACCTGCAAGCCTAGGGAGGAACAATGGATATTATAAAAGTGTTACTCTTGGGGATCGTGGAAGGGGTCACGGAATTTCTTCCCATCTCCAGTACGGGCCACTTGATCTTGGCCCACGAATTTATCGGCCTCGACCCACAAAGCTTTCAAAACGCCTTCGACGTCTGCATCCAGCTGGGCGCCATATTGGCCGTCGTGGTTCTGTACTTTAAAAAACTCTGGCCCTTTAAGAAGGAAGAGGGAAAAGTCGTCGCGGAAAAAGACACCTTCATGCTGTGGCTGAAAGTCGTCGTCGGCGTCATTCCCTCGGCGGTTTTGGGCTTTCTGTTCGACGACTTTATCGACGAGCACCTCTTTAAGCCTCAAGTGGTGGCCGCCACACTAATCATCTACGGGATTTTAATTCTCGTCATCGAAAATCGAAACGAAGGCAAGCATTTAAAGGCGAAAGTGAGCAGGGTAGAAAACATACCCTACGCCATGGCCTTTGCCATCGGCCTCTTTCAATGCCTGGCCATGGTGCCCGGCACCAGCCGAAGCGCCGCCACCATCTTAGGGGCCTTGCTTCTCGGCGCGAGCCGCGGGGCGGCGGCGGAATTTTCATTCTTCCTCGCCATTCCCACCATGTTCGGCGCCACCTTATTAAAAATCGTGAAAAACGGCCTGGCCTTCAGCGCCTACCAATGGTTTTTAATTCTATTGGGCGCCGTGGTGAGCTTCGTCGTGGCCGTGGTGGTCATTCAAAAATTCATGGACTACATCAGAAAGCGGGACTTCAGAATCTTCGGTACCTACCGAATCGTTTTGGGGCTCATTGTCTTTCTGTACTTCACATTCTCGTAAAAGCGCGCGGGTCAACCGCGTGTTTTTTTATTTGAGAAAAGAAATTTTTAACAGCGCCATAAAAAAAGTCGAGAACAATTAACCCGGGTTTACGTGAGCTAAGAAAATCTCGACAAATCCACGAACAAGCCGACAAAAATTAACCCGGGTTTATTTGAGAAAAGATTCTGCGGCGAAAAGGGGCTTTGACGATTGTTTTGATTATAAATTAGAATGAGAACCTTTCTTGTTTCCTTGAAAAGAAATGTATTGGATGTTATAATTTTGCGGTGAGATGTGTTTTCATTGAAAGGCAAGTGTCTTTTTCTTTTGGCTCTTGACTGATAACCGTTATTATAAGGAGATGCATATGAATTTAATCGTTGCGCCGAAAAACGTGGATCTGAAGGTGCTAAGGGTGCGGGATCAAAAATTGGACAAGAGCCAAATTACCCACTTGCAAAACCTGGGTTTTGTGGAAGGCGCCAATTGTCGTGTTGTATCGGAGGTCCAGGGGTCGCTGATCGTCATCATCAAAGGCGTACGCGTCGGCTTGGGCAAAGATTTGGCTGAATGTATTCGTATCACAGTGTGAGGTGTAGCATGAACTTGAATCAAGCGTCGGTAGACAAGTATTACGCGGTGAAAAAGATCAATGGGCAAGGCCCATTGAAGCGCCGCATTATGGACATGGGCATTACGAAGAATACCGTGTTGTTCGTAAGAAAATTTGCTCCCTTGGGGGACCCCATTCAATTAACCGTGCGCGGTTATGAATTGAGCCTCAGAAAGGCCGATGCGGAGCTTGTGGAAGTGGAAGAAACACAAGGACCGAAGGAGGAAGAGGCGTGAGAATTGCATTAGCGGGCAACCCGAACAGCGGGAAGACCACCTTATTTAATGCCCTGACCGGCTCCCACCAATTTGTCGGGAACTGGCCCGGTGTTACCGTAGAAAAAAAAGAAGGGAAGTATAAAAAGGACACCAGTGTCACCATTACCGACCTTCCCGGGATTTATAGTTTAAGCCCTTACACGCTGGAAGAAGTGGTAAGTCGGAAGTATTTATTAAACGAAAAACCGGAAGTAATCATCAACATCATCGACGGGGTGAACTTAGAGCGTAACCTCTACCTAACCACCCAACTCTTGGATTTAGGCATTCCCGTCGTCGTCGCCGTGAACCGTATGGACGTGGTTCGCAACAAGGGCGATGTCATCGACCGCTCCGGCTTGGAAGAGGCACTGGGCGCACCGGTGGTTGAAATTTCCGCTTTAAAGAAGGAAAATCTCGACGGGCTCATGGAAATGGCGAAAAAAGCCCACGATTCCGAAGCGAATAATCACGTCTACTACGACGAACACCTGGAAGATGCGGCGAAAACCATTTACGATATCGCCCCCACCGTGGGAGGATTGACCGCCAAGCGCTTCTACGCCTTGAAACTCATCGAAGGCGATCAAAAGCTCGGGCTGAATCTGAGCGCCGATGAAGAAAAGAAGATTGCCGACGTCATTACGGAACTGGAAGAGTACTACGAGGATGACGGCGAAGGCATTATGACGGAAATGCGCTACAATGCCATTGCCGGCATTGTCGAAGGCAATTATAAGCAAGGCAAACGGGGCATGAGCACCAGCGATAAAATCGATGCCGTGGTCACCAACCGCGTCCTGGCACTGCCCATCTTCGTCATCATTATGACCGGCATCTACTTCATCAGTGCGAAGCTGGTCGGCGGCCCCGTCACCGACTGGGTCAACGATACCTTGCTCGGCACCTACGTCGCCGATGCCATCAGCAACGTCGTCTCCTCTTTGAATACGGCACCGTGGCTTGAATCCCTCGTTATGGACGGGATCGTCGCCGGGGTCAGCGCCGTCTTGGGCTTTTTGCCTTTGATCGCCACCCTGTACTTCTTCCTCGCCATTATGGAAGATGTGGGCTACATGTCCCGTATCGCCTTTATCTTAGACAGAATCTTTAGAAAATTCGGCCTCTCCGGCAAGAGCTTCATCCCGATCCTTATCGGTACCGGCTGCTCCGTTCCCGGGATCATGGCCACGCGTACCATCGAAAACGAAAACGACCGCCGCATGACCGTCGTCGTCACAAGCTTCATGCCTTGCGGGGCGAAAGTGAACCTCATCGGCCTCTTCGTCGCCTCTTTCGGCTTCTGGTACTTCTTGCCCATCGCCTACTTCTCCGGCATCATCGCCGTTATTATTGCGGGCTTAATGCTCAAGAAGACTTCGATCTTCCAAGGCGATCCGGCACCCTTCGTTATGGAACTTCCGGAATACCACATTCCCTCGGCAGAAAATGTCTTTAAGAGCGTATGGAGCCGCTGCAAAGCCTTCGTGAAAAAGGCCGGGACCATCATTCTCGTAGCCAGCATCGTCATCTGGTTCTTGCAAAACATCTCCGTCCACGGCGAATTCGTGGAATTTGCGGAAAACCAAGACAGCATTCTCGCTGCACTGGGCAAAATCATTGCCCCCATCTTTATTCCCTTGGGCTTCGGCACATGGCAAGCCACCGTGGCCAGCATCACCGGCCTCGTGGCCAAAGAAGCTGTCGTCTCCACCTACGGCATCATCAACGGTGTCGCCGAAGGTGCCAGCTTAAACGCCTTCGTCGCCACCCAATTTACCTTCCTCGGCGCATTGGCATTTATGCTCTTTAACCAATTAAACGTTCCTTGCTTCGCCGCCACCGGCGCCATTCGCGAGGAAATGCAATCGAAATTCTGGACCATGTTCGCCCTGGCTTTTCAAACGGGCTTCGCTTATGCCATCGCCCTCATCGTCTTCCAAATCGGACAACTGATCGCCGGCGGTTCCTTCACTGTATGGACCGGCGTGGCCTTTGTCCTTCTGGCAGTCATGATTTGGGCCATCGTAAGAAAACCCAGAGTCAAGGACGTACCCATCGGTCGCGAACAATTAAATTAAGGAGATACTATGGGAACCATTATTGTACTGGCCGTCGTAGGCTTAGCCGTCTTCGGCGCCATCAGATCCATGCGCAAGTCCCATGATGAAGGCGGCTGTTGCGGCTGCTCTCACTGCGGAACGGCAAGCTGTGATCACGAACACGATCATAGCCACTAATAGTAAATGATAAAGAGGATGCTTCGGCATCCTTTTTTATTGGAGCCCGACTGCAAAATTCAAAGTGATTTACTATGATATGTGAAAAATCGTCGGAAAAGATTGTATTATTTTCAATTAGACCTTGAAATACATGGCGGTAATGATATAATGATTCCAGAAAGCAAACTTATTGAGTTTAGGTATACGCACGCTGCACATACCTGAATAATTCATGGAGGTATCATTATGGCACATAAAATTACCAGCGACTGCATCGCTTGTGGCGCATGCAAACCCGAGTGTCCCGTTGACTGCATTTCCGAAGGCGACATCTATTCCATCGACGAAAATGCATGCATCGACTGCGGTTCCTGCGCATCCGTATGCCCTACCGGTGCTGCACAACCGGAATAAAATGGGATAAAAAAAGACGTTCTCCGCAAGGACGTCTTTTTTTTTTGCAAAAATTTTCGCCCGGCAGAGTGACAAACGATTAAGCGCCATAGATGGTCATAGCAGGGCGAGAAGTCATCAATTCTTTTTGGCTATCACGTGATAGAGAAAGATGATACGATAGGATCATCTATAGGATCTTTAAATAAGTTGATTTTTCATACAATACTTACGTGAAATTTGCTATATTAGACATAGATTCGAAAGGAGGCATCTATGATTTATTTAGATAATGCGGCCACGTCCATGAAGAAGCCGAAGGAAGTGGAAGAGGGCATTTTAAGCGCGCTCAATTCCCTGGGTAACGCCGGCCGAGGCACGGGACAAAGCGCCCTCGAGGCGGCCCGCGTGGAGTACAGGACCCGCGTAATGCTTTCGGATCTTTTTCACGGTGAGGGAGCCAAGCATGTCGCTTTTGCTCTCAATGCTACAGAGGCGCTGAATGCGGCCATCAACGGCACCATTGAAAAGGGCGATCACGTGATTACCACGGTGACGGAACACAATTCCGTCTTAAGGCCCCTGTACCGCATCGGTTGCGAGCTGGACTTCTTGCCCGTCGCAGGCGAGGAAGAAGTGGATCTGTCCGGCCTCGAAGGGCTCCTCAAGCCCAACACGAAGGCGGTCGTCGCCAATCACGCCTCCAATGTCACGGGCAATGTCCTGGACATCGAGCGACTCGGCGAATTTTGCCGCGCCCACGGCCTCCTCTTCATCGTCGATGCCAGCCAAACGGCGGGGGTCGTTCCCATCGACGTGGAGAAATGCCACATCGATATCCTGGCCTTTACGGGACACAAATCCCTATTAGGGCCCCAAGGGACCGGCGGCATTTACGTCAGAGAAGGCGTGGACGTCAAGCCCTTTAAGGTGGGTGGAAGCGGAATCGACTCCTACAACAAGCATCATCCCGATGCCATGCCCACCCGTTTAGAAGCGGGAACGCAAAACGGCCACGGCATTGCCGGGCTCCACGGCGCGCTGACCTTTTTAAAGGGCGTGAGAATTGAAACGATCCATGCCCACGAAGAGGCCTTGCTGATCCGCTTTTTGGAAGGACTTTCCGCCATGGACAATGTCACCGTCTACGGCTCCAAAGATCCGAAGAAGAAGACCGCCGTCGTCAGCTTGAACATTCAGGGCATGCCGTCCTCCGTGGTCGGGGAGAAGTTGGAGTCCCGCTACGGCATCGTCGTTCGCACCGGCGCTCATTGCGCCCCCTTGATTCACGAGGCCATGGGTACCCGAGATACGGGAGCGGTACGATTTTCTTTTTCCTACTTCACCACGGAAGAAGAAGTCGACGCGGCCCTTCGCGCCCTGGATGAAATCAGAAAGGAGTCCGTCCATGAGTGAGACGCTTATCGTCACCTTTGAAAATGTAACCGACGCCATGGCCATGGAAGAGGCCGTAGAGGCGGCGGGTCTCGACGGGAAGCTCATTCCCCTGCCCGATGCCCTTTCCGCCGGCTGTGGTTATGCTTGGAAACACGCCTTAGAGGAAGAGGCGGCTCTCACTGCCTTAATCGAAGAAAAACAATTGGATTACACCAAGATCCTGCACTGGAAGGAGTAATGCCTTGGAATTTATCGGAATCGACATCGGATCGACGGCTGCGAAGGTGTGGGGCTTTGGCGACAAAGACATCCACTTCGTTCAGCCCACAGGTTGGAGTTCGGTGGAAACGGCGCGGGGAATTGAAAATCATCTCCTGCGCCAGGGAATCGACGTCAGAAGCGACGACGTGCGCGTCGTGGCCACGGGCTACGGACGCATCTCCGTCGACTTCGCCGATTTCGTCATCACCGAAATTACCTGCCACGGCCGGGGCGCCAGAGAGCTCGCCGGTGGAGATGTAGGCGTGATCGACGTCGGCGGTCAGGACACGAAGGTGATCCTCGTGGAAAACGGCATGGTCAAAGACTTCATCATGAATGACAAGTGCTCCGCCGGTACGGGTAAATTTTTGGAAGTGATGGCGAACCGTTTGGCCGTGGATATCACCGAACTTTTCGAAATGGCGAAAGAAGGGGAAGAGATCGCCATCAGCTCCCTCTGCACCGTCTTTGCCGAATCGGAAATCATCAGCTACATCGGCGAAGGCCGGGATCGCGAAGACATCGCCGCAGGTGTCGTCGACTCGGTAGCCAACAAAGTCGTGGCCCTAACAGGGCGCATGGATTTTCCCGAAAAAGTCATCCTGACCGGCGGTTTAAGCCAAGTACCTTACTTTTCAGAGATACTGTCGAAAAAATTGGATCGCCAAGTCATAGGAAACGAAAAGGGTCAATTCGCCGGCGCCATCGGCGCGGCCCTGTTGGCGAAGGAAAAGAAAATCAGAAACTAAACATTGGGAATATAGGAGGAAAACATGAAAGAAATTATTAAGGACTTACCGGAAATTTTTGACGAATTTGCCGACGCAAGAAAAACCGGCTTCATGAACGTGAAAAAGATCAAAGACCAAGACATCCCCGTCGTAGGCACCTACTGTACTTACTTCCCCCAAGAGCTCGCCAACGCCATGGGCCTTGCCACCGTGGGCCTCTGCTCCACCAACGACGAACCCATTGCCGAAGCGGAAAAAGACCTTCCGAAGAACCTGTGCCCCTTGATTAAATCCAGCTACGGCTTCGGCAAAACCGACAAATGCCCCTTCTTCCACTTCTCCGACGTGGTCATCGGCGAAACCACTTGCGACGGCAAGAAAAAAATGTACGAAATGATGAGCGACTTTAAAGACGTCTACGTTATGGAGCTTCCCAACTCCCAATCCGCCGACGCCCGTGAGCTGTGGAAAAAAGAAATTTACAAAGTCGTCGACTTCCTTGAAAAACGCTTCGACAGAAAGCTCACCTACGACGATTTGAAAAAAGCCATCGTCATGACCAACGACATTCGTCGCGCAAGACAAGATCTTTGCGGAGTTATGGAAAACGAACCGACTCCCGTCAACGGCTTCGACATTCACACCGTGTTAAACTCCAACTTCTATAACTTCAACAAAGAAGCCATTCCCGAGGAATTAGATAAATTAAGAGAAAAGATCATGAGCGAATACGATCCGTCCAAACGGGAAAAGAAACCGAGAATCTTAATTACCGGTTGCCCCTCCGGCGGCGCTCCGCAAAAAGTTATTAAAGCGTTGGAAGACAACGGCGCCGTCGTCGTCAGCTTCGAAAACTGCATCGGCGAAAAACAATCCCAATACTTCGTCGACGAAAGCGGCGAAACCATCGACGACCTGCTCGACGCACTCTCCAACCGCTACATCAACATCGGCTGCTCCGTTATGACGCCGAACCCGAATCGCTTCGAACTGTTGAGCTACCTCATCGACAAATACAAGGTGGACGGCGTCGTCGAAATCGTCTTAACCGCATGCCACACCTACAATATCGAATCCTCTGCGATTCAAAAATTCTGCAACGAAGAAAAGAACATTCCCTACATCGCTGTAGAAACCGACTACTCTCAAGCAGACGTCGGCCAATTGAACACCCGCTTAACCGCATTTATCGAAATGCTGTAAAAATAAAAACGTCGCTTCGGCGGCGTTTTTTATTGTAGGGAAAAGCCTTCGAAGGGTATGAATTCAACGAGGTGAATAAAATGAATATCATGCCCCTGCCGGCACTGTCGGACAATTACATTTGGATCATCGAAAAAAATAATCGCATCGTCGTCGTGGACCCCTCGGAATCGGATCTGCTTCTTGAGGTCATAAAAACAAGAGGCTACGAGCTCGAGGCCGTGCTCCTGACCCACAAGCACCAAGACCATATCGGCGGCGTGAGAAAGCTTATCGCCGCACACCCGGCGCCGGTCTACGGCCCCAAGGAAACGGGCGCCATCGCGGAAATCGTCTCAGGCGGCGAGACCCTCGCCCTTCTCGGCGAAGAAGTGAAGGTCATGGCCACGCCGGGTCACACGGAAGGGCACGTGGCCTATCAAATGAAAGAGCATCTCTTTATCGGCGACACTCTCTTTCTTTCAAGCTGCGGCCGCGTCTTCAGCGGCGATTACGACGCCATGTTTAACACCCTCGAGGAAATAAAAAAACTGGACGAGGACACCATCGTCTATCCCGCTCACGAATACTCCCTGTCCAATTTGGAGCAAACGGTGAAGGCCTATCCCACCGAGGCCGTGAAAGAAGAGCTGGAGCGTGTGCGGAAGCTGCGGGAGGCGGGGAAAGTTACCTTGCCCACCACCATAAAAAAAGAAAAAGCCGTGAATCCCTTTCTGAACTTCGACGATGTGAAAAGCTTTAAAGCCTATCGCGAGCTAAGGGACCGCACGTAAAAAAGCGAAGGAAAAATCCTTCGCTTTTGCTTTACAGACGACATGCGCTGCATTTAAGACAGCTCGCGGATGCCTTCGGTGATGTTTTTTAAATGAGCCTTGGCCTGCTCTTGCATAGCCTTCAGCTCCTTCGGCGCAAAGCGGGGGACCATGTCCTCCAGCTCCCGCAGGATCTCCAGCGTGCCGCATTCCACGCGCTCCGCAAGCTCCAACACGTCCATTTGGCTCTTCACCTTTTTTGCCCTGTCCGAAAGCTTTTCGGGATCGGACAAAAGCGTGCGCCCCAGACGCAGACGGAAGTAGTGGTAGTCTTCTTTATCCACCGCCCAACCGCCGTCGGCCTCGGCCTGCTTCGCCAAATCTAAAAAGATAGCGTGCTGCTCGTCGCTGTCCCTTGCCATGGTTTCAAAATAAGAATCGCCGAGCTCTCCGTCGTCGGCAAAGCGACGATACAGCTGTGCCGACACCGATTTATTCTCGGCCAATGATTCTAAAATAGCTTTTCCATCTACACGTAAACTCATATACCCTCCTCTAAATGACTTTCATATTGTACATCACAAGCGTGCATTATAGAAGCCCTTCGGCGAAAAAATAAAAATATAGACAAGCCCTCTTGCAAAGACAAGGTAAAGTTGTTATAATACTGTTGTTACATCGAGATGTGGCGCAGTTTGGTAGCGTACATGTCTGGGGGACATGGGGTCGCAGGTTCAAATCCTGTCATCTCGACCAATGAAAAAGAGCTGAATCGTGATTACGGTTCGGCTCTTTTTGTTTTATTATCGGCCAATAATTTCGATAAAGCTGTTTTTATATTGATTAAATTCATCACGGGACAGCGAACGCTCAATTCTCAAAAGATAGTTCTTGTGAACGTAGTTGGACTCACTTAAAATGGGTGCGGCATTACCGATGGTATTAATGTATTTTTGTCGCTTCACTGCATCCTTATAATTTCTGAAGACCTCGATACTTCCGCCTAACGGATCGGTTGGATCATATTGTTCGATGCGGTTATCGGCAAAATTAACTTTGCCGATGTACTGGCCGGGTTTTCCCATAAGATTGTTTACATCATTTTTTTCGTTATAGCTTATGATATTGGAGATGGGCAATCCCTTTTTTGCGAGATTCTCGGCAACTGCGGTAGCATTTAAAGGTTTAGTGCTTGCCACAGGTTTTTTCGTTTGCGGCTTTGCCTTGGGTGCCGTATAGCCTTTGCCCACGATCACCGTGCGATTGGTGCCGTCCCAATCCACGGGCATTTTGTAAGCTTCTGCAATAAATCGAATAGGCACCATGGTTCTGTTATTGATGATAACCGGCGCCGCCTCCAATTCGTAATATAAGGAGCCTGTGGCCGCGGCTTCTTCCGCCGCCTTCGGTACCTGTTTGTCGCCAATGGTCAAAAGAAGCGATTCTTTGAAGTCGGGGCGTCCGTCGATCAACTTATAAGTCATAACGGATTTTGTTTTTGCATCCCATTCCACTTGCAAACCTAAGTTTTCGGAAATAACCCGCAGAGGAACGAGGGTGCGATTATTTTGGATAAGCGGCGCAACATCGGTTTGGACGTAAGAACCGTTGATCCACAACTTAATCGCTTGCTGTGCTTGGGCGCTTGAGCAGTTGGAAAAAAGAAGTATCAATGTGAGAAAAACAGGCAATAGGAATCTTTTTTTCATGAGGTCCTCCTTATGTAATTCGGCAAGTAAAAGCGTGCATCTATGTCAAAGCGCGAAGCGCTATTTTTTCAGGAGAAGATGGCGCCCGGTACAATTACGATATTTCCTTTTTCAAATGTTATATTATTTTGAAAAGACTACAATGTCAAATTGAAAAAACTCCGTTGAATGTGACCTGATACGGATCGATTCGCTCGGTCCGTTTTTTATCGGTAAGATTATGGAAAGCATTCGTTCTGTGTTATACTCATCATAGACTGAAAAGAAAGATGTATTCAAAAGGATTGAGTGTGCTCGGTCCTTTTTTCTTGAGAAGAGGGGGGATGGCGTGACACGAAATTACGACGTGGATGCAATTAAATCCTTAAAAAATGAAATCAATCAAATGGATCCGGTGGACTTGGCGGATCGGCTCCGGGGCATGGACCCGGTGTCCGTGGCCCTGTGGCTGAAGCTTTTGGAGAAAGACAAGGCGGCGGATACCTTTGCCGAATTGGACGCCGATACCAAGCGCGAGCTCATCGACAGCTACACCGACGACGCCATTCGCTCCCTGATTAAAGAGCTCGACGAAGACGAGTTGGTAGACACACTGCAGGAGCTTCCCGCCAATATGGTGCGCCGCCTCATGGACGAATTCGTCACCGGGGAGCGCCGCGTCATCGTCAACAAACTCTTAGGCTATCCGGAAGACAGCGTCGGCGCCATTATGACCGTGGAGTTTCTCTCCATCAAAGCCTCCTCCGGCGCGGAGTACATCTTGGAACGGGTGCTGCGCTCGCCCCTGGACGGGGACAAGCTGGAGCAGATTTGGATCACCGACGACTCCCTGGTGCTCTTGGGCTACGTCTATTTAGCCGACGTCATGCGCTTCAAAGAGCAATCCGTGGAAGAGTTGCTCAATCCCTTGCCCCGCACCGTGGAGGCATTGGACGACCAGGAACTCGTCGCGAAGCTCGCCTATCGCTACGACCTGTCGGAAATTCCCGTCACCGACTCCGAAGGGCGCCTCATCGGTACGGTCCCCTTGGAAGATGCCATCGACATCATGCACGAAGAGTACGAAGAAGACTTGTCCAATATCCACGGGGTACAGGACACCTCCGACGAAGACTACTTGGAGCGCTCCAGCTTTGCCATTGCCAAAGACCGCACCACCTGGCTCATTATCTGTTTGATTACGGCGACCATGACGGGCTTCATCATTCAGCGCTACGAGTCCTTATTGGCATCCAGCGTGGCCCTCGCCGCCTACATCCCCATGCTCATGGACAGCGGCGGAAACGCCGGGACCCAATCTTCCACCACGGTGATTCGCGCCCTGTACACGGGGAAAGTCCACTTCAGAAATATCTTCTCCGTCATGAGCAAAGAGCTGAAGGTGGGCCTGATTACGGGCACCATCTTGGTGGCGGTGAACTTCGTCCGCATGACCCTTTTAGGGGACCACGGCCTGTCCATCAGCCTTACCGTCTCGGCCACCCTGCTTTTAACCGTGACCCTGTCGAAAATCATCGGCGGCGTCCTGCCCCTGATCGCCGACAAAGTCCACGTGGACCCGACGGTCATGGCGGGGCCCATCATCACCACACTGGTGGATACCTTCGCCCTGTTGATCTACTTCGAAGTGGCCACCCATTTAATCAATCTGTAAAACACCGGCCTCGGGCCGGTTTTTTATTGCGCGAAAAAGGGTAAAATAAAGAAAAGGAGGTGTGCTATGAGAAAGAAAATATTGATCGCTTTAGCTATTTTCATCGCGGCAGGGGCGGCCTTCATCGCCTACGCCTTCTCGCCGACGCCGAATTTTATGCGCAACGAAACCGTAGACGGCCTGCGCATGGATGCCGTCGTGGCGTGGGACGAGCGCAAGCCCATTATCAGAACCTATAAAGAAAAAGACTATCTTGCCCTGACGGAAGGCGAGTTGGCCAAGTTGCGGGATACCGTCGAGGGGAAGATCGAAGGGGACATCCCCTGTATCAAATTAAATAAAGACCCGAAAATGTTTTTTCAATTCGAAAAAGACGAAAAGCCCGTGAAGCCCGAAAAGGCGACGATTAAAATTATCGCCCACGCGTCCCACGATGACGATCCCCAAAAGACGCGGGTCATTACAGGGGAGCTGAAAGACGAAGGGGATCTGGGCTACAGCTACACCACCAAGCGCTACAGCCGCCAATACGAAAAATACTTCCTGGAATACCTGCAGGTGGAAGTCCGCTACACCGTGGACGGGGAAAACTACATCTCCACCTTCGGCACCTTCCAAAGCAATTCGGAAGAGGGCACGAGCTTCTTTGAAAACGAAGAGCTGCCTGCGCCGGTGGAACCGGAATAAAAACGGGGCGGGATTTCGCGGCGCGCCTCTTATATGTAAGCGTCACGGCATTGTAATAAAAAGATGCCGCGAAAAGGGCTCCGAGCCTTGATTAAAGAGGGAAAATTCGATATCATGAATACGTTAAGATGCTTGTAAAATGCCGTAAACGGTATGGAAGTTGAAGATAGAAGAGAAAGGGAGTAAGAAATGACACGACACGATGCGAGGAAAAAGCTGTTCCAATCCTTGGGCGCCTGCTTTTTAGCTTTCGTCATGATCCTGACCAATGTGTTGGGTGCGGTGGAAGTACATGCGGCTGCTGTAAAGGCACCGACCGTTAACGATGTATTATACGATGCCACCACGATTTCGGGAGCCAATTTAGCAAAAGCTAGAGTTAATAAAAAGACTGTAATAGCAACAGTCCATGTAAGCTTAAAAGATAGTAGCGGGACTGAAAAAGCCAACCTTTCCGTTACACCTACAAGCGGAACGACATGGAAGGTAGACTTACCTGAAGGAAAAAAAGTTGAAGAAGGCGATACGGTAACAGTCTACCAACAAATTGGTGAAGATAAATCACCTGAGGTAACTAAAACTGCACAACCATCTAAGGCATCTACAGTTACTCTGACAATGCCAAGTGGCGAAATTTGGATAGAGCAAACAAGTTCTAACATAGTTAATGAAGATGAACAAGCAGAAGCTGTTAAAATGTTGAAAGATGCAAACACTGCAATAGCCGGTGATATTAAATCTGTTAAGTTTTCTATTGATAGTACTGCCCATGCTTATTATGAAGTAACTTATACTGATGGTTCGACATCAGGCCAAGTTGAAGCTACAAATTTACAAATAAAACAAGTTACAGAAACCTCAAGATCACCTGAGATTGGCAGTATTACAATTGTAGACAATGTAGTTAAGGGAAAACTGGCAGGACCGGGACCTTTTGACGGCATAAAAGTACAATTAATCCTTAGAGTTAATAAGGAGAAAGCAGATAAGTATTGTAATAAAAATAAGTGTACAGTTGACAAAGACTCATCTGACCCGGTACCTGTAACTTTACAAAATGATGGAACTTTTTCCTATGATTTAAAAGCAGGGGAAAGTTTAACTCTCGACCAAATAGTCGGCGTTTCTGTAAAAGAACCCCATAAATTTGTATCTTGTTCTACAACCACTGTTAAACCGGTAATACCTGAAAAAACGGAAGTTAAAGACCCTAGAAAATTAACTGCTGATGACAAAAAAACAATTGATGCTGCTATAAGAAAAGCATATACAGTAGATGGTGTATCTAAATTACCAAACGGAACCGGAGACTGGGATGGAGTACCGGCAGTCATACAAATTGATGACAGCGGAAATGTTAAGATATTTAGCGGTAATGATGTGGAAGTTACTTATGATAGTAACTACAATCCGGTACCTGTAAAAAATGAAGATGGTTCAGTTAAGATAAAAGATGGAGCTCAACCAAAAATAACAATTCCGGCCAAAGACCTTTTAAAAAATATCAAACCGGACGCACCTACGGTTGAGTTAAGTAAAGATAAGAAAAACATCACAATCACTCCAAATGAAAAAGATACAGATGCTAAGACTATTACTGTTTCCTATAAGGATAAAGACGGTAATGATCAAACAACTACAGCAACAAAAGCTGATAATGGAACTTGGTCAATTACTAAAGGCGAAGGCAGTGTTGATGCTAATGGCGTTGTAACCCTTCCTAAAGACAAGGTAAAAGGCGATACAACAGTAACAGCTACAGTAACGGATAAGGGTGGAATAGCGGATGACGATAAAAAACCACTCACCTCAGAACCCGGAACTTTTACTGTAAAAGAAACAAAAGCTGAAAAAGTTGAAGCCCTTGGCGGTCTCGACCCGGTTGAACTCAAAAAATGGGTCGGAGATACAGTTGACTGGAAAGACGGCGTAAAAGCTAAAGACTCCGCAACAGAAGAAAATAAAGGCAAAATAAATGAACTTCTTAAAGGAGCAAAATTTGAAGATGTAACTGAGGAAAAGAGAAGCACTTCTAAAGAAGGTGACTTCGAAGGTAAAATTAAAATTACTTTTGATGATAAGTCAGAACTTGTAGTTGAAAAACAAATCCTATACGTTAGTAACCATGTGACTAGCATGAAAAGAAAAGATAAGGTTCCAACAGATGCCTTAGATGTAGAATTTAAATTAGGTGAAGGAACAAAAGTCAACAATACAGATGGTACTGCAATTACCGGTGATAAAGAAAATCCTACTTCTTATCAAAGCTACAAGGTAAAACCGGGAACCAATGTAAAAGAATATACACTTCCAATCATCAATGCATCAGTCATTGACTCAATAAAAGTTACTCCACAAGAAGGATATACAGAACCGGTATGGAGAGACAGCAAGAACGGCACGAACTTCGTGGCAACTGCTGATAACAATGTCTTCACAGCCACAGCAACAAAAACCTACGATATAACTTTTGATGCAAATTCCGGTAGTGGAACGAAAGAAAAAGTAACTCAAAAAGTAAATACGGAATATGAATTACCTGCAGCAAATACGTTCACAGCTCCAGAAAACAAACAATTTTCAGGTTGGCAAATCGGAGATGACTCTACAAATCTAAAACAACCGGGAGCAAAAATAACAATTACCGGAGATACAGTAGTAAAAGCTATTTGGAAGCCAATCGAACTTAAAGTAAACTTCCTACCGGGAACAGGTGCATCCGGAGAGATGAAAGATGTTCCTGTTAATAAAGGCAGCGATTATAAACTTCCTGAACCAACATTTAAAGCACCAACAAATCAAGAATTCGCCGGCTGGAAAGTTGGTAATGAGGATGGTGTTAAAAAAGCCGGAGATACGATAAAAATAACAGACAACGTAACACTAACAGCAACTTGGAAAGACAGCATGGTAGATGTCACCTTTGCAGGCAACGGCGGCGGCGGAAGTATGGACAAAGCAACCGTCAAAAAAGGTTCAACCTACAAACTACCTGACAACAAATTTACTGCACCGGAAAACAAAGAGTTTGACGGTTGGACAGTCAACGGCGAAGACAAAAAAGTTGGCGACGAAATCACCGTCACTGACAACACGACCGTTACCGCAAAATGGAAAGACAGCATGGTAGATGTCACCTTTGCAGGCAACGGCGGCGGCGGAAGTATGGACAAAGCAACCGTCAAAAAAGGTTCAACCTACAAACTACCTGACAACAAATTTACTGCACCGGAAAACAAAGAGTTTGACGGTTGGACAGTCAACGGCGAAGACAAAAAAGTTGGCGACGAAATCACCGTCACTGNCACCGTCACCGACAACACGACCGTTACCGCAAAATGGAAAGACAGCATGGTAGATGTCACCTTTGCAGGCAACGGCGGCGGCGGAAGTATGGACAAAGCAACCGTCAAAAAAGGTTCAACCTACAAACTACCTGACAACAAATTTACTGCACCGGAAAACAAAGAGTTTGACGGTTGGACAGTCAACGGCGAAGACAAAAAAGTTGGCGACGAAATCACCGTCACTGACAACACGACCGTTACCGCAAAATGGAAAGACAGCATGGTAGATGTCACCTTTGCAGGCAACGGCGGCGGCGGAAGTATGGACAAAGCAACCGTCAAAAAAGGTTCAACCTACAAACTACCTGACAACAAATTTACCGCACCGGAAAACAAAGAGTTTGACGGTTGGACAGTCAACGGCGAAGACAAAAAAGTTGGCGACGAAATCACCGTCACTGACAACACGACCGTTACTGCAAAATGGAAAGATAAGGCTCCGGCAGTTAAAGAATTCAAAGTTACCTTTAACGGCAATGGCGGGACCGACAAGATGGACCCCATAACCGTGAAGAAGGGTCAACAGTTTGAATTGCCGAAGAACGGCTTTACCGCTCCTAAAGGAAAAGTATTTGCCGGCTGGCAAATTGCCCAAGCACCCAACAAGGTATTTGCTCCGGGAACAATGGTTACAGTCAATGGCAATATAGAAGTCAAAGCTATCTGGAAAGATATAACGTCGCAAGATCCCTCTCAACCCGGCAATGGTACTTTCTACATGGGAAGCACCTTGATTATGCCGAACAGGGCACCTGAACCGGTAGAGCCGGCGAAGGAAATGGAAACCGGTCGTCACTACAGATACCTCTATGGTTACACCGACAAGACCGTACGTCCCGAAGGCAATATTACCCGCGCCGAAGCGGCGGCTCTTATCGCCCGCTTGGCCGGCTTGGATATGAGCGACAAGTCGAAACCGAATTTTGCGGACACGCCTTCCAGATGGTACAACTCGGCCATTAACATTACGGTCAAGATGAACTTGATGCTTGCCGACAAAGACGGCAATTTCCGCCCCAACGAAGCCATTACCCGCGCCGAATTTGCACGGGCCCTGTACTTCGTGGACAAGAAGAACGACAAGGTGGCTCCCTTCGCCGACGTGAAGGGTCACGTTTACGAGGATGCCATTAATCAAGCCTACGGCAACGGCCGCATTAACGGCTATCCCGACGGCACCTTCCGTCCCGACGCCAAGATTCAACGGGCTGAAGTGGCGCGCATTTTGAATCAATACGCTAACCGTGGCACGACCTTGGAAGGCATGGCCGGCGTGAAAAAGGATTTGATCCAATTCACCGACATTACTCCGAACCACTGGGCTTATTGTGAAGTGATGGAAGCTGCCAACAATCACGATTACCAACGTGAAAAGGGAACGCAAGCCGAAACCTGGCTGCGCATTCTTCCCCTCGATATTAAAATCGCTGAATAGAGGCGGAGCATTTTCACAAGGGTTGATCCCGAAATAGAAATCGGCACGATTGATTTCGTGCCGATTTTTCTATACTGTTTTGGAAAAATTTTCCCAACACGTCCCGTATTTTTTCCCGGTCGATTGTTCCGTCCAAAAAAATATGGTACAATACTTTTGACAAAAGGGGGGCTTGGGGTTGATCCGATTTAACTTCGTTCAATTGCATTTAAAGCACTTGGCTCTTTGTGCGCTTGTATTTTCTTGCGTTAAAAAATGGCCAAGCCACGCTCTCAGTGTAGGCTTATAAAGAGATACGATACCTGTATCTCTTTTTTTAATTTTTAGGAGGTTTTGTGCGGGGCTTCGTTCGCGAGGCCAATAAAAAGTATCCTTATACGAGATGAAAGTAGCACCCAAGATTGAGACATCGTATTTGATAGAAAGGATCTAACGCAAACAATGTGTGGAGTTATTGGAATTTATAGTAAATCGAAAGTGGCAACCAGTCTGTTTTACGGTATGAACTCGCTGCAACACCGGGGACAGGAAGCCACGGGTATGGCCATTTACAACGGGGAAGAAATTTTAAGAAAGCGGTCCATGGGCTTGGTTATCGACGCCTACACGGAAGAAAGCTTACGGGATTTGGAAGGGAATATCGGCATCGGTCACGTGCGCTATTCCACGGCGGAAGGCTCCCACGATTATAATATTCAGCCGATTATGGGTTTCATCGGCGGGGAAACCATCGCCATCGCCAACGACGGCAATTTGGTAAACTATCATATTCTGCGTGAGCGTTTGGAAGAGGAAGGGATGATGTTCCAAACCACCAACGACACGGAAGTGATTTTATACTTAATTACCCGCTACTACGACGGGGACATCGTCGAGGCCATTAAAAAGACTATGGGCGTTATCGAAGGCGCTTATTCGGTCACGGCACTGGTCAAGGGCAAGGTGGTGGCCTTTAGAGATCCCAACGGCTTCCGTCCTCTGGTCTTGGGCCGGGACGAAGACGACGTTATCGTGGCCAGCGAAAACGCCGCCATTGAAATTATCGGCGGCCGCATGACCCGTGACATCGAAGCCGGCGAAATTCTCGTCGTCGACGAAACGGGGATTCATTCCGATCACTACGAATCGGATGCCACGCCGAAGAATTGTATTTTCGAGTACGTGTACTTTGCACGTAACGACGCCAATTTAGACGACATCAACGCCTACACCTTCCGCCGTCGCTGCGGCGAAATCCTGTGGGAAGAAGCGCCCTGTGACGTGGACCTGGTCGTACCGGTGCCCGACAGCGGCATTCCCTCGGCCATCGGCTACGCTCAAGCATCGCAAATTCCCTTCGGCGAAGGTCTGGTAAAGAATCGCTACATGGGCCGTACCTTTATTAAGCCGACGCAAAAGGAAAGGGACATGGCGGTGAAGCTGAAGCTGAATCCGCTGACCGACGTGGTGAAGGGCAAGTCCATCGTCCTCCTGGACGACTCCATCGTCCGGGGAACCACGAGCCGCAATTTGATCCATCGCCTGCGGGATGCCGGTGCCAAGGAAGTGCACATGCGCATCACCTCGCCGCCGGTAAAATATTCCTGCTACTACGGCATCGACACGCCCAATCGGAAGCATTTAATCGCCGCCAATCAATCGATTAAGGAAATCGAAGAAAATATCGGCGCCGATTCTCTGGCCTTTATCTCCATGGAAGGCTTGGCTCGGGCCGGCAAGAAAGGGATCGACCAATACTGTACCGCTTGTTTTGACGGGGACTACCCGGTAGACCCCACGGTGATATAGGAGGCATTATGACTTTATCTTACAAAGACGCCGGCGTCGACATTACCGAAGGCAATCGTGCCGTCGAGCTAATGAAGAAGGCCGTCGCATCCACTTACGACAAGAATGTCTTAGGGGACATCGGATTGTTCTCCGGCGGCTACGATCTTTCCGCCGCCAAGGACATGGAGCACCCGGTGCTTTTAGGTGCCACCGACGGCGTGGGCACGAAGCTTATGGTGGCACAGATGATGGATATCCACGACACGGTGGGCATCGATCTCGTGGCCATGAGCGTCAACGATTTGATCTGCCAAGGTGCCAAGCCCCTGTTCTTCTTGGACTACGTGGCCACGGGTCACGTGTCCGCGGAAAAGATGCAAAAGATCGTGGAAGGTGTGGCGGAGGGCTGTCGCCAATCGGGTTGCGCTTTAATCGGCGGGGAGACGGCGGAAATGCCGGGCCTTTACGCCGAAGACGAGTACGATCTGGCGGGCTTTGCCGTGGGTCTTTGTGATAAAAATAAAATCATCGACGGAAGCAAGGTGAAGGATGGGGACGTGGTCATCGGACTCGCATCCAGCGGCCTCCACTCCAACGGCTACAGCTTGGCGCGGAAGCTTTTCTTCGATCACTTGAAGTTGGGCATTAATGATACCGCCGAAGGCCTTAAAGGCACCGTCGGGGAAGCCCTACTGCGTCCCACACGCCTCTACGTGAAGCCCGTGCTGGGTTTAATGGACGAGGTGGAGGTGAAGGGCGTCTCCAACATTACCGGCGGCGGCTTTATCGAAAACATTCCCCGTATCTTGTCCGACGATTTAAACTGCACCATCGAAAAGGGCAGCTGGGACAAGGGCGATCTCTTTACCTTTATCGAAAACACCGGCGCCATTGCGGAAGAAGAGCTCTACCGCTCCTTTAACATGGGCATCGGCATGATCGTTATCGTAGGCGCGGACGAGGCGGAAAAAGCCCTGGCTTACCTCAACGAAAAGACCGACGAGAAAGCCACGGTGATCGGAAAAATCACCAAGGGCGAAGGCAAGACTGTGCTGAAATGAAAATCGCCGTATTTATTTCCGGCTCCGGGACCAATTTACAGTCCCTCTTAGATGCCGAAAGGGAAGGATTTTTTCAATCGGAGATCGCTCTGGTCGTCTCCAATCGCCGCGACGCCTACGGCCTCGTGCGGGCGCAAGAGGCGGGAAAGGCCACCTTCGTGGAAGCTGACGGCGATCTCTTAGAGGTGCTTGAGGAAAATAAGATCGACTTTATCGTCCTGGCGGGCTATTTAAAAATCCTGGGCAAGGAGCTTTTGACGCGCTACGCCGGACGCATGATCAATATCCATCCGGCCCTGCTGCCGAAATACGGCGGCAAGGGCATGTACGGCATGCACGTCCACGAGGCGGTGTTTGCCGACGGGGAAAAGAGAAGCGGCGCCACGGTGCACTACGTCACCGAAACCGTGGACGGCGGCGCCATTTTGCTCCAATCCTCCGTGGATATACAGAAGCTGGATTCGCCGGAAGCCATTCAACAAACGGTGCTCGTCCTGGAGCACCAATTACTTAAAACAGCCATTCGATTTTGCGAGGAGGGCATACTATGAAATACGCACTGTTATCCGTAACGGACAAGACAAATATTGTGAGCTTCGCCAAGGGCCTTGTGGACTTGGGCTTCACCCTACTGTCCACCGGCGGCACTTTAAGAACCATTGCCGAAGGCGGCGTAGATGTCACGCCCATCGACGCCTACACGGGCTTTCCCGAAATGCTTGACGGCCGGGTAAAGACCCTGCACCCGAAGGTACACGGCGGTATTTTATATAAGCGCGACGAAAAGGGCCACGTGGACACGGTGAAGGAACACGGCATCGGCAATATCGACTTGGTCTGCGTCAATCTCTACGCCTTTGAAGAAAGCTACAAGCAACATAAATCCGAAGCGGACATGATCGAAAACATCGACATCGGCGGCCCCTCCATGGTGCGTTCTGCGGCGAAGAACCACAAGGACGTGCTCATCGTCACCGATCCTTCGGACTACGACGACGTGCTCGGCGTATTAAAAGAGGGGAAGGACGATCTCGCCTTCCGCCGCAAGCTGGCCATGAAGGCTTTCAGCAAGACCGCCTACTACGACTCCATGATCGCCCGCTACTTTAAGGAAGTCACCGGGGAAGAGGACGAGCTCCTGACCATCGGCCTGAAAAAAGACGGAGACCTGCGCTACGGGGAAAATCCCCATCAAAAGGCGGCGGTCTATTCCGATCCCATGGTGAACAGCTACTTCAGCCACTTGAAACAGTTCCAAGGCAAGGACCTTTCCTACAACAACTACAACGACTTCAACACGGCGGTCAGTCTCGCCGGTGAATTCGACGAAGAAAAGGACGGCATTATCTGCGTCGGCTTGAAGCACGCCACGCCCTGCGGCGTCGCCTTAGGCGAAAGCGACGTGGACGCTTACAAGAAGATGTTTGAAGCGGACAGTCTGTCTATTTTCGGCGGCATCGTCGCCTTAAACACCACGGTGGACAAGGCCTGCGCCGAAGAAATGGTGAAGATCTTCCTGGAAGTGGTTGCGGCAAAAGATTTTACCGAGGAGGCCTTGGAAGTCTTTAAGCAAAAGAAAAACCTCCGCGTCATTCAAGTGGACTACGCTGCCGGCCCGTTGAAAAAAGAAATGCGCTTCGCCAGCGGAAAAGTCTTGGTACAAGATGCGGATCTCGATGCGGACGAAGACTACAAGGTGGTCACGGACAATGCGCCGACGGATGCCGAAAAGCGGGATCTCCTCTTCGGCATGAAGGTGGTTAAATACGTGCGCTCCAACGCCGTGGTCCTCATTAAAGACGGCATGACCTTAGGCGTCGGCGGCGGCGAAACCAGCCGTATCTGGGCCCTTGAAAATATCTTTAACCACAACCCCGAACGCGACTTCGAAGGCTCGGTCATGGCGAGCGACGCCTTCTTCCCCTTCGACGACTGTGTCAAAGCGGCGGCGGAAAAAGGTGTCAGCGCCATTATTCAACCGGGCGGCTCCATCCGCGACGAGGATTCCATTAAGGTATGTAACGAAAAAGGACTGTCCATGGTATTTACGGGCGTCCGTCACTTTAAACATTAAGGAGGCATTGTGAAGGTACTAATTGTCGGCGGCGGCGGTCGCGAGCACGCTATCGGCCATGCCATCGCGAAAAACAAAGAGGTAGAGAAGATTTACTTTGCACCGGGTAACGGCGGCACGGAAGATGTAGGCGAAAACATCGCGATTTCAAGCGGCGACATTGAAGGCCTTTTGAAATTTGCCAAGGACATGGCGGTGGATTTCACCGTGGTCGGTCCCGAGGCGCCCTTGGTCGACGGCATTGCCGACGCCTTTGAAGAGGCGGGCCTCGCCATTTTCGGCCCGAGAAAAGAAGCGGCACAGCTGGAAGGCTCCAAGCTCTTTACGAAGGAATTCTGCGTGCGCCACAATATCCCCACGGCGGGCTATTTTGAATCCACGGATCGGGATGCCGTGCGCCAAGGAGCCGTCAATCTCTTGGCTGAAAAGGGCGTTTGCGTCTTAAAGGCCGACGGCTTGGCCGCAGGCAAAGGCGTGGTCATCGCCTATACGGAAGAAGAAGTGGAAGCCTTTTTAATCGACGTTTACGAAAAGAATCGCTTCCATACCGATCGCGTCGTCGTGGAAGAATTTTTGGAAGGCTTTGAAATGAGCCTCCTCGCCTTCTGCGACGGCAAAACCATCGTGCCCCTCTCCACGGCCAAGGACCACAAGTCCATTTACGAAGGGGGACGGGGACCGAACACCGGCGGCATGGGCAGCTACGCCCCCAATGTGGAGGCCTTGCCCCTCTTGGATGCCATCGACGAAAAATTGGTGCGCCCCTTTATGGCGGGCCTGAAAAAAGACGCCATGGATTTCCGCGGCCTGATCTTTATGGGCATTATGATTACCGATGCCGGCCCGGAAATTCTCGAATACAATTGCCGCTTCGGCGATCCGGAAACCCAATCGGTGCTGGAACGCTTGGACGGCGATCTCTTGGAAATTATGATGGCCACGGCCAAGGGCGAGCTGGATAAAGTATCCGTCAAAGAAAACGACAAGAAGGTCGTATCCCTTACCTTGGCAAGCGGCGGTTATCCCGAGTCCTCGGAAAAGGGCGTGGAAATTACCATTCCCGACGATTTAAAAGACGTCACCGTCTTTCACGCCGGCACGAAAATCCAAGACGGCAAGCTCGTCACCGACGGGGGACGGGTGCTCACCGTCACCGCCACGGCAGATACTTTCGAAGAAGCAATAGCCAAAGCTTACGCCGGTGCGGATAAGATTCAATTCGAACATAAACAAATTCGCCGAGACATCGGCCCCATGATCAGCCGCGTCTATGTCGGCAGAAAGCCCGGCTTCGACAATGCGGCCAAGGGCCTTGCGGCGCAGTTAAACGAAGAGCTGGGCATTCACCTGGACGACGTGAAGATCTACGCTCGCTACGATTTGGAAGGCCTGACGGAGGATGAGGTAAAGCGCCTCACCACGGAAGTGCTTTCCGAAGCGCCCAGCGACAAAGTCTTCGCCGGGGCAGATGCCTTTAAGCTTCAAGCCGCCATGGATCACGGCCTCGTGGTGGAATACCAACCGGGTCAATACGATCAACGGCAAGCCGGGGTCTTGGATACGGCGACGGCCATCTTCGGCCACACCAATTTAGATGCGGCCTGCGCCACGGTGTACGATTTTATCGGCGACATCGACGAAAAAGATTACGCCGCCATCGTGAAGCATTTGGTAAACCCGGTGGATCAAAAAATCGGCGGCCTCTTCGGTGTGCCCACCACCATTAAAAAGGACCTGGAAAAAAACACGGACAACGCCGTCATCGAAGGCTTTATCTCCTGGGACGAAGGAGAATTGAAGCGCCGCTTCGATGCCATGGACCTGGCCATGAGCTTTGAAGACTTTGCCTTTATTCAAGATCACTTTAAAGAAGTGGGCCGGGACATTAACGAAACGGAACTGGCGATCTTGGACACCTACTGGTCCGACCACTGTCGCCACACCACCTTTAACACGGCGCTGGAGATCGAATTCGACGACGACGTGGACGAAACAATCACCGCCGCCTACGACCGCTACATGAAAACGCGGAAAGAATTAAATCGCAAAAAGCCCGTAAGCCTAATGGACCTCGGCACCTTGGTGGCGAAACACCTAAAGGCCGAGGGCGTGAAGACCAATATGGAAGTGTCCGAAGAGATCAACGCCTGCTCCATTTGCGTGGACGTGGTGGCGGAAGACCTGCGGACGGGGAAGGAAGAGACCATTCCCTATCTTCTCATGTTTAAAAACGAAACCCACAACCACCCCACGGAAATCGAGCCCTACGGCGGCGCATCCACCTGCTTGGGCGGCTGCATTCGCGACCCCCTTTCCGGTAGAGCCTTTGTCTATCAGGCTATGCGCCTCACGGGAAGCGGCGATCCCACCATGCCCATCGAAGACACGTGGGAAAGCAAGCTGCCTCAAAAGAAGATCACCACGGAAGCCGCCAACGGCTACGCCTCTTACGGCAATCAAATCGGCATTCCCGCGGGCCTCGTGGAAGAGCTCTACCACGACGGCTACATGGCCAAGCGCATGGAAGTGGGCGCCGTAGTCGGTGCCGCACCTCAAAGCAATGTTTGGCGCGGCGAACCCATGCCCGGGGATTTGATCCTCTTAATGGGCGGTCGCACGGGCCGCGACGGCGTCGGCGGCGCCACGGGCAGCAGCAAGAAGCACACGGCGGCCTCCCTGGCCACGGCCGGTGCGGAAGTGCAAAAGGGTAATGCGCCTCAAGAGCGGAAGCTCCTGCGCCTGTTCCGCCGTCCGGAAATCGCCTCTCGCATTAAGCGCTGCAACGACTTCGGTGCCGGCGGCGTCTCCGTCGCCATCGGCGAATTGGCCCCCGGCATCCGCGTGCAACTGGACAAAGTGCCTTTGAAATACGCGGGCCTGAAGCCGAAAGAAATCGCCATCTCCGAATCTCAGGAACGCATGGCCGTGGTCATCGAGAAAGAAGATCTGCCCCTCTTCGAAGAAATGAGCCGGGAAGAAAATCTTGAAATGACCGTCGTGGCGGAAGTGACGGAAGAAGCCGCCATGCGCCTCTACTACGAAGATAAACTCATCGTGGATTTGGACCGCGCCTTTATCGACACCGCCGGCGTGGACCGGAGCCAAAAGGTAAAGGTGGAAAAAGATCTCATCTGCCACTATCTGAATCGCCGCGACGACCTGAAGGCGTCGGATATTTTAAAAGTCATGGGCGATTTAAATGTGGTGAGCCAAAAGAATTTAATCGAAAAATTCGACAACAGCGTGGGCCGCGGCACGGTGCTTATGCCCTTAGGCGGCAAGAAGCAACTGACGCCCACCCAAGCCATGGCGGGGCTCATTCCCGTGGAAGGCAAGAAGAGTCAAACGGCCAGCGTCATGAGCTATGGCTGCAATCCTCATTTCCTTTCGGAAAATCAATACCTGGGCGCCTACTACGCCGTGGTTGAATCCGTGGCGAAGCTGGTGGCCACCGGCGCTGAAATCGAAGACATGTACTTCACCTTCCAAGAGTATTTCGAAAAGCTCGGCGAAGACGAATTGCGTTGGCAAAAGCCTTTGAAGGCCCTCTTAGGCGCCTTCGACGCCTGCATGGATCTGGAAATTCCTCCCATCGGCGGAAAGGACTCCATGAGCGGCACCTTCCGCGACAAGGACGTACCGCCCACCTTGGTGTCCTTCGCCATCGCCCCCATGGCGGCGAAGGACGTCGTGAGCAATGTCTTCACGTCTGCGGGGAACAAGCTGGGCATCGTGGAAGCGGTGCGCACGGAAGACGGCAAGATCGACATGGACGCCTTTAAGGCAGCGTCCAAGGTGCTGAAAAAAGAAATGGCATCGGGAAATATTCTTTCCGCCGCGGCCGTAACCCACAAGGGCACCTTGCCGGGGATGATCATCTCCGCCATGGGCAACGATCTCGGCTTCGATGTGGAACTCGACGACCTTTACAACGCCTGCTACGGCGACATCATCGTGGAATACAAGAGCGCCTTCGACGGCGTGAAAGCCGTCGGCGCGCTGACAGAATCCGGCTATGTGGTCAACGGCGAAAAGCTCGATGTAGAATCTATCGTGAAAGCCTACACCACGGGACTGGACAAGGTCTTCCCGCCGGAAATTCACGATCAAAAGAAAGCCCTGGCCACGGTGCAAATCGCAAGCACCCGCAGGTCAAACGCCGCGGCGAAGGACAGCTGCCGCGTGCTCATCGCCTGCTTCCCGGGCACCAACAGCGAGTACGACACGAAAGACGTGTTCACCAAGGCAGGCGCCGATGCCGAGGTCTATATCTTTAAAAATCAAACGGCGAAAGAAACCGTCGAAAGCATTTCGGAGCTGGCCGAAAAGATTAAAGAGGCTGACATTTTTGCCATTCCCGGCGGCTTCAGTTTCAGCGACGAACCGGACGGCTCGGCGAAATTTATCGCCAACATCCTTCGCACCGATGAGGTGAAATCCGCGATGGATTATCTGGTGAAGGAAAAGAAGGGTCTGGTGCTTGGCATTTGCAACGGCTTCCAAGCCTTGATCAAGTCGGGCTATCTGCCCTACGGCGAAGCCCGTGTGCAAGAGGCCGACTCCCCCACCCTGACCTTTAACGACAACTCCCGCCACGTGGCACGCATGGTCACCACCCAAGTCATGACCGACGATTCGCCCTGGCTCATGTACCTGAACGCCGGCGACGAATACGCCGTGCCCATCAGTCACGGGGAAGGTCGACTGGTTCTTTCCGAGGAACAGGCGAAGGCACTGGTCGAAAACAATCAAGTGGCCTTCACCTACGTGGACAATCCCAACGGCAGTGAGTTCAATATCGAAGGGCTCATCAGCCCGGACGGCCACATCTTAGGAAAGATGGGCCACATCGAACGGGTGGAAGACAATCTCTTTAAAAACATTCCGAATATGAAAGTCATGCCGGTGATTCAGGCGGGCGTGGATTATATTTTGGGAAAGAAAAATAAATAAACGCGAAGGCCTTCCTGCGGGAAGGTCTTTTCGTTACATAGGGTACGGATTTTTCAGAGGAAAAGACGTAGACTGAACTTGACCTTTTTTTAAAGACGAAGGATAATTGAGCCTATGAACTACAGAATCAATCATTTACATCGGCCTATCGACTCGAAGCCCGAGGCATACGAGGCCGAAATCGAAAAAATCACCGGCTTAAAGCGCGGCGAATACAGCTGGCGCCGCCACCGGGAGTCCGTGGACGCAAGGAAGGGGCGCACCATGCGCTTCATCGCCGCCGTGGACATTACGACAAACAAAAAAATACGCAAAAACAAACAGATCCTCCCCGTAAAAGAGGAAGCCTACGAGCTGTCGCCCATCGAAACGACGGAGCGGCCCGTGGTGGTCGGCGCGGGACCGGCGGGGCTTTTCTGCGCCTGGGTTCTCGCCAAGCGGGGCATGACACCGATCCTCATCGAGCGGGGCGACGCCGTGGAAGAGCGGGTGAAGAAGGTGGAGGCCTTTTGGGAGACGGGAGAGCTGGATCCCGAGAGCAACGTGCAGTTCGGCGAAGGGGGCGCCGGCACCTTCTCCGACGGCAAGCTCACCAGCCGCTCCAAGGATCCCCGCGGCCGCACGGTGCTGGAGCTGTTCAGCCGTTTAGCGGAGGACGAGAGCATTCTCTACAGGAAAAAGCCCCACGTGGGCACCGACGCCCTGAGAAGGGTCCTAGTCCTCTTGAGAAAAGAGCTCACGGACATGGGGGCGGAGATCCATTTCCGCACGGCATTAAAATCCATTGCGAAGGAAAAGGACGGCTACACCCTGGCCACGAGCAAGGGCGATTTTCACGCCAGGTACGTGGTCCTCGCCCTCGGCCACTCCGCCCGCGACAGCTTTACCATGCTTCACGAGAAGGGCATCTTCATGGAGCAGAAGCCCTTTGCCGTGGGCTTTCGCATCGAAGAGCCCCAGGCCGCCATCGACGAGAGCCAGTACGGGGAGATGCGCCGCTTTCTGCCCGCCGCCGATTACAGTGTCACCGCCAAGGTGGGGGATAAGGGCGTCTATACCTTCTGCATGTGCCCCGGAGGAAAAGTGGTGGCCGCCGCATCGGAGGCAGGCGGCGTCGTGACTAACGGCATGAGCTACAAGGCTCGTGACGGGGAAAATGCCAATGCCGCCGTCCTCGTCACCATCGATCATGAAACCTATGGCGAAGGCACCTTGGCCGGCGTGGAATTTCAGCGAAAGATCGAGAGGAAAGTTTTCGCCATGACCAAGAGCTACATGGCGCCGGTTGAAAGCGCGAGCAGCTATCTTTACGGCGAGGAAGGTGATGCCGTGGCGCCGACCTATAAGCCCGGTACCTTCGAGGCGGATCTGCACACCATCTATCCCGAGGAGCTGGACCGGGCCTTGACGGAAGGGCTCAAAGACATGGGCCGCCGCTTCCCCGCCCTTATCGAAAAGGCACTCTTGACGGCGCCGGAGACCCGCTCCTCCTCGCCGGTGCGCATCACCAGAGACCTGACCACATTGGAATCCGTCAGCCACGAAAACATCTATCCCGCCGGTGAAGGGGCGGGCTATGCCGGGGGCATCGTCTCCTCGGCCATGGACGGCATGCGCGTGGCGGAAAAAATCATCGAAAAGGAGAAAGACCATGTACGGAATTGATGTACTCATGAAAGAACACGAGCAGATCCTGCGCTTCACCGGCATTATTCGCCGCTATCTGATTAAGGCTTTGGAAGGCGAGGTCTTGTTTCAAGACGAAGTGCTTCCCATGATCGAATTTATTCGCCACTACTCCGACGCCCATCACCACGGCAAGGAAGAGGACATTCTCTTTCACTACATGCTTGAGGACCTGGGTCCGGTGGCGGAAAAAATCGTGCGTCAGGGCATGTTCGCCGAGCACGATCAGGCGCGAAACATCGTCAGGAATTTAGACGAGGCGCGGAAAGCGTGGGAAAAAGAACCGACGGATGAGCATCTCTTGGACGTCTTCGGCCTGATGTATAACTACGCCTTTTTGCTGGAGGCCCACGCCGATCGCGAAAACGCCGTGGTCTATCCCTTTGCCGAAAGAAACCTGAGTCCAGAGCGTTTAGAGGCCGTGGATCGGGAGACGGCTGTGTTTGAAAAAGAGCACGCCGAGCGCAGAGAAAAATATTTAAGGGAATTGGACCGCTGGGAAGGGCTTTTAAAAAATAAAAACGCCTAAACAATTGACAGGAAGCCGGATATTTGATAGGATTACTCCGTAAACCAATCCGGAGTGCCGGAAAAAGCGGCTTGATACAAGCCCTTTTTTATTGAGTTTATTTCCATTAATTATTAGAGTCAGAGGAGGTGTGCGATGGCAGATCGCGTATCATTGGAATGCACAGAGTGCAAGCAAAGAAACTACGTAACCTACAAGAACAAGAAGAATACGCCGGAACGTATGGAAATCAAAAAGTATTGCAAATTCTGCAAGACCCATACGCTTCATAAGGAGACGAAGTAAGGAGAGATACGATGGCGCAAAAATCCACAACGCCGAAGGTTGAGGAAAAAGAATCCTTAACGAAATATTTTCGCGGTGTCAGAAGGGAATTTAAACGGGTCGTATGGCCGACGAAGAAACAATTATTCCAATATAGCTTAATCGTTATTTTCGTCAGCATCGTCACGGCTTTGTTTATCTACGCCGTTGACTTTGTCTTCAGCCACATTATGGGCTTGATTTTCGGCGTGTAAGCGGTATGGAGGATTTCAATTGACAGATGATTTAAATCGCACCAATGGCGAAGCCGGTCAGGAAGAAGCCCATTGGTATGTTATCCATACCTATTCCGGCCACGAAAACAAAGTCAAAGACAATATGGAATCCATGGTGAAAAATCAGGATCTCGGCGATATGATCTTTGATGTCCAGGTTCCCATGGAAGATTACGTCGAAGAAAAAGACGGCGTAAAGAAATTAAAGGAACGCAAAATGTTCCCTTCCTACGTCCTGGTAAAAATGATTATGAACGATAAATCCTGGTATGTCGTCAGAAATACACGAGGCGTCACCGGCTTCGTCGGTCCGGGAAGCAAACCGATTCCCCTTTCCGACGAAGAGGTCAAGCACTTAGGCGTGACGAAAAAAGAAGCCCTGTCGGATACTTATGCCGTGGGCGATCGCGTCAAAGTCCTGACAGGACCCTTCGAAGATTTCGTCGGCATTGTCAAAGAGCTGGACGAGGAAAACCGGAAGGTGAAGGTCACCATTTCCATGTTCGGCCGCGACACCTTGGTAGAATTGGATGTCAACCAATTAACCGAGGCATAAACGTAAGCACATTAAGAGTGGGAGGGAAACCCCGCCAAACCACATTAGGAGGTGTACTATGGCAAAGAAAGTCATAGCAATCGTTAAATTACAAATCCCCGCAGGCAAGGCAACGCCGGCACCGCCGGTAGGTACCGCCCTCGGGCCCCACGGCGTTAACATTATGGAATTTACCAAAGCATTTAACGCCAAGACTCAAGACCAAGCCGGTATGATTATTCCGGTAGTCATGACCGTCTACCAAGATCGTTCCTTTACCTTCATTACCAAGACCCCGCCGGCAGCCGTCTTAATTAAAAAAGCGGCAGGCATCGACAAGGCAAGCGGCGAACCCAACAAGAAAAAAGTTGCGAAGATCACCAAGGATCAATGCCGCGAAATCGCTGAAACAAAAATGCCCGACTTAAACGCAGCCAATGTCGAATCGGCCATGCGCATGATCGCCGGTACGGCACGCAGCATGGGCGTCGAAGTAGAAGGTTAGTGGGAGAAATTCCATTTCGTTTGAACCACAAGGAGGTTAAACATGCCTAAGAGAGGTAAAAAATATCAAGACAGTCTTAAACTTGTCGATCGTTCCAATCTTTACGATGTGAACGAAGCCATTGAATTGGTACAAAAGACCGCCGTCGCTAATTTCGATGAAACCATCGAGCTCGCCGTTCGTCTCGGCGTCGACCCCCGTCACGCCGACCAACAAGTACGCGGCACCGTCGTATTACCCCACGGGACCGGCCGTACGGAACGCATCTTGGTTTTCGCTAAGGGCGACAAGGTAAAAGAAGCGGAAGATGCCGGCGCAGATTACGTCGGTGGCGAAGAGCTCATGAAGAAAATTCAAGACGAAAACTGGTTCGAATTCGACGTCGTCGTCGCTACGCCCGACATGATGGGCGTCGTCGGTCGTATCGGTCGCGTGTTAGGTCCCAAGGGCCTCATGCCGAACCCGAAGGCCGGCACCGTTACCTTTGATGTCGGACAAGCCGTCCAAGAAATCAAAGCAGGTAAGGTTGAATACCGCGTCGACAAAGCGGCCATCATCAACGTACCCATCGGCAAGAAATCCTTCGGTACGGAAAAGCTCACCGAAAACTTTAAGACCTTAATGTCTGCCATTATTCGTTCGAAACCGGCAGCAGCCAAGGGACGCTATTTGCGCTCCGTTACCCTGGCCTCTACCATGGGCCCGGGGATCCGCGTAAACGGCTCTAAATTAATGGATTAACAAAATAAAAGATGGCGCTCGCTTCGGCGGGCGCTTTTCTTTTGCAAACAAAGCATTGAATCTTAGCAAAAGCTTAGATTCGCTGACTCTTTTTCCTCGGCACCCTTTGCTATAATAAGAAAAAAGGGGGAAATGAAATGAAAAAGGGATTTTTCGCCGCGCTTTTCTTGCTTTTTTTGGTAGGCTGTACGGCGCCGGCATCGCGTACCGTGGATCACGTCATCTTTTGCGGACAGCTCTTGGATGGATCGGATTACATGGAAAAGGACGGCAAGGTCTTTATCGACGAAGGCGTGGTCATGGAAAAGGCATGCTATCTGCCCGTGAAAGATGAGGACAATGTGTCCTTTAAAACGACGCAAGAGACGATTATTCAAATCCCCATTCGTAAAGACACCGTCGTCCGACAAGATGACAAGCGCTATGTGAACATGGAAGAGGTCTTTGAGTCGCAGAAAAAAACCGTCTGCTATGATAAAGAGAAGCACCTCCTCGTCCTGGGCACCTTCGACCGGCAGGACCTGGCCTACAGCGACATTACGGAAAAAGAAAATCTGACCGATCCCGACATCAGTTGGGACTGGCCGGAAGACGGCATCGAAGGGGTGGAACCGGTAAAGGAAAAGGGACGGATCACCTTTGTCTTTAAAGCCACCGGCGAAATCTTGGGCACCATTGAAGAGAACCCCAAAGACTTTCCGCAAAAAGATCAGCTCCTTTTAGGCGCGAAGGACGGAAACTATTTGGTGGCCACGGTGAAAGAAAAAGAACCGAGAAAAAAGGGAGAGGTACCGAGCCGCCGCTCCTATGCCATCGATGGGATCATGTCCGTCTTGACCTCGGTAAAGATGTAGAATTAAAACAAGTACATGACGAAGAGCGAAAGCATCTCCACGGAGGTGCTTTTTTTTGTGCCATTGAAAAGTAAAATTTAAAATTACAATAACCCCCTGTTTACGGTGGGCAAAACCTTGAAATCATCGGGATAAATGGATGATGAGAGGAGATATCACTCCCTCTGAGTTAACCATGGGTAACGTAAAAAATTATACCGAATCCATTGATAAAGTCTATCGGCTCAATTAACATAATGATAGTAACAATCAGTTAGTTCTCACATAACCATAGACAGAAGGAGGAACATAAATGAAACGACCGATAGCACTCTTGTTGGCTTTATGTATGTTGCTGACAAGTTTTCCTGTAAGGAGTGTCCACGCCAATGGGGCGAAGGAAGTGCCTCAGGGCATTGTATTCGACACATCGGAAGGGGATTTGAAAATAGGATTTGGCGACGGTAAGCCAAGCCAAGCGCAAAGCGATTGGATGCAAAGTATTGAATCCATTAAGTTAAATAATCAATCTTACTACAAGCAAGGTACTTCGACAGGCGAGGCGAATTACAAATTTGCTTACGATGAGAGGGAAGGAAAGATCATCATCGACAACCACGTCCTCGTCCTACCGGAAAATACCATCGAGATCACAGCCCAAGGTTATAAATTTTATAAGGGCGTAATCAAAAATGAAAACATAAAGAAGATGGCAGACGGCCTGACGATCACATCCATCGAAACGGGAAAATCTTCCACGGATCCCGTGGGAACCTATGTCGGCGTTCGATTGAAATACGAACACAATTCTAATGATGGCGGCGCACTAACTTACTTATTAAAAAATAATGTGGAAAAAGTCGTCATCGACGGAAAGACTCTGAACCGCATAGGAAGCGACCATTACCCCAATCTTATGTGGCAGGACGGAATTTTCCGCACATGGGATAAGATAAATGACGCGAAGGCCATTGTAGAGAACTTCGGCAATAAAACCGCCCATCAATTTAAAATTATCATGAAAGACGGCTCGGAAGTCGTGAAGACGGATGATGGTTATGTGGATGAGAACAAAGAACCTGCGCCCAATGAAAAACTCAGCCAAGTGAACACCGGCGGCATGGCGAAAGGTTTAGAAATTACTGGTGTGGGCACACCTAAAGTATTGGGCAATGCGCTGGAGCTTGCAAGCGATACGCTGAGAGAAGAATGGCCTACTAAGTATTTCCAAAACATTCGCTATATTCTCGTCGACGACAACCAAGGCAATGATTTAAGACCGGGTTTTTCAAACTTCTTTGTCGATGCGAAGAAAAATTCCGGCGACCTAAGCCTTCAAGATAATCAACTTGAATTTGCCATGTTTGGCTTAAAGCTTTTAGACAACAAGGCACACAAAATCGAAATCGGCTTTAAAGACGGCAACACCATTACCTACACCCAAGCAGGCTATGTTGCACCCCAAGAAATTAAATTCGATGTAAAAAAATACATCGCCGAGCAAGACAAAAAACAAGAGCCGCAACCGGGCAATGAAAATACCTTGGCGAAGCGCTTCCAAATCGACCACATCGGTTTCATTAAAAAATGGAACGGCGAATTCGATTATGATTCTCCTAAAATTTTCTTTAAAAACCTTCCGCCTAAATCGGATATAGCGGAAAGCAATGCATTGGAAGCTGCCATGAAGGACGCCACGTTCCAAATCAATGGTGGCGAAAAGATTACCAATGTCCAAGGTGGTATTTCTCGCGGCTTGACGGAATGTTTTGAGCCCCATACCTTCGCACCTTATGGTGGACCGGCATTGGCAAAGGCGTTAAAGGCAGCAGGGGAAGATCCCCATATTGTGGTTACCTTCTCCGACGGTTCCGTCTGGGATAACAAACCTGGTGAAAGCGGCCACGAAACGCCGGCACCTGAAACCGGAAAGAAAGACGAGTACCCCATTAAAAACATCATCTTTAAAATCAATGGATCCTCGCCTCAATTGGAATTGGATTTCGGTTCGGCTCAAAAGGCAAAAGAAGTCGGTAACGAAATTAAGACCATTAAAATCAACGGAAAAGCTTACGATAAATCCACCTTCGGTTTTAGTATGGTCACCGATCACTACATTTCCAACGACGAAGAAATCGGCAAAGCCCTTTACGGCAAGAGCGAAATCAAAGTGGAAATCACCTACAATGACGGCACCACGGCGACAAAAACAGTAACCATTACGCCGGTGGAAGATCCCAATGCGCCGAAACCGCAACCGGAAACGCCGAAGCTCGTCACCAAAGTCGATGCAGCCACAGGTGTTAAAGCGGAATACATGTCCGATGTTTTTGAAGAGGGAACGGAATTAAAAGTAAAAAAAGTCGATAAGGCGAAATTCTTTGAAACCTACCAAAACGCGGACAAGGATATCGACAAAGCAGGGAACTTTACCGCCTACGACGTGTCCTTCGTAAAGAACGGAGCAACCCAAGGCACGATTAAGAATGTGAAGCTTTTCTTCCCCATCGGCGATCACAATAAAACAAGCGTCGCTTTGTACCAAGCCTATGCTTACGAAGATGACGACGATCAATTGCAAACGGGAACCTACAAAGTGAAACCGAAAGTGGAAGGCGACTTTATCACCTACTCCACCAACACTTTTACCACCTACGCCATAACAAGCGACAAGATGATTACTGAGACCGACGACACTACGAAGGTATCCGTTGAATACCCCAAGGGCGCCTTCAAAGACGGAACGGAACTCAAAGTCGTCAATGAGGCAGGCGGTCAATTTGTAAAAGACAATGCGGCAGTAAAATCTGTTGCCGAAAAAGCCAAGACTGTTACGGCTTATGACATCAGCTTCTTGCTTAATAATGCGAAACAACAACCGAATCGCAAGGTAGAAGTGACCCTTCCCCTCGGAAACCACGATAAAGACAGCGTGAAGGTTTACCATTACGATAAATCGGCCGCAGCGGCTCCCGAACTTGTAAAAGGCGTGAAGGTCGAAGGCCGAAATATCGTCTTTGAAGCGGACAAGTTCAGCTATTACTTTGTAACTTCCGGCGTAAAAGAAGAACCGGGGGATACGAGAAAGCTTAATGAACGCTTCGCCATTGAAGCGGTGAAGGCTGAAACCTCAAGCTACGGCTCGAAATCGCTAAAGATTTACTTTAAAAATTATCCGAAGCAAGGTGAACGAGAAGCACAAAAGGCTTTAGCCAAGGCGATCAAGGAAGCCACCTTTATCGTCAACGGCGGCGAGCCCATTAAGAATGTGGAAGGCTACTGTTCCTACGGCAGTGCCAACGCCTTTGACGTCATTAGCGAAAGTTTACAAGAAGCCATGGAAAAAGCGGGTGAAAACCCCCACATTAAAGTAGTCTTCTCCGACGGAAGCGAATGGGAAAACAGAAAAGCCGGTGAAGCACCTGCCAAGACCGACAACTTCGATTTAACGGACAAGCTTCCCAACGGCGAATACACCATTCAATTTACCGCATCGAAAGAGGGCGAAACCAAAGACCTTCCCATGGTAAGCGGTATTATCGGAAATCGCGCCAAGCTTGTTGTAGAGAACGGCAAAATGATGTTGTCCTTGCGAGTAGGCACAATGGCGGATCAAATACTGGACTTAGGCATGAAGATCGACGGTCAATTTAAATCCGGCGTAAAAACAACCAATGGTTTAAAACAAGATCAAGCCATCTATACCTGCGAAGTTAAGGACTTGAATCAAATTCAAAAGCTCGCTGTTCTTGTAAAAGCCATGGGAGGAAGTGCCGATAAAATCGGTCAATTCGATAAGTATACGAAGGCCGACCTCCACTTTAAAGCCCCCATTAAAAAAGGCTTTACAGGCTACGACGATCCCACGGATCCCGAAGTCCAAAAGAAGAGAAACGACGAGAATCTTACCTTGAAACTTTTAGATGCAGGCGTGAAAGATTTAAATAATGACGGCAAGCTTTCCCCTGAAGAGTTGCATAATGCCAAAGGCAAATTGGATCTTTCCGGAGAAAAAATTGCGAAGACACCGGATATTTCCATGTTGAAAGACCTCGGCCCCGGCGTCACGGGCATCGAGCTTTCCAGCAACGACATTACCGAAATCCCCGCCGGGCTTTTCGACAAGATGACGAACATTACCCATATTAATATTTACGGCAACAAGATCAAAACCCTTCCCAAGGGCATTTTCGATAACAACGAAGACCTCTCCACTTTATGGATGTCCGGGAATAAGTTGAAGGACTTGGACAAAGATTTACTGGCGAAAAATAAAAAAATCAAAGAGATCGACCTGTCCAACAACGGCATTGAAAAATTACCGGAAGGCTTCTTGAAAGATGCGCGTCGCTTGGAAACCTTCTATGCTTCCGAAAACGAATTAACCACCCTGAACGGCGTTTTAGCAGACAACTATCAACGTTTAAGAGTCATTAATGTCAATGGCAATCAACTGACGTCCTTGCCGGAAGCATTCGGAAAGTATAAATCTCTGGAAGACCTTCGAGCCAACAACAACAAGCTGAAGGCGCTTCCGGGAGCCATGGATCAATTAAGCCGACTGGTCATCCTCGATTTGGAAAACAATAAAATTGAATCATTACCGGAAAGTCTATGGTTGAGACTTGCGGATAATGCCAACCAATATGCAACGAAGAATCCGAATTTAATCGTCAAGGGCAATCTCTTAAAAGACATTCCCTTCGATACAATTGCGAAAAAGGCGAGCGGTCAACGGGTGCGGTTCAACAAATTCGACGTATCCTGCAACTACTTGAAATCCACCTTAACGGACTCTGAATTAGCTACCATTAAAAAAGCCGGCGTGACCATTAAAGACACCCACGACAACTATTACCAACCCCAACGCAGTGCCATCAACGCACAAGTGAACTATGCAGAGGGCAAAGTAAAGGTAAGCCAAGATTTGGATCTCCTTCAAATGTTCTACTGGAATATTGGAGATATTAACGATTGGAAATTCTTCAAGAACCCTGGCGAATACAAAGCTTTTGTGGAAAGCACCATTTACAATAAGTACAGCATTCGCACAGGCAACGCCCAACTGGGCATTGCACAGGTTTTGGATAAAGCCGGATGGGACTGGAAGATTCAAAACATCATTGAAAAGATCGACGGCGACAAGGCCACCATCGTCTATAACGGTTATGTAAAGAACAAGGGCCACAACGATATCGATTCGGAAATCGATCCGGTAGACAGCTTGACGATGGAAATTAAGGCTGCTTTAGACCCCGGTGCAAATTACAAACTGACCCGGCGCCTCATGCTTTCGAAGAGTAGTTTCCAAACGGAATTTAACTACTCAGTAGACTTCAAGACCCCCGGAACGGCGGTTGATGAGGACCTTGCCAAGGCAAAGGATGCGTTAAGGGCAGCCATCGCGGCGGCAGAAGCCAAGCTTAAAGACGGCAAAGACTATACTGCTGACAGTAAGAAAGCGGTAGAAGAAAAACTGGCAGCTGCTAACGAAGCATTAAAAGGAAACAATGCCGAAGCCATGAACGCGGCGAAAGCTAATCTTGAAAATGCCGTGAAGGCCCTTAAAGAAAAGGAAGTTGTTCCACAAGAAGACGCCAAGCTTAAAGAAGCGAAAGCGGCTTTAACCAAGGCCATCGCAGCCGCAGAAGCCAAGCTGAAAGACGGCAAGGTCTACACAGCTGAAACGAAAGCAGCGGCAGAAAAGGCTATCGCCCGGGCGAAAAAAGATTTAGCGGGAAGCGATAAAGAGGCTATAAACAAGGCGAAAGACGTTTTAGAAAAAGCGGTCGCCGGCTTAAAAGAAGCACAAAAACCGACGCCTCAACCGCAACCGCAACCGAAGCCGAATCCGCAACCGAAGCCGACACCGAAGCCTTCCAATGAAAATAAAAACAGGCCCGGCGGCTCCTATTCCGGCGGCGCAAGCAACAAATCCGGCTCAAATACGCAATCCACCCCGTCGAAACCTCAGGAAAGTAAACCGGTTGAAAAACCGAAGACGACGGAAACCAAGGCGAACTTTACGCTGAATGTGCCGAAAGAAGCCTTCGTCAAAGGCTATCCCGACGGAAGCTTTAAACCGAATCAACAAGTGGTTCGTTCGGAACTTGCCACCATGCTGGCGCGTTTTGTAAGCGTAAGCGGCGATTTGCAAAAAGCCCTCACAGACATTCGCCCCACGGATTGGTATTTCGATAGCTTTAAAACTTTAATCAATGCAGGCATTATCACCGGCTACGGCGACGGCAATTACCATCCCGATGAAGGGGTAACCAGAGCCCAAGCGGTTACCATGATCGCCAGATTAAAAGGCCTTCAACCGAAACAGGGCGGATTTAAAGATGTTCCCGCAAACGCGTGGTATGCAGGCTATGCCGGCGCCCTGAAAGAAGCGGGCATCGTCGTCGGCTACGAGGACGGATCCTTTGGCGGAGACCGGGTTATTACCCGTGCGGAAATTATCGCCATGATTAACCGCGCATTCAATATTCCCAAGAAGGAATCCCGCAAAGCGTTCAGCGATTTGCCGGAAAACCACTGGGCTTACGAGGACATTCAAAAAGCCGCCAACTAAATGCGGAAAAAGTAAGAAAGAGAGGATGCTCATCCAATGAGTAAACAAGGAGTTTGTATCAAACGATTTGTCATACCTGTGGTATTAAGTTTCTTAATGCTCTTTACAGGGATGATGAGTCCGAGCTTTGCAGCCGCCCCCAATGGGGCGGCCAAAGCTGCCTCCTTTGGCGATAAAGATCCATCGGAAAAAATCACCTTGCTCGTGGCGCTGAAAGAGCGCAAGCGAGAAAAAAGAACGGGATTACCGTCGGTGGATGCCGAAGATTTAAACACAAGAGAAAATATTCGCGCGCAAGTGGCCTATGCCCGTGCGGCGCGGGAAACTTTTTATAATAGCTTAAAGGCGGCCAAGATTCATTACGAAGTGGTGGAAACCTACGACGTGGCCTACACCGGCGTCGCCCTGAAAGTGCAACGAAAAGAAATTCCCGTCATTGAAAAAATGGCGGACGTCGCTTCGGTGGAAATCTCCCAAGAGTTTAAGGCGCCGAAAAAGTCCATCATGCCCCGATCCTTCGGAAAGACGGACACCTCGTCCAACAACATGGTGGAAGCAGACAAGGCGTGGAAAAAAAGCTACGCCGGAAAAGGCAGCGTCATCGCCGTCATCGACTCCGGCGTGGATCCTTACCACGAAGCCATGAAGCTTAGTGATTCAAACAGCGGTCGCATCAAAAGCCAACGCGAAGTCAAGAAAATGATCGACGACTTGGACATTGCCCGCGGCGAGTATTTCAACTCGAAGATTCCCTTCGGTTATAACTACGCCAACAAGTCCACCTCCATCAAAGAATTTGATCCCATGAGCCACGGCATGCACGTCTCGGGCATTGTGGCAGGGAACAGCAAAAAAATTCAAGGGGTGGCGCCGGAAGCACAAATCGTCTTTATGCGTGTCTTCGGTGGCGGAATGTTCGGAAACGGCACCTCGGCGGAAATTTACACCAAGGCCATTGACGATGCCATAAAACTGGGCGTGGATTCCATGAACATCAGCATCGGCTCCCCTGCCGGGACGGAAGATTATGTCTTCCCCAACACGGTGCGCGCCCTTGAAAATGCAAAGCAAGCGGGGATTCTCGTGGCCATTGCGGCAGGGAACAACGGCTTCTTCGGCTACTCTCCCGGCTCAAATGCCAAGCCGAAAGCGGAAAATCCGGACATCGGCATGTTGGCCGATCCTTCCGTGAGCCCCAACTCCCTTTCCGTGGCCTCCATTCAAAACATGCAGGTGGCCAAAAAAGGCATTCAGATTAAGAATGATGACCGCGTATTAAGTTTCCAACCGACGGCCAACGCCAAGGTGACGGATCAATGGGTTTCCCTAAAAGATTGCGGTTACGGACGGCCCAATGATTTTAAAGAACAGGGTGACGGGAGTACCTACGCTCTAATCGAGCGTGGAGAGCCGGGCCCTATTACCGGCGATCCCCTTTCTTTTACAGATAAGATTAACAATGCCCGGGACAAGGGGTATGCAGGCGTTATTATTTACGATAATGAGCCGGATATGCCTCTAATCCAAGTGGAAGCGCCGGGGACGACCATTCCCGCCGCCTTCGTCAACCGGAAAGATGGCCTTTATTTAAAGGACATCATCTCAAGAAATCCCCGAGCACAAATTCGTTTTAACGATGAATATGTTTACAGTTCAAGTGATGACGGCGGTCAACCGTCGGAATTCTCATCCTGGGGCTTGACGCCTAACGGCAATTTGAAGCCGGATATTGCGGCGCCGGGCGGCGGCATTCTTTCTTCATTAAACGACAATCAATACGGCGTGATGGACGGCACGTCCATGGCGGCGCCTCACGTGGCAGGCGGCGTGGCTCTCGTGAAACAACGGGTAGAGAAAGACTTCCCCGGTATGCGCGGCGATAAGAAGTATGATCTCATTAAAAAACTTTTAATGTCTACGGCCCAACCTTACAAATACAAGGACTCCGGAGCCTATGCATCGCCTCGCCAACAAGGCTCGGGCCTGATGCAAGTGGATAAAGCCATTACGACCACCGCCTTTATCGAAGGATCGCACGGCTTAACTTCCATCAATCTAGGCAAAAATTTAAAGGGCGACAAGGTCACCGTGCCCTTTAAAATCGTCAATATGGGCAATGAGGCGAAGACCTACACCTACTACGGCGTGTTAAATACGGATAAGGTCGAAGGGGGCAAGATCGTCTTGCGTCCCGAGAAAATTTCCGAAAGTGAAAAGAAAACTGTCACGGTTGAACCCCATCAATCGCTAGAATTAACAGTTGAACTTCCCGTAACGGGATTGAATAAGCTGGAACAAACCATGCCTAACGGCTTCTTCCTGGAAGGTTTTGTCTTCTGCGAAGAACAAGGCGGCGTGAATTTGTCGGCTCCCTTTGTCGGATTCCACGGAAGCTTCGACAAGTTAGAAATAGCGGAAACGCCCCTTTACGATTTAGTGAAGGCAGGGAAGCGCTCCTACTACTACGACAAAGGCGGCAAAGACGATTACTACGGCACCAATATCGGCGGCGAAATCGACAAAAACCTTATCGTATTGGGAACGCAAGCAAAATCGACGAAGGCCAATCCGATTTTTGAAAAAGAAAAGATCGCCTTCTCGCCCAACGGCGACGGAAGGGCAGACAAAGCTATTTTCATGGCCACCTTCCTGCGAAATTTTGGCGGTGTCGAAATCTCCATTAAAACGCATCAAGGCAAGCAAGTTTACTACAGCAAAAATCCGGAAGACCGCGGCGTGAAAAACTTCTTCGTGGATCCGAGAATGGGTAACATGTTTGCCAACAATATGATGACCACCAAGCCTCACTGGCAATGGAACGGCAACGATTTATCGGGCAAACCCCTTCCCGACGGAAAATACTACATGACGGTAAAAGTAGCCGCCGCCGGAAAGTCTATCGGCGAGGACAGCCAAGTTATGGAATTTCCCATTACTATGGACAGGGTATATCCCCGCGTGACGAAGGCATACTTTAACGCCGACAAGACCACCTACACCATCGAATCCATCGATGAAGAGGGCTCCGGCATTTTATCCGTGCTGCTGAAAAAAGGCAAAGACACCATCGAACCCAAGGTGGAAAACGGGAAATATATTTTCGATTTAAAAAACATTAAGATCGAAGACTACGAAGTGGAAATCAACGACCAAGCCCGCAACGATGTACACTATCCGCTGGCGAGCGGCGAACGCACCGGCAACGAACGGAGCGTGCGCATTAAGGCATTGGCCGGCAATGATCCCGTGCCTGCAGAAGCCTTTACCTGGACGGTACAAAGTCCGGAGGGAAAAATCGAAGACCCCAACAATCTTTCCTCCGGTAAACACGTACTTGTGGTCAACGTGAAAGACGGAAACTACAAATTAATCGGCGAGAAAACCAGGGAATTTGAAATCGGACAAGACGAACTGGTGAAAGAACTGGAAGTACGCTTCGACTCCGTTGATACGGCAGATGTTCACATTACCATGAACAATCCCGACAAGGTGAACGTGTCCCTCGTGGTAAAAAATAAAGACGTGGAAGGTCAGGAATATGTACCGACCATCGTCAACCCCGGCCTTCAAACCATTAAGTTGCCCTTAGGCAATTACACCATCGACGTCAGCGGCATTCAAAACGGCTATTACGCCATGGTCGACGGCGGGGAAGATTTCACCGTCGACAGTCAAAAGCTGTTGACGAAGACCGTTAAAGTTAACAAAATCGAAAGCAAAGAAATAACTGTCCGTTTAAACCGCAAAGGTTATGACGGTGCCCTCCGCTTGAAATTAATCGGTCAAGACGTGTACCGAACAGAGCAAAACATAGAATTTGCACCGGGACAAAGTGAAAAGAAGGTAAGCCTTAACTTCATTCCTTCCACTGTGGAACTCCAAGACATGGAAGACGGCTATTACGGACTAAGTAATCGTTCCAAAACATGGCGTGCTATTAAGAATGCAAGTGCTTGGACCGTCACTCTCACACCCCTTGAGGAAAAAGATCCCAATTATGTCGACAAGAGTAAACTCCGCGCATTAGTTGCCAAGGCACGCGAAGCCTTGGCCCATAAATCGGAATACGCCATGGAAACGAAGGAGGATCTACGTCACTGGCAATACATCGACATTTACTTGCCCATGGCGGAACAAACCATAGCCAACGACAAGGCAAGCCAAGACGAAGTGGACAAAGTTTACAACAACTTATACGAAGGTCTCAGCAAGATCCGCAAGAAAGGCGAATCTCGTTACGATCAATCGAAATTAGAGAAGGCCATTGAACATGCGGAAGGTTTAAAGGCGGCAGACTACACCGATAAAACGTGGCATGAAGTACAAGAAGCTTTAGAGAAAGCGAAAGCCCTGCTTCAAAAATCCGACGAGGAAAAAAATCAAGACATGGTGGACATTGCCACCGACGACCTCAACGAAGCCTTGGACGGATTGGTGCGAAAGGACGGCGGCGATCTAGTCGACAAAAAAGTGTTGGAAGAAGCCCTGAAGGCCTACAAAGACGCTCAATACAATAGGAACGACTATACGCCGGAATCCTTCCATCGCTTGGAATTGGCCGTGGAAGCGGCCGAAGAACTCATGGCCCGCCCCTTCCCCTCCCGAGAAGAAGTCAACGAAGCGGCCGCGGAATTAAATGACGCCATGGCAAAGCTTCATTCCATTACGGGCAAGAAAGAGCGGGAAGCTGAACGCGAAGCTCTGAAACAAGAACTTCTGGCGGCTCGCGAGTTAAAAGAAAGTGATTATACGCCACAAAGCTGGCTGCGTTTACAAGAGCGCATCGCCTCTGTGCAAAAAATTGCCGATGATGAAAACTCCAGTTTAGACAGTTTGAAATACGGACGTAGGACCTTAAAAGAAGCCATTGATCTTCTGGAAAAACCGTCTCAAGAAGAAGCGGCGAAAACAGAAATTTTCGAACTTCCCTTTAGGGCACTTCACGAAAGCAAGGATCAGGAATCGATGGCGGCCGGTGTCTTCCAATCGCCTGCGAAGGTGATTAAGACAACGGACAAAGAAGGCAAGGTTAATTACCGTGTCGTCGTCAACTGCAAGGTTCTGGAAATAGCCGGCAGCCAAGGTCATTTAAAAGATATCCTGTTTGCTTCTTCCGACACAGAAGGCAAAGTGGAAGCCATGCCCGTCATCGACAAGGTGACCGATGCCATGGGTGACTTAACCTCCGTCACCATTGATATGGGCAAAGACCTTCGTCCGGTGCATTTTGTAAAAGTGAAATACGTCATCGGCAACGGACCCGGATTCCATGAAGATGTTCTGCGCCTAAGCTACGATATCGACAAGATGAAAAAGGTCGGAGAATCCGGCGAAAAACCGCCGAAGGTGGACGACGGCCTTGAAAAAGCGAAAATTGCATTGAAAGAGGCCATTGCAAAAGCGAAAGAAAAACTTGCCGCCGCATCTTACACGGCGGAATCGAAAGCCAAGCTTGAAGCAGCCATTCACTCGGCCAAGGCGGCTTTAGAAGGCAACGACGCAACCGACATCAATCAAGCGGTAACCTCTATATACAATGCCATGGATCAATTGGTAAAAGAAACACCGAAGCCGGAGCCGAGTCCGACACCGGATGTGCCGAAGCCAAAGCCGGAGCCGAGTCCGACACCGAGACCGGAGCCGAAACCCGTTCCGAAACCGGATCCCTGGCCTCGCCAAGAGCCGCGAGGCGAATCGCCTGCGCCTTCTTACCGTCCGAGCCATCAAGCATCGGCACCTGCGGTAAAACAACCTGAGGTGAAGAAGGAAGCGCCGAAAGTTGCGGAACAAAAAGCCCACAGCTTTACGATAAAAGCACCTGAAAAAGCCTACGTGAAAGGCTTCCCCGACGGCAGCTTTAAGCCGAATAAGGAAGTTACCCGTGCAGAAGTGGCACAAATTTTGAATCAATTCATTCAAAACAGCCAAGCCTACCGTCTTCCCACGGACGTGGATGCCGGCGCATGGTACGGCAAAAGCATGGCACGCCTTTACGGCCTGTCGATTTTAAACGGCTTTGGAGACGGAAGTGTGCGTCCGCAAGGCGCCATGACCCGCGCCGAAGTGGCCACGATCATGACCCGCATTTTAAATCTCAAAATGGAAAATGCGCGATTCAATGATGTGACGCCCGGTGCATGGTACAACGGCTACGTCGGTGCTGTGCAAGCTGCCGGCATTATCAGCGGCTATCCCGACGGATCCTTTGGCGGCGAGCGTACGGTAACCCGCGCGGAACTTATCGTCATCGTAAACCGCGCCTTTAAAGTGGTCGGCCGACCCGGCACGATGCAATTTAAAGATGTTCCCGCCAACCACTGGGCCTGTAAAGAAATTCAGAAGGCAGCCAATTAATCATGAAGGAGTGCGGATCATTCCGCATTCCTTTCCATGATAAAAAAACAGTTGAATGATAGGCAGTAAAATCTTACAATGAAAAGCAGTGATTAATGATAAACCATATCAACGAATTCATTGGAAGGATGACGCTATGACGGATTTACGTTTAACAGAACAACAACAAAAATACCTACTGTGCTTTACCGACGAGTACCCGAGCCGCACGATTATCGACTTAAGTCAAATCTTTTCGTGCTCTCGGCCCAATGCAAAGAAAATGCTGGACCGAATGGTTAAGGCCGGGATTTTATACAAACAAAAAAATGATTACTACGTCACCGAGATCGGCATGTTGATTAAAGATAAATTGGAGCGGGAAAAGCAATTGCTTGCCCTAACCATGCAAGGCATTTTCGGCCTTGAAGAAGATCGGGCCACGAGCTTCTCCTCGCAGCTTATCAGCAAGGGAGAGGATTGCATCGCCTGCTTCCTGTCGCAAAAATCGAAGCTATTCGAACATTTGCCGGAGCCGGGGCAGAAGGTGCCCGGGGAATTTCTGCTGCAAATTATGGAAAAGAAGACTTATCCTGTGTATCTCACTATTTTCCAACAACATATCGACGAAAAGGAAGCGGTGATTCGCGCCTCCATGGCCAACAAGGTCTTTGAACACAAGGCGGAGCTGGTCATCGACGCATCGCCCCATGTGGTGTTTGCCACCCGTTCTTTAAAAAAAGAACACAAAGGGCATATGAAACACGGTGCCATCAAAGAGCTGGCTTACCAAAAAGACGGCGAATGCCACGCCATCCCCTTTAAGGATCGGCGAGTGGAAATTCCTCTGGATGTTTTCGGCGAGTGGACCTATTTGGGTGGCGGCGTCCTGGTGTCTTACACCTGGTTCCGCTCCCATGCGGCGGTGAACTTTTCCGGCCACCGGGCCGAGGCGAATTATCTTTTGGTTTTAAATCTTGCACAGTGTTAGTTAAAGGAGCAGATTTTTGAAAATACTCTTTATGGTCTTGGGCTTTCTCTTTACGGGAATCGGGCTGATCGGCGTGTATCTGCCGTTGCTTCCCACGACGCCCTTTCTGATTTTGGCGGCGGCGTGTTTTGCGCGGGGCTCCAAAAGATTCCATACCTGGCTCACCCAATTGCCCATGTATCAAAATAATGTGGCGCCCCTGTTGGAAGGCAAGGGCATGACGAAAGAGAAAAAGTATAAAGTGCTCGCACTCATTACTTTGCTTCTGGCCATTTGCTTTTTCGTGATTCCCGTGAAACACGCCCGCATGGCCATCGTCTTCGTACTGGCGCTCCACTACTATATTTTCCTGAAGCGCATACCGACTCAGCCTGCGTCAACTGCAAGCGAATAATGATTACAAAGGATGGGGACATGAAACGACGATATAACTTCATACTTTTGCTTGTCCTCGCCATTTTACTTATTCCCGGCGGCGCATGGGCGAGCGGAGGCGCAGTGAAAGTGATGCTTCTAAAGAAAACAGAAGACGCCCCTTCCATGGCGCAAAAGGCACTAAAGCCGGAGGCGAAATGGATTGAAAAGGGCAACGAACGCCTGCTCACTTTGGAATTTTTGCCCTTGGATTTTATGGGCGCCCGTGGCTATTTAGGCGAAGTCACCGTGGCGGGGCATTCGTGTCGTGTGACGAGCTACTACAAAGAGTATGACAGTTACAATCATCCGAAAAACGGAAAAGATATACGCATGAAGGGGAAGCTCTATCCAAAAACTGTGGAATTTTCCGTGAGCCCCAACACATCTCTTTGTGATTTGAAATTTTACGTCCCGGTTATGGGCGAAATGGGCTTTGGCGAGCAAGAGGCGCGACTGAAAATTGAATGGCCCGACGCCGATAAGGGAGGGGCATCCGGAGAGGAAAAAAATTCTTTGCCCTCCCAAAGGGCGCCTTTACAAAAGGCCTCGGCCCCTTTGAATTTAAAGGACGGCCTTTATGCCATCGACGTGTCGTTATGGCACGAAACGGAAAACAAACCCTCTATGGGTAACGGTGCCCTGGATCATAAGGCGGAGCTTTTCGTAAAAGACGGCGTAGCCACCTTGTTTTTGGGAACGAAGGCCTTAAGTGTTTCAAACATTCAGGCGTCCCTGTGTCGGGTGTTTTATGAAACCGATGAAGGCTTTTCCGCCGCAGTCCCTCTCTGCTACGACTTAAAAGTAGAGGGAGAAGAGCTGCCGCGGCCGAGGATTTTCGCCCTGCCCTTAAAAGAAAAAACCGACATGATGAAGGTGAAGGTAGATCCGAAGGTGGCGCCTATGGGGGACGAGCCTTTAAATGCCCGATTGAAATTAGATTTTAAAAGCCTGAAGGCGATCCATGCCGATGAGACGACATTGGCCCTGCAGGCAAAAAGCGGCGCAAAGAGGCCTTCCTTCAAGAAAGCCCACGACTACGCTGATAAAGGCGTCGTGCTTTCGGTGCCGGCCGACGGTTTTGACGAGGCTTTTGAGTTTTACGCCAATGCCCTTGTGGGAGGCGAACTACAAAATCAGCTACAAAAGCTTCAGCTTCCCCCCGGAACAAAAGCCTATCGCATCGAAGCACGTCGGCCCATTGAGTCGATTCCGAAGGATTACAAGGATTCGGTGCAGACACTGGGAAAAAGACTGGAGCCGCTAAAGCCGGTGACCGTCGCCCTTCCCTTCAGCGGATCGGGGGAGATTTATAACGAAAAAGGCGAAAAGCTGAAATCGAAGGCGAGTGACGGAAAAATTTCCTTCGAAACGAAAAGCCTGGGCGTCTTTTTTATTAAGTCCCAGACAGCTTTGCCGAAACAAGTTGGCAAGAGCAGCGGCTTTACGGCAAGACCCCCGGCAAAAGCCGCTACGCCTGTCGCCCCCGCGGCTGTTCAACCCTCAACCATAGCGGCGGCAAGCGCTCCTGCAGCGGCAGCTGTCTCATCCAGTGCTCCCGAAGCCCCAGCCCCCAAAGGGGAGGACGGCTATGACGGGGCCGATGATTGGGAGGCGGGGGATATCCCGGAAGGGGACGCACCGGGAGACAGCCACCTCGCCGATGAAGCGGGCGATACCGCGGACCTGCATCCGACGAACAATGAAGCTTTGCAAGAGAAAGAGAGGCCGGGTCTGATTATTTTCTGTTTAATGATTATCTTTGCCGCCCTCGCAGGCGGTCTATACATGACGCGAAAGTATTACCTCATGTACATGGACGAGCTTATTTATGAAGCAGACAGAAAGAAGGAGGAACGATGAAAAAAATTCTCTCTTTTCTTTTGGCTCTGCTTCTGTTGTTGCCGTCTCGTGCCTTTGCCAATGGACCGTGCATTGTAGATATGCGGGCTTCCTATCGCCATCCCGCCACAGGGGTCATTGAAGATTCGGGAAAAAACGAAGGCATCGGTCAGGGCATGGCGGAAGGCGTCTTGCATCCACAGGCCCTTTACGAGGAAGTGGGCGGCAAGCGCCTGTTAACCATTCGCCTCCATATGATGGACAATGTGTCCAAGGTCGGCATCGCCGTACAGAGAAAGGGGGCGAGCGGCTTTAGCAATGCGAGCTACGACACACCTCAAGGCGCCGGCGAATGGAAAGATTTTCGCTTTCAGCTGCCGGCGAGGGAATGTGTGATTCGACTAAGTCTTTTCATCGACGCCATGGGCAGAGAAGTCATCTTCTATGGCGACATGGGTAAGATGACGCCGGGGAATACGGATTTCGTTTTATCTGCTGGCGGTGACTCGGCACAAAAGGCGGCGGCTCCGGCGAAAAGCCCTTCGGCTTCCCAACCCAAAGTGAACAGCGCCTCGCCCGGCAAAACCCCTGCGGCGACGCCGGCGAGTCCCTCTCCTGTAGCGGACGCCTCTCAGGATGCGTCGGCACCGGATGAAAATGCCGACACCACGACCCACGGAGGCGATTCGGGCCTCGGCGATACGGAAAGCGACATCGGCTACGAGCACGGTCTTTTAACGGAAGACTCACCGGAGATTCAATCCCTTGAAAATGGAGAGGATGCCCATGAAGACAAAGACAAGGCTCGTGAGAAAAAAGCTCCTTGGGGCCCGGCGACGCGGATTGTCTTCGCGTCCATGATGGCCGTCTTGGTCTTTGTGACCTGCGGCGCTCTTGCCTCAGCTGCCGTCTTTTACGTTCTGGCGCAGCGAAAGCGCACACTTAATGAACTAAGTGAGGAAGAAGACAATGAAGACTTCGATTTTGAAGATTTTTAGTTTCGCCCTCACGCTCCTGTGTCTGACAGGCTGCGTGGATCAAAAAACCAAGCCCCGAAAAACCATTGACGGAGACCATGCCCGCATCATTGCGACCTCGGCGGCCTGCGCCGATATTTTGGACAAGCTGGATGTGGATCTGGTTGCCATTGCCGATTCCAAATTGCAGCCCCCGCCGAAGCGATACGAGCATCTTCCCACCATCGGCCTGGCCATGAACCCGGACATGGAAAAAATTTCCTCCATGAATCCGGATATGGTCTTTTCACCGGCAAGCCTTATGCCCGATCTGCTTCCGAAATACAAGGCGGCGGGCATTCACTTCGGCTTTGTGAATCTTTCCAATGTGCCGGGGATGTATCGTTCCATCGAGGACATGGGTCATCTCTTAAATCGGGAAAAAGAAGCGGAAGCCCTCGTAAAAGATTACGAAGACTTTATGAAGGATTTCAAATCAAAAAACAAAGGACCGGCGCCACGCGTCTTGATCCTTATGGGTCTGCCCGGCTCCTATGTGGCGGCAACGGACAAGTCCTATGTGGGCAGTTTGGTCAAATTGGCCGGCGGAGAAAATGTCTATACCGACGACGATCAGCAGTTTTTAACGGTCAACACGGAAGATATGCTGGAAAAAGATCCGGATATTATTCTGAGAACGGCACACGCCATGCCCGACAAGGTGCATCAAATGTTTCAAGATGAATTTAAAAACAACGACGTCTGGAAACATTTCCGAGCCGTAAAAGAAAATAAAGTGTATGACCTTAATACGAAGATATTTGGTATGAGTGCCAATTTTTCCTACAAAGAGGCACTGGGAGATTTAGAAAAGGTGTTTTATGGACAAGGGAACTGACGAATTAAAACAAAAAGTACGCAGGCGATGGATTTCCTTCGCCGCCGTCGCCGTCCTCCTGGTCGTGGTCTTTTTCTTCTCCCTGACGGAGGGCTCATTAAAATTAGGCGTGGGACAAATTTTGCGCGGCCTGCTCTTCTCCTATGACGGGGAAGTGGCGAGAATTTACGATTTGCGCTTCCCCCGCGTCTTTATCGCCATCTTAGCCGGCGCATCCCTCGCCACATCGGGAACGCTTTTGCAGGCGGTGATGAAAAATCCCTTAACAGACCCGGGGATCATCGGCATTTCTGCGGCGGCCAACTTCGTCAATTCCATGGTTCTCGCCTTATCGCCGGCGCTAATGGGCTTCTCGCCCCTGTTCTCCATTGCCGGCGGCCTGCTGGCCTACTTTTTGATCTACACCCTGGCATGGGACGGCGGTGTGCGACCCACGCGACTGATTCTCGTGGGCGTGGCGTTGAACATGACCTTTATTGGCATTGGCGAAGGCATTAAATCTCTGATGGGAAGAAATTTAAGTACCACTCAAGCCATTATCGAAGGGAATGTGGCACAGAAAACCTGGAGCGATGTGCATATTCTCTGCCTCTACGTAATAATCTTTTTAGTGGCGGCGTTATTTACTATTCGCTCTCTGAATTTATTGAGCCTGGAAGACAAAACCGCCCGTGCCTTGGGTGTGCGCGTGGACCGGGACCGCTTTATCGTGGCCCTTATCGCCATTATATTGGCGTCGGTCACCACGGCGGTAGCGGGCGTTATCGGCTTTTTGGGCCTTATCGTCCCCCACATCGGCCGCGTTCTCGTAGGAGGCGACCACAAGCATCTGTTGCCCTTTAACATGCTTCTCGGCAGTTTGATCCTACTGCTGTCGGACACGGTGGGGCGCATCGCAGCCTATCCCTACGAAATACCGGCGGCGGTCATTATGTCCGTCTTCGGCGGGCCCTTCTTTATCGCATTGTTGAAACTGGGAGGCGAAAACTATGGAGATTAAAAACCTAAGCTACGCCTATACCAAGGGACATTTGATTTTAAACAAGCTCAATTTAAAAGTGACCCCCGGCGCCATTACCACACTAATGGGCGCCAACGGCTCGGGGAAATCCACTCTACTGAAAATACTGAGCCGACAAATGAAGCCGAGCCGCGGCCGGGTACTTTTGCATGGGAAAGATGTTTTCTCCTATCCGCCAAAAGACTACGCGCGGGAACTGGGCATCGTTCACCAACAAAACCGAATCATCGGCGATTTAAAGGTTAAAGATTATGTATCCTACGGGCGGAATCCCTATTTAAAACCGCTGCAAAAATATTCGGCGGAGGACATGGAAGAAATCGAACGTGCCATGGACATGACCGGCATTACGGAATTGGCCCAGAGAGAAATCAGAACCCTGTCCGGCGGACAGAAGCAACGTGTGTTTATCGCCATGGCAGTGGCACAATGCTCCGACATTCTCTTGCTGGACGAGCCCACGACTTATTTGGACATAAAGTATCAGCTGGAAATTTTGCGGCTCGTAAAAAAAATCAATGAAGAGCGCAACACCACCATCGTCATGGTGCTCCACGATATTATGCAGGCGATAAATTATTCCGATGAAGTTATCGGCATGTACCACGGTAAAATCGTCTACCAAGGCGATCCCAAGGAGGTGCTGAACAGTCGGGTCATCAGTAAATTATACGGCACGGAGCTGGAATTGTTTCACGCAGGCGATGCGTCCATTGTAAAACCCAAGGAGGATTAGATGAAAGGATTTATAGCCTACTCGTCGAAGACGGGAAACACGAAGCGCATGGCACAGTATCTGCACGACGCGCTGAAAGAAAATCGGGATTTGACCCTTTTAGATTTAAAGGACAAACCGGATCTGTCGGGCTACGACTACGGCCTTCTCGGCGGCTGGTGCGATCGGGCCTTGCCCGACAAGGCGGTGATGAAGGCTTTGGAAGGAGCACCGAAAAAACTCGGCCTTTTCATGACCTTAGGCGCCATGCCCGATTCCGAACACGGGGGCCGGGCCATGGAAGGCCTCGAGAAATGTCTCTCCGATCACAAGAAAGATAGCTTGGGCACCTACTTATGTCCCGGCAAAGTGGACGAAAAATTGGCTGCCCGCATCGATCTGCTCGTCTTCGTGCCCAAGGATGCACGGGAGCAAATGAAGGAAGCATCCGAGGTCTCCAGAGAGGCGACGGGGGATGAACTGAAGGAAGCGGCAATGTATTTTACAGAACAGTTAGAAAAAGGAGGAATTCGATGAAAATTCGATCGACAAGCTTGGCTCTGGCGGCAGCAATGAGTGCCGGCTATTTAGCGGCCCCGATTAATGTGCTGGCTAAGGCACCGGAAACGCCCCAAGGTGTTTATGCACAACCTTTTGCTGAAGGCGAACAAGCTGCGGCAAAGGAAAAGCATTATGAACTGGAATGGAAATTAAAGAAGGCGGATGCTCCGGAAAAAGATTCCATGGCGGCAGACCATATAGAGAAAGTAACGGCTGCCGAAAAAGACGGGAAGTGGACATTTACCATTTCGATTAAGCCGGAATCGAGTCAATTTATTGCTAAGTTTTACTACTACAAGGACGGAGCTAAGCTTGAGGCTCAACAAAATGGCAACGACTGGTCCTTTACCCTCGACTCAAAACCGGAGAAAACGATTAAGCTGGCATTTGCCATTACTGTCATGAAGGGAGAAGAACCGGACGCTTTACTCGAAATTTCGGCTTACAAGGAAATAAAAGGCGAGGCATCGCAAGAGCCGGAAACACCTGGACAAAAGCCGAAGGACGAATCGGGTCTTGGAAAGGCGAAAAAAGCTTTAGAGGGTGCCGTTCAAAAGGCGAACGATGAGGATAAAGACAAGTGGGATGTAAAAGTTGTAAATGCCCTTAGTGATTCTACAAAATCAGCTGGTGCCCTTTTAAAAGATGCATCGGCCAAAGAAGATGATCTGGCTTTAAAGGAAAGCGAATTGAACTTTCTCCTCGCCCTCGGTGAAAAAACAAAGGGCATGGATGATGCGGCTAAAAAAACTTACGAAGGATTTTTAACCGTCGCCTCGGAGTTAAAGGATGCAAAGCTTGCCGATAAAGGGGAGCTGAAAAAGAACCTCGATAAAAATGCCACCCTATTAAAAGCTACGAATATAAAAGATGAAGATCTGAAAAAAGCCGGCGATGCCTTCGCCCTCTTTATGGGAAATTCCAAGCCTGCCGATGCGACGGATCTAGGCAATTTAAAGGAACTGATCGGGCAAAAGAAAAAAGTCGATCTCTCTTCTTATACGGAAAAATCTCAAAAGGAATTAAAGGAGCTGCTGGAACAAGCGTCGAAAGAAATTAAAGCCGGCAAGCTGACGAAGGGGCGCGTTCGGGAGTTGGAAGCTGCCATCAACGGTTGGCACGGTGTCATAAAAAATGAAAAGCCGAAAGAAGATAAGAAGGACGAAAAGGAAAAGAAACAAACCGTTCGTTACGACGTGCCGGTAGAACTTGTCAAATCCGACGGCAGCAAGTCCATGGCCTCCTCTGCATTAAGCAGCTGGGCGACGGTGGATGAGTATGACGGGCACTACACGTACTACATTCAATTTAAGCCCATGAAATTCGGCGACAAGGAAGGGCGCTTAACCAATCTCTTCTATTACGAAAACGGAAGAAAGTATCAAGCCCGTTATCATGGTAATGATTTATGGTCCTTTACCTTGAGTGAAAGAGTAAGTTCTCAAAAAATTGCCGTTTGGGTCGATATAATGGACGAAATGGCAGGGGGCGCAGGCAAGGGCGAACAAGACGCCTATATTCAATTTAATTGGTACCGCGCCAAGGAAACCAAACGCTTTGACGGCGAAGTGAAAGAGCCCGAAAAGAAGAAGGAAGACGAAAAGAAGGAAGAAGAAAAGAAAAAGGTCGACGAAAAGGCCTTGAAAGAAAAGAAGAAGGAATTTTTAAAAGCACAGAGAGAACGGGAGCGGCAGGTCGCTTTAAGAACCTTCACTGACGTCACCGCCGATCACTGGGCATTGGATGCCATCGCCCACAGCTATGCGCGCGGTTACTTTAAAGGCGAAGGGGAAGGCCGCTTCGCACCGAACCGCGCCATCACCCGCGGCGAATTTGTCACGATCCTCGGGAGAAAGGCAGGGGCTTCGGCATCTAACACGGCGACGATTTTCCAAGACGTCTCCTCCGGCGCTTATTACGCAGGCTATGTGGCATGGGCACAATCGAAAGGCATCGTAGCAGGTGTCGGCCAAGGACGCTTTGAACCCAACCGCACCATTACCCGCGAGGAAATGGCGGTTATGCTGAATAAATTCCTCGCGTCTCAAAATAAATCCTACGCCGCCACAGGCTACGGGAATTTCTCCGACGGAGGCTCCATTGCAGTCTGGGCGAAGGATTCCGTTGACAAGATGGCCCGCCAAGGTCTTTTATCGGGCATGGGCAATGGAAACTTTGCACCGAAGGAAAGTTTCAGCCGCGCCCAAGCCGCTCAAGTGTTGTACACCATTGACACCAAAGATATGAAATAAGGAGATTGACGATGAAAAAATTTTTATCTTTAGCACTGGCCCTTGTATGCTTACTGGCACCCAATGTGGCCCGCGCCGAATCGAGCAAAACTTATGAAGTCCCCGTGGCATTGAAACATGCCACAAGTGAAAAGGAATCCATGGCCAATAAGGCCCTTTGCCCCGTCGCGGAAGTGAAGGAAGAAGGTGGCAAGTTCACCTACAAAGTGTATGTAAAGCCCCTGAATTTTATGAACCAACAAGGAAATTTAACCAATCTCTTTGTCCTCACGGGAGGCCGCAGAGAGGCCACCGGCCTCGCGGGTAAGGGAGAACACACGAAGAGCTTCAGCTTTGTAAGCGGAGTAAAAGAAAACATGGTAGACGTGGCCGTATGGGTGGATGTCATGGACCAAATGCAGGGGGGTACACCCGGAGCCGGGGAACAAAAGGCGCGCCTCGTTTTCGATTGGTCCAAAGCAAAAATGATCCAAGCCGCAGAATCGAAAAAAACTCCCGAGGCCAAAGGTAATAAAAATGCCATTACCATTTTGGTCAACGGCAAGGAAGTCAAAACGGACAGCCCGGCCTTCATTAAAGACGGTCGCACCATGGTGCCTGTACGCTTTATCTCCGAAGCTCTGGGCCTGAAAGTGGGTTGGGATCAAAAAACCCGCACGGTCACCGTAGGTGAAGGGGCAAGCAGCATGAAGCTTGCCATCGGATCAAAGAAGATTGTGCGTGCAAATGGCAAGAAAACAGCCATCGACGTGGCCGCTATGATTCAAAACGGTCGCACCATGGTGCCTATTCGTGCCATCAGCGAGCTCTCCGGCGCCAAGGTGGACTGGAATGCAGCGAATCGCCAAGTAATTATTCAAAAGTAGAAGGGGGCCGGCGCCTTCGCCGGCTCTTTTTATTATCTGACAGAAAGGATGGAAGGGATTGATCGATAAACGATTACTCCAATATTTCAGCGAAGCGAAAAAAGCCATTGCCCGGGTGGTGGGGCTTAAGTGCATTCTGCTGGTTCTCAATAGTTTGGCAACAGGGCTTTTGGTCTATGCCCTGCGCTTGTTTTTCACGGAAAATCAATGGCAAAGACCGCTGTCCCTTGTTCTTCTGAGCAGCTTTTTAATCTACGGGATTCGTTTTTTCGTCGCAAAAAAAGAAGTGCACCTCGCCTATCAGGCGTCGGCGTCGGTAAAGGAAACGATGCGCAACAGGCTATTTCAAAAGCTTATGTGCTTCGGCGTGCATTATAAAGAGCGCCTGCGCTCTGCGGAGGCGGTGCAGATCATCGGAGAAGGGATCGATCAGCTGGAGATTTATTTTTCCGCCTATCTGCCTCAGTTTTTTTACAGTATGATTGCGCCGGTATTTCTGTTTTTTCTCATCGGCTCCATGTCATGGACTGTGGCCATCGTCCTTTTAATCGGCGTGCCCATGATTCCCTTGGCTATTGCTTTGATTCAAACCTTTGCGAAAAAAACCTTCGCCAAGTATTGGACGGAGTACACCGACGTAGGGGACGAGTTTTTGGAAAATCTTCAGGGCCTGACGACGTTAAAAATTTACGGCACCGACGCCTATCGCCACCGAAAAATGGAAAAATCCGCCGAGGCCTTTCGCGTGCAGACCATGCGGGTCTTAACCATGCAGCTCAATTCCATTATCGTCATGGACTTCGTCGCTTACGGAGGCGCCGCCATTGCCCTGGTGGTTTGCTTAAAGGCCTGTGTGAGCGGTCGATTGGATTTTTTCGATGCCCTGTTTATTTTGCTCTTATCGGCGGATTACTTTTTGCCCATGCGGCAATTAGGTTCCTTTTTTCATATCGCCATGAACGGCATGGCGGCAGCGGACAGAATGTTTGGCCTTCTGGCATTGGAAGAGGAAGAAGACGGTCACATGGCGATGGCAGATGCCGCCGACGAATTAACGGCGCACAACCTTGTTTTGTCTTACGACGGCGAGAAAAATGCCTTGGACGACTTGTCCTTTGAAATAAAGGGACCGCAGCTTGTGGGCATCGTCGGTCCTTCCGGCTCGGGGAAATCTACTTTGGCCGCCGTCTTGTCGAAGCAGGTGAAGGGCTACGAAGGCTCCCTGGCCTTTTGCGGCGTGGAGCTTTCCGACACGAAGGAAAAAAGCCTTTTGGATCACGTCACCTATTTAGGCGCTGAAAGCTATTTAATGGGTGGAAGTGTTCGTGAGCTTCTGGCCATGGCCAATCCCCGGGCCACGGTGGCCGCCATGTGGGACAGCTTGGAGCGAGTAAACTTGAAAGAATATTTCGCCGCGGAAGATGGGCTGAATACAATGATTCAAAGCGGCGGAAGCAATCTTTCCGGCGGTCAGCGGCAGCGGCTCAGCCTCGCCATGGCTCTTTTACACGACACGCCCATTTATATCTTCGACGAAGTCACGTCGAACATTGACGTAGAGAGCGAAGAAAAGATCGTCGGTGAAATTCGCGCCTTGGCCGAGACGCGGTTAGTTTTATTTATTAGCCACCGCCTGGCCAATGTGAAAGAGGCGGGACGATTATTGGTTCTCGACGGAGGACATTTGGTGGAAGAAGGCCGCCACGATGAGTTAATTCAACGTGGGGGCATGTACCGCAGCTTGTGGCAAACACAGGCGGAATTGGAGCAATACCGAGGAGGTGAAGTCAATGCGTAAACCCTTAGCCGTCATGGGGCGTCTCATAGGAATGATTAAGCCCTTGGCACCGGTGATGGTCCTGGCCATTACTTTAGGGGTGCTGGGCTTCTTCTCGGCTACGGCTATTTCAGCCCTGACAGCTTACGGCTTGGCCTCCGCCTATTTCGGAGAATGGAGCAGTCCCTTTCTTGTGGCGGTAATTCTTGTTTGCGGCTTTCTTCGGGGCCCCTTGCGCTACGGTGAGCAGCTCTGCAATCATCACATCGCCTTTAAAATTCTCGCCATTATACGGAGCCAAGTATTCGCTTCTTTGAGAAAATTGGCGCCGGCGAAATTAGAGGGAAGGGACAAAGGCAATCTCATTACACTCATTACTTCCGATATCGAACTCTTGGAAGTCTTTTATGCCCACACCATTTCCCCGGCGGCTATCGCCTTGATTTTTTGTCTGATCTCCGTGGCCTTTCTCGCCAAGATCGAGCCCCTCTTGGCTCTTTACGCCGCCTTCGGTTATTCGGTGATGGGCATCGGGCTTCCCATGTACCTGTCCAAGCGAAACAAAGACTTGGGCCTTCAAGCGAGAAACGCCGGCGGTCGTTTAAGCGGTTTTGTCTTAGACGGCTTGCGCGGCCTGAGGGAAATCTTGCAGTACCGCTTTGAAGACGCTTATCTGAAAAAATTAGACGATATGAGTTGCGAAAGCATTGAGGCGAACGGCCGCCTGAAAGACGAAACGGCTTTCGGCATGGCTCTGACGGGCATGGTCCTGAGTCTTTTGCACTTAGGGCTTGTGGTTCTTGCGGGAGCCATTTACTACCGGGGCACGGAAGATCCCGTCATGCTGCTGACGGCAGTGGCCTATATCCTCTCTTCTTACGGGCCTACTTTGGCCCTGGCCGCATTAGGCAACACCTTACAACCCACCTTCGCCGCCGGCAATCGGGTCCTGGATATTTTAGACGAGGCGCCGAAAGTGGAAGAGGTTGAAACAGGGGCGGTGGTTTCCTTTACCGGTGCCGCCTTGGAGGAGGTGGACTTCTCCTATGAAGAGACATCGATTCTAAAATCCATGGACCTTCAGGTAAGAAAGGGCGAAATCCTTGGGCTGAGAGGAAAGTCCGGCTCCGGAAAATCCACGATCCTGCGCCTTCTCATGCGTTTTTGGGACGTAAGCGGCGGCCGCATTATCATCGGCGACGAAGATATTCGAAAGGTGAAGACCGCCTCTCTTCGTGAGGCGGAAGGCTTTATGACTCAGGAAACCTATCTGTTTAACGACACCATTGCGTCGAATTTGCGCCTGGCACGATTGGATGCCACAGAGGAAGAAATAGAAGAGGCATGTCGCCGGGCGGCAGTCCACGATTTTATTCTATCCCTGCCGAAAGGCTATGGCAGTCGAATCGGCGAAATGGGCAGTCGCCTATCATCGGGCGAGCGTCAGCGTCTGGGTCTTGCCCGCGCCTTTTTACACGACGCACCGTTTTTACTCCTGGATGAGCCTACCTCGAATCTGGATAGTTTAAACGAAGCCATGATATTGCGTTCTTTGAAAAAGACTGCCGGGGATAAAACCGTGCTTATGGTCAGTCACCGGCCCTCTTCTTTAACTGTGGCGGACCGAATCATTGAGCTGGAAACGGAACGTCGATCATAAGAAAACACCCCAGGCAGAGGAGGAGTACTCCGAAGCCTGAGGTGTTTTTTATTTTACCAGCTGTCCGCCGAGATAAAGGGCGATAAATCCAGCCGCCACGGTGGCGGTGACATAGACTACGGCGGTGGTCATATGACCTTTTTGCGCCATGGCCATGGTTTCGGCGCTGAAGGTGGAGAAGGTGGTGAGCCCGCCGCAAAAGCCCGTCTTCAAAAACAGCACTACATTCTCGTCCCATCCCCGGGCTTCGCCTTTCACGGCGATGATGCCGATGAGAAAGCAGCCGATGACATTGGCGAGAAAGGTGGGAAGGGGCATTCCTCGATCGGATACGGGGAGATAGGAGAGCAGGAAGCGGAAGGTCGCACCGAAGGCGCCGCCCGCCGCCACGTAAAGGGCCTGCATTACGCCCTCGTCGCCATTTCCTGAATCAGCTTCGTGAGGAAGTCACGACCCTTTTCCATGTGTTGGATGGGAATGTATTCGTAGGGACCGTGGAAGTTCATGCCGCCGGTGAAGAGATTGGGGGTGGGCAGTCCCATCCAGGAAAGCTTGCTGCCGTCGGTGCCGCCGCGAATGGGCTCGACGATGGGCTCGATGCCTTCTTCTTTCATGACGTCGACGCAGAGGTCGATGAGATCCATGTGGGGCTCGATTTTTTCCCGCATATTGCGGTAGCTTTCTTCCAAAGTCAAGGTGATGTGCTCGCCGTATTTTCTGTTCATAAAGTCCACGGCGGCTTGGAAAATTTCACCCATGTTCTTGACCTTATCGGCGTCGAAGTCGCGGAGGATGTAAATCATTTCCGCCTCTTCCACATTGCCGCGGAACTGATCCAGATGGTAGAAGCCCTCGTAGCCTTCCGTGTATTGGGGACGCATTTGCTCTGGAAGCATGCCGTCCAGCTCCATGCCCAGGCTGATGGCGTTGATCATGTGATTTTTCGCGCTGCCCGGGTGGACGCTGACGCCTTGAATATTCACCTTGCCGCTGACGGCGTGGAAGCATTCGTATTGCACCTCGCCCAGGCGGGAGCCGTCCAAGGTAAAGGCTACGTCGGCGCCGAAGCCTTTCACGTCGAAGTGATCGACGCCGCAGCCGATTTCTTCGTCGGGAGTAAAGCCGATGGCCAGATTGCCGTGGGGCAGATCCTTTTCGATAATGGTCTTTAGGCTGTCCATAATAATGGCGATGCCGGCCTTGTCGTCGGCGCCTAAAAGGGTGGTGCCGTCGGTGACCATGAGATCCAAGCCGTGGACGTCGTTTAAGGCGGGGAAGTCTTTGTCGGAGAGGACGATGTTCTTTTCTTTATTTAAGACGATATCGCCGCCTTCGTAGTGGACCACTTGGGGCTTCACGCCTTCGCCTTTGGCGGCGGGGGAGGTGTCCATGTGGGCCAGAAGACCTAAAGTGGGCAGATTCTTGTCCACATTGCTTTTAAGATGGGCGGTGACGTAGCCGTATTCGTCTACCTTGGCATCGGCGAGGCCCATTTCCTTGAGCTCGTCCACGAGGATGTGGGCCAAGTCGAATTGGCGCTTCGTGGAGGGGAAGGTGTCGGAATTTTCGTCGCTGGTGGTGTAAACCTGTACGTATTTTTTCAGTCGTTCGGTAATATTCATGATGGCTCCTTTCACATTTTTCTAACTTGTATTGTAGCATATTTGCGTGCTATACTCGGTGAAAAGAAAGGGGTTTTTTTATGGAAATCGCCATTGTAGGCGGCGGCGTCAGCGGCCTTTGCGCGGGCTGTTTACTGGCCGAGGCGGGCATGCACGTTTCGATTTACGAGCGAAAGAATCGCGTGGGAAAAAAATTACTGGCCACGGGAAACGGCCGGGCCAATGTGAGCAATGCGGATCTGTCCGCGTGCCACTGGCACAGTGAAGGGAAGCTGCCCTTCGATCCTGGCGCCTATTTTTCCGCGGCGGATCGCCGGGTCTTTTTCGAGGCCATGGGCATCGATCTCGTGGAGGAGGATCGTGGCAAGCTCTATCCCGCCACCCTTCAGGCCCGCACCGTGTTAAATGCTCTCAGGCGGCGCTTTTTTGCCGCCGGCGGGGAAGAGGTGGTGGACACCTGCATCGACGCCGTTACGAGGACAAAGAAGGGCTTTGCCTTGGAAGGCGGCGGCCGTACTTTTTCGGCCGATAAGGTCATCATCGCCGCCGGGGGCATGGCCATGCCTCAATCGGGCTCCGACGGCAAGGGCTACGGCCTGCTAAAGGCTCTGGGTCACAAAAAGACTCGCACCTTCCCGGGGATTTCCGCCCTGCTTTGCGACAGCCCCTACTTAAAACATTTAAACGGCACGAAAGTGCAGGGTAGCGTGGCCCTTTACCGCGACGGCGAAAAGATTGCCGAGGAAGAGGGCGAGATCCTTCTCGCCAAAGACGGCATCAGCGGCCCGCCGGTCTTGGATCTGGCTCGCACCGTGGGCGAAAGAGAGGGAAATTACACCGTCGCCTTTCCCATGCTGAATCACCTGAATCAAATGACAGAATACCGAGAGGTTCTCGAAGGGCGCAGCTATCTGCCTATGAAGGTCGAAGATTTTCTCGACGGCATTCTGTCCAACAAATGGCCTCACGTGGTTTTAAAGGAATGCGGCCTGAAAGGAGACGAGATGACGGACGGCCTGTCTTGGCACGATCGGGACCGCCTGTTGAATCTGCTCTTTCACTTCTCCATGCCCGTCATCGGCGTGCGGGGCTTCGATTTCGCCCAAGTCACTTGCGGCGGCATGGCCCTCGACGGCTTCAGCGACGATTTGGAATCGATTCATGCACCGGGGCTTTACGCTGTCGGCGAGGTTTTGGACGTGGACGGAGATTGCGGCGGCTATAATATTCATTGGGCACTGGCATCTGCCCACCGCATCGCCCGGTCCATCATAAAAAAAGAAAGTTTTTAGGAAAAGTCCCTTTACACGGGGGCTTTTCTTTGGTATTATTAATGGGTCGAAACCGCAGACAGCAGGTGGCTTGCCTTAATTTCCTGCCGAGGTGACTGAATTAGATTTTGGTACTCGCATTGTGTCTGCAATGTGATTTTTTTATGTAGAAAACGAGGAGGTGAATCAGTGAAAGAAGAGCTACTCCAATCAAAAATTAACTTGGTTAACGAAATCAAGGAAAAGATCGAGCAGTCCCAATCCATTATTTTGGTCAACAACCACGGTTTAACCGTAGAAGAGGTTACCAAATTGAGAAAGGAATTGCGCGAACACGGCGTTGACTACAAGGTGTACAAAAACACCATGCTGAAACGTGCCTTCGACGCTACCGGCAACGAAGCAGCCAACGATTTACTCGTAGGCCCCACCGTCGTCGCCTTCGGTATCGAAGATGCCGTTCAACCGGCCAAGATCTTAAACGATTTTGCCGAAGACAACGATCGTCTTGAAGTGAAAGGCGGTCTCTTAGACGGCCGCGTCGTATCCGTCGACGAAGTTAAAGCATTGGCAAAATTACCGAGCCGCGAGGTTCTTATCGCACAATTGCTCGGCGGCTTAAACGCACCGATTCAAGGATTGGCAACTGTACTGTCCGGAAACATCCGTGGTCTGGCCGTTGCGCTTAACCAAATCCGTGAAAAGAAAGAAGAAGAATCTGCTTAAAGGCAAAAACAAAATTTGGAGGTATACACATTATGGCATCTGAAAAAGTAACCGCTCTTATCGAAGAGATCAAAGAATTAACCGTTATCGAACTCGCTGACTTAGTTAGCGCATTAGAAGAAGAATTCGGCGTAAGCGCTCAAGCTCCCGTCGCTGTAGCAGCAGCAGGCGCACCGGCAGCCGGTGCAGCAGCAGGCGCAGCCGCTGAAGAACAAACCGAATTCGACGTCATTCTCGAATCCGCAGGCCAAGAAAAAGTTAAGGTCATCAAGGTTGTTAAAGACATTACCGGCCTCGGCTTAAAGGATGCAAAAGCTCTCGTTGACGGCGCACCGAAGCCCGTTAAGGAAGGCGCAAACAAGGAAGAAGCCGACGAAATCAAAGCTAAGCTGGAAGAAGTCGGAGCTGTTGTTGAAGTAAAGTAAAGCAGTGAAGAGCGCCCCCTTCGGGGCGTTTTTTATTTTCTCCTTCAGGAGGTCTTATGAACGGATTAAAGAAAGATTTTCCGCGCACGGTTCCCATTGTGATCAGCTACTTTTTTATGGCCATCGGCTTTGGCGTCCTCATCAAGTCCGTTGGCGAGTCCAATGTCGTGGGCGGGCTGATGAGTGGAGGCATTTACGCCGGCGCCATGCAATTTGCCATGGTCAGTTTATTTTCCAATCCGCTCAATGTATTGGAGCTCGCCATCTTGGCCGTCTCCATTAACCTGCGCTATTTATTTTATACACTCTCCCTATTGGGCCCCTTGTCCGAGCTTCCCATGTGGAAGCGCATCGCTGTAGTTCATTTTTCCAGCGACGAGACCTTTTCCCTCTACGTCACCGGCGGCGAGGACGGAAACATGGCTACCGGCGACGACATGTTTTCCATGGGACTGATTAATTTTATTACCTGGGTCGGCGCCACGGTGCTCGGAGGATGGATCGGCACCTTGCTGCCCATCGACGCCACGGGCATCGACTTTATGATGACCGCCCTTTTCATCACCGCCTTTTTGGAGCAGTGGAAGGGAACGGATCACCATTTCCCCGCTATATTGGGTGTGGCGGCATCGCTCTTCTCTTTGCTCTTGGTGGGGCCCAAGAAATTTATTCTTCCCGCCATGGTTTTGATTTTAATCGGCGATTTGATTTACAGGAGGAAATATGTCCACTAGAGAAGTTTATCTGGCTATTGCCATCGTCATCGCCATAACCTTCGCCATACGCACCTTTCCTCTGTTTTTCTTTTCGGGAAAGAAGCAGCTTCCGAAGGTCGTCGGCGACTTGGGGAATCTCTTGCCCTATTCCATGATGGGGCTTTTGATCGTCTACTGTTTGCGCACCATGCGCTTTACGGCGCCGGGGGAATATGTGCCCTTAATCGTCGCCACCCTGGTCACCGCCCTCAGCTACCTTTGGAAGCGAAAATCCATCGTCTCCATTATTCTCGGCACGGCGGTGTATATGTTTTTCATTCAGCAAGTGTTCGTCTGATGAAATCGTGATATACTAATCCCGTAATATTCATAAGGAGGAAGTCTATGGAGTCATTCTTTAAGTTGAAAGAGAACAAGACGGATTTTTCAACGGAAATTTTAGCCGGCTTGACCACGTTCTTTGCCATGAGCTATATTATTTTCGTCAATCCCGCAATCCTTTCTCAAACGGGCATCCCTTGGGGCGCCGTGTTCCTGGCGACGATTATCGCATCGGTGGTCTCCACCTTGGTCATGGGGCTGTTTGCCAATGTGCCCTACGCTTTGGCCCCGGGCATGGGCTTAAACGCCTTTTTCACCTATACCGTGGTCTTCGGTTTGGGCTTTACGTGGAAAGAGGCCCTGGGCATGGTCTTTTTGTGCGGCGTCATCAATGTGTTGATCACCGTGACGAAAGTTCGGAAGATGATTATCACGGCCATCCCCGAGTCGCTGCAGCACGCCATTAGCGGCGGCATCGGCGTCTTTATCGGCTACATCGGCATTAAAAACTGCGGTCTCTTGAACTTCACCCTGGACCCGGGCACCTATCAAGCCCTGGACGGGGGCACCATTATCGGTTCATCCGCCGCCGTTCCCGCCCTGGTTACCTTCAACAACGCCGGCGTGCTTCTCGCCATGATCGGCCTGTTGATCACCGTGGTCCTGGTGCTTAAAAATGTAAAGGGTGCCATCTTAATCAGTATTTTGGCTACGACGATTATCGGTATCCCCATGGGCGTCGTGGATCTGTCCAAGCTTTCGGAAAGTCCTTCCGTGGCAAGCTCCTTCCAAGACCTGTCCACGGTCTTCGGCGTAGCCCTGGGCAAGGAAGGGCTCCTGGGCCTCTTTTCCGATCCCGGCCGCATCCCCTTGGTCCTCATGACCATCTTCGCCTTCTCCCTTAGCGACACCTTCGACACATTGGGTACCTTTATCGGCACCGGTCGTCGCTCGGGAATATTCAGCGAAGACGACATTCGCAATATGCAAACCAGCTCCGGCTTTAAATCGAAGCTGGATAAGGCCCTCTTCGCCGACTCCATCGGCACGGTCATCGGCGCCTTTATCGGTACCAGCAACACCACCACCTATGTGGAAAGTGCGGCGGGCATCGGTGCCGGCGGACGCACGGGTCTCACTTCCGTGGTAACGGCGATTATGTTTTTATTGGCCATCGTCATCGCGCCGGTGGCGGGACTGGTCCCCGCACAAGCTACGGCTCCCGTTTTGATTATCGTGGGCATTATGATGTGCGCCAGCTTTAGAGAAATCGAATGGACCGATTTGGAATGTGCCGTACCGGCTTTCTTCGCATCGATTTTCATGGGCCTCAGCTACTCCATCAGCAACGGCATCGCCGCAGGTTTTATTTTCTACTGCGTCGTCATGATCCTAAAGGGTAAGGCCAAAGAGCTACACCCGATTCTCATCGGCTCCACGGTTTTATTCTTAATCAACTACGCCCTTATGGCCTATCTGGCTATGTAGGAAAAAATATGTAGGAAAAAGAGGCTTCGGCCTCTTTTTTTATGCCGCAAAGAGGGCTGTAGAAAAGAAGAGAGAAAGGCTATAATGGATGTAATGAAAAAATAGAAAGGGGATCACATGAAGACTCAAGAATTACTGCAGGCGTTAAAAGAAAAGACTTGGCTGAGTCTGACCCACGAAGTAACGAAGGACATGGCCATCTATCAGGCCTTTAATCCCTTGGGCGAGCGCGTGCTCACCACCTTGGAGGAAACGGGCTCGGACAATCGGGAATACACCCTGGGAACCTCCCACGGCACCCACGTGGACGCGCCGGCTCACTTTATGGCCGGGGGAAAGCTCTTATCGGACATTTCGCCGAAGGAGCGTTACCTGCCTCTGTACGTCATCCACCTGGAAGACAAGGTGAAGGAGGAGCCGGGCTATGCCGTCACCGTGGACGATATTTTGGCCTTTGAAGCAGAACACGGCCCCATTCCGGAAGGCGCCTTTGTGGCCTTCTCATCGGGCTGGTACAAGCGCATCTACTCCCAAGAGGACTTTACCAACACCCACGACGGCGTGGAAGTGACGCCGGGCTGGTCCGTGGCGGCTCTGGAGTATTTGAGCCGCACGCGAAAGATCGCCGCCATCGGTCACGAAACCTTGAACACCGACGCCGGTCCCGAAGCCGCCGTGGCGGGGGACCTGGTCGCCCAACGCTTCTGGCTCAACGAAAACAAATACCAGGTGGAGGTCATGGCCAATTTAGATCAGGTGCCGGCAACCGGCGCCGTGATTATGATCAATGTCCTTCACATCAAAGGCGCCGTGGCTTTCCCCGCGGAGGTCACCGCCGTCTTCGACGCATAAAAATAAAGCTATTGTCCTCGCATGGGCAATAGCTTTTTCTTTACCATAGGGGATTCAGTTCTTCTAAAAAATCGTGAACCGTGGTGAAGGCCTCGGCCTCTTCCTCTAAAATCTTTTCGTTGGCGCCGGAAAGGGAAATGGTGCCGATGCAATCTTTCCGCTTGTCGAAAATGGGAATGGCGATGGAGCCGATGCCGTCGTTGATCTCGCCGATCTCCAAGGCGTAGCCTTTTTTTCTCGTGGCGGTCATTTCCTCCTTCAGCATGGCGGCATCCGTAATGGTTTTGTCCGTGTAGACGACCAGTCGCGTCTCGAAGATGTAATTGTCCATCACCGACTCCGGCAGGCTTGCCAGGTACGCCTTCCCCGACGCCGTGGCGTGGAGGGGAAAGGGCGTGCGGGAGCGAGTCATGATCAGGTAGCGGGTGTTGTCGGGCACCTCCGTAAACACGGTGAGAAGCTGTCCGTCCTCCACCATATTCAAGCGGGCGCTCAGTTCAAATGCGTTGGCCCAAATTCTGAGCATGGGCTGAATTTTATTTTTGACGTGAAATAAATATTGATCCTCCACTAAATTGGCCTTGGGAATAAAAGCGAGGCCCAAGTGGTAGTCGTTTTCCGCTTCGTCGCGGCTTAGGTATTGAAAGTGAACCAATGTGTTGACCAGCCCGCGGGTGGTGTTGACATTTAAATTCACCAATTTGGAAATTTCCGATAGGCTCAGCTTCGGATGCACGGCATCGAAGCAATCTAAGATTGCAAAGGCCCTGGCAAGGGACTGAATGGTTCGGGGCGTCTTGTCCATAACAACCTCCTCGTGTAATAAATCGTATCTATAGTTAGATTACACTACATTCCCATGAAGAGAAAGGGAAAAATCACCTTGAACAGAGAAAATTTTATGGTACACTAATAGAGCGAGTGATTAGAAAAGGAGAGCAACTTTGAGCAATCGATTCGGAAAAATTATGGCCATCGTACTGGGCGTCTTGGCTGTTGTATACATTATAGGCGGCGTTCTGTTTACACAAGTTTACATGCCGAAAACGTCGGTGAACGGAGCCGATATATCCCTTGAGCCCAAGGCGAATTTAAGGGAAAATTTTAAAAAGTCATGGAAGGATTACGCCTTAACGGTTGTGGGCAAGGACGACAAGACCGACACCATTAAAGCGTCGGCCATCGACTACAGCGAAACCATGCCCGATTTTAAGGTAAAAGAATACAGTCCCTGGGCATGGCCCGTCTACGCCTTTATGCAAAAGGATTATAAGGTGAAGACATCCATTACCTACGACGACGCAAAGCTTGAATATGCTTTAGCCTACATGCACATGGTGGCGGACAAAGACATTACGGACCCGACCCCCGAGATGATCGTCTACAAGGAAGGGGAAGGCTATTCTATTGCCGATGCCAAGGAAGGCACCCGATTAGACGGACTCAAGCTGAAGAAGGCCGTGTTGGATTCCTTCCATAAGCAGGACAAAGAATTGGACGCGAAGAAAGCCGATCTGTATCTGAAGCCCACACCGGCGGAGGATTTGGATCACATGAAAAAGCATGTGGCCAGTTTAAATACCATTGAAGGATACAAGCTGACCTATAATTTCTCCGACAGGGAAGAGGTCTTGGCAGGGGAAAGCCTAATCAATCTCTATAAATCCGCCGAGGACGGAAGTCTGGAGCCCGACGAGGAAAAGGTCAAGGCTTATGTGGCGGGGCTCGCGGAAAAGTACGACACCTTTAAGGGTACCCGCGACTTTCAAGCCACAGGCGGCGCCATGATGCGCGTACAGGGCGGTATTTACGGCTGGCAAATCGACCGTCCCAAGACCGTAGAGCAGCTGATGACGGCCTTGAATGACAAGAAAATTCAAACCATGGAGCCGGTGTATAAGCGCCGCGCCCAGAGCCGGAATGTGAACGACATCGGCAACAGCTACATCGAAATCGACATCGCCCGTCAACATATGTGGATGTACAAAGAGGGCAATCTTGTCATCGATACGCCGATCGTGACGGGCAATCCCTACGCCGGAAACGGCACGCCCACCGGCACCCATGAAATTTGGGCGAAAGAACGCAACCGCTACCTGACCGGGGACACCTGGAAGAGCTTCGTGAAGTACTGGATGCCCTTTAACTGGACGGGCTGCGGTATTCACGATTCCAACTGGCGAGGAAGCTACGGCGGCAGGATTTATTTAGGCGGCGGCAGCCACGGCTGTGTCAACACGCCGCCCTCCAAGGCACCGACTTTTTACGAAAATGCCTTTATGGGCATGCCCGTCATCGTTTACAATTCAAACAAACACGCCATTTAACGAAGCGCCTGCGGGCGCTTTTTTGTTTGAAGGAAAATTTGTCGTGAAAATTATGGGAAAATATGCCCTAGGCTCTGTTTTCCCGCGGTCATTTGTTGTAAAATAAATTGTACGATTTGCTTGTATGACAGGAGGGTTTTTTTTGAAAACTATTTACGAAGGAAAGACGAAGAACATTCTTCAAGAAGACGGTAAGACTTACTTTTATTTCAAGGACGACGTGACGGGCAAAGACGGCGTCTTCGATCCCGGTGAAAACCAAGTAGGCCTTTCCATCGAAGGTTCGGGCCGCGCATGCATCGCCATGACCAAATACTTCTTTGAAAAATTCGAAGAAGAAAAAATCCCTACACACTTTATTTCCGCCGACGTGGACAATCGTCTCATGGAAATCAAGCCCGCCAAAGTTTTCGGCAAGGGCTTGGAGGTTATCTGCCGCTTTAAAGCTACGGGTAGCTTCATTCGCCGCTACGGCAAATACGCCAATGAAGGCGACGATTTAAATCGTTACGTGGAATTTACTTTAAAAGACGACGAACGCCAAGATCCCCTGATCAACGAAGATGCCTTGATTCTTTTGGGCATTATGAAAGAAGGGGAATACGACCGCATTAAGGAACTCACTCGCTCCATTTCCCAAGTCATCTACGACGACTTAAAGGCACGTGGCCTGGAAATGTACGATATTAAATTGGAATTCGGCCGTCTGGAAGGCAGCGACGAAGTCGTATTAATCGACGAAGTCTCCGGCGGTAACATGCGCGTCTTTAAAGGGGACGAATACATCGAACCCCTGCGTCTTTCCGAAATGATCGTCGGTAAGTAAGCACTGTTTTCGAAATCGCGAAAAGAGCCCTTCGGGGCTTTTTTTGAACCCTTTTTTAAAAAATGCTTTATTTCTCTAAGGACGTGGTATAATAAAAATGAAACAAGATCATAATCTTCAGGGCGAGGTGAAATTCCTCATCGGTGGTAAAGTCCACGTGTCGAAAGACTGAATTGGTGCAATTCCAATACCGACGGTGACAGTCCGGATGAAAGAAGATATTTTTTTCATGTTTATGCCCACAGACGCGGGCTTTTTTATTGCCCGTCAAAGGAGGAATCATGAACCAAATCCAGCGGACAAAGGCGCGCTATTCCACGAGGAATTTAACCCGCCTTTCCCTCTTATCCGTCATCGCATTTTTATTTATGTACATCGAATTTCCCTTGGCCTTTATCGCACCGCCCTTTATAAAGATCGACCTGTCCGACATCCCCGCCCTTATCGGCGGCTTTGCCATGGGTCCCGTGGCGGGGATCGCCGTCGAGCTGGTGAAGTGCATCCTCACCTTCTTCGTCCGCGGCACCACTACCGGCGGCGTCGGAGAGCTGTCGAATTTCATCGTCGGCGCCTTATTCGTCGGCCTCTCGGCGAAATTTTACAGCCGCCACAGAACCTATCGCGGCGCCGTCATCGGCCTCTTGCTCGGCGTCGTGGGCATGACCGTGGTGGCGACCTTAAGCAATTACTTCGTGGTCTTTCCCCTTTACGGAAAAATCATGCCTATGGATGCCATTATAAACATGGGCCGTGCCGTGACGCCTCGGGTGAAGACCTTGTGGGATCTGATGATCTATTGCATCGTGCCATTCAATCTCGTGAAAGGGCTCATTATTTCGGCGGCGACCTTGGCCTTATACAAGCGCGTCTCCCGCTTTTTACACGACTGATGAAAGCTCCCGCTTTTGATGCGGGAGTTTTTTTGTGGCGTGCGGCCATTCTTTACAAAGGGTAAGTGCTCCACTATAATGACCTTGAGGAACCGGTTCGCCTCGAAAGGGGAGAACCATCATTTGTATCGAGACTATGAGGAGGACGTTATGGGAGATGAAAAAGTACATGTGAAAGCCAACGGCGCGGCGCTTTTACCCTTTATTCTATTCGTGTTGGTATATCTCGCCACGGGGCTTATTTTAAATGCCATGGGCGTGGAAATGGCCTTTTACCAAGTGGCAGCACCGGTGTGTATTCTTCCCGCCGTTATTTTGGCCTTTGTCATGTTTAAGGGCTCGATCGACGACAAGTTCAACACCTTCGTGCGAGGCTGCGGCGACGAAAACATCATCATTATGTGTTTGATTTACATATTGGCCGGCGCCTTCGCCACCGTGTCGAAATCCTCCGGCGGCGTGGACTCCGTGGTCAACTTCGCCCTGTCTCTGATTCCCGTTCAATACATTACCTCGGGAATTTTTCTCATCAGCTGCTTTATTTCTCTTTCCACGGGAACGTCCGTGGGCACCATCTCCGCCGTCGGCCCCATTGCTGTAGGCGTGGCACAAAAGGGGAATCTGCCCCTGGCACTGGTGATCGGTGCCCTGGTAGGCGGCGCCATGTTCGGCGACAACCTTTCCGTTATTTCCGACACCACCATTGCCGCGACGCGGACGCAGAATGTGGAAATGAGAGATAAGTTCCGGGCGAATATAAAAATCGCCCTACCCGCGGCGATCATAACCTTCGTGATCTTTCTCTTTGTCGGCAAGCCCACAGGCCATGTGGTGCTGGACGATTTGAGCTACAGCTTCGTCCTGATCATTCCCTATCTCTTCGTGTTAATTTCCGCATTGGCCGGCATGAACGTCTTTTTGGTCCTCACCAGCGGCATCGTCCTTTCCGGGATCATCGGCATAGCTACCGGCGGGCTCACCATGATGAGCTTCGCTCAAAACATCTTTGAGGGCTTCAGCGGCATGTTCGAGATCTTCCTCCTGTCCATGCTCACCGGTGGCCTTTCCTACATGGTCTCTCAAAACGGCGGCATCGAATGGTTGGTGCAAAGGATCAGCGGCTTTGCTAAGGACGTGAAGTCGGCGGAATTTTCCATCGCCCTGTTGACTCTGGTTACCGACGCCGCCACGGCGAACAATACGGTGGCCATTATTATTGACGGGCCTGTGGCGAAGGAAATTTCCAGGGACTTTCAAGTGGATCCCAGGCGCTCCGCATCCCTCCTCGACGCCTTCTCCTGCGTCATGCAGGGGATCATTCCCTACGGCGCACAAATTCTAATCGCCGCGGGGCTTACCAAGGAGCTGGGGGCGGCGGCGGTCTCTCCCGTGGAAATCATTCCCTTCCTCTGGTACCAAGGCCTGCTGGCTCTCTTTGCCCTGGCGTCGATTTTCATTCGCTACGCCGATCCCAAGGACAAATGGGATTTTGAAAAGGATATGCCGGTGTCGTCCTCTGCAGTGAAGTAAAAATAATGCGTCGATGAGAGAAAATCTCCTCGGCGCTTTTTTATGCTCGGGAATTTACGGCGCAAAAAAATAAGACCGGCTATCCGATCTTATTCTTTCATGAACCGCAAGGGCGGTCCGATTATTCTTCTTCAGCTTCTTCTTCGCTCGATTCGGTTTCACCGACGGTGGGTACGTCAGCTGCATCGGCGCTTGTTTCTTCCTCGTCTTCAACGGATTCTTCACGAGGCTCTTGTAAGGAGCATACGGCTTCTTCCAGGTCCGTCAAAACTTCGATGTCGGCGATGGATGCCACGTCTAAGTCGGCGACGGTTAAGGTATCGCCGATTTGCATATCAGCGACATTGGCAACACCTTCGGAGGGAAGGCTGGTGGGCAAGCATTCGACTTCGACTTCTTCCAACAGTTGCAACAAGACGGAGGGTTGGACGCGAATGTCTTCGCGGCCTTCCAATACGACGGGGATGGACAGTTTGATTTTTTCTTTCAGGTTTACGCCGTAGGCATCGAAGTGCATCAGTTGATTCTTGTAGGGATGGGATTGGATTTCCTTAAAAAGGATCTTGTAATCTTTTCCGTTGACATTGACGTCGACCAAAGCGGATGTACCGGCTTCATCGACAACTTTTTCCAATTCGTTGGCCTTGGCGGCAACGGCGACGGGCTCGGAGTCTTGAGCATAGAAGATGCCGGGGACGTAGCCTTCGGCTCTGGTCTTCTTCGCGCCGGCCGTGCCCGTGTGTTCGCGATTAACTAAATTTAATTTAATGGTGTTCATTCATTTCCTCCTTTGTTTACTCAGCAATATATTATACCTGAATTTGTGCTTCATTTCCACGTTTTCATTCACTTTGTCGTGGTTTTTCTCTCTGAAAAGAAGAATATGCCTTCGAAAAGATTTATGGGCGGCGAAAATAATAAAGTCGGTCGGTTTATCTCTTTCGACGATTTAAGCGCTCTTTACTCCACTGGCGCTCCTGAAAGTCGCCGATTCGATCGACGACGCCTGAAAGAAAGCTCGGCAGGTGATACTCTCTTTTTTTAGCAGAGCGGTGGTAGCGTACGCTGAGGCACAGACCGATCATGGCCAGGTTCACCATTTGGAAAGTGCCGCCGTAGCTGATAAAGGGAAGGGGGATGCCGGTGACGGGCATAAGCCCCAAGGTCATGCCCATGTTCTCCCAAATGTGGATGAAGAGAATACTTAAAAAGCCGAAAATCATCAGCTGACCGCTCTTGTCCTTCGCCAGCTTCGTCAATGACAGGAGCCGATAAAACAACAGAGCATATAGGAGCAAGAGAAAGGCGCCGCCGAGAAAGCCCAATTCCTCTACGAGGACGGGAAAGATAAAGTCCGTTTCCTTCGTGGGGATAAAATTAAATTGGGTTTGGGGCCCCTTGTAAAGGCCGCGGCCGAAGAGGCGGCCGTCGCCGATGGCGATGCGACCCTCGTAGGCCTGATAGCCGCTGCCCGATGTGTTGGCGTCGGGCTTTAAAAAGTCGAGGATCCGGTCCTTTTGGTAATCGTCCAGGCGGGCATAGAGGATGGGCAGAGATAAAAAGCCTGCCCCCATGGCGCCGAAAATATATTTCCAGTCCACGTCCGAAAAAAACAACATGACGGCGATGAAAAAGAGAAAGACCATGGCCGTGCCGAAGTCCGGCTGAAGCATAATCAGGCCTACGGGAAATCCGGCGAAGACGAGGGCCTTGGCCAGTTCCTTCGGCTCGTTGATTTTGTCGCCGTGGGCTTCCAAATAGAAGGCGAAGCAGATGACGAGAAAGATCTTGACGAATTCCGCCGGCTGAAAGTTAATGGGACCGATGGCGAGCCAGCTCTTGGATCCCCAGGTCGTGTCCCCGTGACCGAAGAGGAGCGTCGCCGCCAAGAGGACGACGCTGAGGCCGTAAAGAAAGGGGTAGTAGCTTCGCCAGATGCGGTAGTCCACCAGCATCAATCCGCAGGCGATGGCCGTGCCCAGCAGGGTGGCGATGCCCTGCTTCATTAAAAAGGGGCGGTTGCCGTAGGACAGAGTCGCCGAGGACAGGGCCACGAAGCCCAAAAGCGTAATGGCGGCGACGATGAGGATCAGGCTTCGATCCACATCCCACTTGCCCGGATTTTCACGCGTAAAAAAAGGCTTTATTTTTTCAAAAAGCTTTCGCTGAATCATAGTATCTCCTTTGTCAGAGTGTGATAGTATTATTATACAACAATAGAAAGGATTTGGGATGGAAGTAGACAGAATCAAAGACCGCCTGCATTTTCACGATTTGGCTTTGGTGCCGGCCCGTTCGCTGGATGCCATGGCTTCTGTTTTCGCGAAAAGAAAAGCGGCGGGAGATATGCTACCCATCGAAGAAGAGGACTTGGCCCTGCGCATGGATCCGGCGCAGTCTCTGCCTTCGGTGAAGTCTATTTTCGTCGCCTTTGAGCAAGTGCCCTTTTCCGATCGCGAGCCGGCGCCGAAGGAAGGCTACGGTCGCTTGGCGGGCTTTTCGCGGGACAGGGATTACCACTTGATCTTAAATGAAAAAATGGCCGGCCTGGAAAATTATTTACGAGAGACAGAGCCGGGCATTCAATTTCACCGCCAAGTGGACACGGGGCCTTTGTACGAGCGGGGCTTCGCCGCCATGACGGGCAAGGGCTTTATCGGAAGAAACGGCAGCTTTATTCATTGCCGTTTAGGCAGCTATGTGGCCATCGGTCTTTTGCTTACGAATATAGAGGGCGGCGAAGTCAGCGTCTCTCGTGACAGCTGCGGCGATTGCAGAGCCTGTGTCGACGCCTGCCCGGGACATGCCATCGACATGAGCGGCGTGCTGCATCCCGGCCGCTGCCGCTCCTGGATCACTCAAAAGCGGGGCGAACTGTCGGATGGAGAGCGGGCGGTGATGGCCGATTGGATTTACGGCTGCGACGTGTGCCAAATGGTCTGCCCGAAGAACGTGGGGATCGACGTGGTTTACGAGGAGCAAGACCCCGTTCACCACATTCCCTTAGAGGGGCTGGAGGAGGAGACGAACCGCTCCTTTAAAAAACGCTACGGCCGCCTCAGTGGGTCCTGGCGCGGAAAAAAACAGTGGGTGAAAAATGCCGCCTACATACGTCGTTATTTTGATGAGAGGAAGAAGTAATATGCCTTTAACGAAGGAAGACGCCTTAAAAGTCTACGATCGATTGGAAAAAATGTTTCCCGATGCCCGGGCGGAGTTGGACTACACCACGCCCTATGAGCTTTTAATCGCCACGATTTTGTCAGCTCAATGCACGGACGTGCGGGTAAATAAAGTAACGAAGGTCCTCTTTCAAGAGCATAATACCCCGGAAAAAATGGTAACCTTGTCTCAAGAGGAGCTTGAAGGCTATATAAAAAGCTGCGGCGTCTATCGAAATAAGGCGAAAAACATTTTGGCGGCATCCCGCATTATTTTAGATTCCTGGGGCGGCGACATTCCCCCTACCATCGAGGCTTTAATGACCCTTCCCGGCGTCGGGCGAAAGACCGCCAATGTAGTGGCCTCCAATGTGCTGGGCATTCCCGCCATCGCCGTAGACACCCACGTCTTTCGCGTGTCCAATCGCCTGGGCCTCGCCGAAAGCAAAAATGTGGACGGCACGGAAAAACAGCTTATGGCTATATGGCCCAAGGAAAAATGGTCGAAGGGTCACCACCTGTTAATCTTTTTAGGCAGAAGAATCTGTAAGGCCCAACGGCCTCTCTGCGAAGAATGCGAGCTGAGGGATCTCTGCCTGCACGTACAAGGAGCATCGAGCTAATGGAGAAAGACTACCTATACCGCCGCCACAAGAAGCGGCGCCTGTTAAAAAAACAGAAGAGAAAACGCATGGCCACCATGGCGGGCGCCGTGGTCCTGGCCTGTTTCATCTGCATGGGCCTTTTGCCCTCCTTCGGCATCATCAGTCCGGGGACCCGTTACTGCGGCAATGGATTAGGTTTTCTGACGGTAAAGGCTGCGGAGAAAAAAATAAATAAGCATCGCGGCGATTTTCAAAAAAAGGCCGTTACCCTGACCCATAAGAAAAAATCCACCGTCTTGACGGCCGGCCAACTGGGCCTCTCCGTCAACGGGGAGCAGGCGGCGAAGGATGCCTTAAAGGAAAGCCGGAGCCGTCCCTTTATCGGCCGCATGGCCCAAGCTTTTAAGCGGGAAGCCGTGCACACGCCCCTGGAGGTGGATGAAGCCGTGCTTAACCGCAGGCTCAGGAGCCTGGACGGCGTCCTCTATGCCACGGCGAAGCCCGCCACCGTGGCCATGGAAGGGGACAAGGTCGTCATTCGCCCGGGCAACCAAGGCGAAGTGCCCGACACGACCCGCGCCATCGTAGATCTGTCTCACGGCATCGACGGGTCCGTAGAGATTCAGACGAAAACCGTAGAGCCCGCCATCGAGGCCCGGGCTCTGGCGGGGATCGACGCGAAAATGGCCACAGCCGTCACCGAATACGACGTGAAGGACAAAAACCGCACCACCAATGTGGAGGTGGGCGCGAGGTTTTTCCGCCGCATCGTCTTGGCGCCGGGAGAAAAAATTTCCTTTCTTTCCACCATCGGCGGCATCGACGAGGCCCACGGCTTCGTCAAGGGAAAGACCGTATCAAACGGCGTGGAGACCGAAGGCATCGGCGGCGGCGTCTGTCAGGTGTCCACCACTATGTATAATGCCGTGGCCCGGGCGGGGCTCGAGGTGATCACGAAATTCAACCACTCCAAGCCCGTGCCCTATGCCAAGGAGGGCTTGGACTGCGCCGTGAGCGACGGCTACAAGGATTTTATCTTCGCCAACCCTTACACCAAGCCCGTGTATATCGAAACGACGGCGAAAGAGGGCAAGCTGAGCTGCATCATCTACGGTCCCGGTGAAGAAAAGCCCTACACCATACAACTGGTACCGGAAAAGGTGCGGGACCTGCCGGCATCTAATGAAGAAACATACACCGCGGATCTGGCCCCCGGGGAAATCAAGGTTCTGCAAAAGCAGGTGAACGGATCGATCTACAACACCTACGCCGTCTATTCTCAAGAGGGAAAAGAGAGTCGACGCTTTTTAGTGGCGAAGAGCCGCTACGTTCCCGTGGACGGAAAAGTTTTAATCGGAAAGAGAAAATAAATCCTTGCTTTTTAAGGAACGTCATGTTAATATAATAAATTGCATAATAATCTAAAATTATATGGAAAAGACGGTCGCAGCTACGAAAGAAGATGTATTTGTAAGTTATTGACGATTCATGCATGAGGAAATTCTTACACATACATTTTTTGTTTTTCGAAGAAACTGTAAGGGGTGAGGAATTTAGATGGTACATCCTGTTCAATATGGTAAACGGGAGAGAATGAGCTATTCCAGAATCGATGACGTGTTGGAAATACCAAATCTTTTGGGCGTCCAAACCGATTCGTTCAAGTGGCTCATCGACGAAGGTCTCAAGGAAGTGTTTCGGGATATTTCGCCGATCGAAGACTTTGCGGGAAATCTCATACTGGAATTTGTGGATTACTACGTGTCCGAAGAGAAAAAGTATGATTTCGAAGAAGCAAAGGAAAAGGACACCAATTATTCGGCACCATTAAAAGTCAAGGTCCGGCTTATCAATACGGAAACCGGAGAAGTGAAGGAACAAGAAGTCTTCATGGGGGATCTCCCCCTAATGAGCTCCACGGGTACCTTCGTCATTAACGGGGCGGAACGTGTCGTGGTCAGTCAATTGGTTCGCTCCCCCGGCGCATATTATAAGGTGGAATTCGACAAGACGGGCAAGCAATTGTTTTCGTCGACCTTGATCCCCAATCGCGGCGCCTGGCTGGAATTCGAAACCGACGCCCAAGGTGTGGTCAATGTGCGCATCGACCGCACGCGGAAGATTCCCATTACGATTTTGCTCCGTGCCATCGGCGTGGAAAGCAATATGGAAATCACCCGCCTTATGGGCGAAACGGAAGAGCTCTTAAAGGTTTTCGAAAAGGATCAAACCGCCAACAAACAGGAAGCGCTCTTGGAAATTTACAAGAAGCTGCGTCCCGGTGAGCCGCCGACGGTAGAAAGCGCCCAGTCGCTTTTCGAAAACATGTTTTTCGACGCCCGTCGCTACGACATGGCGAAGGTGGGCCGCTACAAATTCAATAAGAAGCTCGCCCTTCGCGAACGCCTGCAAAATCAAATTTTGGCGGAGGATGTCATCGACGGCGAAACCGGCGAAGTCATGGGCACCGCCGGCGAACGCATCAGCCGTGAGCAGGCCGTCGCCATCGAAAACGCCGGCATTAACCGGGTGGAAATCCTCGTCGACAATCCCGACGAATTGGGCGAACAAAAGAAAATCGTCCTACTCGGGAACAACTTCGTGGATCCAGATGCTCTGGATACGGACATCGACTTTAAAGCCCTGGGCTTTAGAGAAAAAATCTATCTTCCCCGCCTGAAAGAGCTCATGGAAGAGTACGAAGGGGAAGAGCTTCTTACGCGCTTAAAATTACATTACAAGGAATTGTCCCCGAAGCATATTTTGGTGGACGATATTTTGGCGGCGGTAAACTACGAATTTAACCTGTTCTACGGTATCGGTAAAACCGACGATATCGACCACCTGGGCAATCGTCGCATCCGTTCCGTGGGCGAGCTTTTACAAAACCAATTCCGAATCGGCTTAACTCGTATGGAACGGGTGATTCGCGAACGCATGGCGGTGCAAGATCCCGATTCCGCCACGCCCCAATCCTTAATCAACATTCGACCGGTGACGGCGGCCATTAAGGAATTTTTCGGCTCCTCGCAATTGTCGCAATTTATGGACCAAAACAATCCCCTGTCGGAGCTGACCCACAAGCGTCGTCTCTCCGCCTTAGGGCCCGGCGGTCTTTCCAGGGACCGGGCCGGCATGGAGGTTCGAGACGTGCACAACTCCCACTACGGAAGAATGTGCCCCATCGAAACGCCTGAAGGTCCGAACATCGGCTTGATTACATCCTTAACCACCTTTGCCCGTATTAACGAATACGGCTTCATTGAAGCGCCCTACAGAAAGGTCGTCAAAGGCGAAGGCTTGGTTACCGACGATATCGAATACATTACCGCCGATGTAGAAGACGAAAACATCATCGCCCAAGCGGACGAAAAAGTGGATGAAAGCGGCCACTTCATTAACGACCGAGTCATCGCCCGAGGCATCGACGGCCTCGTCGACGTCTACAAGAGCGAGGACATCAGCTACATGGACGTCTCGCCGCAACAAATCGTCGCCGTCGGGACCAGTATGATCCCCTTCCTGGAAAACGACGACGCCAACCGCGCCCTCATGGGCTCGAACATGCAGCGTCAAGCAGTGCCCTTGTTGAAAACCGAAGCGCCTATTGTGGCCACGGGGATCGAATACAAGGCGGCCCGCGACTCCGGCGTCTGCGTCATTTCCACAGACGACGGCACCATTAAAAAAGTATCCAGCGATAAAATCGTGCTGACACCGGATGACGGCAAAGACGACATCGTCTTCCGTCTCCATAAATTCGAAAAGGCCAACCAAGGCACCACCATTAACCAACGCCCCATCGTGACGGAAGGTCAAAAGGTGAAGCGAGGCGAAGTCATCGCCGACGGCCCCTCCACGGACTTAGGGGAAATGGCCTTGGGCAAAAATATTCTCATCGCCTTTATGAACTGGGAAGGCTACAACTACGAGGACGCCATGCTCATTAACGAAGAGCTGGTCATCGACGACGTGTTGACCTCCCTCCACATCGAGGAATACGAAGCCGAAGCTCGCGACACGAAATTAGGCCCGGAAGAAATCACCCGGGACATTTCCAATGTCAGCGACGACATGCTTAAAGACTTGGACGAGAGAGGCATTATCCGCGTCGGCGCGGAAGTGAATCCCGGCGATATCCTCGTCGGCAAGGTCACGCCCAAGGGCGAGACGGAGCTTTCCGCGGAAGAACGTATTTTGCGCGCCATTTTCGGCGAAAAGGCCAGAGAAGTCAGAGACACGTCCCTCCGCCTGCCCCACGGTGAAGCGGGCATCGTCGTGGACGTGAAGGTCTTCAGCCGCGCCGATGACGACGAGCTGCAGCCCGGCGTCAACGAAATGGTTCGCGTCTTTATCGCCACGAAGCGCAAGATTCAGGTCGGGGACAAAATGTGCGGTCGCCACGGGAACAAGGGGGTTATCTCCCGTGTCCTTCCCAAGGAAGACATGCCCTACATGCCCGACGGACGTCCCATTCAAATCGTGCTGAATCCCTTGGGCGTGCCCTCTCGTATGAACCTGGGACAGGTATTGGAAGTGCACTTGGGTCTCGCCGCCAAGAAGCTGGGCTGGCACGTAGCCACTCCCGTATTCGACGGCGCCAACGAGCAGGATATTTTCGACACACTGAAGCAAGCCGGCTACTCCGCCGACGGCAAGGTACAGCTTAGAGACGGCCGCACCGGGGAAGATTTCGACCACCCGGTCACCGTAGGCTATATGTACATGCTCAAGCTTCACCACCTGGTCGACGAAAAAATCCACTCCCGCTCCACCGGTCCCTATTCTCTCGTCACCCAACAACCCTTGGGCGGTCGTGCTCAATTCGGCGGCCAACGGTTCGGGGAAATGGAAGTGTGGGCTTTGGAAGCTTACGGGGCAAGCCACACCTTACAGGAAATGCTGACGGTGAAATCCGACGACATCGTGGGCCGTGTCAAGACCTACGAGGCCATCGTCAAGGGCGAAAACATTCCGCAACCGGGCATTCCCGAATCCTTTAAGGTTCTGATCAAAGAGCTGGAAGCATTGGCTCTTGAAATACAAGTACTGGACGAAGACGAAAACGAAGTGGATCTAAGTACCGACGACGACGATCTCAACCACTTGGATTCCATGGACGGAAAAATTGACGGAGAAGATGCTGGGGAGCTTATCGAAGGAAAATCGACGGTGGATGCCTTGGCCGGCATTCGCAAAATTTCCGGCGATACGATTCCGACAGGCTTTACACATGACGAAGAAGAGGAATAAGTCCTTTTCGACAGTTGAAGGTATATAAAGAAAGGAGTCTTGCTCCTTGAGCAGAAACGAATTATTTCATTCCATTAAAATCGGCTTAGCATCCTCGGAAAAAATCAGATCTTGGTCCTATGGGGAAGTCAAGAAGCCGGAAACCATTAACTACAGAACATTAAAGCCCGAAAAAGAAGGTCTTTTCTGCGAAAAGATTTTCGGACCCACGAAGGACTGGGAATGCTCCTGCGGAAAGTACAAGCGCCTGCGCTACAAAGGCGTGGTCTGCGAAAAGTGCGGCGTGGAGGTCACCAAGTCCAAGGTGCGCCGGGAACGCATGGGCCACATCGAGCTGGCCGCACCGGTCTCTCACATTTGGTATTTTAAGGGCATTCCTTCCCGCATGGGTCTGGTCATGGACGTCAGCCCCCGGGCGCTGGAAAAGGTCCTTTACTTCGCATCCTACATCGTTACCCGCGTGGACGAAGGGGTGCCGGATTTATACGAAAAGCAACTCTTATCCGAAACGGAATACCGCGAATTTAAGCGGGAATACGGCGACAAATTTGAAGCGGGCATGGGTGCCGAGGCTGTTCGAGATCTACTGCGCAAAATTGATTTAGACGAGATCTCCAAGGATCTCAGGGAGCAATTAGACGATGCCACCGGGCAAAAGCGCGTGCGCATTACCCGTCGCTTGGAAGTCATCGAAGCCTTCAGAAGCTCCGGAAACAAATGCGAGTGGATGATCCTGGATTGCATTCCCGTCATTCCGCCTGAGCTGCGCCCCATGGTGCAATTAGACGGCGGTCGTTTCGCCACGTCGGACTTAAACGACCTGTACCGCCGCGTCATTAATCGTAACAACCGTCTGAGAAAGCTTATGGACATCGGCGCGCCGGAAATTATCGTGCGCAATGAAAAGCGCATGCTGCAAGAATCCGTCGACGCCTTAATCGACAACGGCCGCCGCGGCCGCCCGGTTACCGGTGCGGGGAACCGCCCCTTAAAGAGCCTTTCCGAAATGCTGAAGGGCAAGCAAGGGCGCTTCCGTCAAAACCTGCTGGGCAAGCGGGTGGACTACTCGGGCCGTTCCGTTATCGTCGTCGGGCCCTCTTTGAAATTCTATCAATGCGGTCTGCCGAAAAACATGGCCCTGGAGCTGTTTAAGCCCTTCGTTATGCGCGAGCTGGTGGAACGGGAGCTGGCCCACAACATTAAAAGCGCCAAGCGCATGGTAGAGAGGGTTCGCCCCGAGGTATGGGACGTGCTGGAGGATGTCATTAAAGACCATCCCGTTCTCTTAAATCGTGCGCCTACCCTGCACCGTTTGGGGATTCAAGCCTTCGAACCGGTGCTTGTAGAAGGAAAAGCCATTAAACTCCATCCCTTGGCCTGTACGGCTTACAACGCCGACTTCGACGGGGACCAAATGGCGGTTCACTTGCCCTTGTCGGCGGAAGCCCAAGCGGAAGCCCGCCTCTTAATGCTTTCCACCAATAATATTTTGGCGTTAAAGGATGGCAAGCCCATTACCACCCCGTCTCAGGACATGGTCTTAGGGATGTACTACCTGACCTTGGACAGAAAAGGCCACGTCAAAGGCGACGGCATGACCTTTATGGACGAAAAGGAAATGATGCATGCCTATGCCAGCGGCTGGGCCCATCTCCATTCCCACGTCAAGGTGCGCCGCTTTAAAGACGAAAAGGACAAGCGGGGCAAGATCGTGGAAAGCACCATCGGTCGCTTCCTGATCAACCGCGCCATTCCCCAAGACTTAGGCTTTGTGGACCGGGAAAAAGATCCCTACGGCCTGGAAATCGATCAGGTGATCAACAAAAAGCTCTTAGGCAAAATCATCGATCGCTGCTATAAGCTGCACGACAATCTGGAAACGGCGGCCTTCCTCGACGAGGTGAAGAGCTTAGGCTACCACTACTCCACAATCGGCGCTATGTCCATCTCCATGGGGGACGTAGAAATTCCCAAGGAAAAACCGGAGATTCTCCATCAAGCGGATCTGGACGTTGAAAAATACGAAAAGGCGTACCGCAAGGGTCTCATCAGCGACGAAGAGCGCTACGAGCACGTTATCGACATTTGGAACGAAGCCACTGACCATTTAACGGACAAGGTTATGGAAGGCTTCGGCGAATTAAACAATATCTTTATTTTCGCCGACTCCGGTGCCCGTGGTTCCAAGAACCAAATTCGTCAATTGGCCGGCATGCGCGGGCTCATGGCCTCGCCTTCCGGACGAACCATCGAGGTTCCCATTACCTCAAACTTCCGGGAAGGTCTGGACGTATTGGAATTCTTTATGTCCACCCACGGCTCTCGGAAGGGCTTGGCGGATACGGCACTGCGTACCGCCGACTCCGGTTACCTGACCCGTCGTTTAGTCGACGTGTCTCAACAAGTGACCGTCACCGAGGAGGATTGCGGATCGGATAGCTACATCGTGGCCAAGTCCTTTAAGGACGGCCGCGAAATGATCGAAGAAATGCACGACCGTATCGAAGGAAGAACCTCCTACGAAGACGTGCATCATCCGGAAACCGGCGCCCTCCTCGTCAAGGCGGGAGAAATGATCGGTTCCAAAGAAGCCGAAGCCATTATTGCCGCCGGCATCGAAGAGGTGAAGATTCGTTCCGTCTTGGGCTGTAATTCCGAAGACGGCGTCTGCGCCAAGTGCTACGGCGAAAACATGGCCACGGGTCGTCCCGTGGGCATCGGCGAAGCCGTCGGCGTTATCGCCGCACAATCCATCGGCGAGCCCGGGACTCAGTTGACCATGCGTACCTTCCACACCGGCGGGGTCGCAGCGGCAGCGGACATTACCCAAGGTTTGCCTCGTGTCGAAGAGCTTTTCGAAGTGCGTAAGCCCAAGGGGCTCGCCATTATCGCAGAGATCAGCGGCACCGTGGACATCCGTGAAACGGCGAAGAAACGCGAAATCGTCATTACCGCCGACGACGGCACATCGGAAGCCTACACCGTGGTATACGGCGCCCGCATCAAGGTAAAGCCCGGCGACCTGGTGGAAAAAGGCGACGAGCTGACACAAGGCTCCGTCTATCCCCAAGACCTGCTTCGCGTCAAAGGCGTCATGGGCGTTCAGGAATACATCGTCAGAGAAGTTCAACGGGTTTACCGTCTGCAAGGGGTCGACATCGACGACAAGCACATCGAAGTCATCGTCAAGCAAATGATGTCTAAGGTGCGCATCGACGACGCTGGCGACACCAGTCTCCTCCCCGGCAGCATGGTAAGCAAGAAAGAATTCGAACGGGCCAACAAAAAGGCGGCGGAAGCCGGCCTTCAAGAAGCCACGGCGATCCCCACCTTGCTTGGGATTACCAAAGCCTCCCTGGCCACGGATTCCTTCCTTTCTGCGGCGTCCTTCCAAGAAACCACTCGCGTCTTAACCGATGCGGCCATTGAAGGGAAACAAGATTACCTCAAGGGCTTAAAGGAAAATATTATTATCGGTCAACTGATTCCCGCAGGCACCGGCGTTCGTGCCAACGGCACGGTCTATTGGGAAGAAGAGGACAAGAGAAAAAAAGATTTGGACATTCTCGAGGGAATGAGCCTGTAAAATAAGAAACTCCGCTTCGGCGGAGTTTTTTCTATTGACAAAGAAACCGTGAGGGACGATAATTTACAATAACATTGTAAATGGAGGTTCATCAAATGAAAACAAAACAACTGACGACCATGGCCATGTACCTGGCCCTTATTATTCTAAGCGGTTTATTATTTATTCCCACGCCCTTCGGCGTGCCCGTGGTTCTTCAAAACATGGTCTGCGCCTTGGCGGGCGCCGTCCTCGGAAAGAAATACGGTACGCTCACGGTTTTCGTCTTCCTGCTCTGTATCGCACTGGGTCTTCCCGTGCTGCCCGGAGGTCGCGGCGGTGCCGCTGTCTTTTTAGGTGCCACCGGCTCTTATTTTATCGGCTACCTGCTTTCGCCCTACTTCGTCGGTCTCGCCCTTGAAAAGGTAAAGAGCCGCAGTTATGTTACCTTTTTGATTGTCTTCGTTCTCTTCGGCGCATTATTCATTAACTTTTCGGGGCTTTTGGGTCTGTACAATAACAGCGAAAGTTTTTCCGCCGCCTTTAAGACCATGATCACCTTTATTCCCGTCGATTTAGTCAAGTCCGTTGCCGTTGCCTGGGTGGCTCAACGCCTTTACGTATCGAAGCGCGGTATTTTAAAAGAAATTCGGGGATAAAAGGGGATAAATCCCGTAAAATGCTTGAAAATTGAAGGAAAAGATGGTAAACTACCAGAGTGTAAATCGAACGCATTAGGAACTACCCGCTATACGGGTAGTTTTTCATGATTGAAATCGATTTGTGCTGTTAGAAAATCCCAATTATTAAAGGAGGTGCACTAAGTGCCTACAATCAACCAACTTGTAAAGAAGGGTAGAAAGAAATCCGAAACCAAGTCGAAATCGCCGGCTTTAGGATTCAACTACGACTCTTTACTAAAAGAGCAAACCGTCGTCAATTCTCCTCAAAAAAGAGGCGTTTGCGTCGCGGTTCGTACTGTAACGCCGAAGAAACCGAACTCCGCGCTTCGTAAAGTTGCCCGTGTTCGCCTTTCCAACGGCTATGAAGTCATGGCATACATTCCCGGAATCGGCCATAACTTACAAGAACACAGTGTCGTCTTAGTTCGCGGTGGTCGTGTCAAAGACCTTCCCGGTGTGCGTTATCACGTCGTACGCGGAAGCTTGGATACTGCCGGCGTCGACGGAAGAAGGCAAGCGCGTTCAAAATATGGTGCAAAGAAACCGAAAAGTAACTAATCAAAGAGCACAATCTTTTTAATAGATGCTCTTGGCACACGACGTATGTCGAGTACCGTTGATTTTTCTCAACCAAATAGTTAAGGAGGGAAGAGAATGCCAAGAAAAGGACATATTCCTAAAAGAGAGGTCATGCCCGATCCCGTGTACGGCGACGTTGTTATTACCAAGTTAATCAACAATGTCATGCTGGACGGTAAGAGAGGGACGGCCCAACGAATCGTCTACGGCGCATTAGAGGCCGTAAAAGAAGCAACCGGTGAAGAACCCTTAGAAGTATTCTACAAAGCGTTAAACAACGCCATGCCGGTTTTGGAAGTTAAAGCACGCCGTATCGGCGGTGCCAACTATCAAGTGCCCTTGGAAGTACGTCCCGAAAGACGTCAAACCCTGGGACTTCGCTGGATCGTCCGCTACGCCAGAGCCCGCGGTGAAAAAACCATGGTCGAACGCTTATCCAAAGAAATTTTGGATGCATCCAACGACTTAGGCGGCGCTGTAAAGCGTAAAGACGAAATGCATCGTGCAGCAGAAGCGAACAAGGCTTTTGCTCATTTCAGATGGTAAGAAAGGGGAAATTACGTGGCTAGAGAAGTGCCGCTTAATAAAGTACGCAATATCGGAATTATGGCGCACATCGACGCCGGTAAAACGACGACGACCGAACGTATTCTGTATTACACCGGTCGGATTCACAAGATCGGAGAAACCCACGACGGTGGCGCCCAAATGGACTGGATGGAGCAAGAGCAAGAGCGTGGCATCACCATTACCTCTGCTGCTACCACCGCGCACTGGAAGGGTTACCGCCTGAACATCATCGACACACCGGGCCACGTTGACTTTACCGTAGAAGTTGAACGTTCCCTTCGCGTGTTGGACGGTGCCGTCTCCCTGTTCGACGCCAAGAGCGGCGTTGAACCCCAATCGGAAACGGTTTGGCGTCAAGCTGATCGCTACCACGTTCCCAGAATTGCGCACATCAACAAAATGGACGTAACCGGTGCGGACTTCTTCCGTTCGGTTAAGACCATCGAAGACAAATTACACGGCAATCCCGTGCCGATTCAAATTCCCATGGGTGCCGAAGAAACCTTTATCGGCATGATCGACTTGGTCACCATGGAAGCTGAAATCTACAAGGACGACATGGGAACCGAAATCGAAATTACGGAAGTGCCGGAAGAATACAAGGCACAAGCCGAAGAATGGCGCGAAAACCTCATCGAAAAGGTCTCCGAATTCGACGAAGACTTAATGATGGCTTATCTCGAAGGGGAAGAAGTAACCCAAGAAGCTATTAAGCGCGCCATCCGTAAGGGAACCTTGGCCGTAGAAATGACTCCGGTGACCTGCGGTTCCTCTTACAAGAACAAAGGGGTTCAGTTGCTGCTGGATGCCATTATCGACTACCTGCCCTCGCCGGTAGACATTCCCGCCATCGTGGGCATCGATCCCGATACGGAAGCGGAAGAAGATCGCCACGCAAGCGACGAAGAACCCTTCTCCGCATTGGCATTTAAAATCGTTACCGACCCCTATGTAGGGAAGCTTTCCTACTTCCGCGTTTACTCCGGTACCTTAAAGGCCGGTAGCTACGTCTTCAACTCCAGCAAGGGCAAGAGAGAACGCGTCGGTCGTATCCTTTTAATGCACGCCAACAAGCGTGAAGAAGTGGAAGAAATCTACGCCGGTGAAATCGCCGCTGCCGTCGGTTTAAAAGATACATCCACCGGGGACACCCTCTGTGACGAAAATGATCAAATCATTTTGGAAAACATGGAATTCCCGGAACCCGTTATCTCCGTCGCCATCGAACCGAAGACCAAGGCTTCTCAAGACAAAATGTCCATCGGCCTGCAAAAGCTCGCCGAAGAAGACCCGACCTTCAGAACCTACACCGACGAAGAAACCGGTCAAACCATTATCGCCGGCATGGGCGAATTGCACTTGGATATTATCGTCGACCGTCTGCTCCGCGAATTTAAAGTCGAAGCAAACATCGGTAACCCGAAGGTATCCTATCGCGAAGGGATTCTCAGCTCCGCCGACGGCGAAGGCAAATTCGTTCGTCAATCCGGTGGTCGCGGTCAATACGGTCACGCCAAGATCAAGGTCGAACCCTTGGAACCCGGCAAGGGCTTCGAATTCGAAAACAACATTGTCGGTGGTGCGATTCCCAAGGAATTTATCGGCCCCACCCAACAAGGGATCGAAGAAGCGATGCAAAACGGTGTTCTGGGCGGCTACGAAGTCCTCGACGTCAAGGTCAGCCTCTACGACGGCTCCTTCCACGACGTGGACTCCTCGGAAATGGCATTTAAGATTGCCGGCTCCATGGCCCTGCGCGACGCATTGTCCAAGGCAAGCCCCGTCTTGTTAGAACCGGTTATGAAAGTTGAAATCGTCACTCCCGAAGAGTACATGGGCGATGTTATCGGCGACATTAACTCTCGCCGCGGCCGTATGGAAGGGATGGAGCTGGTAGCCGGCGCTCAAATCGTCACCTGCTACGTGCCCTTGGCAGAAATGTTCGGCTACGCAACCAGCTTGCGTTCCAACACCCAAGGTCGTGCCAACTACTCTATGCAGTTCGACCACTACGAACAAGTTCCCAAGAACGTGTCCGAAGAAGTACTCAACGGAAAAAATAAATAAGTTAATTCTACTCTAAAGGAGGATTTACAATGGCAAAAGGAAAATTTGAAAGAACTAAACCCCACGTCAACGTCGGCACCATCGGCCACGTCGACCACGGCAAGACCACCCTTACGGCGGCAATCACCCTCGTATTAAACAAACGCTACGGCAGCGGCGAATTCGTCGACTACGCAAACATCGACAAAGCCCCCGAAGAAAGAGAACGTGGTATCACCATCTCCACCTCTCACGTCGAATACGAAACCGAAAAGCGTCACTACGCACACGTCGACTGCCCCGGTCACGCCGACTACGTTAAAAACATGATCACCGGTGCAGCCCAAATGGACGGCGCCATCCTCGTCGTATCCGCAGCAGACGGCCCCATGCCCCAAACCCGCGAACACATCCTCTTGGCCCGCCAAGTCGGTGTACCGAAAATCGTCGTCTTCTTAAACAAACAAGACCAAGTCGATGACGACGAGCTCATCGAACTCGTCGAAATGGAAGTACGTGACCTTCTGAGCGAATACGAATTCGACGGCGACAACACCCCCATCACCGTAGGCAGCGCCTTAAAAGCATTGGAAGATCCCGACGGAGAATGGGGCGACAAAATCGTCGAACTCATGAACACCGTCGACGAATGGATCGACGATCCCGTTCGCGACATCGACCACCCCTTCCTCATGCCCGTGGAAGACATCTTCTCCATCACCGGCCGCGGCACCGTCGCCACCGGTCGTGTTGAACGCGGAACCGTCAAAGTCAACGACAACGTCGAAATCGTCGGCTTAACCACCGAAAAGAGAACCGTCGTCGTTACCGGCGTCGAAATGTTTAGAAAACAACTCGACCAAGCCGAAGCAGGCGACAACGTCGGCCTCCTCCTTCGTGGCGTCCAAAGAGACGACATCGAACGCGGCCAAGTCCTCGCAGCCCCCGGCAGCATCCATCCCCACACCAAATTCGAAGCCGAAGTCTACGTCCTGAGCAAAGAAGAAGGCGGACGCCACACCCCGTTCTTTAACGGCTACCGTCCCCAATTCTACTTCAGAACCACCGACGTAACCGGCGACATCACCTTAGCAGACGGTGTCGAAATGGTCATGCCCGGCGACAACGCCACCTTTAAAGTAGAACTCATCACCCCCGTCGCCATGGACGAAGGCCTGCGCTTCGCCATCAGAGAAGGCGGCCGCACCGTCGCCTCCGGGGTCGTATCCAAAATCGTAGAATAAAAACCAAAACAAATAGAGAAAAGGACGTGGAAACACGTCCTTTCTCTATTTAAAAATACATATTTCTCGAAGAAAAAAAGACCGCTTTTCTCTTTTTTTAAGTAGATCTTCATTCGGAACAAGGGCACACCAAAGAGAACGTCGTGGTGATTTCTCTTCGCACAAAAATTCTTCATTCACGGCTTTTAAACCCGGGGACGGGGGAAATCCCGCCGGGGTCCGATTTTAATTGCGTAGCCGACTTAATATTTTCAAGATACTTTTTTCGCTTAAAATCTGTTCTTTCACGGCTTTGAGACCAGGGGAAGGGCCCAGGGCGTTGCGATTCGCCCTGGAATGGCAACAGTTTTTTGGACACTTTTGTCAAGGTGTCGCTCGAACGACGGGCTTGCTTTTTATACTCTCTCTTTCTCGGTATGCGAGAGGGGTCATGTTTTCAAGGCTTGTATGTCTTCGCTCGCTGTTCCACCATTGAATGTAACTGCTGAGTTTCTCCCTTAAGTCATGTAGGCTTTGAAAGGTTTCTCTCTCTAAAAATTCTGTTTTGAAGCTCTTAAATATGTTTTCTGCCACGGCGTTGTCGTAAGGATTGCCGGGACGGCTCAGTGAGCGTTTGATGTGGTTGGCTTTTAAGAGGGCACGTATATGGTTGTTATCGAATTCTTTCCCTCGGTCGGTATGAAAGCAGCCGATGGCTTCTAACGGATAGGGGATGGTGTCGAATGCTTGTTGTATGAGGGCAGAGTCGCGACGTAAGCCGCAGGAGTAGCCGATGACTTCACGATTGAAAAGATCAGTGATGGCACAAACGTAGGCCCAGCGCTGATGGATGCGAACATAGGTCAAATCTGAGACGATGACTTCTAACGGCTGACGTTGACTGAATTCGCGGTTGAGCGCGTTGTGTATTTGCTCTTCGTTTTTCTTTGAAGGATGGTGTCTGTACTTTGCTTTGGTGTAAACGGAAACCAAATGAAGTTTCTTCATAATGGCGCGAATTCGTCGCCTGGAGGCGACGATGTTTTCCGCTTCTAATTCACTTTTTATCTTGCGTGCGCCATAGACGTTGCGACTTGCACGAAAGATGGCACGGACCTTGATCTCCAGATCGATTGCATCATCGGAGAGAGCTTTCGGCCGGTAGTAATAAGCGGAACGGCTGATGCCTAGTACTCTACAAAGCGCTGATACCGGGTATTTGTGTTTCAAACGATCGATGACGTATCGTTTTTCTCCGCAAGTATCAGCGCGGCCTGCTTTAAAATATCATTCTCCATCTTGAGCCGTTGAATCTCTTTGCGTAAGGCAATCTTCTCCTGGTCCGATTCACTTAACGACACCGTCTCTTTGAAGGTACCGGTGGTACGGAATTGGCTAACCCAGCGGTCAAAGGCTGAAGGGGTTAATGAATATTTCTGAATGATTTCTTGTCGACTCATGCCTTCTTCATAAAGATCCACCACGTGCTGCTTGAACTCGTCTGAAAAGGCTCTTCTTTTTCTAGGTGCTTTATCCATTTGATCCTCCTTGTTGATCATAAGATACCACACCTTAAGGAAACTGTCCTAATTATTGTAGCCTATCCACCCTCTGCCCCTTCCCCGGGGCCCCATCCCCTTCCACCCACAAACGCCTTTTGGCAGTGCAAATGCCTGACGGCATTTGATTCCTATTGGGATGTGTTGCGGAAGATAGAATGTGAGATGGCCGATTAATCGGATGAGTTTAGTTCATGCGTCATTCGTAAGTGAGCGAGCGAAAAATGGAAGGTGATCGCTCAAAGGGGCAGGGGCTGCGGATTATCAGTGAGGCCAGTCACCTGCATAGTGCCGCTTAGCCCTTGTGACATGGGCGACCTATCGCGACGAAGAAAAAGGTAATAAATAGAAAATGCCGCAGGCATTTTCTAACCAATTACACGCGGCCAGAAAGGGGGCAAGGGGTCCCGGGGACGGGGGAAATGCGGCCTTCTAAGGCGGACCCGCTTATTTGGACACGTCAACCCCTATGCGTGGAGTAGTGTGGAGCCGTATTCGTATGGCGTCATATCGCCGAGGCCTTCTTGGTATCGGCGGTAGCGGTAGTAGTTTATGTAGTCGCTGACTGCGGCTTCGATCTCTTGGTCGTCGGCGTTTTCGTCGAATGGGACTTCTTGTTTCATTTTGCCGAAGAAGGATTCGCAGGGTGCATTGTCCCAGCAGTTGCCTTTTCTTGACATGGATTGGATGAGGCCCATGGATTGGACGGTGTCCCGGAATTTTTTTGCTGTGTAGTGAACGCCTTGATCGGAGTGGATGATGGCGTTTTGGCTGTAGCCGCAGGCGCTGAGTTGCTCGAGGGTTTCGAGGACGAAGTCGAGGCTGTAGCTTGTGCTGGTTTTGTAGGCGACGGGTTCGTTGGTTTGGGCGTCGATGATGACGGAGACGTAGGAGAAGTGGCCTTGGTGTTTGATGTAGGTGATGTCGGTGAGGAAGAGTTTTCTCGCTTTGCCGGGCTTGAAGGCGCGCTTGACACGGTTCGGGGCGATTTTGCTTTCTTGGCCGTCGTTTTTCCGCTTGTCGTAGGGCCGTGCTTTTTTCACAGGGCACTTGAGTTGATATTTCCGCATGATGCGTTGAATTTTTTTGCGGTTGTAGATGATGTCGTAGTCGTTTTTCAGAACCATGCGAAGGGAGCGGCTGCCTTTGTGGTAGTATTTGCCGCTATGGTCATAGGCTTTTTGTATGAAGTACAGGGCTTCTCGATCTGCTTCTTCTCTTCGTTGCCGGTTTTCTTTGCTGGCTTTATAGTAGTAATAGGTGCTCCTAGGCAGTTGAAGATTTTCGCAAAGGGCTTTGATGTTAATGGCTTTTCCGTAGGTTTCGACGGTTTCTTCGATGATTTTACAGAGATCAGTCGTTCCATATACCTTCTTGTCGCATCGCCTCCTTCCTCGCCAGCCAGCTTTTTTTAATGCTTCGATCTCCGCGGCTTGTTGTTGAATGATTTTTTCTTGCTTTGCCAGTTTGTCTTTGGCTTTTTTCATGTCGTCGATGGCATCGATGGCCTGCAGGGCTTCTTTTGCGGCTTCTTGGTCAATTGATGCGAGAATGGTGTCCCGAATGTGGCGCTCTTTCCATCGCGCAGTGGCTCGTTCGATGCGTTTGTCGCCTAAGATTTCCAGGTCAAAGCCGGCTTCAACGAAGATTTGTTTAGGCCGCTTGCCCTTGGTTAGCGCTTCAATGAAGTGTTTTTTAAATTCGGCCGTATAGAAAATGCATTGATCGTTGACTGATTTGACATTTGGATTGGTGCGTAAGATGGCTTGCTCTTCAGCGGTTAGTTTTCCTCGTCCCATGGTTTCCCTCCTTAATTGAATTATACACGATTTAAGGTAGGGGGAATGTCCAAATCTTGGCGACCGGGTTACTTCGCTCTGAGCCCTTTCCCCCGTCCCCGGGTTTAAAAGCCATGAAAGATTGGAATTTTAAATAAAAAAAGCAACCTGAATACATTAAGTTGGCTATGCAATTTAAATTCGTGGCCCCTGTGGGTTGAGGGCGAATCGCAACGCCCTAGCCCCTTCCCCGGGTCTAAAAGCCGTGAAAGAATGAATATTTAAGAAAAAACGTAATTTGATTATAAAAAGACAGTTACGCAATTAAAATCGGGTCTCGGCGGGATTTCCCCCGTCCCCGGGTTTAAAAGCCATGTAAGAATGAATTTTGAGCGAAAAAGTATCTTGGCTATAAGAAGAAAAAAGTAGCCACTAAAAAATCCATTGGGGATCTTTCTCCCAATGGATTTTTTCTGTCGTCATTGTATTTGTCTTTTCTTTTCCAGGCTATTTAGGATAATGGGCAAGGTAAGGCCTACGATGATGCAGGCGATGCCCAGGAGTTTATAGACGGAGATGGTTTCGCCTAGCAGTGTCGTGCCCATAATGGTGGCGCAGAGGGGGTTCAGTGCACAGAACATGCCCGCTCGTTCAGGGGTGGTGTGTTGTTGCGCCACGGGCTGCAGGGTAAAGCCGAAGCCGGTGCAGACGACGGCGAGGGCGAGGATGGCCGTCCATTCCGTTTGGCTTTGAGGCATTTGGGGCGTTTCCAGTAAAAAGGTGGCTGCCGTGGAGAAGATAAAGATCCAAAAGACCTGCAGATAGCCCAGCTGAAAGGAATTGTCTCTGCTTGCTGCGTAGCGGGCGGTCAAGAGGATGACCACGGCGTAGCTTACTGCCGCTAAGAGGGCGTAAATTTCGCCGCGGGACAGGGAGAGGCCGCCGGGGTTATAGGTTAAAAAGCCGACGCCCAAGACGGTCACGGCGATGCCGATGAGGGCACTTTTCGTGGGCAGGCTGCGAGTGGTAATGGCGATTAGTATGGGCACGATGACGATGGATGTATTTTCCAAAAACGCCACGGTAGATGCCGCTGCCGTCTTCAGTGCCATAAATTCAAAGGCCATGACGGCAAAGAATGCCACGCCTAAAACGGTGCCGTGGGCAAAGGTGCTTCGCGTCATGGGGTGAAGCTTTTTAAAAAACAGTGTCGTGAGTAGAATCGTGGCGATGGTAAAGCGGACGGACAGAAGATTGAAGACGTCCAGTCCCTGCATGCCGATTTTTATAAAGTAGTAGCTCGTGGCGCGGGCGATGATGACGGCGGCCAAGAGTATAGATGCGCTTTTTTCGCTCATTAATACCTCCGTAGTTATTGATGATAGACGGTGATGTCTCGGGTGAGAAAATAGAGTACCACATTGCCCGCCACAAAGATGATGGTGAGCAGGGAAGCATAGAGAAGGGGTGCCTTGGTCATGACGCCGACGCCGATGAGCAGAATGGCGAAGCTGACCAGGAGGCTGCCCAGGCCCGAGAAGAAGGATTGTTTTGAATTTTTCGCCAGCTCTTGAGGATTGGTCCAGTTGTAGTTGGCAAACTTCCAGTCGAAAAAGAGGGAGATGCCGTTGATCAAGAGGGCGTAGGCCAAGGGCCCTATGAGATAAAAGGGCAGGTAGACAGGCGCCGGCCTCAGATTGACGACGAGGAGCAGCCAGGCGATGAGATAAGCCGGGACGATGAGGCTTGCGGCCATAAGGAGCTTGCCGAGAAAAATTGATTGGCCCTTTAGGGGCAGGGCATAGGTGTTGTAGGCGCCGAGGCCCTCCAGAGAGAAGCTGAAGCCTCCGAGATTCATCATACCGGCGAGACCCGTGAGAATTAAAAAGATCGCGGCGTCGGGGGAGACGAAGCTCTGGCTGTTTAAAAAGCCCAGAAACATTTCCTTCACGGCGGGCACGAAGAGAATGGCCGCGAGAATGACCGGGAGCAGTGTGCCGAAAAAGCTGTTAAAGGCCACGGCACTGTTGGAGAAAAAGAGGCGCCGTTCTTTTCGAATGAGGGCGGCATATTTTTTTCGCACCTTATAGTCGTCGCTCTTCACGGCCTTGACCGTGCCGCGAGGGGCCAGGCTTTCGCTGATGGCAAAGAAATTTTTCGCCATGTAGTTAAGAAAGGCGTAGTATATGAGCCCCGTCAGAAGAATAAAGACGAAGATAAGCCACAAATGATGATTCAGGGCAAAGGATACGGGCCGTGCCGCAGCGGGCAGGCGATTGTAAAAGCCCATGAAGACGATAAGGTCTTTAAAGTCCCGTGCCAGCTCCGTGTAAAAGCCTATCATAAAGACGACGAAGAGGAGAAAGCCGAAGAAAGTCTTTACGCCTTTCGACAGCTGAAGGCGGCTGTTGCCTTTCGCCAAGGCGATGCGCAAAAAGCAGCCCAGGCATTCGCCTAATTGATTGGCGCAGAAAAACACCACGAGGACGAGAAGGGCCTTGAAAAAGGAGCCCGTGGCTACCTTGGTGAGAATCATAGAAGGCAGGGTAAATGCCAAGACCAAGGGCAGACTGAATACCGCCGGGCCCGTGTTTTTTGAAATAAGAATGAGCCGCGTATCCACGGGCATACTCCACAAGGTGGATTGGTCGAAGTCGTTGAAGTAGATATTTCGAATTTGAATAAAGGAAATGATCACGCTGGCGAGAAAAAATGCGAGGGCCATGACGTCCATGGAGGAAAGAATCCCAGCATCGCTTAGTAGCTCCGCCACGGAAATCGTGCCGGCGGAGCCGGTGTTGGCCTCGATAACCGCCATGGAGCCGAAGAGGGGCAGAAGCCCGCCGATCCAAAAGTAGCCCCAAAGGGAGAGAAGGTAGATAAAAATACCGAAGGCCTTTTTCTTTTTCCCCTGGGTAAATTGATTAAAGGTGCGCTTTCTCTCCAGCCGATTTAAAAGCCTAAGCTTGTCCATGGCTTTGCATCCTTTCCATGAACAGATCCTCCAAGCTGCCCTTTTCAAGCACCTCTTCTGTGGGGCCGAAAAAGACCAAATGGCCTTCGCGAATAATGGCCACCTTGTTGCACAGCTTTTCCGCCACCTCCAAGACGTGGGTGGAGAAGAGAATCGTGGTGCCTTTTTCCGCCGCCATGGTCTTAAAGGTTTCCCGAATGGATTTCGTCGCCATGGGATCCAGGCCTACGAAGGGCTCGTCCAAGACGATGAGCTTGGGATCGTGGATCAAGGCGGCGATAAGGGCCAGCTTTTGCTGCATGCCGTGGCTGTAATTGTCGATGCTCTCGCCTAAGCGGTCGCGAATGGCGAAGAGATCGGCGTAATACTCGATGCGGTCTCTGCGGGTTTCGTAATCCAGCTCAAAAATATCTGCGATGAAATTTAAATACTCGATGCCTCGCATAAATTTATAAAGCTCCGGATTGTCCGGCACGTAGCTGTAAAGCTTTTTCGCCTCAAGCGGTTCCTTCTCGATGTCGTGGCCGCCGATTAAAATCCTTCCGCCGTCGAAGGGGATCAGCCCCAGGGCGGATTTAATGGTGGTGGTTTTTCCGGCGCCGTTGGATCCGATAAAGGCGCAAATGTCCCCGGGATCCAATTCAAAGCTCAGGTCGTGAAGAATTTGTTTCTTGCCGTAAAATTTTATTAAATGTTCGATTTGAAGCATAAGTCCTCCTTTGAAAGTGATGGTAATCCTTAATTAGAATATAGTAGGGAAAGATACATTGCAAGAAAAATTGCGGGGGAGGCTATGGCGAGAATTGTGTTATAATTTCTCTTTGAGGAGGAAGAAATGCATCAGTACAGGGGACGATTAATTTTACATACGGGAAGCATGTTTTCGGGGAAGACATCGAGCTTGGAGCGGGAGGTGAAGCGCTTTCGCATCGCCGGCTACAACACGCTGGTATTAAAGCCTACGCTGGACACCCGCTTCATTCACTCCGCCATTACGAGCCACGATAACACCTCCCTCGAGGCCGTGGTGGTGGAAGATATCGACGGGGTCATGGAAGCGGCGGCCGAGCACAAGGCCGACGTGGTAGCTATCGACGAGGTGCAGTTTTTAGGCGGCGCGCCGGAAGAGATTTTGGCGGCCTTCGATACGTTGTTAGATGAGGGAAAGACCGTGGTCTGCGCCGGGCTTGACATGGATTACGAGGCCCATCCCTTCGAGATCGTCAAGGAAATTATGGCCGTGGCCGATTACGTGGAAAAGCACCACGCCGTCTGCGCCCACTGCGGAAGCGACGCCTGGGTCAGCCACCGCACCTCGGGAGAAGGGGGCCGGGTGGTCATCGGCGCCACGGAAAGCTACGAGCCGCTTTGCCGCGCCTGCTTTAAGCGGATAAAAAATCGCGGCGAAAGGGGGAAGGAATGAAAGTGAAACACGTGGTCGTCTTTGGCGGCTGCAATGTGGATATTAGCGGAAGGCCCTACGAGCATTTAGATCTTCACGACTCCATTCCCGGGGCCGTGGAGCTCAGCCCCGGCGGCGTAGGCAGAAACATCGCCGCCACTATCGCCCGCTTGGGCATTCAAACGGAGCTGGTGACGCCCTTCGGCGACGACGATAAGCGGGCCATGATTCTGGCACGAGCACCTGAAAATTTATCCTTCGCCCACGCCTTTACCTTCGAGGGCGCCTCCACGGGTAGCTATTTGGTTCTCTTGGATCAGGAAGGGGAGATGCACGCCGCGGTCAACGATATGGCGGTCATGGAAGAGCTGAGTCCCGAGCGGATAAAGGATCGCCGCGCCCTCGCGGAGGAGGCGGATTTCGTCGTAGTGGATGCCAATTTGCGGGAAGACACCTTGGCGGAAATTTTCTCCTGGAACATTCGAGCCGTGGTGGACGGCGTCAGCGCCGTGAAGGTAAAAAAATTTACCCCTTTCCTAAATCGGATCCATGTGCTAAAATGTAACATTCTGGAAGCGCAGGTGTTAAGCGGCCGGGGAAGCGACGATGTCGCCACTCAGGGCGCGGCCCTAAGGGACGCGGGTGTGGACTATGTGGTGATTACGGCAGGTGCCGACGGCGCCTATCTGTTTAAAGACGGCGACATGACCCACTTTACATCCACCCCCATGACCATTCGGGGAGCCACCGGCGCCGGGGATGCCTTTTGCGCCATGTTGACGGCTGAGATGGCGAAAGGTAAAAGGATTGACCATGCCGTTGTCGGCGCCATGGCCGCCTCGCGGATGGTGCTGAAAAGCGATCAAAGTGAACTTCCTTTCTTTATTGAGAAGGATTGGGAAAAAGAGAAACAGGAGATTCATTATGAAAGAAACTAATTTGAAGCAGTACATGGACATCGCCCCGGAAGTACAAAAGGCACTGGACAATCACGAACCGGTGGTGGCATTGGAATCCACCATTATTTCCCACGGCATGCCCTATCCGAAAAACGTGGAAATGGCCAAGCACTGCGAAGCCATTTTAAGAGACGCAGGCGTGACCCCTGCCACTACGGCCATTATCGGCGGCCGCATTAAGGTAGGCCTCACGGAAGAAGAAATCGAATTTATGGCCACCTCCGACGACATCGTAAAGAGCTCCACTCGGGACTACGCCCACATCGTTGCCCAAGGGTTAAACGGCGCCACCACCGTGGCCACCTCCGTTCTGACGGCTCGGCTCGCAGGCATTCCCATTCTCGTCACCGGTGGCATCGGCGGCGTGCACCGCGGCGCTCAAACTACCATGGACATCTCCCGCGACCTGCAGGAAATCGCGGGCACGGACATCGCCGTGGTCTGCGCCGGCTGCAAATCTATTTTGGATATCGGCCTAACCCTGGAATATTTGGAAACCTTCGGCGTGCCGGTGATCGGTTATGAAACGGAAGAGATGCCCGCCTTCTTTACCCGCAGGAGCGGTCACAAGCTGGACTACCGCTACGACGATCCCGCGGACATCGCCAAGCTCATGAAGACGAAATGGAATTTAGGTATCGACGGCGGCATCGTCGTGGCCAATCCCATTCCCGAAGCCGACGCCATGGACGAAGAGGTCATTAACGCCGCCATCGAAAAGGCATTGGTCGATGCGGAAAAAGAAGGCATCTTCGGCAAGGCATCCACGCCCTTCTTGCTCCAACGGGTGCTGGAGGTTACCGGCGGCAGCAGCTTGGAAGCGAACATCGCCCTGGTTTACAACAACACGAAGCTGGGCGCGGCCGTCGCCAAGGCCTATAGCGAAAACAAGTAAAAACAAATTTTCGGCTCGCAGAAAGTCTGCGGGCTTTTTTTATTTCCCGGATCTATTGACCCACGTGAGCAGAGCGACTATAATACGATTGTTGTTTAGTAAATTAATCTTAAAGTTTAGTGGTGATTATGAGCATAGGACAAAAGATTCGTCGCCTGAGGCAGGTGCAACAGCTGACCCAGGAAGAGCTGGCCCAACGCAGCGAGCTCACCAAGGGATTTATTTCCCAAGTGGAGCGGGACTTGACCAGCCCCTCCGTGGCGACATTTTTAGATATTTTAGAAGCACTGGGCGTCTCCCCCAACGATTTTTTTAAAGACGGAGAAGAGGGGCAGATCGTCTTTTCGGAAGAAGACGCCTTCTCCTTCGAAGACGAAGAGGGGGGCTACGGCGTGGACTACATCGTCCCCAATGCCCAAAAAAATTCCATGGAGCCCACTCTGTGGCGCATTGCGCCCATGGGCTCTTCCAAGGTGTTGAGCCCCTTCGAAGGGGAATTTTTCGCCTATATTCTTTCCGGGCGATTGGATTTCTGTCGCGGCGACGACGTCTATTCCGTGGAGGCGAAGGATACGATCTACGCCACCGGCGATGCGCCCTGTTTTTTCAGGAACCTATCCCGGGACGAGGCCACGGTGCTGTGGGTTAGCAACCCGCCGAATTTTTAGGAGGTGACAGGTGAGCGGATTAATCGAGATTAAAGGAATCAAAAAAGCCTTCGACGACACGCAGGTGCTGGAGGGCATCGACTTAAATGTTAAGGACGGAGAGTTTTTAACGCTCCTAGGCCCCAGCGGCTGCGGCAAGACCACCCTTTTGCGCATCATCGCCGGCTTCGAAACCGCCGACGAGGGGGAGCTTTTATTTAACGGAAAAGATATGTTTCAAATGAAGCATTACGAGCGGCCGGTAAACACGGTGTTTCAAAAGTACGCCCTGTTTCCACATTTAAACGTCTACGACAATGTGGCCTTCGGCTTGAAGCTGAAGAAGCTGCCGAAAGCAACCATCGACCACCACGTGCAGGAAATGCTGGAGCTGGTAAATTTGCCCCACACGGCGAAGCGAAACATCCAGTCCCTTTCCGGCGGGCAGCAGCAGCGCATCGCCATCGCCCGCGCCCTGGTCAACGACCCGAAGATTCTGCTCTTAGACGAGCCCTTAGGCGCCTTGGACTTAAAGCTGAGAAAGCAAATGCAGTTCGAGCTGAAGCGCATTCAGGAGCAGGTAGGCATTACCTTTATCTACGTCACCCACGATCAGGAAGAGGCCCTGAGCATGAGCGACACGGTAGTGGTCATGAAAGACGGCGCCGTGCAACAGATCGGCACGCCGACGGATATTTACAACGAGCCGAAAAACGCCTTCGTCGCCAATTTTATCGGCGAAAGCAATATTATTCGCGGCCGCTTTGTGGAGGATAAATTAATTTCCTTCTACGGCAGAGAATTTCAATGTGTGGACAAGGGCTTTGAAAAAAATGCCCCTGTGCAAATCGTCATTCGACCGGAGGATGTGGAGCTGAAGCCGGGAAGAGACGATCTCCTTCAGGGCAAGGTCATCTCCACGGTCTTTAAAGGCGTTCACTACGAAATGATTTTGGAGGTGGAAGGGGAGAAGTGGATGGTGCAATCCACCGTGGCCCGGGAGCCCGACGACGTGTTGGGAATCTACGTGGAGCCCGATAACTTCCACGTCATGGGAGACGAGTGATGAGAAGATACGCATCGGCCTACATCGTTTGGGCCATCTTATTTATCGTCCTGCCTCTGGTTCTCGTTCTCTTCATGAGCTTTAACGGCGAGAGCACCATGAGCATGGGGGACTACCGCTTCTCCACGGAGCAGTTCGCCCGCTTCTTTCAGCCGCTGTACCTGAGAATATTGTGGCGTTCCGTCGTCCTCGCCACCATGTCCACGGCGGCCTGCCTCTTGGTGGGCTACCCGGCGGCCTACGCTATTTCAAAAACCAAGCCCAAGACGAGCTCCATGCTGATCCTTCTCTTCGTCATTCCCATGTGGATGAACTTTCTCTTAAGGACCTACGCGTGGATTACCTTGCTCGGGCGAAACGGCGTCTTAAACAAGGTCTTTCACCTCATCGGCTTAGGGCCCTTCGACATGATGTACAATCAGGGCGCCATTCTCATGGGCATGATCTACAACTTCCTGCCCTTTATGGTGCTGCCCATTTACACGATTTTACAAAAGACGGACCGCTCCTATTTGGAAGCGGCGCAGGATTTGGGGGCGAACCCCGCCACGGCTTTTTTAAAGGTCACCCTGCCCCTGTCCCTGCCCGGGATTTACAGCGGCATACTCATGTGCTTTATTCCGGCCCTGTCCACCTTCGTTATTTCCTCCTTGCTCGGGGGAAACAAATACTATCTCGTGGGCAATATTATCGAGCAACAATTCAGGCTGACGGGCAATTGGCCCTTCGGCTCGGCCATCGCCGTCGTTTTAATCGCCATTTTACTGATCATGCTGTTTATCTTCAGGCAAATCGGCGACAAGGAGTCGAAAGGAGAACGCCGTGGGAAATAAAATCAGAAACGCCTATCTCGGGCTCATGCTTTTGTTTTTGTATCTGCCCATCGTGGTACTCATCGTCTTCAGCTTTAACGACACGAAGCTTCGCGGCGTGTGGGCGGGCTTTACCACCCACTGGTACACGGATTTATTTTCCGACCCCATTATTTTAAAGAGCTTTTACACCACCATCGTCGTGGCGTTGGTGGCGACGGTGATCTCCACCGTCATGGGCACCGTCTCCGCCATCGGCATACGCGCCTTTTCCAAAGGCCGTCAACGGCTGATCTTAAACATCAACTACCTGCCCGTGCTGAACCCGGACATCGTCACCGCCGTGGCCCTCATGAGCCTCTTCGGCTTCTTGGCCATGGAACAGGGCATGCTCACCATGATTCTGTCCCACATCGTCTTCTGTCTGCCCTATGTGATCCTCTCCGTGCTGCCGAAGCTGGATCAGCTGGACAAAAACACCGTGGAGGCAGCCTACGACTTAGGGGCCAAGAGCCACGAGGTGCTGCGCTACGTGGTGGTGCCGCAAATCAAACCGGGCATCGCCACCGGCGCTCTTATGGCATTTACTCTGTCCATCGACGACTTTATCATCTCCTTCTTCACCACGGGCCAAGGGGTGAGCAATCTGTCCATCGCCCTTTACTCCATGGCAAAGACCGGGATCAATCCATCCATGAACGCCCTGTCCACCCTACTCTTTATCGCCGTCCTCGTCCTTTTGCTCATCTTGAACAAGCGGGACATCGACCTGGTGGATTTCGAGGTGTAGCATGAGAAGATACACACTACTCATCTGCATCCTGGCCCTGGGCCTTTTGACGGCCTGCGGGAAAAGCGAGAGCAAGAAAGAAACCATTCACGTTTATAACTGGGGCGACTATATCGACATGGACACCGTCCGCCAATTCGAAAAAGAGACGGGGATCCGCGTCATGTACGACACCTTCGCCTCCAACGAAGACCTTTACGTGAAGCTGAAAAAATCCAACGATCCCTACGACGTCATCGTGCCCTCGGAGTACATGGTAGAGCGCATGATTCGAGAAGACATGCTTATGCCCTTGGACTACGACTTGATTCCAAACATGAAAAAGCTGGACAAGCGGATTCTGGACATGGACTACGACCCCGGGAACAAATTTACTCTGCCCTATTTTTGGGGAACCCTGGGCATCGTGGTCAACACCGATTACGTGAAGGAGCCCATCGATTCTTGGAGCGCCCTGTGGGATAAGAAATACAAAAAAGAAATCATTATGTACAATTCCCAACGGGATTCCATCGCCGTAGCCTTGAAATACTTGGGCTACTCCATGAACAGCCGCTCCGAGAAGGAATTGGAAGAGGCGAAGGAGGCCCTTATCGCACAAAAGCCCTTGGTCTACGCCTATCTGGCCGACGACGGCCGCGACGTCATGGCCCAAGGCGACGCCGCCCTCTCCGTCATGTATTCCGGCGACGCCGCCCTCATGCGGCAGGAAAACAAAGCCCTGGAATACGTCATTCCAAAAGAGGGGACCAATATTTGGTACGACTCCTTTGCCGTGCCCAAGAACGCGAAAAATCCCAAGGGGGCCATGGCCTTTATTAACTTCATGTCCCGCCCCGATATCGCGGCGAAAAACGCCGAGCACAATGTGGGTTACGCGTCTCCCATCCCCGAGGCCATCGCCCTTTTGCCAAAGGAGCTCAGAGAAGACCCGGTGGCTTATCCCGACATCGACAAGCTGCCGCCTTTGGAAGTTTACGGGGATCTCCACGATTTTGTGGAAGTTTATGATAGAATATGGACGGAAGTCACGGCAAGGTAAGTAAGAAAAAAATCAGGAGGGTGGTTCCATTGAAAACATACGACTACCTTATAATGGGAAGCGGCATCGCCGGCGTTACGGCGGCGAAAGAGATCCGCAAAAAGGATAAAGAAGGCAGCATCCTTCTCTTAGGCAACGAAAAAGAGCGGCCCTATTTTCGCATCGAGCTCACCGCATGCTTGAGTGAAGAAAATCCCGCCATACCCTATTTGGACAAAGAAGATTGGGCGGAAAAATTAAATATCGACACCAATTTCGACGCAGAGGTATCGGCAGTGGATTTCGACGCCATGACCGTTACCACGGAAAAAGGCGACAGCTATCAAGGCGAAAAAATCCTTCTTGCCAACGGCAGCCACGCCAACCTGCCTCCTTTTAACAACCGGGAGGTTAAGGGCGTCTTTACCCTGAGAAGCTGGGCCGACCTAATGGAAATCGAAAGCTATTTAAACGCCACGGAAGGCGAAAAGCGCATCGGCGTCATCGGCGGCGGCCTGTTAGGGCTGGAAGCGGCGAGAAGCCTTCAAAAGCGGGGCAATCTCGTGGCCATTGTGGACATGGAAGAATACCTGCTCTCTAAACAGCTGGATAGGGAGCTGGGCATGAGCCTGAACGAGGAAATGAAAGACCACGGCTTTATGGTCTACACCGATCGAAGCACCAAAGGCTTTATCGGCGACGATCACTTGACGGGCATCGAATTCGACGACGGCACCGTAGTGGATCTGGACATGGTCCTCGTTTCCATCGGCGTGCGGCCCAACACGGCCCTGTTTACCGACACGGGTCTCGAAGTAAATCGGGGCGTCGTCGTGGACAGAAGCCTGAAGACCAATAAAGAAAAGGTCTGGGCGGCAGGGGACGTGGCGGAAGTGGAAGGTCGATGCATGGGCATTTGGCCCGCCGCCCGTGCCATGGGCAAAGCCGCCGGCGCCAATATGGCGGGCGGCAATATGAGCTACGAAGATCCCAAGGTCTATACGAAATTGGACTTGGGCACCATCCAAATCTTCTCCGCAGGCATTATCGGCGAGGGCAACGTCTACTTCTACGACGACGGCCCTGCGCACCACCGCCTTTACGAAAAAGACGGCAAAGTCGTCGGCGTCATCCTCTACGGGGACACGAAAGCCATGAACACCTACCGCAAATTGGTGGAGGAGGGTGCGCCTATCGAAGAGGCACTCTCCGCCTTCTACGAATTTAACAAAGTAAATGCATAAAAAAAGATCCCCCGCGGGGGACCTGAGTGCACTGACCCCCAAAAGTTGGACCAAGAAATCCAACCTTTGGGGGTTTTTTAATGGCAAAATACAGTTATGAATTGAAGAGGGAAATTATTGAGGAATATTTGAATGGACACGCAGGTCATAAAATCCTGGCTAAGAAATACCAAATAGGCGTCTCACAAATTGAACGCTGGGTCAACAATTACAAACATTTTGGCGATGAAGGCTTAATGCGCTCTAGAAATAAACGTGAGTACAGTGTAGAGTTTAAGTTAGAAGCCATTACACGCTACGAAACGAGCGAATGCAGCTACCAACAACTGGCCCTTGAACTCGGTTTGACGAATCCGTCCATCATCGCCAAATGGCGCAGTCAGTATCGAGAGGATGGTATTGAGGGGCTGCAATCACATAAGCGAGGGAGACCTGTGACGAAGAAAGACGCCTGCAATCAACCACCGAAGTCTGCAACTAAGAAGGAGCCCCTTGATGTATCTACACGGGAGGCATTGGAAAATCGCATCAAAGAATTAGAAGCGGAGAATGAAATACTCACCATTCAAAAGCTATACCTGGAGGAGCTAAGGAGTTTGGCGAGGGAAGAAGCAATGAACAAAAGGCGAGGATCGTCGCCAAACTCCGAGAACAATTCCAACTAAAAAAGATTCTTGCCGCCATCAACTTCCCAAAATCCACCTTCATGTATTGGCAAAAAAAATGGAGCGAAGAAGACAAGGACCAAGCGTTAAAAGATGAAATCTTGGCCATCCGGCGCGAACACAAAGACTATGGCTACCGAAGGATCCATCTGGAGCTGAAGAATCGGGAGTGGGTGGTGAACAAAAAGAAAGTTCAGCGACTGATTCAAGACATGGGCCTTCAAGTCCGCGCCTATGGCAGAAAGTACAAGAAGTACAACTCGTACAAAGGCGTCGTCGGGAAAATCAAGAAAAATCGAATCAACCGCCGATTCAACACCTGTATCCCCTACCAAAAAATTACTACCGACACCACGGAATTCAAATACTACATCGAAGATCAAACTGGGAAACTTCAAACAAAGAAACTCTACCTCGATCCGTACATGGACATGTACAATCTGGAAATCATCAGCTACGTCCTCTCCGACCAACCCAACGGCGTCACCATGCTACGAGGCTTAGAAGAAGCCATCGAGCGAACCAACGGCTGTCCCTACCGGCGCACCTTCCACTCCGATCGCGGTTGGGGATACCAAATGACCGCCTATCAAGCCATGCTGAAAAAACATCACATCTTCCAAAGCATGTCCAGAAAAGGCAACTGCTACGACAACGCACCCATGGAAAACTTCTTCAGTGTGCTGAAAAGAGAAATCTACGACGGCTACGTCTACCGAAGCCGGCAAGAACTTGTGCGGGCCATCGAACACTTTATACGCTACTACAACAACGATCGAATCAAAGAAAAGTTAGGAGGCATGAGTCCGAAGCAATACCGTGAACGAATGAACGCAGCATAGAAGGAATGCTATGTAAAACAAAATCGAGCAAGCGAAATGCTTACTCGATTAAGTCCAACTTTATGGGGTCACTCTAGAGCTCGGCACCTGCCGGGCTTTTTTATTTGCTTTTTTCCCTTTTCATCGCCACCGCCGGCTTTAATTGCAGGCGGGAGCCGACGCAAATATAGACGAAGATATAGAAGATGGCATAGAATGCCTGCCACTGCGCGCCCTGATCGGCGTAATGCACGATGGCCAGGGGCACGAAGATCACGGTGGCTACGGCGAAGAGCACGGCCAAAAACAAATTCACCTTCGGTAGGAACACGGTGTTGTTTTTCTTCTTCAGGTCGTAGGGCTTTTTGTTTTTGCGAATGGCGGTAATTTCTTTACTGAACGTGGGGACGCCGACGAATAGCACGACGACGACGACGGCGATTCGCAAAAGGGCCGAGCTTTCCATCAGCTTCCCCGATTTGTCGTAAAGGGGAAAGAAGGGATGGATAAAGGCCAGAATGCTCATAGTGAGCAGAGCCAGGTAGTCGATGGCTTTCAGTATATTCAAAAATTTGATTTTATTCAGAATCATAGTAACCTCCGCTACAAGTATAGCACAGGGGGCATAAGGGTGAAACGGTTTTTCAATTTAGCGGTGATAAATGCTAAAGTATGTGGTATGATAAGAAAAAATAGTACGCACAAAGGGGGATGACTATGCAGAAACAATTGAAAAACGGAATTATATTTGTTGTTTTTTTATTACTGTGCTTTCTACTGACGTTTTCACCCCTGATGAAGGACAAGGCCGTTCTTTCGCCGACTGAGGCAAAAAACGCGGCCTTCGACGGTTTGATCTTCGACGATCCCACCGCCATCGACAGCTTACAAGTGACTCGGCGCATCGAAAAGGGCCCGAGGACGTTGTATCGCTACGATGTGAAATTCCACTATCAGGGAAAAGACAGCAGTGTGCGCGTTTTAGGTGTGCCCGTAAGAAATGTTTATTTGCCCAAGGGAGCCAACGGCTCCAAGAGCAAGGTGAAGCTCAAGGGCGAGTACGACAAGATCAACGGCGCGGTCTACGACAATTTGCAGATGAAAAAATTGTTAAACAAGGAGAAAATCACCTTCCAAGCTACATCGGAAATGCGCATCCCCTTGAGTGAAGAGGTGGAGGATTATGCCTTCACCATCGTCACCGATCCCGCGACGATTACCGCCTATACGGGAAAGACCGTGGCGGACATCGGCGTCTTTTTGACCAATGTGAAGATGGAAAAATTCTCAGACGCCTTGGGCATCGAGGACAAGGGTCTTCGCCCGGAAACCTCCACCAAGACCCAATCCGGCATCTACACAAATACCTTGGAGCTTATCGACGGAAAGGCCATGAGCCACATGAGTACGGCAAGGACCATAGCCATAGTCGCCGTCGTTGCTTCCGTGGTATGCGGACTGGCCCTCCTGCTTTTGGACAAGGGCAAGCTATTCCCCGTGGTTTACGTTGCCATGGTGCTTTTTGCCTTCGCTGTTCCCGTGGCCCGCTTAAAGGTGCCGAGCAATGTCGGTATTTTTATCGGCATGCCTATTCTGGCCTTTGTCGGCTACCTGCTCTTTAAGCTCATGTCCAGAGGTCGGCTGAAATTAAAATCCGTGGACCTCAGACAGGCATTGGGCATGGCCATCGCGGTCTTCGTCTTGGCGACCTATCTTTTCGCCGTCCCCAGAGGATTATATTTATAAAAATATTGCAGCACGCTTCGGCGTGCTGTTTTGTTTGAAAACCTTCCCTTATTGAAATTTTCAATGGCTCATACTATAATAAAGGCAGATCAAATTAAGGGGGAAATTATGAAAAAAAGATCGCTACTACTTGCAGTGATGATGCTGGCCATTTTTGTGCTTACGGCATGTGGCGGCGCGTCCGACAACAAAGCAGCTAACGATAACAAGGCTGCCAACAACAATGCCGCAGCTGATGCAGGCGACAAGAAAGACGGCAAAAAGTTAAAAATCGGCTTTGTAACCGATGAAGGCGGAATCAACGACCAATCCTTTAACCAAGGCGTTTGGGAAGGTCTGCAAAAGGTCCACGACGACTTCGGATTTGAAGTTTCTTACCAAGAATCCAAGGAAGCCAACGACTACGCGCCGAATATCGAAACCTTGCTCGAAGCAGGTAACGACGTCATCGTCGCCGCCGGCTTCAACTTAGGCGATGCCATGCTCGAAGCGGCCGAAGCCAATCCCGACGTTCAATTCTTAATCGTCGACTACGCTTATGAAAACGGTCCGGACAACCTGGCAGGTATTCAATTTAAAGCGGAAGAACCTTCCTTCCTCGTCGGCTACATCGCAGGTCTTACCACCGAAACCAACAAGGTCGGTTTCGTCGGCGGCCAAGAATCCACGGTTATTCAAGTCTTTGAATACGGCTACAAGGCCGGTGTGGACCAAGCAGCCAAGGAAAAAGGCCAAAAGGTCGAAGTGGTTAGCCAATACGTCGGCAACTTCTCCGACGCAGCTAAGGGCAAGAGCATCGCAACCAATATGTATCAACAAGGCTGCGACGTCGTCTTCCACGCCTCCGGCGGAGCAGGCGACGGCGTGATCGAAGCTGCTAAGGACCAAGACAAATGGGCTATCGGCGTCGACCGCGACCAAAACGACATCGCTCCCGACAACGTACTCACCTCGGCTATGAAACGTGCCGACAGCGCCGTATACAAGGTGCTTGAAGGCCTGTCCAAGGGCGAAGAATTCCCCGGCGGACAAAACCTGAGCTACGGCTTGAAGGACGGCGACACCGTCGATATCGCACCGTCCAGCGACAAGAACGTGAAACCGGAAATCCTCGAAAAGGTTAAAGCCATCAAGGAAAAGATCACCAAGGGTGAAATCAAGGTTCCTGCTTCCGCAGAAGAATACAAGAGCTTTGAAGCAAAATAAATTTGATCGCAAAAAAAGAGGGCATGGTCCCTCTTTTTTTATGCCTTGAATTGTCAAGTCAAGTGCAACTCTACTGAATGGTAAACTTCATAGGGCGTTTTCCAGTTTAAGCATTTACGTGGTCGACGATTGATCTCTTCTATTTTCGCTTCAATATAGCTATCTGATTGGTCAATATCTTTCGTTTTTGGAAAGTATTCTCTTAATAGACCATTTGTATTTTCGTTGGTCCCTCGTTGCCATGGGTGATGGGGCAGTGGGAAATAGAAGTCAACAAGAGACAGTTGCTGGGAGATCTCAGGATGTTTTGAGAATTCTTTCCCTCTGTCGGGAGTAATGCTTTGAAGGGGCTCATCCTTCAATAGTTCAATCATGGTTTGTTTAACACATTGGGACGTCTTCTTTGGAATTTTCCGACAAAGCAGGTAACGACTTTTCCGGTCAGTCAATGTGAGTAAGCATGCCCTGCCGGTTTTACCTGCCACCGTATCCGCTTTCCAGTCGCCTAAGCGCTGCCTTTTTTCAGCTGCATCCGGTCGTTCGGATATGGGATTGGTGATTGGAATTTTACCGCGTCTCTCTTCATAGGATTTGGTATGCCTTGTTTTTCCGCGATGTCTTAGTTTTCTAATACATCCTCTATTGCCCTTAGAGAGATTTGGCTCGTCAAAAAGGCCGGAATAAATGGCTCGATAAATCGTAGTGAAACTAATACTATAAACACTCTCTTCGTATTTTAAACGGGCAGCAATCTGTTCCGGAGACCACTGATGCTCTAAGAATAACGACTTTACCTTTTGGAAAAGGACGGTATCGTCTAACTTCTTTCGAGGACGACATACTTTTCTTCTAGTGGCCTAAAGTGCCTGTGCGTCACAAGGTAAATAACTTCCTTGTAAAGAGTTTCTCTTTATCTCACGGCAAATTGAGGATTTGTTGCGTCCTAACTTTGTTGCGATTTCAGATTGATTTAGGCCAATATCCATATAATGCTTTAGCAACTCACGCTCTTTTAGTGTAAAATGAAAATAGTGATTCATCGTTCCTCCTGGTTGATTGGTTTTCGTCGACATAATTTTACCAGAAAACGGTGAATCATTTTTTGTTGCACTTAGATTGTAAATTCAAGAACTTTAAAAAGCTGTCGCCTTTAGTGTATAATGAATCCATATGATGAAGGGGGTAGGAAATGGTTGAAAAGAAACTCGCGCCTGCCGTTGAGATGCGCGGGATAACGAAATTATTCGGCGACTTCAAAGCCAATGACGGCATCGATTTGGTCGTGGAAAAAGGCGAAATTCACGCCCTGCTCGGCGAAAACGGCGCCGGCAAGAGTACGCTGATGAATGTTTTGTACGGCTTATATAAACCGACCTTCGGCGAAGTCAAGATTCACGGCGAGGTCGTAGATTTTCAGGGACCGAAGGACGCCATTGGCCAAGGCTTGGGCATGGTGCATCAGCACTTTATGCTCTTTCAGCCCTTTACCGTCGTGGAAAATATTATTCTCGGCGAAGAGCCTACAAACGGCGTCGTCTTAGACAAGAAGACCGCCAGGGAAAAAGTGGTGGACCTATCCAATCGCTACGGATTGAAAATCGATCCCGATGCAAGGATCGAAGACATATCCGTGGGCATGCAGCAACGGGTGGAAATTCTAAAAGCCCTCTATCGCGACGCGGAAATTTTAATTTTCGACGAGCCCACGGCGGTGTTGACGCCGCAGGAAATTGAGGAGCTTATCGATATTATTAAGGCCCTGGCCGCCGAAGGCAAGAGCATCATTATTATTACGCACAAGCTCAAGGAAATTAAGGCCTTGGCGGAAAAATGCACCATTATTCGCCGGGGCAAGCGCATCGACACTGTAGACGTGGCGAAGATCACGGAGGCGGAGCTCGCCGAAATGATGGTGGGACGGGCCATTCAATTTAATGTGGATAAAAAGCCCATGGAAGCGGGGGAAGTGGCTCTTCACATCGAAAACCTTCACGTGAAAGACGTTCGCGGCGTGGAAGTGGTGAAGGGATTGAACCTGGAGGTCAGAAAAGGGGAGATCTTCGGCGTCGCCGGCGTCGACGGCAACGGACAAAGCGAATTTTTAGAAGCCATTACGGGCCTTAGAAAAATCGAAGCGGGCAAGGTGGTCATCGAAGGCAAGGATGTCACCCATGCCACACCGAGGGCCATTCGCGATGCGGGCATGAACAATATTCCCGAAGACCGGAACAAGCGCGGTTTGGTACAGGAATTTTCCGTAGCGGAAAATATGGTGCTCGACAGTTACGACGAGGCGCCCTATTCCTCCAAGGGGATCCTGCAGGATTCGGCCATTACGGCCCACGCCGACAAGCTAATGGAGTCCTTCGACATTCGGCCCAGAAAGAGCACCTACCTGGCGGGGGATCTTTCCGGGGGCAATCAGCAAAAGGTCATTCTCGCCAGGGAAATCGACGACGATCCCGACGTCCTCATCGCCGCACAACCGACGCGGGGCTTGGACGTGGGCGCCATCGAAAACATTCACCAATTTTTGGTACAACAGCGGGACAATGGCCGCGCCGTGCTTTTGGTCAGCTTTGAATTGGATGAGATTATGAGTCTGTCGGACCGCATCGGCATTATTTACGAAGGTTCCATTACAAAGACCTTTAAAGAAGGGGAAGCGGGCCAAAAAGAACTGGGCTACTATATGGCGGGAGGTGTGGATCATGAATAAAAAAATGCTTTATTACACCTGCATGTCCATCCTCTTGGGCTTGGTGGTCGGTGCCGCGATTTTCGCCGTCGTCGGCGTCAATCCCCTGGAAGCCTACAAGGTCATGGTCTTAGGTGCCTTCGGCAAGCCGAAGTTTGTTTCCTGGACCATTGTGGAAGCCGTGCCCATTATTTTAACGGGGATCGCCGTGGCCTTCGCCTTTCAAACGGGGATCTTTAACATCGGCGCGGAAGGCCAGTTTATTATCGGCAGCCTCGCCGCCGCCATCGTCGGCGTGGTCGTGACCCTGCCGCCCATCCTTCACGGCATCGTGGCCTTGCTTACGGGCATCGTCTTCGGCGGACTGTGGGGCGGTCTCGTGGGCCTGTTTAAGGCGAAGCGGGGCGTGAACGAGGTTATCTCGTCCATTATGCTGAACTGGGTGGCCTTTTATTTAAGCAACTATATGCTGACCAAATCTTTTTTAAGAAAGCCGGACAGCAATTATTCCTTTAACATTCAACCCTCGGCGAGCATTCGTATTTTAAACGAGTGGAAGCGCTCCGAAGCGGGCCGCGCCGTATTAAAAAACAACGAGTTTTTGCGGGGCATTTTAAATCCGCCCATTCACTGGGGGATTTTCATCGCCGTCATCGTGGCGGTTCTGGTCTGGTTTATTTTAAAGAAAACTACGCTGGGCTACCAATTAAAGGCCGTGGGCTTTAACCGCTTTGCGGCAGAATACGGCGGCATCGACATTAAGCGAAGCACCATGATCTCCATGGCCATCTCCGGCGGCCTGGCGGGCCTTGCCGGGGCGGTACAGGTCTTGGGCGTGTCCCAAAACATCGGCCTCTTGGCGGCACAACAGGGCTACGGCTTTAACGGCATCGCCGTATCCTTAATTGCGGCGAACCACCCCATCGCCTGTATTCCCTCGGGGATTTTGTTTGCGGCCCTAAGCTACGGCGGCGGCAAGCTGAATTCCGCTTTAAAGACCCCGTCGGAGGTCATTAACATCGTCATCGGCATTATCGTCCTGTTTATCGCCATGCCTCAATTTATGGATTGGCTGCGCACGCGCTTCGTACCGAAGAAAGAAAAAGGAGGGGAACAAATTGGATAATTTGCTTATGAGCTTTGCCGGCATTTTAGGCATTACGCTCCTTTATGCCGCTCCTTTGATCTACACGGCCATGGGCGGCGTGGTCAGTGAAAACACCGGCGTCGTCAATATCGGTCTCGAAGGAATGATGACCATCGGCGGCGTCGTCGGCGCCACGGTGGGCTACTACCTGGGCAATCCCTGGATCGCCTTTTTATGCGCCGGCTTCGGCGGCATGGGAATCGCCCTTCTCCACGGCATCGCCACCATTCACTTCGGTGCCGACCACGTGGTCAGCGGGACGGCGATCAACCTATTGGGACCGGGCCTTGCGATTTTTATCGCCCGCATGTTTTTCGACGGCGCGGCCATGACCAAGCCCATCCCTTTAAAAAATAAAATGCCTCGGGTGTTGAACCACGTCTTTAAGCCGGGAAGCGCATTGGATATTATTTTCGGCCAATACATTACGGTCTACATCGCCTTCGCCTTGGTGGCTCTGGTCTTCTTTATTCTCTACAAGACCAAGCTGGGCCTGCGCATTCGCTCCGTAGGCGAGCACCCTCACGCAGCGGAAACCTTGGGCGTGGACGTGTATAAGATCAAATACATCGGCGTGTTGACCTCGGGCTTTTTAGCCGGACTCGGCGGCGCCAGCTTGTCCCTCGCCGTGGTGGCCAACTTCCGTGAAACCTTAATCTCGGGCCAAGGCTTTATCGCTTTGGCGGCGGTTATTTTCGGCGGATGGAAGCCCCACACCACCCTTTTGGCCTGCCTCCTCTTCGGGGCGGCGGAAGGCTTGGTCATTTACATGGGCTCCACCTCCTTAAAGGTCGCGCCGGATTTATTGAGCATGCTTCCCTACATCATCACTATGTTCGCCATGATCGTCTTTGTCGGCGAAGCCCGCGGCCCCAGTGCCAACGGCATTCCCTATAAGCGTAACAAATAAGGGAGAAGAAAATGGATTACAAAGCTTTTAAAGAGGGCACCATCGCCCTGCGTCTGGATCCCGGTGAAGAAATTTGCGAAAGCCTCCTCGCCCTGGCGGAAAAAGAAAAAATTCAGGCGGCCACGGTCTACGGCCTCGGCGCCACCGACGATGCCGTCATCGGCATTATGGATTTAGAGGACAAGGAGTACAAGACCCGTCCCTTAAAGGAGCCCATGGAGATTACCATGCTCGTGGGCAATCTCTCCCGAAAAGACGGAGAGGCCTATCTCCACGCCCACATTAATCTGGGCCGCACCGACGGCACGGTCATGGGCGGCCATTTGAACCGGGCGGTAATTTCCGTTACGGCGGAAATTTTCATTCGCCCCTTGAGTGGTGTCATCGATCGAAAGGCCAACGAAGCCATCGGCATCAATCAAATGATTTTTTAAACAGCAAAGCTTTCGAAAGAGTCGGAATTCTCCGGCTCTTTTTTTGTTTGGAGCGTTTTATAAAACAAAATCGAAGACGAAAAGAGAACCGGTGAAAAAATTAACTTTTTTTCTCTCCGTCGGCAGCTAAGGAACCGAGTTGTGCTAGAATATGGTGGTACAAAAAAAGAAGATTCTTTTCCGAAAGGTCCGCCCTTGAGGAAGAGGTTGGAGGTGTCTATGAACGAAAAATTGGGAATCATCGCCATTATCGTCGAAACCGGATCCGGTGATACCATTAAGAGCATTAACGAGCTTTTACACGAGGAACGGGACATTATTGTGGGACGATTAGGCATACCCTACCCGAAGCGCGGGCTGTCCTTGATCAGCATCGTCGTCGACGGCGAGCAGGATAAAATCAACGCCCTTTCAGGGAAGCTCGGCATGCTCGACGACGTCAACGTCCGCACCACTCTTGCCGGCGATCTATGATCGAGACGATTTTTAAAAGGATCGACGAAGGCAGAGGGCTGGATCGTAAAGAGCTGCGCTATCTGCTCGAAAACCGCGAGGATCTTGAGGAGGCGGTGTTTGAAAAGGCGAGAGCCGTTGCCGATCGCCACTTTCACAAAAAGATCTACGTCCGCGGATTAATCGAATTTACAAACTACTGTCATAACAATTGCTACTACTGCGGCATTCGTCGGGGAAACGACGAGGTGGACCGCTACCGTTTGACGACGGAGGAAATGGAGGCGGCGGTCGCCGTGGGCGCTCAGGCGGGCTTTCAAACCTTCGTTCTTCAAGGGGGCGAGGACGCCTATTTTACCGACGAGCGGCTGGCCGATTGGCTGCGGCGAATCAAAAGGATTCAGCCGGGCTGTGCCATTACCCTCTCCGTGGGCGAGCGAAGCCGTCAAAGCTACGCGCGGTTAAAGGAAGCGGGAGCCGATCGATTTTTGCTGCGCCACGAAACCTATGACCCGGAGCATTACAAAAAGCTTCACCCGAAGGAAATGGATCGGGACAAGCGCCTGGCCTGTCTCTACGAATTAAAGGCCTTGGGCTATCAGGTGGGGAGCGGCTTTATGGTGGGCAGCCCTTACCAGAGCACGGAAAATTTGGTGGAGGATTTTATGTTCCTCCAAAAGCTGCAGCCGGCCATGATCGGCATCGGGCCCTATGTGCGCCATCACGCCACGCCCTTTCGCGATTTCGAAAACGGCAGCGTAGAGATCACGGCCATGTGCATCGCCATCTTGCGTCTGCTTTTTCCCACGGCAAACATTCCGTCCACCACGGCCATGCAGACCTTGGCCGCCGACGGACGCAACCGCGGCATATTAGCCGGCGCCAATGTGTTTATGCCCAATCTGTCGCCGCCGAGGGTGCGTGAAAGCTACGCCCTTTACGACAACAAGGCGGCCTTCGCCTTGGAAGCGGCGGAAAATTTACGGGATTTAAAGGCGCAGATCGCCGAACTGGGCTATGAAATTGTTATGAGTCGAGGAGATTTTAAGGGAAGGGAGATATAAATGTACGATAAAATGTCCGCCAATGCGGAAGATTTTATAAATCACGACGAAATTATGGCCACCTTGGAAGAGGCAAAGGCCAATCGCACCAATCGCGTCATGCAGGAGGCGATTTTGGAAAAGGGCCGAAAGATGAAGGGCCTGGACCACCGGGAAGCGGCGGTTCTTTTAATGACGGAGCTGGATGATATTCGCGAAAGCTTCCGCCAATTGGCGCGGGAGATCAAGAAAAAGTATTACGGCAATCGCATCGTGCTCTTCGCGCCTCTGTATTTGTCCAATTACTGTGTTAACGGCTGTGTCTATTGCCCCTATCACTACAAAAACAAGCACATCGACCGGGTGAAGCTGACTCAGGAACAAATCAAAAAGGAAGTCATCGCCCTGCAGGATTTAGGGCACAAGCGGTTGGCCCTGGAGCTCGGGGAAGATCCGATGAACAATCCCATCGAATACGTCTTGGACAGCATTAAGACCATTTACTCCATTAAGCATAAAAACGGCGCCATTCGCCGCGTCAATGTGAACATCGCCGCCACTACGGTGGAAAATTACCGGAAGCTGAAGGAGGCGGAGATCGGCACCTATATACTGTTCCAGGAAACCTATCACAAGAAAAATTACGAAGCCCTGCACCCCACGGGACCGAAATCCAACTGGGCCTACCATACGGAGGCCATGGACCGGGCCATGGAAGGGGGCATCGACGACGTGGGCTTAGGGGTCTTATACGGCCTGAACAATTATCCCTACGACTTCGTAGGCCAATTGATGCACGCGGAACACCTGGAGGCTTATAAGGGCGTGGGACCCCACACCATTTCCATGCCGCGGATTCGCCCCGCCGACGACATCGACCCGGGAGAATTTGAAAACGGCGTACCCGATGAGATTTTCGAAGACATTATCGCCCTGATCCGCGTCGCCGTTCCCTACACGGGCATGATCATCTCCACGCGGGAAAGCCAAGCCATGCGGAAAAAAGCCCTGGAGCTCGGCGTCTCTCAAATCAGCGGCGGCTCTAAGACTTCCGTGGGCGGCTACGACGAATCGAAGGAAGAGGACAACTCCGCTCAATTCGACACCGACGACTGCCGCAGCTTAGATGAGGTCATTCACTGGCTACTGGACTTGGGTTATCTGCCCAGCTTCTGCACGGCATGCTACCGGGCGGGGCGCACCGGCGAAACCTTTATGGAAGAGGTGAAGAGCTTCCATATCGCCAAATTCTGTCAGCCCAACGCCATTATGACCCTGCAGGAATATCTCTCCGACTACGCCGCCGACGATACCCGCAAATTAGGGGAAGAAAAAATCGTCGACTTTTTGAAGGACGTGGAACGCGACGATTTAAGGGAAAAGGCCGCCGCCTATGTGAAGCGCATTCAAGGCGGCGAGCGGGACTTCAGGTTTTAAATGGATACGCAAAAAGGACTTCGACTGCACATCGCCATTTTCGGAAAGACCAACAGCGGCAAAAGCACCTTAATGAATCTGCTTACCGAGCAGGCTACCTCCATGGTTTCGCCCAAGGCGGGCACCACCACGGATCCGGTTTACAAAAACATGGAGGTGGACGGCCTGGGCCCGGTGACCTTTATCGACACGGCGGGTACGGCCGATGAGACGGAGCTGGGAGGTGCCCGCATGGCCCGCACCATGAAGGTGGTGGATGAAATCGACGGCGCCGTTTTTATCGGCGAGGTGGAAGATGCCATTGAGGAGCCGGTGGCGAAGAAAAATATTCCCGTCTTGAAACTGGATCGCCCCTTTCCGCCGCGGGATGAGATTTTAAAAGCCCTCGCCGATTTGTTGAAGGAAAAGAAGAAGGCCCCGGGCCTTTTCGACGGCATGGCCGTTCAGGGCGGCCATCTGCTTTTCGTCATGCCCCAAGACGCATCGGCGCCGAAGGGCCGGCTGATTCTGCCCCAGGTGCAGGCCTTAAGAGAGGTCTTGGACAAGGGGCTGACGGCGACGATTTGCGATTTAAACACCATGGACACGGCTCTCGCGAAGCTGGCGAAGGCGCCGGATTGGATCGTTACCGACTCTCAGGTCTTTTCGGAAGTCTACGAAAAGAAACCGGCGGCATCGAAGATCACCTCCTTCTCCATTTTATTCGCCCGAGCCAAGGGGGACATGGACGCCATGATGGAGGGGGCGAAGACCCTGCGCCGTCTGTCCGGGGATGCGAAGATTCTTATGGCGGAAGCTTGTACCCACGCGCCGAAGGAAGAAGATATCGGCCGGGTGAAAATTCCCGCCATGCTTCGAAAAAAATTAGGAGACGGGATCACCGTCGACTTTACCCGTGGGCTGAGCTTTCCCGAAAATATCGGCGATTACGATTTAATTATTATGTGCGGCAGCTGCATGTTTCAGCGGCCGGTGGTGCAAGCCAGGGTGGCGAAGGCCAAGGAAAAAAACGTCCCCGTCACCAATTACGGCCTGGTCATCGCCGAGGCCAAGGGTATATTGGACAAAATCGATTTATAAATACGTTGAATCATAAAACCGGCGGTGAGCGAGGTGCTCGCCGCTTCTTTATGCTAAGAAATGTTGAGAGAAATTGCCGCGTTCGTTATAATAGATTGAAGAACGTTACGAGTGAGGTGTAAGCGTGAATGTATCAATTATTTTAGCAGCAGGGGAAGGCACGCGGATGAAATCCGACATGCCCAAGGTGCTGCATAAGGTTGCGGGCAAAGCCATACTGAGTTATGTGGTGGACAACTGCACTGCCAATGCGATGGACAAAAATATCGTCATCGTCGGGCACAAAAAAGACGACGTCATCGAATACTTTAAGGATGCGCCGCTGAAGTTTATCGAGCAAGAATTAGGAGAGGGCATTCCCTACGGCACGGGCTATGCCGTGGCATGTGCCTTGGATGAATTTTCCGACGAGGACATGGTTTATATTTTGACCGGCGATACGCCGCTGTTTAAGGAAAAGACCATCGCCAAGTTTATGGACTATGCACAAAGCCACGATTTCGACGCTTGCGTCTTAACCGCCGTGGTCAGCGATCCCTTCGGCTACGGCCGCATCATTCGGGGTACTGATTCCACCATTGCAGGCATCGTGGAAGAAAAAGATGCTACGGACAAGGAAAAGGCCATTACGGAAGTGAATACCGGGATCTTCGCCTTCACCGGCCGGGCATTAAAAGAAAACATCGGCAATTTAAGCGCGAACAATAAGCAGAGCGAGCTTTACTTAACCGACGTCATTCAAATGCTCAATGACCAGGGCAGGAAAATTGGCGGCGTCACCATGTGCGATGAAGAGGAAATGCTGGGAATCAACTCCCGAGTGCAATTGGCTGCCTGCGAAGAAATTATGCGCCGCCGCATCAACCGATACCACATGGACAACGGCGTCACCTTTACGGACAAAGACGCCACTTTAATCGATTTCGACGTGAAAATCGGAAGAGATACGATTTTAGGTCCCAACGTTCACCTGGAAGGATCGACGATTATCGGCGAGGGCTGCGTGATTCGCGGAGCGTCCAGAATCGTCGACAGCACCGTCGCAGACGGGGTGACCATCGAATCCTCGGTAATCGAGCAATCAAAGGTGGGCTGCGGCGTGACCATGGGGCCCTTCGCCCACCTGCGCCCCAACTGCGTCTTGGAAGAGAATGTACACATCGGCAATTTCGTCGAAGTCAAAAATTCTCACATCGGCAAGGGAACGAAGGCGGGACATTTGGCTTACATCGGCGACGGCGACGTGGGCGAGAACGTCAATATCAGCTGCGGCGTGATTTTCTGCAACTACAACGGCAGAAAGAAATTCCGCACCACCATTGGCGACAACGCCTTTATCGGCTCCAATGTAAATTTAGTGGCGCCGATCACCATCGGCGAAGGCGCCTTTATCGCCGCGGGAAGCACTATTTCCAAAGATGTAGGCGATGAAAGCTTAGCAGTAGAGAGAAGTGAACAGAAGATGATTGCCGGTTGGAACCGGAGAAAGGACAGCTAGTATGAAACATAACGGTGAAGTCGTCATTATTTCGGGAAATTCCAATCGCGCTTTGGTACAAAAAATCTGTGATGAATTGGGCATCGACGAAAGTGCTTGCGAGGTCAAGCAATTTTCCGACGGAGAAATTTCCATCGACATTATGGATTCGGTTCGCGGTAGAGATGTCTTCGTCATTCAACCGACCTCCGGCCCCGTCAACGATCATTTAATGGAGCTGTTAATTTTAATCGACGCCTTAAAGCGGGCTTCGGCAGGACGCATTAACGCCGTCGTGCCCTATTACGGCTACGCCCGCCAAGACAGAAAGGTGCGCGCGAGAGAACCCATTACGGCGAAGCTCGTCGCCAATTTAATTACCGTCAGCGGCGCCGATCGCGTTATCTGCATGGACCTGCACGCCGGACAAATTCAAGGCTACTTCGACATTCCCGTCGACCACTTAACCGCCGTGCCCTATCTGGCGAAATACTTTAAGAGCCATATCGACACGGACAATATCGTGGCCGTGAGCCCGGATTTAGGCGGTGTCACCCGCACGCGGAAATTCGCCGAAGAATTAAACGGCGCGCCCATTGCCATTATCGAAAAGAGACGGCCTAAGGCCAACGAAAATGTGGTCATGAACGTCATCGGCTCCATCGAAGGAAAAGACTGTATTCTCGTCGACGACATTATCGACACGGCGGGCACGGTTTGCAAGGCCGCCGAAGCCTTAAGAAACCATGGCGCCAAACGAATTTACGGTTGCGCCACCCACGGCGTCCTTTCCGGCCCCGCCATTGAGCGCATCGACAATTCCATTATGGAACGCTTCGTCATCACCGACACCATCGAGTTGCCCGAGGAAAAGCACATCGACAAAATCGACGTGGTTTCCGTTGCGCCCATACTCGCCAGCGCCATTCGCCGGGTCAACACCGACCGTTCCATCAGCAAAATTTTCGAAGAAGTGTAATATGCTTATCGTCGGTTTAGGCAATCCGGGAGATCGCTACAAAAACACCCGGCACAATGTGGGGTTTATGGCCTTGGATGCCATTGCCGATGCTTTAAATATTCCCGTAAACACCATTAAATTTAAGGGACTTTACGGGGAGGGACGCGCCTTTGGAAAAAAGGTGCGTCTTTTAAAGCCCACAACCTATATGAACGAGTCCGGCCAATCGGTGCGGGCCTGCATGGATTATTTTAAAATCGAGCCGGAGGAGGTGCTGGTTTTAGTCGACGACATCGACATCGCCTTCGGCACCATTCGCCTCAGAAAATCGGGCAGCGCCGGCACGCACAACGGCTTGAAGTCCATTATTTATCAGGTGCAGTCCGATCAATTTCCCCGCTTAAAAATCGCCGTGGGAAAGAAAAATCCCCATATGGACCTGGCCAATTTCGTCCTCAGCACCTTTACGGATGAGGAAGAAAAAGTGATGGACGAGACCATTGAAAAGGCGAAGGACGCCGCCCTGCTCTTTTTAAAAAGCGGGCTGGACGAGGCCATGAATACCTATAACGGAAAGTAGAAAGCAGCTCACGGGAGCTGCTTTTTAGGAGGCAAGATGACGCGTATTTACAATGAGCTTTTTTCAAAGGATCCCTCCTTTCAAGAAATCTTGGAAGGCATCAGGGATAAAGAAATGCCCATCGGCTGTTACGGCTTAGCGGAGCCTGCCATTGCCCCTGCCGTGGAGACCATTTACCAAGATCAAAAGCGGCCCGTTCTTTTGGTCACATACGATAGCGCCCGGGCGAAGAAATTGGCGGAAGACTTGTCCTACTACGCCGAGGACGGCGTCTATCTCCTGCAGCCGCGGCAACTTTTCTTCTTTCAGCGGGACGCGGGAAGCAACGAGCTTTTAAGCGCCCGGCTCAGGACCATGAATGCCATGATCCGGGGCGAGGCGAGGTTTGTGGTGACGACGCCGGAAGCCTTAGGCGGCATTTTTCTCAAGCCCTCTTACTTAAAGGACGCATCCTTTTCTTTGAAATTAGGGGATGTGGTGGAAACCGGCGCTCTGATGCAAAAGCTGTTGGCCTCGGGCTATCGGCGCGTGGATTTCGTCGAAGGCATGGGCCAATTTTCTATACGAGGCGGCATCGTCGACATCTACACCCCGGACACCTATCCCTACCGCGTGGAGCTCTTCGACGTGGAGGTGGATTCCATTCGCCGCTTCGACCCCTACACCCAGCGCTCCGTGGAGGATGTGGAGGTGGCGGAAATTTTTCCCGTTCACGACGTGATCTTTGACGAGGATCTGCGGGATACCATGGCTACCGCCGTGGAAAAGGATTTAAAGAAGATAAAAAAATTAAGCCGCGTGTCCCAAGAGCGGGCGGAAGAAAAATTTCTGCCTCTCGTGGAAAAATTGAAGGACGGATCCTTTCTGTCCCACACCGATCTTTTGCTGCCCTACATTCCCGACGAGGCCCGGGCATCGATTATCGATTACTTTACAGAGCCTCCCCTCGTTTTTTTAGACGAGCCGCGGCGCATGAGGGAAGTGGCACAGAATCAAGAGCTTTCCTTAGGGGATACGTTAAGCGATCTCGCCGAAGCAGGCGAGCTTTTAAAGGCCCATATGTCCATCCAACTGGACTACGACGCCATTTATAGAGATTTCAAGGCACGGGATCTCATTCTTTCCAGCTACATCGTGCGGGCTACCAACGATTTGCCGGTAAAGCGCATCGCCAATTTCAATATAAAGACCGTTACCAGCTTCGGCGGGCGTCTGCGCTTTTTTAAAGAGGAGATACGCCGCTACCTGGACCGAAATTATTCCGTCGTCCTCTTGGGCGGTAGCGAAGAAAAGACCCTGCGCCTGAAAGACAGCTTGCGGGACATGGGCTTCGATCCCGTGCCTCTTAGCGAAAACTTAATGCCCGCTCAGATACAATACGATTCGGGCCACGTGCACGGCGGCTTCGAAATGGAAGAAGACCGCTTCGTCCTGCTAAACGCCACGGAAATTTTCGGCGAGACGAAGAAAAAGAAGCGGCGCCGCAAGAAAAAAGACGTCATCGACTTGGCGAGCCTTTCCGTCGGCGATTATGTGGTTCACGAAATGCACGGCATCGGAAAATTTATGGGCACGACGAATTTAGAGGTCCAGGGCATTCAGCGGGATTACATTACCCTGCTCTATAAGGGAGGGGACAAGCTCTTTCTGCCCATGGATCAAATGGCGCTGATTCACCGCTACATCGCCACCGACGACGGACCGGTGAAGGTGAATCGCCTGAACACCCAGACCTGGAAGAATACCAAGGCCAAGGCCAAGCGCAGCGTGGAAGAGATGGCGGAAGATTTAATTCGCCTCTACGCCAAGCGGGAAGACGTGACGGGCTACGCCTTTACGGAAGATCAGCCCTGGCAGAAGGATTTCGAAGACGCCTTTCAGTACGACGAGACGGAAGGGCAGCTGGAGGCGGCGGAAGAGATTAAGAAGGACATGGAAGAGGCCAAGCCCATGGACCGGCTCCTCTGCGCCGATGTGGGCTACGGAAAGACGGAGGTGGCCCTGAGAGCGGCCTTTAAGGCGGTCCTCGACGGCAAGCAGGTGGCCTTCCTCGTCCCCACCACCATTCTCGCCCAGCAACACTACAACACCATGCGTGAGCGCTTCGCCCACTTTCCCGTGGACCTGGCCCTGCTGTCCCGCTTCCGCTCGAAAAAAGAGCAGGAGAAGGACCTGGAGGGGCTGCGCATCGGTTCTGTGGACATCGTCGTGGGCACCCATCGCCTCTTGTCCAAGGACGTGAAGTTTAAGGACCTGGGCCTTCTCATCATCGACGAAGAGCAGCGCTTCGGCGTGCGCCACAAGGAGCGGCTGAAGCTCTTAAAAGAAAATGTGGACACCCTGACACTGACGGCGACGCCGATCCCGAGGACCCTGCAAATGTCCTTGGCGGGCATTCGGGATATGTCCGTCATCGACGAGCCCCCCGGGGAGCGCTTCCCGGTACAGACCTATGTGGTGGAATACAATCCCATGATGATTCGCGAAGCCATTTTAAAGGAGCTGGACAGAGGCGGACAGGTTTACTTCGTCTACAACCGGGTGCGGACCATGGAAAAAATGCTCAGCGATTTGCAGGAGATGGTGCCCGAGGCGCGCTTCGCCATGGCCAACGGCCAAATGGGCGAGCGGGAGCTGGAAAACACCATGCTTCAGTTTTATAACAGAGACATCGACGTGCTCCTCTGCTCCACCATTATCGAGACGGGGATGGACGTGTCCAATGCCAATACCATGATCGTGTGGGAGGCGAACCGCCTGGGCCTGTCCCAGCTCTACCAGCTGCGGGGACGCATCGGCAGGAGCAATCGCATCGCCTACGCCTACTTTTCCTACAAGCGGGATGCGAGCATTTCCGAGGTAGCGGAAAAGCGTCTCGCCGCCATTCGCGAGTTTACGGAATTCGGTAGCGGCTACAAGATCGCTATGCGGGATTTGGAAATCCGCGGCTCGGGAAATATTTTAGGCGAAAGCCAACACGGCCACATGAACGCCATCGGCTACGATCTCTACATTAAGTTTTTAAAGCAGGCTGTGCGCCGCGCCAAGGGCGAGGAGGATGTGGAGGAGGCAGATACGTCCATGGACGTGCTCATCGACTCCTACATTCCAAAAAGCTATATTAAAGACGAGACCCAGCGTATGGAAATGTATCGAAAAATTGCCGTCATCACTGACGACGAGGACGAGCGGGACGTCATCGACGAGCTCATCGACCGCTTCGGCGATCCGCCCAAGGCGGTGCTGCAGCTCACCCACCTGTCCAAGCTTCGCCACATGGCCTCCACCCTGCAGGTGGAAACCATTCAGCAAAAGGGCGACGACTACACCTTCTACTTCGTCAAAGGCTACGAATTGGATCTGTCCCTCTTAAACGAACTGACCAGCGTCTTCGGCAAGCGATTGGTCTTTTCCATGGCGGGGGAATACAGCATACGGCTGACGGCGGAGAAAAATGCATTGGATGAGATAGAAAAAGTACTGGATCTTATGAAAGTACACAAATTGCACACACGCAAGAATTAATTTTTTTGTTATAATAGACAGAAAGCAATGTGAAGAAAGAAAGGAAAATTATGACTATTAAGCATACTCTGACAAAAATCGGTGTCGTCTGCCTGGCTGCCTCGGTTCTCTTAACCGGCTGCGGCAAAAAAGACGTCGCCGCCACGGTAAACGGCAAGGATATTTCCATCGAAGATTACGAACGGGAATACAAGATGCAGGCCCAACAAGCCATGGCTCAATACGGTGAAGACTTCTTGACCCAAAAGACCCAAGACGGTAAGCAAACCATGGGCGAAATGATGCGTCAAAATACCTTGGACAATTTGGTTCGCTTCGAAATTTACAAACAAGATGCCGAAAGCAAGGGCATTAAGATTTCGGACAAGGACGTGGATGCCGAATTCGATAAGATGGTCAAGATGTACGGCGGCGAAGAAAAATTACAAGCAGCCCTGAAGGAAAACAACCTGACCGAAGAAAAGATGAAGGAATACACGAAGACCAACCTTCTCATGCAACAGTACCAAGAAAAAATGATGAAGGAAATGGAACCGACGGAAAAAGAACTGAAGAAGTACTACGACGATCACAAGGACGAATTTAAAACGGCGGAAGCCAGCCATATTTTGGTCAAGACCAAGGAAGAAGCCGAAGCGATTAAGAAGGAATTGGACGGCGGCGCCGACTTCGCGAAGCTGGCAAAGGAAAAGAGCCTGGACACCGGTTCCGCTCAAAACGGCGGCTCCTTAGGTCAATTCACACCGGGACAAATGGTCAAGGAATTCGACGAAAAAGTCTTCTCCATGAAGCCCGGCGAAATTTCCGATCCCGTAAAGACCCAATTCGGTTACCACATTATTAAGCTTGACAAGATTTCCAACGACTTCAACAGCGCCAAGGACGCAGTGAAGGAAGCGGTGATTCGCGATAAGTTTAAGGAATACAACGACAAGCTCGAAAAGGATGCCAAGGTCAAACGCTTGGTGAACACGGCGAAGGACATTCCCGTGGAACCCATCAAGGTCAGCGGCACCAAGGGTCAAGGAAACGAAAAAGCCGACGCACAAGCAAAGAATACGCAAGAACAAAACGCCGGCAACAAGACGGAAGAAAAGAAATAAGCTTCCCTTCGGTAATGAAACAGCCTATGTCATATAGGCTGTTTTTTTATGTCCTTTTATTTTTTAAGGGAGATCGCCGACGAGTTTCGGCGAAAAATGGCTAAATTCGGCTAAAAAATCCTTTTTAAGCTAGACAAAGCCTGCCGCGAATAGTACAATAACTTAGGTAAAAGGGGGACGTCATGGGAAAGCTACGAATTGTCGGTCTCGGTCCGACCAACGAAAAAGACCTTACGGTTAAAGCTCTGGAGGCCATTCACGACGAATCGAAAAAATTTCTCAGGACGGAAGCGCACGATGCAGTCGCGTATTTTCGCTCCCACCATATTCCTTACCAAGCTTATGATTATCTGTACGAATCCGAGGACGACTTCGATTCCATTTACCGCGCCATCTGCGAGGATTTAATGGAACGGTCCCGGGACGAGGACATTACGTACTTCGTTCCCGGTCACCCCCTGATCGCGGAAAAGACCGTGATCTATTTGCTGGAGAAGGATCCCGCCATTGAAATCGTAGACGGCTTGAGCTTTATCGAGCCGGTCCTGAGCTCAGTGAAGAGAGATCCCGTCGACGGCATGAAGATCATTAACGGAGACGATTTTTCCGACTTGGATCTGGATCTGCACGTGGACACTATTGTGACCCAAGTGTACAATCAGCGGATCGTGCGCGAATTGAAGCTGGCCCTGTCCGAGCTTTACGGCGACGAGCACGAGGTATTCGTTCTGTCCCATGCGGGACACGAGGAAAAGGCCTTTTTCGAAAAGCGGCTCGTCTATATGTTGGATCGCTTCGACGATTACGGCTATGAAACCAGCCTCTTCGTTCCGAAGACAGATGAGCATGGGGACGTAAGGGATATTATTAGGCTGATTCGACGGCTTCGCGGCCCCGAGGGTTGCCCTTGGGACGTGAAACAAACTCATGAAAGCATTAAAGCCAATTTAATCGAGGAAGCTTACGAGGCGGCCTACGCCATCGACTGCAAGGATGCCTTCGCCATGGAAGAAGAACTGGGCGACGTCCTTTTTCAAGTTATCTTTCACGCCGAACTGGCGGCGCAAGAAGGAACCTTCACCCTGGCGAGTCTCGTCCGGGTGCTGGTAGATAAAATGATTCGACGCCATCCCCACGTCTTTCAAGGCGGCATCAATGATTGGGAAGGCATCAAATCGGCGGAACGCGGCAGCCAAACGCTATCGCAAAAGCTTCGTCACTACGACGGTCTTCCGGCCCTTTTGCGGGGACAAAAGACGATCCGGCTCACAAAGAGCGATCCTCTTCTCTCCGAGACGACGGCAGACATGGACGAGGATTCACGTCGCATAGCGCGTGGCCTTATAGACGTATTGACCGACGCGGAAAGCTGTGGGATCGATGCGGAAAGCTTGCTGGCGACGACGATGGCTCGATTCACCGACGTTCTTTCCGAAAAAGAAAGAAACGAACATGAAAATCTTTAGGAGGACATTATGAACAAATCTGAACTTATTTCCAAAATCGCTGAAAAAAGCAATTTATCCAAGAAAGATGCCGAAAACGCATTAAACGCATTCTTAAGCACCATCGAAGAAAGCTTAGCTAAAGACGAAAAAGTCCAATTAGTCGGCTTCGGTACCTTTGAAGTACGTGACCGCAAGGCCCGCGAAGGCAGAAACCCGAGAAATCCTGAAGAAGTCATTAAGATCCCCGCATCGAAGGCTCCCGTCTTCCGCGCAGGTAAGGCATTAAAAGAATCGGTCAACAAGTAATTCGAGGGCTCGCAAGAGCCCTTTTTTTAAAGGGGAAACTATGCGCATCGACAAGTATTTGAAAAACGCAAGAATCATTAAACGTCGCACCGTGGCCAAGGAAGCCTGCGACGGCGGCCGGGTGACCATTAACGGAAAGACCGCCAAGGCCGGGGACGAGGTGGCCATCGGCGATACCGTGGCCGTGCAATTCGGCAATCGATGCCAAAGGGTGCGGGTCTTGGACATTAAGGACAATGTGCAAAAAAAAGGCGCCGAAGATCTCTACGAAATCCTTCCCGACGATTGAAAAGAATGGCAAAACGTGCGATACTAGTATTATCGAGGTGAGTGTATGGCAAAGGGAAGAAAAATTCACAGAGTACCCGTTCAAACGGCCCGTTGGGCGATTATCGCCGTGGTCGTCCTTTGCGTTGTCATCAGTTTCGGAACCTGGAAAGAGACTCGCCAAAAAGAAGCATTAATGCGGGAAAACAAAAAGAAAATCGAAGCCCGTTCCAAGGAAATAAAAGCCACGGGTGCCGCCATTCGCAACAGCGACAGCATGGAGTTTGCGGAAGAGGTGGCCCGTGAGGATTTAGGCATGGTAAAGCCGAGAGAGGTTATTTACGTGGACAAGGAAAAAGAACGGGCGGGCGAAACCAACGAGGAGGATTCAAGGTAATTTATGGCAATCGAAGTAGGAGCTATTTTAGACGGCGTCGTCACGGGCATCGTAAAATTCGGAGCATTCGTTCAATTGGACGAGGATCACAACGGCCTGGTACATATTTCGGAAATATCCGATGAATACGTCAAGGAAGTCTCGGATCATTTATCCATGGGGCAAAAGGTCAAGGTCAAGGTGCTCACCGTGGATGACGGCGGAAAAATCGCCTTAAGCATGAAGCAGGCTCGGCCGAAGACGGAACAGAAAAAGCCCCTGCCACAGGCGGTTCAATTAAACAGAGAAGTCCATAAATCCGATGCGTCCAGCTTCGACGATATGTTGAGCAAATTCATGAAGGTCAGCAATGAAAAGATTGAAAGTGCGAAACAGCGTCGCAATGTGAGACAAGGTAAGACGAAGAGAAGATAAAGCAAGCGTCGCCGAGCGACGCTCTTTTTTTGAACGGAGGCCTTTGTGATCGTGTCATTCGACGAAATCATCCATAGGGACAGCCACGTCCTCGTGGCCTTATCCGGCGGGCCGGATTCCATGTATCTGCTCTGTTTGCTGAAGGCCTATAGAGAGAAGGTGCCCTTTGATTTAAGGGCCGCCCATTTGCATCACGGCCTCAGGGAGACGGCGGACAGGGATCAGGCCTTCGTCGAGGCCCTTTGTAGGGAGTGGGCCGTTCCCCTCGTCGTCGAGCGGGCCGACGTAACCGCCTATGCCCGGAAAAATAAATTGGGCACGGAGGAAGCGGGACGGATTTTGCGCTACGATTTTTTCAGGCGCCATAAAGCGCCCGGCGGGCTCATCGCCCTGGCTCACCACTTGGACGATCAGGTGGAGACCATGCTCCTGCGGCTGATTCGAGGCACCGGCCTCCGGGGCATGGAGGGCATGAAGGTGCTGGAGGGGGACCTGTTTCGGCCCCTGCTCTCTTTGACAAAAGAGGAGATTCTGGCGGCACTGGAGGAAAACCACATTCCCTATGTGGTGGATGAGACCAATCTCGAGCCCACCTATTCCAGAAACCGGGTGCGCCTCAACATCATCCCCGAAGCCGAGGCCATTAACCCCGGCTTTCGTCGAGCCATGTCAAATTTTCGAACCATGGTAGAGGAGGACGAGGGCTATTTGTCCCGGGAGGCCGAAAAGCGTTACGAGGCCCTGGCGCACGAGTCGCCCACGCGCGTAAGCATCGACGAGGAAATTTTTGACCTGCCCGACGCTTTGCGCCGGCGGGTCTTTCGCAGGGCGATCGAAAGCATCAAGGGCCATGTGAAAAATATCGGCTACGAGCACATTTTAGCCGTCGACGGATTAAAAGAGGCACAGACGGGCAAGGGCATCGACCTTCCGGGCCTGCGGGTGGCGCGGAGCTACGATAAAATTATTTTTTCCCCGCCCCCTGCAGGGACGGAGCCTATCGATGCTGTAAGCTTAATCGACGGCGAGGCCGAATTTATGGGCCACCGCTTTTACTTAGGCGAGGGCGAGGATTTTGTCTACGTCAAGGATCCTTCCCGCGTAAAAATTCGCACCAGGAGGCCCGGGGATGTGATTGGGTTAAAGGTCGGCCGCAAGAAATTAAAGGATGTTTTTATCGACGCAAAAATCAATCGCGAGCTGCGGGACAGCTGGCCCGTGGTCGTCGAAGGAGACGAAGTGATTTGGGTCGTCGGTTTGAGAAAAGCCTATAGGCAGGAGGAAAAATCATGGCAGAAACTCGCGTGGATTCCATCGAAAGAGATGTAGCGGAAGTTTTAATTTCCAAAGAAGAGATACAGGAGGCCGTACAACGCATCGGTCGTGCCGTCACCGACGACTTTCGCGGAAAAAATCTTATCGTCATCGGCATTTTAAAAGGCGCCTTCGCCTTTATGGCGGATTTGATTCAGGCCATCGACCTGCCTATGGAAATCGACTTTATGGACGTTTCCAGCTACGGCACATCCACCACCTCCAGCGGCGAGGTGCGGATCTTAAAAGACCTTTCCACCACGGTGGAAGGAAAGTCCGTTCTTATCGTGGAGGACATTGTGGACACGGGCCTCACCCTCAGCTATTTGACGAAAGTCATGGAAAGTCGCGGCGTAAAGGACGTGGCCATCGCCACCTTGCTTACCAAGCCCTCCCGCCGGGAGCGGGCGGTGCAGGTGGATTACGTGGGCTACGAGGTGGCGGATAAATTCGTCGTGGGCTACGGCATCGACTTTGCGGAAAAATATAGAAACCTGCCCTATGTCGGCGTATTAAAGCCTGAGATTTACGAAAAATAATACCTTAAATATGGTATACTGAAGAGTACGACAGAAGAGGAGGTTAGTAATATTGAATAGAAAATGGAGCGGCGTCGCCTTTTATCTCGTGCTTCTCGGCATGCTGATTTTCGGCATTTACTTTATGAATCCGTCCCAACGGGCGACGGAAGAGATCAGCTACACGAAGCTTGTGGAAATGATCCAACAGGATAAAATAAAATCCATCGACCTAAAGGGTTCGGAAGCTCTGGTAACGAAAAAAAACAAAGACGTAGTTCGGACAAACATCCCGCCCATTATCGGCGATTCCTTTTATGAGCAGTATTTAAAGAAGCCGGTGGAGCGCGGCGATATCGCCCTGTCCTCTACGCCTGTCAATAATCAATCCCCTTCTTTGACCAGTTTTCTGCCCACTTTCGTGGTCATGCTCTTTATGGGCTATCTGTTCTTCAGCTTTATGCGATCCCAGCAAGGCGCCGGCGGCCGCATGATGAATTTCGGCAAGAGCAAGGCCCGGGTCATGGAAGATGAGGATAATAAAATTACGTTTAAAGACGTGGCGGGTTTGAAAGAAGAAAAGGAAGAACTTTCCGAAATCGTCGACTTTCTAAAGAGCCCGGGTAAATTCGTCGCCATGGGGGCGCGCATTCCCAAAGGGGTGCTCCTCGTGGGGCCGCCGGGAACGGGGAAGACCTACCTTTCCAAGTCCGTGGCAGGCGAGGCGAAGGTGCCTTTTTATATTATGAGCGGTTCGGATTTCGTGGAAATGTATGTGGGTGTCGGCGCGAGCCGGGTGCGGGATCTTTTTGAAACGGCAAAAAATAACGCCCCCTGTATTATCTTCATCGACGAAATCGACGCCGTGGGACGCAGACGGGGCGCGGGCCTCGGCGGCGGTCACGACGAGCGGGAACAAACCTTAAATCAACTGCTCGTGGAAATGGACGGCTTCGGCACCAATGAAGGGGTCATCGTCATGGCGGCCACCAACCGTGCCGACATCTTGGACCCTGCCCTTCTTCGCCCGGGGCGCTTTGACCGACAAATTTACGTCGGCCTTCCCGACGTGCGGGCGCGAAAAGAAATTTTGGAACTTCACGGCAAGAAAAAGCCCATGGCCGAGGACGTGGACATGTCCGTAGTGGCCAAGCGTACGGCAGGCTTTACTCCGGCGGATCTTGAAAACCTAATGAACGAGTCGGCCCTTTTGGCGGCTCGCGCCAATTTGAGAAAGATCACCATGGCCGTCGTCAACGAGGCCAGCATTAAAGTGGTGGCAGGTCCCGAAAAGACCAGCGCCGTCATTAAGGAAAAAGAGCGCAAGCTCACGGCGGTTCACGAGGCGGGTCATGCCGTAGTCTCCCGCCTCTTGCCGGGATTTGATTCGGTGCACATGATCACCATCATTCCCCGCGGTCGCGCCGGCGGCTTTACGGCCTTTTTGCCCGACGACGACATTATGCATTTCACCACGAAGACGGAAATGCAGGACGAGCTGGTGAGCCTCTTAGGAGGCCGCGTGGCGGAGGATTTAGTTTTAGGCGACATCTCCACCGGCGCATCCAACGACATCGAGCGGGCCACGAAGCTCGCCCGTGAGATGGTCACTACCTACGGCATGAGCGAAAAGGTCGGCACCTTAACCTACGGCAGCGATTCCGATTCGGTCTTCGTCGCCAGGGACATGAGCCACACAAAGGATTACTCCGAAGAAGTGGCTGCGGAAATCGACGAAGAAATGCGCCGATTCGTCGGGGATGCTTACAACAAGGCAAAGACTCTTTTGAAAGAGAACATGGACACTCTGCTCCGCGTCTCCGACGCCCTCTTGGACAGAGAAACCATTAGCGGCAAGGAATTCGAAGCCATCTTTAACGGCGAGACCCTTTCCGAAGATCCCCTGGGAACCGGGGAGCACATCGAAAGGGACGAGCTTTCCGAAGAAGCAAGCCAAGCCTTAAAAGAAGATAAGTAAACGAAAGCACTGAGCATAGGCTCGGTGCTTTTTCAATGAAGACGGCTATAGAAAAACGGGGGCAAAAAACATTCTCCATTGTAAAAACGAATAGATATCTATGTTCATTGACAGGAATTTACTCCAGAGGATAAACTGATAATAAATATATTATCCAAAAGGAGGAATTATGAACGACGTAGTTAAGTCGGAGCCTAAAGTGTGGATGCACTCGATGATGGGCGAGGTCATCGGCACTTTTCTTATGTGTTTTTTCGGCATCGGTGCCGTGGCCACGGCAACCTTGTACGGCGCCCACACCGGTCCCTTTCAGGTAGGTATGATTTGGGGGCTCGCCATCGCCATCGCCATTTACGCCACGAGAAACTTATCCGCGGCTCACTTTAATCCTGCGGTGACCTTGGCCATGTGCCTCAGCGGCCGTTGCGCGTGGAAAAACTTTCCAGTGTATTTTTGCGGCCAAATGATCGGCGCCCTCTTAGCCGGCCTGGCCCTGTGGATTTTCTTTAAAGACAGTGTGCAAGCGGCCCTCGTCGCCGACAATTTGACCATGAGCGTGGCCAGCGGCCCCTCGAGTATCTGGTGCGAAGTCTTCCCCAACACGGCGAAAGGCGTCATCAGCCCCGGCGTCGCCGCTTTTGCGGAAGGTCTCGGCGTCTTTATTCTGGTCATTATTATTTTCTCCATGACCGAAGGCTGCAATCTGGGTCGTCCCAGCGACGATCTTTTCCCCTTGTTTATCGGGCTCACCATCTCTTGCCTTATCGGCACCATCGGCCCCATGACCAATGCGGGCTTAAATCCCGCCCGTGACTTGGGCCCCCGCATCGTCGGCTACCTGGTCGGCTTTAAAGCCGTAGCCTTTTCACCGCAGGTTCTTTTGGTCTACACCCTGGGTCCCTGTGTGGGAAGCGCCCTGGCGGCTTTGGTCTTTACGAAAGTCATCGAACCCTTACAACAATCGAAATCGAACAATAATTGCTGCTGCTAAAGGAGAGTAACATGGATATTCGCGAAGAAGTTAAAAAATATTATTCGGAAGTCACCGGCGAAAAAGAAGGTCAAATGGAAACCAATATTTGCTCCTGCGCCCTGGACAATATGCCGGAACACTTGCAAGTGATCAGAGAACAAATTCCCGACGAAATCATTCTCCGTTTCTACGGCTGCGGTTCGCCCATTCCGCCGGCTTTGGAAGGCTGCACCGTCTTGGACTTAGGTTGCGGCACGGGCCTCGACGTGTACATGGTTTCCAAGCTCGTGGGCGAAAAGGGCAAGGTCATCGGCCTGGACATGAACGACGATCAATTGGCCATCGCCAAAGCCCACCAAGACGAAATGGCGAAAAAATTCGGCTACAAGGAATCGAACGTCACCTTCGTCAAGGGTTATATCGAAGATTTAAAATCCGCCGGAATCGAAGACGAAAGCGTCGATGTGGTTATTTCCAACTGCGTCATCAATCTGTCCCCCTACAAAGAAGCGGTGTTCGGCGAAATCTACCGCGTGCTGAAAAAAGGCGGCGAACTCTACTTCTCGGACATTTTCGCCGATCGCCGCATGCCGAAGGAATTGGAAGATCACCCCGTCCTACGCGGCGAATGCATCGGCGGCGCCATGTATGTGGAAGATTTCCGCCGGCTCATGCGCAAAGTGGGCTGGGAGGATTTCCGCTACATGTCTTCTTCCAAAGCGGCCGTGGACAATCCGGAAATTGAAAAATTAACCGGCAATATCGGCTTTACCTCCCGCACCATTCGCGCCATGAAGTTGCCCGAATTTCTGGAAGACATTTGCGAACAATACGGCCAATTTATTATTTACAAAGGCGGCATCGTCGGCAACGAATTTGCCTTTGACCTGGACGATCACCACCATTTCGAAAAGGACCTGCCCGCCTCGGTTTGCGGCAACACCTGTGCCATGATTCAACAAACCCGCTTCGGCAAATACTTCGAAGTCATCGGCGATCGCTCCCGACACTTCGGCCCCTTCGAAGGCTGCTCCACCTCGCCTTCGGTGGATTCGGAAAGCGCAGGCAGTGGCGGCTGTTGCTGTTAATCAGAAAAAGAAGTCCTTGGGGGCTTCTTTTTTTGCGCAGACATTCGGGCGTGAAAAAGCCCCGCCATCGCTCTCGGATGTCGGGGCTTTGTTGTTCGTCGAATTATCGATTTAAACTTTCGTAGCGGTCGAAGGCGGCCGTTTCTTTTAAGGCGGCCTCGGATCCCATGGCCACCAGTTGATCTTCGCCCATAAGGGCGTCCATCATGTCGCCATAGCCCTTTAAATCCGTCACAGTGGTCTTTAGAGCCTCTTCACGGAGAGATTCGATCTCAGCACTGCTCGTGCCGTTTAAGAAGCGCTTAAAGTCCATGAGGCCGTAAGAGGGGGGCGCCATGTGGGGATCGAAGACGTTCATGACGCCGATGATCATATCCGCCAGATCCCGCTCGGAAAGCTCCAGGGAGCGAAGGAAATCGCCGATGCCGTCGTAGGCGGCGATGGTTTCCTTCACGTGGGGATCCCGATAGGAGTAGGTGGCCACATTGCCGCTTTTCGCGATGCGAATGCCGGCACCGTAAGCGCCGCCTTTGGCGCGAATTTCCCGGTGCAGATAGAGATTGCTGATCACATTGGCCAGCACCGCCATGTCGCCGGAGTAGCTTTTGCCCAGGTCTTTAAAATTGCCGCCCTTGGCAATGTAATTGACCTGAGAATTTAAGGTGAAGGCCTCTTTTACCTTTTCGGGCGTAAAGGCCGGGGAATAATCTTCGGCGCCGATGAGGTCAAAGGATTGAATCAGGGGAGAGAGGGCGTCTTCCGCCTCGTCCAAGTCCTCTTTTTCCGCAATGAGATTTAATGTGAGGCGATCTTTGGCGAATAATTTCTTCGCCACGGCCTGAAGCTTTTCGCCCACGGCCGCGTAATTCTTTTCGTCGACGCGGTCGCAGACGAAGTCGAAGAAGGCGAGGCCGTTCATTATATCGTCTACATAAGCGCCTTCGCTGAAGTGGGTGCGCACGCGATTGGAGACGATACTGTGGCCCGACTGCAAGAGGGTGTTAGCGATGTCCGCCTTGAGCCCTTCTAAAATCGTCTTGAGCCTGTTTGCGTCAGCCAGGCGGCTGTCGTGAAGGATTTCATCCAGTACGGCGTAGCCCCGCTCGATCTGCCTGGGCAGGGCACCGGTTGAGATAAAGAAGTAGGGGGCATAGCCCGCTTTCGTCTCTTCCACAGGGGTGTCGAAGGTAAAGCCGCCGCCGGAGAGGAAGATTTCCGTTTCAAGGGCCGCCTCGTCGTAATTTTTCGTGGCGACTTTGGTCAATACTTCCCCTAACAGGGAGGCATAGGCCAATTCCTCTTCCGTCAAATGGCCCATGTGAAAGGCCAGGTTCGTATAGACGATGCCATTGGTGTTCAGAGGATTTTTCGTCAAAGTGACGCCGTCTTTTTCTGCGACGTCGCGGGGGATGTCCGTGATGCCGTCGGCCAGGTCCTCGAGATCCAGCTTGGGAATGGTGGCCTTGGCCTCGGCGGAATCCGGCGCCATTTGATAATCCCTCAGGTCTTTGACCAGAGCTTCGATTTCTTTTTTCTCTTCGTCGGACAATGCGGCGAGATCCGCTTTTTGTTTTGCGGCCAGAGCCTCGTCTTCTCTCTTTTGCTTGCCCTTCTCCGGCGCCACATTCATAAAGAGGCGGTGGGTCGGTTTTAAGAAAAATTCTCGGATCTTTTCCTGATAGTAATCCGTGCCGATCTTCTCACGCATTTCATTTAAAAGAGGCAGCACTTCCAAGCCGTCCAAGGGGCTTTGGCCGTAGAGCCAGGTGTTTAAGGCGCCGATGTAGGAGATGAGATCGGCGTGGCTGCCGCCGCCGCGGCGCACGGTAAATTCAAATTTTTCCAGGGTCGCTTCCAAAAGATCCTCGTCCATGCCCTCATCGGCCAAGCGGTTTAAGGTATCGTTGACGATGGATTTAAAATCCTCGTAGCGAGCCCCGTCGGCGCGGTAGGCTACCAGGGTGAAGTCCCAGGTATTGGATACGGAAAGTTCCGAGTACACGTCTTCGCCGATGCCCGCATCTTGCAAGGGCTTTTTCAAGAGGCCGTTTTCCGATTCGACGAAAAGCTCTTGAAAGAAACTGCGCAGCAAGAGGTCTTCCGGCGTGGGATTTTCCTTGGCACAGAGGGAGAAGGCGAAGTAATTCTTCCCGGCGGGGTCTTCCTCTTCGCTTAAATCGTAGCTGTCGTGAAATTCCTTGGGCTCGTCGAAAAAGGGATGGCCGACGATGTCAGAGGCCGGATCCGCGTAATCAAAGCGGCTTAAATATTCTTCGTCTAAATAGTTCAGGCGCTCGTCGAAATCCAAATCTCCGGCGAGAAGGATGTAGCTGTTGGAGGGGTGGTAGTAGCGGGCGTGGAAAGCCAAAAAGGCGTCGTAAGTTAAATCGGGAATGTTTTTCGGATTGCCGCCGGAATCGTGGGAATAGGTGCCCGTGGGGTGGAGTCTTTCTCGAATCATGTCGCTGATGCGATTGTTGGGATCGGAATAGACCCCCTTCATTTCGTTAAAGACCACGCCGTTGGCCACGAGGCTCTCGTCCTGAATTTCCGGATGCCAACCTTCCTGATAAAAAATCTTGGGATTTTTCTTCATGGCCGGGTAAAAGACCGCGTCCAGATACACGTCCATTAGCTGGCAAAAGTCCTTCTCGTTCCTGGAGCTGATGGGGTAGAGGGTCTTGTCGGGATAGGTCATGGCGTTTAAAAAAGTTTGCACGCTGGATGCCACCATGTCCATAAAGGGCTCCTTCGTCTTGTACTTCCGCGAGCCCGACAGCGTGGAGTGCTCCACAATGTGGGCGACGCCGGTGGAATCTTCCGGCGGCGTCTTAAAGCCGATGGCGAAGGTCTTGTTGTGGTTATGATTGTCGATGAGGAGGATCTGTGCCCCCGTTCGATTATGTTTTAAAAGAGAAACCTCGCCGTGTAACTCGTCGATGGTTCGCTTTTCCATTAATGTATAGTTCTTGTTCATAAATTCACTCCTATTCTGGTAATTCATACCCTTTGGCGCCGATGAAAATCAAAAATAGCGTTAAGATTCGCCTGTAGTGGGCCGAGGCTTTCGCCGCAGGGGACAATCTATGCTATAATTCTAAAGAATGATTGGAGGACAAATATGAAGCTGCAAAAAGATTTGTCTATCCACGGTCCCATACGCATCGCCGTCGTCGGCGCCGGATTAATGGGATCGGGATTAGTTGCACAATTAAAAAGTATTAAGAATATAGATGTCGTTCTTTGGTCGTCCAGAGGAGAAGAGGCCCTTTTGGACAAGGCGAAGGACGTGGGCTTAAAAGAAGACGCCTACGGATTTACCTTGGATGAAAAAGAAGTTCGAGAGCTTCTTAAAGAGGGCAAGACGGTTCTTACCACGAACAACGCTCTGGCCTGGGAGCTGGAGGAAGTGGATGCCATTTGCGACTGCACCGGGAATACGGAGGCAGGCGCTCAGTTAAACGAAAACGGATTGAATGCAGGCAAGCGCATCATCAGCTTTAATGTGGAATGCGACGTGCTCCTCGGGCCCTATTTCTTAAAAAAGGCACAGGAGAAGGGCCTTTGCTACACGGGCACGGCGGGAGACGAGCCCGGCGCCATTATGGAGCTCTATGATTTCGCCGAATTTTTAGGCTTCCGCGTCGTCGCCGCCGGAAAGGGAAAGAACAATCCCATGAATGTGGAGGCGACTCCCGAGACCTTAAGGGACGAGGCGGAGAAAAAAGGCATCAGCCCCCGCATGCTCACCTCCTTCGTCGACGCCACCAATACCATGATCGAGCTCAATGCCGTATGTAATGCCACGGGCCTCTTGCCCGACGAGGGCGGCTGCGTGGGCATGCACGCCGATATAAAGGATCTGAGCAAAAAGCTTTTGACTAAGGATATGGGCGGGGAGATGAACCGCAGGGGCACGGTGAATTTCGTTCACGGCATCGCCCCCGGCGTCTTCGTCTCCGTGGAATCCGACGAGCCGGTGATTCAAAGGGAAATGCCCTATCTTTCCATGGGCGACGGGCCCAATTACATTTTGTACCGACCCTATCACCTGACGAATATCGAAACCCCTTTGACAATTGCAAAAGCCGTTTTGTATAATGAGGCCACGATTGCTCCGGAGGCGGGCTATGTGGCCCACACCGTCGCCGTGGCGAAAAAAGATATGGAGGCGGGCGAACCCATCCAAGGCATCGGATCCGACACGGCCTACGGCACATTGGTGGAGGCGGATCGGGCTTACGACGAAGGCCTCCTTCCCATCGGACTTCTCGTCGGCGAGGCGAAGCTTCGCCGCCCCGTGAAAAAGGGACAGATGATTCATTTGGAAGACGTGGCTTTGGACGAAGAGTCTCTTCTGGTCAAACTATTTATGGCCGAGCACGGCAGGTTCTATGCTTTACCAAAATAAATAAATATGTTAGAATACCTTATCTAGATAAATTTGAGGGAGGATGTGAGGCATTGAAGCTGACGCAGGAAATTGATTACGCCTTTCGTATTATCGCCCATCTGGCGGCTCACGAAGGGCAAGTTGTCGGTGCGCCGACTATCTCAGAGACCATGGGCATCCCTTCCAGGTTTACATTGCGTATTTTGCGCAAGCTGAACATTGGCGGGCTGACCGCGTCCCGTCGTGGCGCCAAGGGCGGCTACATTCTTAACCGTCCGGCGGAAGGCATATCGCTGTACGATATTATTCTCGCCATCGACGGACCCATCGAGTTGAATCGTTGCTTACACGCAAATGACCCCTATTGCAACCGCTTCAACACAAAAGAAATTGCCGGGTGCAAATTCCACCGAAGCATGTACGGTTTGCAAAGAGACGTTATCGGTCAATTGCAGTCCATGAAAATTACAGATTATATCGATTAATGGAAGCCGAAGATTTTCATTCCCTATTCACAGAGAGGCACAGGAGCTGAGACGTGCCAATACAGTGAAAGTCGCATCACCTTCCCTAGAACCTTATGGTCGTTCGCCGCGTTAAGGCTTTGAGTGATAGAATCCTATAAGTAGGGTGGTACCGCGTATAAAAGCGTCCCTTCGTCATCAGACGAGGGGACTTTTTTTATAGATTTTTAAATAAAGGAGAGTATTATGGCGAAATTTGAGACATTGTCCCAAGACATGGCCGACGTGCGTGAAAAGCGCATCGTCGATTTTTGGCAAGACATGGATCTGTTGAAGCGATCCGTGGAGACCCGCGAAGGCAAGGAAGATTTTATTTTCTACGAAGGGCCGCCGACGGCCAACGGCAAGCCCGGCATTCACCACGTCATGGCGCGGACGTTAAAGGACTTAACCTGCCGCTATAAAACCATGCAGGGCTATAGAGTCAATCGCAAAGCCGGCTGGGATACCCACGGCCTCCCCGTTGAAATCGAAGTGGAAAAGAAGCTGAACCTTCACAACAAGCAAGACATCGAAAAATACGGCATCGAAAAGTTCAACAAGAAATGTCGCGAGTCGGTGTTCGAATACGAAAGCTTGTGGCGGCAAATGACCACCCGCATGGGTTACCTCGTGGATTTGGACGATCCCTACATTACCCTCAACAACTCCTACATCGAGAGCGTCTGGTACATCCTGGATAAAATGTTTAACGAAGGCCTGATCTACGAGGGCCACAAGATTTTGCCTTACTGCCCCCGCTGCGGCACGGGCCTCGCTTCTCACGAGGTGGCACAGGGCTATCAGGAAGACAAGACGCCCACCATTACCATGAAGTTTAAGGCAAAGGACGAAGATGCCTACTACCTGGCATGGACCACCACGCCTTGGACCGTGCCTTCCAATGTGGCATTGGCCGTGCACCCCGACGTGGATTACGCCAAGGTCAAATATGCCGACGGCAATGTCTATTACCTGGCGAAAAATCTTTTAGACAAGGTGTTAAAAGATGAATACGAGGTGCTGGACGTCGTCAAGGGCAAAGCGCTCGACGGCCGCGCCTATGAACAGCTCATCGATCAAATCCACGTGGATGGCAAGGCCTTTGTCGTCGTCCTCGCCGACTACGTCACCACGGAAGACGGTACGGGCATCGTCCACACGGCTCCCGCCTTCGGGGAAGACGACTATCAAACGGGCCGCAGAAATGACTTGGCCTTCGTGAAACCGGTAGACGACGACGGCAACTTTACCGAAACCCAATGGAAGGGCCAATTCGTTCACAGCGTCAACGAAGAAATCATCGACTATCTGAAGATGCAGGACAAGGTCTTCAGCAAGGAAACCATCGTCCACAACTATCCCCACTGCTGGCGCTGCAAGACGCCCTTGATCTACTACGCTCACCCCTCCTGGTACATCGAGGTGACGAAGTTTAAAGAGCAGCTGGTGAAAAACAACGACGGCGTCGATTGGTTCCCCTCCTTCGTCGGCGAAAAGCGCTTCGGCAACTGGCTGGAAAACCTAAACGACTGGGCCATCTCCCGCTCCAGATACTGGGGCACCCCCTTCCCCGTGTGGCGCTGCCCGGATTGCGGCAAGACGCGAAGCATCGGAAGCATTAAGCAATTGGTGGATGAGGCCATCGAAGACATCGACGAAACCGTGGAACTTCACCGCCCCTATGTAGACGACGTGCATTTGCGCTGCGAATGCGGCGGAACCATGGTAAGAGAAACCGACGTCATCGACTGCTGGTTCGACTCCGGCTCCATGCCCTTCGCTCAATGGCACTATCCCTTTGAAAACAAAGAGGCATTCGACAAACTCTTCCCCGCCGATTTCATCTGTGAAGGCATCGACCAAACCCGGGGCTGGTTCTACTCCCTCCTGGCCATCTCCACCTTCATGACCGGCAAGGCGCCCTACAAGAGCGTCCTGGTCAACGATTTGATCCTGGACAAAGAAGGCAAGAAGATGAGTAAATCCCGGGGCAACACCGTGTCGCCGACGGAGCTTTTCGAAAAGTACGGCGCCGATGCGGTGCGCTGGTACCTCATGTACGTCTCTCCGCCGTGGAGCCCGACGAAGTTCGACGAAGACGGATTGAGAGAGGTCAACGGCAAATTCTTCCGCACCTTAAGAAACATCCATAATTTCTTCACCCTCTATGCCAATATTAACGACGTGGATCCCAGAGAAGTCACCGACGTCGCCTACGACGAAATCGACCGCTGGATGCTTTCCAAATACAACAGCCTGGTGAAGTCCGTGGTGGAAAATATGGAAATTCACGAGGTGAATAAGGTGGTTCGCGACATTCAGGATTTCGTGTCGGAGGATTTCTCCAACTGGTACATCCGCCGAAACAGACGTCGCTTCTGGGACGAAGAAGACAGCCCCTCTCGGGATGCGGTCTTTAAGACCACCTACGACATTTTGCTCGGCGTGGCAAAATTAATCGCACCCTTCGCGCCCTTTATCGCCGAGGAATTTTATCAAACCCTGGACGGCGGCGAAAGCGTCCACTTAGCGGACTATCCCACCGCCGACGAAGCTGCCATCGACGAAAAGCTGGAAGAAAAAATGGCCATCGTTCGTCAATTGGTCACCTTGGGCCGCGCCGGACGGGAAAATGCCAAGATCAAGGTGCGCCAGCCCTTGAGCGAGGTCTTGGTGGATGGGAATCTGAAGCCCATTATCGGCGACCTATCCGATTTAATTGAAGAGGAGCTGAACGTCAAGACTGTGGTCTTCTCAGAGGATTTGAGCAAGTACATGACCTACAGATTGAAGCCAAATTTCCAAGAGGTGGGCAGAAAGTTCGGCCCCAAGATCAAGGACTTCCAAAAAATTCTGGCTCAGGGCGATGCCAAGGCCCTTTACGATGAGCTGAAGAAGGGCAGCGTCACCATGAACCTAAACGGCGAAGACACGGAAGTCAATCTGGACGACGTCCTCGTGGACATTTCCTCCAAGGAAGGCTTCGACGTCTGCATGGACGACAATCTCTTCGCTATCTTGGACACGGAGCTCACCGAAGAATTAATCGCCGAAGGCTACGTCCGGGAATTTATTTCGAAGGTACAAAAGCAACGGAAGTCCAACGACTACGACGTCACCGACCACATTCGCATCGCCTACGATGCCGACGGCGACGTGGAAGCGGCGCTGGAAGCATCGAAAGCTTTAATCATGGAAGAAACTCTGGCGGAATCCATGGAAAAGAAACCTCTGGATGCGGAAAAGACCGAATTAAACGACGGAACCATCGCCTTTGTTCTCGAACGCATCTAAATGATGAAGCTCTATATCCTGCGCCACGCGGAGACGGAGTGGAACCGCGAGGATCGCATCCAGGGGCAAATGGATTCGCCCATCACCCGGGAAGGACAGGCGGCCATTGAATCCATGAGAGAGGAGTTGGCCTCCGTGCCCTTCGACCGCTGTTACACCTCGGACTTAAAGCGGGCCCGAAAGACAGCGGAGGGCTTGCTAAAATCGCGATCTGTGCCCATAATAGAAGTAGAAGCACTTCGCGAGTTGCCCTTGGGGCCTTGGGAGGGGATGCTTTTTAAAGACATTTTAAAAGATCCCATCTCCCGCCTTTATTTAAAGACGCCGGAGAAGTATCACCGGGAAGGCCTCATGGATTTTCACGACCTTTACCGAAAGACGGAAGCTTTTTTGCGGCGCCTGGAACAGACGCAGGACGAGCACGTCCTTATCGTCGGTCACGGCGTCAGCATACGGGCCCTCTATCACGTCATGGAAGGCGTGGCGGTTCGCGATTTCTGGTCCGGACCCATTGCCGAAAGCTTGGGTCTCGGGATCTGCGCCTACGAAAACGGCGCGTGGCAGGTGCTTCGTCGAGCTGATAAAAAAGATGGATATTCTTATTGAGGTGTTCAATGAAAAAATTATCTTTAGCCAATACGCCGACCCGCATCGAACCGGTTCAACTTATGGATGCGGATCTGCCCATCAACCTCTATATTAAACGAGACGATTTAACGGGCCTGTCGGTGACGGGCAATAAAATTCGTAAGCTGGAATACTTGCTTGAAAAGGCATTGGACGACGGCGCCACGGACATTATTACCACCGGCGCCGTGCAAAGCAATCACGCCCGGGCCACGGCCATGGCCTGTGCCCGACTGGGATTTAAGTGCCACCTGCTTTTAACGGGCAGCGAGGATTATCCCGAAGAGGGCAATCTCTTTTTGGATCGCCTGGCAGGGGCGGACATTCGCTTCGTCTCCCAGGAAGATTACGACAACCATCGCGACGCCATCATGGCATCGTGGAAAGAGGAGCTGGAAAAAGAAGGCAAGTCCGTGGACATCATTCCCATGGGCGGCAGCAACGGCCTGGGAAGCTTCGGCTACGTGGAATGCTTCGAAGAAATTCTCGAAGAAGAAAAAGACATGGGCATCAACTTCGATGCCGTCATCTGCGTCACCGGCAGCGCCGGCATGTTAGCAGGTCTCGTTTACGGCAACGCCATTCACAATGCGGGCAAGGAGATCGTCGGCATTTCCATTTCCTCGCCGAAGGAGGTCGTCGAAAAGGAACTGCTTCCGCCGATTATCGCCGAGATGAACGAATTAAAGGGCACCTCCGTGCCCGCGGACGCCGTCACCGTCATCGGCGGCTACGAAGGCCGGGGCTACGCCCTGAGTCGTCCCGAAGAGCTGGAATTTATTTGGGACTTCGTTTCCCAAACGGGAATCATCCTGGATCCGGTCTACACCGGCAAAGCCATGTACGGCACCATTTCCGAGATTTTAGACGGACGCTGGGAAGGCAAAGAAAATATTCTCTTTATCCACTCCGGCGGCGCCTTCGGCTGGACCCGTCGGCAAATGGAAGAGCTGCTTCGAAAATAATATTGAAAGAACGAGCTTCGGCTCGTTTTTTTTGTGAGCGAAAATTAGTATACGGACCGTGGCGAGATAAAAATCCGACGAAAGGCCGGGGAAGAATGAAAATTACATCGGGCTATGATATAATTTAGGCATAAAAACGTTTCCGCGAGGAAATTCACGATAGGAGGAACAAATTAATGAAAGCATACAACACGAGGGAAGTCCGTAACTTGGCCCTGGTCGGGCACAGCGGATCGGGCAAGACCAACCTAACAGAAGCGCTCCTGTACCAATCCGGTGCCACAAAACAAATCGGCCACGTGGATCAAAAAAATACCCTCTCCGACTTTTCTAAAGAAGAAAAAGAACGAGGTACATCCATCGGTACCAGCATTATTCCTATCGAATGGCGAAAGATGAAATTAAATATAATCGACACGCCCGGTTACATGGACTTTATCAGTGAAGCCATGGGCGCACTTCGCGCAGCGGAAGCGGCGCTGATGATTATCGATGCCACCGCCGGCGTGCAAGTCGGTTCGGAAAGAATGTGGAAATATACGGAAGAAATCGGTCTGCCCCGTATTATCTTCGTCAACAAGATCGACGGAGAAAACGTCAATTTCCGCGAACTCATGGAACAAATCGAAAGCCTCTTCGGCAAAAAGGTTATTCCCTTCTCCGTTCCCATCGGCGAAGGTGAAAACTTCGTCGGCGTCACCGACGTTATTTTCCAAAAAGGCTTTGAATATAAAAACGCCGCTCCGGAAGAAGTGGAATTGAATCACGACCAAGTGAAGGCCACGGAGCGTATGTATGAAGAAATCGCCGAAGTCGTCGCCGAAAGCGACGAAGTCCTTATGGACAAATACTTCAGCGGCGAAAAATTCACCCGCGACGAACTGCTCCGCGGTGTCACCGCCGCTCTCTTAAACGGCGATGCCGTACCCCTCTTGGTCGGCAGTGCTGAAAAAGGCATCGGCATCGACATTTTGCTGAATACCATCGTCAACTACATGCCCGCACCGGACGACGAACGGGCCCACACTGGCTTCCGCTACGAATCGGGAGAAGAACGCACGATCTCCGACACCGATCCCTTCTCCGCCGTGGTATTTAAAACCATTACCGACCCCTACGTCGGAAAGATTTCCATCTTCAAGGTCCTGAGCGGCACCATATCCAAGGACACGGCTCTGTTTAACAGCTCTCAAGACGTGGAAGAAAAGAACACCGGTATTTTCGTCATCCGCGGCAAGGAACAGCTTCCTGTGGATGCCATCCACGCCGGCGACATCGGCGCCGTGGCGAAGCTTACCGTAACGAAGACCGGCGACACCCTTTGCGACAAGGCCCACAAGGTCGTGTACAAGCGCGTGAAAATGCCGCAACCCGTTTACTTCTATGCCATTGAAGCGGCATCGAAAAACGACGAAGAAAAACTCACCACCTCCCTTCGCAAGCTCCAAGACGAAGACCCGGGCATCGTCCTCAACCGCAATGCCGAAACGAAACAAATGACCATCGGCGGCCAAGGCAATGTGCACCTGGACGTCATCCTGGACAAATTAAAGAACACCTTCGGCGTCGAAGTAAAGAAAGTGCCCTTTATCGTTCCCTATAGAGAAACCATTCGCGGCACCGCCTCCGTTCAAGGCAAGCACAAAAAACAATCCGGCGGCGCCGGTCAATACGGCGACGTTTGGATTCGCTTCGAACCCACCGACGAAGGCTTTGTCTTCGACGAAGAAGTCTTCGGCGGCAGCGTGCCGAGAAACTACTTCCCGGCTGTCGAAAAGGGCTTGGAAGAATCCATGGAAAAAGGCGTTCTCGCCGGCTTCCCCGTAACAGGCGTCAAGGCCGTTCTCTACGACGGCAGCTACCACGATGTTGACTCCAACGAAGTCAGCTTTAAAATGGCGGCATCCATCGCCTTTAAGAAGGGGATCGCCGAAGCCAAGCCCGTGCTCTTAGAGCCCATTATGGCCGTTGAAGTGGCCGTGCCCGATGAATACATGGGCGATGTTATGGGCGACATGAACAAACGCCGGGGAAGAATCCTGGGGATGGACCAACAACCCGGCGGCGGTCAGCTGATTATGGCCGAAGCGCCGCAAGCGGAAATGTATGAATACGCCATCGACCTTCGGGCCATGACCCAAGGCCGAGGTTCCTTCACCATGGAATTCGTTCGCTACGAAGAAGTGCCGGCACAACTGGCGGAGGAAATCATCGAAAAATCTAAAAAAGAATAAAATCAAAAAGGCATCCGAAATGCACTGACCCCCAAAAGTTGGACCAAGAAATCCATCTTTGGGGGTCACTTTAGTTTGTGGCGTGTTTTTGCGTTGAGTAAGAGCAAATCCTTTGCCGAAAGGGGAGGAATCCATTTTCACTTTAGATCAATCATCAAACATCGGAGGACGGCTCCAATGATGTTCGGACAAAAGTTAGGTGAAATTTCCTTTTCAATTCAGTATGATTAAAATAGAGACTAATTAACGTGAGGAGGAAGCCGTGAATCGATTTTTGCCGTATAAAAAACCGATCTTGCTTTGGAGCCATTGCCTGACCCAGCTGGCCCTTTATTGGTTTTATTTAGTTGCCGTAAAAAAAGGCGGCAGCAGTTTTCATATCGTCGCCTTAACCGGTCTTTTTACGCTCACGAATTTTATCTCTTTCTTTATTCTGCTTGAGGAGAGAGAAAAAAATTACGTCTATCGGGTTTGCACCACTCTACTTTTGATTCCCCTTTATTTTATCTCGGAAGATTTCATCGTTGCGTATCTGGTCAATGACATTCTTCTTCGCTACTTTTTTGTTCTTCAGCTGATTTTTTCCTATATGGATATCGTTTTGGAAGGGCACTTTCGCTTCGGTCCTTTTCGTCTTTTGACCCTCATCGCTTTTTTTGCTATCTTTCTTCTATCGACCTTTTCTTCTCTGGAGGTCAACTTTCTATACATGGGGGTCTACTTTATTTTCTGTTTGTTTCCCCTTCTTTTTTTCCTGGTCAAAAAGAAAGAAATACAGGGGCGGGGCCTTTATAGTTACCGGATTATGGTGTCGACTGCGGTCTTCCTGGTCTTGTATTTATGGGGAAGTTTCTATCTCTCTTCCCTGTGGAATTATTTTGAGAATTACGAGGAATTTTATATGATGGCCGTCTTAGCCGCCATCTTAATCTATTTGCTTACAAAAGCGTGTCATTTATCCCTCAAAGCCTTTGTCCCGTCTTTTAAAGAGTGGGCGAAGTTTTGCTCTGTGATTTTTCTCATCCTTTTTATCGTCAACGGTTTTCCAAGGAAATTTACCGAAATCTTCTTTCTCTCCCTTTACTTGAGCGCGTTTTTCGTCATGGTCTCCAATTACTTCAATTACCGCGACCTGAGCCGGGAAGAGATAGGCAGCCTCCTGAACAGGGGAAAGGAAAATCTCCTGTTGGATAAGTATGCGCGGCTTTACTCCGAGAAAAACACTCGTTTTCTCCACGATATGATTTTGCAGGACATTATTCTCGTACAGAAGCTGGTTCAAAAGGCCCCGTCTTTTTCCGAGAGGGATCAAATTCTGGAAATTCTCTCCAACGACATTAAAAAAATCCGCCAAGAATTGAATGCCTATGACCCAATCTTAAGTTCGAAGGAAAGCTTAAGCAACAATTACTACGGCCTTATTAAGGATTTGGAAGACAAGTATCAAAATCGGGGCATACTAATAGACTTCACTTGTTCCGAGGACTTTTCAGTGCCCGGCCCCTACGACAGCTTTCTGTATAAAGCCCTTTACGAATTGGTGAGCAATCTTTTCAAGCACGGAAAGGGCGATTACGCCGAAATTCATTTGGAGGAAAAACAAAAGGAGATTCATCTGTCCATGATAAATCACGGCGATTACTTGGAGGAAGGTGCGGGCCGGAGCACCGGCTTGAAATTATTGGATTTCGAAACCAAACGGCTGGACGGAGTATTTCGGGTAGAAGAAGGCCGAGAAGGAGAGGAAAAGTACCTGGCCTTCTATGTGAATGTACCGGTTAAAAAGGAGCGGATCTATGAGGATTATGTTAATCGAAGATCATAAAATGCTGGCCCAATGCTTGAAGATGGATTTAGAATCCGGCGGGAAAATCCGGGTGGATATTCCGGAGAAAATGAAAGACATAAAAGACAAATTACAAGAAGAGACCTACGATCTTCTTCTTATAGACATTAATCTGGACGGTATGGCGAAGGGAGAAAACGGTCTGGAGTTAAGCAAAGCGTTGATACGGGATTACGGTGTAAAAGTGTTGATTTTATCGGGCTATAATCTTGATTTTTACCGGGAAAAGGCCAAGAATATGGGCTGTATGGGTTTTATTTCGAAAGAAGAGTCGACCCAAAGTCTTTTAGCGAAGATACGAGGGGTTTGCTTGGAGAACAAAAGGTATTTTTCCTCTAAGAAACATCTTCAGGAAAAGCTCACGGAAAACGAATTAAAAATTCTCCGCCTCTATGCCTCGGGAAAATCACGAAAAGAAGTCGCAAAAGAAGCCTATATGTCCACCTCTTCCCTGGCCGTTTTATTAAATCGCATTTACGGCAAGTTAGACGTAAAAAATTACCAAGAAATGGTACAAAAAGCTAGAGAAATCGGCTATATAGACCCCTTTTAAGAAGAAGCGCCACAAGCCTTCTTCTTTTTTTGTGAAAAGTTCGGACAAAAGTTAACTGTGACCGAGGTGTAAATTGCCTATAATCAATAGAAAAGGAGATGGAAGATGATGAACAAGAAAAAAGTGGTTTTAGGAATTTTTGTGGTTTTAGTCGTTCTGGCCTCGGCGCTGTATCTAAAAAAAGAATCCACCTATTCCATGGTGCAGAACCAAAGGAAAAGTGAAGATAGCCAAGGCAAAACACAGGACGGTCCCGATGAGAGAAGCCCGGAAGATATCGCAGCGGATAAAAAAATCGCAAAGCAACGGGCGAAGAACAGAAAGGACTGGATCGAAAAAGGTATGAGCGGTTCGGTGACCAGAGGCGGCGATGTCGTTCTCGGCCCGACCGGGGAGGACAGAAGTCTCGATCTATTTATCGAATTGGATCAAGCGGTGTCAAATTACATTAAATCAAAACCGGACATCTATCCACCGAGGGAAGAGGGACACGAGAATGATCACGACGCAGAGTTGGTCTTTGGGCCAACGGTGGATTACCGAATTGATGAAATGATTGGCACCATCCCTGCGGAAGCGCGAACAGGACCGATTCAAGGTCTTAAGAATGACGAACTCTTTGTCTATGAAGCCAGGCGGCTGGACGGGTCCTATGACGAACTTCTCCTGGCCAAGCCTCATGGCGAAAAGGAATGGAAGGTGGTCTTTACCGGGTCTTACTACGACTTGAAAAAGGCGGTTCAATAAGGGCAAAAAACGAAAAAATTCTTTTGAAGAGCAGATACAGGTCGGCCTGTGTTAGGAGAAAAGGGGAGAAATCGATGTTTGCTGTCGTAAAACTGGAATTAAAAAAAATAGCGACCAAGAACAATGCCCTGATTGCGTGCCTGTTTTTGTTGATTTGTCTGGCCAAGATCCTTCCTTATAGCCAATCCCTAGACATGGTCTTAGAGGGAGGAAAGTTTGGCTCCGGTCTTTCCTATTGGGTGTTGATGAAAGAAGAAGGGATTAAATACGACGGCCCTTTAACCGAAGAGCAAATGAAAAAGGTCCAGACCCTTTACAACGAAAGCAAAGAAAAAGACTTTGTGGAAGGCGCACGATCGGAAGAAAAAGAGTTGGGCTTGAAGCTGATTTATCCCTTCCAGTGGCTCGCGCAAAGTTTGAATTTTCCGAAAGATATTGAAATCCAAGACTTTTCAATTCATATGAGCGACCAAGGGATTGAAAATTTTTACCAAGATCGCTTAAAGGCCATCGGCTCATGGGCGCGCGCCTCATATCGGTCCTACGAGCGGTCGGAGGTTGAAAGCATTCTTCGTCAAGCCGGTGAAGTAAAAACGCCCCTTTACTACGCTTATAATGAAGGATGGCGTTACATGGGCGATGCCCTGCACATGACTTTTTACATTTTTTTAATCTACTTGGCCCTCGCCCTGTCTTCCTTAACGTCAGCCGACGAGGCGCAGGGATTTACTGAAATGGATGTGCACGCGAAGAATGGGCGCCTTTCCCTCTACTTAGCCAAGGTAAGGGCGGCAGAATTATTTGCAGGACTCGCGTACCTCGCCTATTTGTTTTTTTTGCTTCTCTACCACGGAATGATTTATTCCCTTCACGGAGCCAATGCCTCCATCGAATTTTATGCCGGACCGGCGATTTTCAACCTCACCACTTGGCAAGGGTATTTTCTGGAAGCCTTATCCGGTTTTGCCGCCGTTCTCGTGGTGGTCAATATTATTCTCTTATTCTCCCTGGTCTTTCGCAAGTCGAAAGTCTCCCTGCTCGTCTTGGTGCTCGCCTTTGTTTGGCTTGAGAAGTGGGCGGATTCGCCGCAGCCTTGGGCGAATACTCTGGCCTACTTTACGCCGCAAAACTTTGTGCGAGGTAATTTCTCCGCGTCCAAGCTTTTTGTCCTTCAAAACCACGTCTATCCCTTTACGGCGATGGCCTGCTTTCTGTCTTTGATTTACATTGCGAGTAGCCGAATTTTGGCCATGCCGATAATGAACCGCTATTACTTAAAAGGAGGAGAGGGCAAATGAAGTTTTTACTGGAAGTCAATAGAAAAAGAATGCTTCCCTTCCCCTACCTTCCGGCCCTCTGTCTGTTTTTGTTGCTTTCGTCGATCTGCCTTATCAAGGCGGAACAGATGAGGTATCTTCAAGAGAGCTTGCACGTGGAAATTTCTGACGGTACGGAATACCGCTACCTGATGGTGGAGAACTGGTACAACGATAAAAAAGTGGAGAATTTAATCGCAAAGTACGACTTGCCTCAAGAAAATTTGGTCAAAGAGAACATTTCCATTAATGAGTTTTTGCCGGTGGAGAGTATAAATGATGCTCTGCTTCAAGGAGACAAGCAGCCGTCACAAGGCTTTTTCGAGTATCGAATGAATCTGATAAAAAAGGCAGGCCAAACTCAAGGAGCGAAGCCAATGGATCGGCTCCTTATCGGCTATTGTGAAGGTTGGAAAGTTCTCCTCCGTAACTTCGATAAGATTTTTTACGCCGTCGCCTTGGCCTTGCTTTTTCTCCTCGTTCCCGTAATGAAAGAAGACGAGCGGTTCAAAACGAAGGACATGGTGGAAGCCACCCTTTACGGAAAGAAAAAACTCTTTCAGGCTCGGCTAATCAACGGTTTGGAAATTGGCGTCCTCACCTATGTGGGCGGCGTGGCTCTGTTTACTCTATTGGTTTTGTTCGTTTACGGAAGCGACGGCCGAGATCTTTTCATTCAAAATTCAAGAGAATTTTTTCTCTTTCCCATTCAGATAACCTACCTTCAGTATTTTATCTATAAATTTTCAAACGGGCTCGCGCTGACCTTTTGTCTTGTCTTTCTTTTTCTTTTTTTAGGCGATCGAATCAAAGACGTGAAAATCTCCTTTTCCCTCGTTCTGGCCTATGTGTCCATTCATTTCTTGCTTCAATCTCTGTGGACTTCTCCCTCTGCCGGGAAATTCCTATTCCTTTCGCCTTTGTCTTTAATCAACATCGAAGGTCTTCGTACCCGCGTATCTTCTCCGGGGCTAGAAAGTTGCTATTTGCTTTCGCTGATCATTCCCATGATTTACGGGGCGCTCTTATGGATCGGGATGTGGCTGGGAAAAAGGAAGTCGTTTGGTAAAGCATAAGGAGCGCTGATTATGTTAAAAATTGAAAGCGTAAGCAAAAAATTTGGAAAAAAAGAAGCTCTTTCGGATGTGGACTTGGAACTGGATGCCGGAATTTATGGGCTTTTAGGGGATAACGGAGCCGGGAAGTCTACCTTGATGCGGTTATTGGTCGGCGTGGATAAGCCGACGAAGGGCCGTATCCTCTACGGGGGAGAGGATATTTCTCAGCTGAAAGGAAAGTATCGAGATCTTTTAGGTTATATGCCCCAGGAATTTGCGGTTTTTCCCGGCTTTACGGCCGGTGAGTTTCTAACCTATATGGGCGCATTAAAGGGATTAAGTAAAAGGGAACTGAAGGAAAAAATCCCCCAGGTTCTCGCTTTTGTAAATCTTGAGGATGTAAAGGACAAAAAAGTATCGACTTTTTCCGGTGGAATGAAGCGGCGGGTCGGCATCGCCCAAGCCTTACTCAACGATCCGAAAATTCTGATTTTAGATGAACCGACGGCCGGCTTGGATCCCGGCGAACGCATTCGATTTTCAAACATTTTGTCCAACATGTCCAAAGACAAGATCATTCTCTTTTCAACCCATATTATTTCCGACATTGAAGCCATTACAAAAAGCATTATCATTCTAAACGACGGAAAAATCAGGGCCAAGACCACGTCGGATAAGTTGATCGAGAAAATGGAGGGTCGTGTGTTTGAGTCGAGGATTCCATTTTCGGAATTGGCGGCTTATGAAAAAAAGGTTCAAATTATTCGGATGCGTTACGAAGGGGAGCGTTTAAAAATTCGCTACACAGGCGATGCCTTCGAAGGTGCCCGTCCCGTCCGAGCGAACCTTGAAGACTACTACATTCTTCATCGCAACGAAGTTATTTAGGCACAGCATCCATGAAAAAAGCGCCCGCGGTTGAACTGATCCAAAAAGTCTTAAAAACCGGGGTTGGTCGGAAAACAATGAAATCCGCATAGAACGAATGTTATGTAAAACAAAATCGAGTAAGCGAAATGCTTACTCGATTAAGTCCAACTTTATGGGGTTACTCCGAAAGGGTGCCTTTACATATTTTTTCCGTCGGTGTAAAATCATTTTATGAAACAATATTTACTCTTATTTTACGACGTCAGTCGCTTTGCTATTTTCTCAAATATTTTAAGCGATACGAATAAGCTTTGGCTTCGGCTCCTTTGCTCCATCCTGCTGGTAGCGTCGGCCTATGATTTTATCGACCATGCGAAAGAGGTATTTCGCCATGAACAAGCTTAAATCCGCGATTAAAAAGGCGGCCCTCGTCTTTGCCATGGTAGGTCTTGCGGGCTTCCTTTTGGTGGTTCTTACAAAGAGCGCCTATCCCGATCCGATTTTTGTTTGGGGCAGTCGCATTTCCATGGCGGCGATTTTTATCAGCCTTGGCCTTTACGCCGTCTATTGGTTCATCGAGCTTGTCGAGCTCGTGAAAAAGAAAGAGTGGGGCCTGGTGGCGGGGCATTTGCTCCTCGGCGTCCTGATTTGCTTTTTGATTCTGCGAAAAATAAGATAAGACCTCATCGAAGGATGAGGCCTTTTTTTCGTTACCGTCCGTTGAAATCCAGTTGGAAAAACGGGGGATGGTCGCCGCCTTCCGTAAAGGCAGTCACGGCCGTGCGGGCCACGGGATAGGCGAGGGTCATGAGCTCCTTCATCACGGGATTGGTGATGTAGATGGAATCGTAATAGCCCTTAGGATTTAAAAGCATGCCGCCGAAGGCATCGTCCACGCCCACTGCCTTCAGGATTTTGTGCTTCCGGTCGTAGGTCTTTAAATTATCCACGTGGAAAAATTGCTGGCCGATGCGGAAAGACGCCACGGCCCGGCGCACGTCGTGGGCGTCGATGCCGTAGGAAGCGTAAAGGACAGAGGCGTCCGCCGCCACGACGGCGGGGGAGGGCAAGAGCTCCCGGCAGAGAAAGGCCCGGGGATCGTAGCCCTCTTCTTCTAAAATCACCCGGTCGAAGTCCCGCTCCAAGGCCACGTGGCCGATGGAAATTTTTTCTTCCACCGAATCGATATAGGGGTGCACCGTGGCGTCTAAAGAAAAGTGGGTTAAGAAGCCGAAGAAGTAGGCCCATGTGGGGGAGAGGGTCGGCCCCTTTTCGATCCAATCCTTATTTCTTTTGAGGAAATCCGCTAAAGGCTTGGCGTGGATTTGTCCGCCTACCTTGTGCTTTTTTGATGTAAGATAGTAAAAGAAAATATCCGGGCCCTGGGCGCCTAAGGCGTAGTGGTCGGGATAGGCGGCGATAATTTCCCGCGCCTTTTCGGGCAGGGTGGGATGGATGCGCCGGGCAAAAAAATAATGAGTGACGAGACTGGCCATAACAACTCCTTTCGAGCTCTGATATACTATTAGTGGAGGTACCAATGGAACAAGAATACAACGACTTTATAAACAGCCTTACAGGCGATTACGTAGATGATTTAAACGCCATCTACGACGAAGTACAAAAGCTTTCCCTGGCCGGGGAAGGGGAACTGGCCCAAAAGCTTTTAGATTACGGACAAAAATTAATGGACGAGCACCGCGGCGATGCAGGCGACTACCGCAGCCTGAAGCAGGACGGCGCCGGTATCGATAAGTTTTATACCCTATTGGATGCGGTTTTTGCAAAAACCCTGGACGAAGATATGGAAGGGGCCAAGACCTTTATCGACCGCATGGCGGAGGAAGTGGACTTTTTAAAGACGGCACTGGAAGCCCTTGAAAGTGATGAGAAATTTTTCTCCTTCCAGTCCATGGTGGAGGAGGTTTTCTGCCGCGTGGAACGAGACGGCGATCGCCGGCCCATCTTGGGACCCGAGATCGACATGTGGCTCACCCTTCGCGGCGGCGTGGCGGCGGAATTAAAAGAATACGACGACGCTCGAAATTACTTGGAGAAGGCCCTGTCCGTGAATCCCATGTCCACGGCCAACTACCTGACCTTATCGAAAGTTTCCCGTCAGGAAGGGGACATGGAAAAGGCGAAGGAGTACAATCAAAAGGCCTTTGGATCGGCCTATCTGGCATCGGATTTCTCCCAATGCTTCTCCAACGAAGGCTACTTCCTCTTTAAGGAAAACAAACCCGCCCTGGCCCTCTCCATGAGCATTATCGCAAAGGATTACGACGGCGACAATGACGAAGCCGAGGGCAATCTTATGATGATCGGCGGCCGCTATCCCGATGCGGAACCGGCGGAGAAGGACGAATTTTTAAATTACCTGAAGGAGCGGCACATTCAAGGCACCTTGAATCCCGACCGCGTGGAAATTTTAAAGCGTCTGGCACAAAAGGCGGAAGAGGACGGCAATGTGGATTTCGCCATGGAGATTTTAATTAATCTGGACACCATTCTCCACGACGACGCTATTCACAAAAAGATTCACGAGCTCGCCGCCCGCTACGAAGAAGGGGAAGACGACTGCGGCTGTGCTCACAATCACGATCACGAACACGATCACGACCACTGCTGCGGCCACGATCACGAACACGATCACGACCACTGCTGCGGCCACGATCACGAGTAAGGGAAATTTTATAAAAGCGGGCGGCGAATATGCCCGCACAAAAAAACAGCCACGAGGGCTGTTTTTTGTTGCCTGAAACGGCTTTATTTATTTTTGTTTTTAATGTATTCGTCGATGCCTTTGGCGGCTTGTTTGCCCGCGCCCATGGCCAGGATAACCGTGGCGGCACCGGTGACGGCGTCGCCGCCGGCAAAGACGTCTTCCACGGAGCTTTGGCCCTCGTCGGTAATGACGATGCCTTGCTTCTTATTGGTTTCGATGTCGGGATTGGTGGCGGTAATCAAGGGATTGGGATTGGTACCCAATGCCATAATCACCGTGTCCACTTCCACGTCGAAGTCTTCGCCTTCCTTGGGTACGGGACGGCGGCGGCCCGATTCGTCGGGTTCCCCCAGTTCCATGGGACGCAGGGTCATGCCGGTGACCCAGCCGTCGTCGTCGGCGTGAATTTCCACGGGGGAGGTGAGGAAGTGGAAGTGAATGCCTTCTTCCTTGGCGTGGTGAACCTCCTCGGCCCGTGCGGGCAATTCTTTTTCCGTGCGGCGATAGACGATGGTCACATCGGCGCCTAAGCGCTTGGCGACGCGGGCAGCGTCCATGGCCACGTTGCCGCCACCGATGACGGCGGTTTTGCGCCCGGCGATAATGGGCGTGTCGTAGCCGGCTTCGTAGGCGTGCATGAGATTGGTCCTCGTCAAAAATTCGTTGGCGCTGAAGACGCCGTTGTAGTTTTCACCGGGGATGTTCATAAAGCGGGGCAGCCCGGCGCCGGTGCCTAAGAAGATGGCTTCGTAGCCTTCGTTGCGAATGCCGTCTAAGGACATGGTGCGGCCGACGATAGTATTGGTTTCGAATTTAACGCCCAGGTCTTTCAGTTTTTCCACTTCGCTTGCCACGACGGAGTCGGGCAGACGGAATTGGGGAATGCCGTAGACCAAAACGCCGCCCGGTTGTTGCAGGGATTCGAAGACGGTAACGTCGTAGCCTTTCTTCACCAGCTCGCCGGCCACGGTAATGCCGGCGGGGCCGGCGCCGACGACGGCGACCTTGTGTCCGTTCGGCGCTTCGGCTTCGATGGTTTGAATATGATTTTCCCGGGCGTAGTCGGCGGCGTAGCGTTCCAATTTGCCGATGCTCACGGAATCGCCCTTTTTGCCCAGGACGCAGTATTTTTCGCATTGGCTTTCTTGGGGACATACGCGGCCGCAAACGGCGGGCAGCGCCGTGTGCTTGGAAAGCTCCATGGCGGCGGCCTTGGGATTGTCCTCGGCGATTTCGTGGACGAAGGCGGGAATGTCCACGGAGACGGGACATCCCTTCACGCATTGAGGCACCTTACAGTTTAAGCAACGCTTCGCCTCTTGAACGGCCTCGTCGTGATTGTAGCCGTAACAGACTTCTTCAAAGTTTTTGTTCCGTTGATTCGGGTCCTGTTCCCGTACGGGGACTCTTGTAAAGCGATCCATTATGCATTCCTCCAGACTTGTTGACCTTTTGTCTTTTCCACGTTCACATATTGTTTTTGACGCTTCATAGCCAAGTCGAAGTCCACTTTGTGGCCGTCGAATTCCGGTCCGTGGACGCAGGCAAATTTCGTTTCGCCGTCGATGCTGACGCGGCAGGCGCCGCACATGCCGGTGCCGTCGACCATAATCGGGTTCAGAGAGACGATGGTGTGCAGATCGTATTTCTTCGTGGTGAGGCAGACGAACTTCATCATAATCATGGGGCCGATGGCGACGCAGGTGTCGTAGCTCTTGCCTTCGTTTTCGATGAGGTCTTCGATCTTTGCCGTGACCATGCCGTTAAAGCCGTAGGAGCCGTCGTCGGTGGTAACGTAGAGAGCGCAGTCCAATGCCTTGAATTCTTCTTCGTAGATGACGGCTTCTTTGTTTTTAAAGCCGATGATCACGTCGCAGTGGACACCTCGTTCGGACAGATAGCGGACCTGCGGATAGACCGGTGCGGCACCGATGCCGCCGCCGACAAATAAGTAACGTTGTTTTTTCAGCTCCTCGTCTGAGAGCTCGGTGAATTCCGACGGAACGCCTAAGGGGCCGACGAAATCCTTTAATTCATCGCCCTGTTTCTTTTCGGACAGCTTCGTCGTCGACGGACCGGAGGCCTGTACTACCAGGTCCACCCAACCTTCCTCGCGATCGAAATTAGCGATGGTCAAGGGCACCCGTTCGGCGTGCTCGTCGGCGATGACGATGACAAACTGTCCCGGTTGAGCGGCCGTGGCCACGCGAGGCGCATGAATGCGTAGCAAAAAGACGCGAGGCGCCAAATTTTTCTTTTCTAAAATGGTAAACATACTATCCCCCCTATTTCTCTATATATACATTATAATAGACAATGGTAAGAATATCCATGAAGGTCAATTTTGTATCATACTTTCTAAGCCCTTGTACGGGAGACGAAAATAGCGTAAACTGTGATACATTAATAAAATAAAGGACATGAAGGAGACGACGATGCGATTTTTTTCTTCTCGGGACAAATCCCAAGCTTTTTCGGCGAAAGAGGCGATCTTTAAAGGTCCCGCCGACGACGGCGGTTTGTTTGTGCCCGAGCACATACCCACCTTGGATTTAAACGAGTACGCGGACTGCAGCTATGTGGAATTGGCGGCGGAAGTGCTTCATTTGTTTTTCGACGACTTTTCCAAAGAGACTCTTTTGGATTGGGCGAAGAAGGCCTACGGTACCTTCTCCGGCACGGAGCCCGTGGATTATTTCGATCTCGACGGCATGACCGTGGCGGAATTGTTTCACGGACCCACGGCGGCATTTAAGGACTTCGCCCTGCAAATGCTCCCTTACCTTATGGCCGCATCGGCGGAGGGGAGAAAGGTGCGAATCCTGACGGCCACCAGCGGCGACACGGGGAAGGCCGCCTTGGCCGGCTTTCAGGATGTAGAGAACACGGACATCTTTGTCTTTTATCCCGCCCACGGCGTCAGCACCATTCAACGCCGCCAGATGTCCACGCAAAGGGGCAATAATGTTTACGTCTACGGCATCGAAGGGAATTTCGACGACGCCCAGCGCACGGTGAAAGAAATTTTCAGAGACGAGGCGCTGAGAGAAGCGTCGCGCCGTTCGGGCATCGAATTTTCCTCGGCCAACTCCATTAACATCGGCCGCCTGGTGCCTCAGGTGGTGTATTACTTGTATTCCTACCTGGAATTGGTGCGCAGAAACACCATCGCTATGGGCGATGCCATTGACATCTGCGTGCCTACGGGCAATTTCGGCAATATTTTAGCCGCCATGTACGCCAGGGAAATGGGCCTTCCCGTGGGCCGTTTCATTTGCGCATCAAACAAAAACCACGTGCTCACGGATTTTATTTCCACCGGCGTTTACGACAAGAACCGTGATTTTTATAAGACCACGTCGCCTTCCATGGACATTCTCGTGGCGAGCAATATCGAGCGCTATCTGCACTTGGTCTTGAAGCGGGATTACAAAGTGCGCGAGAAAATGGAATCCCTGAACGTCACGGGCCGCTTCGACATTCCCATGGACGCCATCCACCGCTCCAAACTCGTGGGCTATTGGTCCACGGATGCGGAAGGAGAGGCGCGGATCAAGGAAGTCTTCGACCGCTTCGGCTATTTAATGGATCCCCATACGGCGGTGGCCTACGATGGGGCGAAAAAGCACGGCTCCGCCAATCACGTCCTGGTCATGGCCACGGCGAGCCCCTATAAATTTCCCGAGACGGTGGCGGACGCCCTGGGCATTCAGGGAGAGGGAGACGAGGAACTCCTGAAAAAGATTCAAGAGGCCTACGGCGTAGAGGTACCGAAGCCTTTGACGGAGGTCTTCGATTTGCCCGAGCGCTTTACCGAAAGCATTACAGTGGATGAGATGAAAGAAGTCGTGAAGGAGGGTTTTCATGATTAAACTGCGCGTGCCGGCGACGACGGCGAATATGGGTCCGGGCTTCGATGTCATCGGCCTGGCTCTGGATTTATACAACACCTTTACCTTTTCCATGGAAGGCGGGGATTGCGACCGCCACAGCATGATTTACGAGGCGGCGAAAGTGGTCTTCGACAAGGCCGGCGCCACCATGGAGGGTTTCTTTTATCGTGTGGATGCGGACATTCCCATCGCCCGGGGCCTGGGCAGCAGCGCCACCTGCATCGTCGGCGGCATGATGGGGGCGAATCTCCTGCTGGGCGAGCCCTTCGACCAAGGGGAGATTTTAAAAATGGCCTCGGATTTCGAAGGCCATCCGGACAATGTGGCGCCGGCTCTTTTAGGGGGCTGCGTCATCAGCCTGCCCACCGATGACGGCGTGGTCTATCGCAAGATCAATAATATCGACAACTTCGCTACCATCGCCGCCTTTCCGGACTTCGATCTGTCCACGGCCAAGGCTCGGGCGGCACTGCCCAAGTCCCTCAGCTATGCCGATACGGTGTCCAATATCGGCCACATGGGCTTTTTGATTCACGGCTTGGAAACCGCCGACACGGAAGCCTTGTTCTTCGGCTTGGAAGACAAGATCCACGAGCCCTACCGAAGCAAGCTCATCGCCGGCTACGACGTCATGAAGACTTTAGAGGAAAGCCACAAGGGTCGCGTGCTCATTAGCGGCGCCGGACCCACCCTCTTATTCGTTACGGAAAAATCCGCCGATCTCGATGCCATTAAAAAGACCTGGGAGAAAATTTCCGAGCCCCTGGATGCCACCTGGGACATTCGGATCCTCCACATCACCACCACCGGCGTAGAAATTTTAGAAAAAGACGTATAAAAATAGCCCTCGGAATTTCCGAGGGCTTTCTCTTTAGGCTAAACTCTTTTGAATGGCGATTAAAAAGGCTTCCATGATCTGTCCCATTTGCGCCCGGGGCACATTGATCTGGACGTGATACATATTTCCCGTGCCTTCCCTTTCGCCGGCCACGCGGTCCATAATGTCTTTTAAATCCACGGAGACATCGGCGCTTCGAATGACGTGGATCTGGGCTTCGTTGCCGTTGGGGATGCCGTAGATTTGTACAGTCTTCGCCTTTTTCTGAATGGCGGCGGACAGGCGCTTAAAGCTTTTAAAATTAATATTTTCAAGGGTGGTATAGATGTATCCCACGCCTTCCACGGTGCGGCGCTTGGCCAGGAATTCTTCCACATCTTCCTTGCCCATGGCTTCTTCCAGTGCGTCAATTTTTTTCTTTTGCTCGTCGATTTTGCCCTGAAGCTTTTTCACCGCCTGCCAAATGCCCTGGGTCGTATTTTCTTTTAAATACATGGACAGGTTCTTGGTCAGGTAGCGGTGGTTTCTGTAATCGTCCAAGGCTTCCTTGCCGCAGACGAAGGTGAGCTTCAGTCCCTCTTCGACCTTTTCGATTTTTTGCACGGCGAAGAGAGCCACCTCGCCGGTATTTTTCAGAAGGGGCCCCACGCTGTGCACCTTGTCCACGGAAGGAATGGTGACCTCGTCCTTTTCTTCTTGAATCGGCAGATTGGATTCGATAAGATGATTAACGTAGTTTTCTATTTTTTCCAGGGACACGAAGCCGATGTCCGCGGCATCGACGACGAGATAGCAGCTGTCTTCCGTGGAGCCTGAGAGGATTTTCGTGTGGAGAAGAGACTCCAGAGCGCTGGTAAAGAGAATGCGGGCGATATTATTTTGCATGCCCTGCAGACGGTGAGGCCGATCGATGGTAAGCTCCACCTCTTTTCCGCTTTCAACGGCGGCCATCTTACATTGGATGCGGCCGCCTTCTACGGAATATTCCGCTGCTTTGCCGTCGATGAAGATTTTATCGCCGGTGTAGTAGCCTTCAACAGGCGGGGCGACGATGCTGTCTTCTAATAAAAAATAGTGGTAGTCTTTACTTTTTACGGTTTCGGGAACGGTTATTTTCATGGAATTACGATAGGGTTCCCTTTCATAGCGGGCCATAGACGCCTCCTTTAACTTTTGATCGAGTTTTATCTTATTTTATCATATTCCGGATTTATGAGGGCGGGTGGTTATGAGACAAGTTTGGTTTCTCTTATGCCTTTGTATGGGCGGGGGTTGCTTCCTAGCGGAGCGGCTGCCCCTTTCTTTTGCTGCCCCGGTTTTGATTCTCACAGCCTTCGCCTTGTTTCTGTGGAGAAAGAAAACCGACGCCCTCTATCCCTTAGCGGCCCTCCTCGTCTTTGTCCTTGCCGCATCGTCCTTGCATGGGGCGGATGCTTCTAACGAGCGAATTTCCGCACGAGGCGTGGTGTCGGTCTCCAAGGAGAATTACTACGAATTGCACGTAAGCCCTTTTAAAAAGGTGCGCGTCTTTTCCGAGGCGAATCCGAGCTTGGGCACGGCCATGGCGGTGCGGGGGCGCAGCATGAAGCCGGAGCGGCCGCGAAACCCCGGCGGCTTCGACGGCCTTCACTACAGCCTCTCCCACGGCATCGACAGAACTCTGCGCCCGACGAAAGAAGAGGTGTTTCCGAAAGGCCACACTTTCACAGAAAAAATGTATGGGCTGCGGGGAAGCTTTCGGAATTTCGGCAGAGAAGTCACCGAGAAATACTTTCCGCCGAAAGAGGCGAAGCTTCTGTCTGCCATGCTCTTCGGCAACGACGCCGACTGGGAAGGCCTGGAGGATTTTCGCAGCCTGAATGTGATTCACATTCTGTCCATTTCAGGCCTACATATCGAGCTCATTCTCGCCTGTTTGTCGGCGGGTTTAAAGAAGCTGCCTTTGCCTTACGACCTGCGGAAGATTTCCCTTCACGGGATTCTGCTCCTCTATCTTTTTCTCACGGGCTTTCCCGTCGGCGGCATGCGGGTATGGTTGTCCCTTCTCTTTACCGACGTGGGCAAGCGAATGACCCGTCCCGTGGATCCCAATTACGCCTTGGGTTTCAGCGCCGCGGTCTTTCTCGCATTCAATCCCTTTTACATCTACCGCCTGGGCTTTCTGTTCAGCTTTTTTTCCGTCTACGGCATTTTAAATATCTATCCCAAGCTGCCCTATTTCGGCTCGGCGAGGGAGCCTGTGGCGAAAGCGCTGGGCGTGTCCATGGGCGTCACCCTGGCCATTGCGCCCCTGCTCTTACACACCACGGGCCGCATTTCGATCATGGGCCTCTTCGCCAATGTGCTGCTTCTGCCTTTGGCGGCGGCCATCCTCTACGGTGGCGTCGCCGTCAGCCTGCTTTCTGTTGTCTTCGGGCCGGTGGCGGCGGGGGCGGCCATCGTCACCCATTGGATCTTCGTTCCCTTTCTTTTTCTCACGCGGCACATGGCCATGGCGCCGTTAAACTGGGTCTTACCCAGCTTTAATGTAGCGGAGGCCTGCGCCTATTACCTCGTGCTCCATTTCGCCCTCTCCTTTCCCTACGGCCGCCTTCGTCTAAAGGCGGGGCGTTTGCTCCTGCTGCAGACGGCTCTCGTGGGGTTGGTGATTATCGCCTGGGGGCGAATGACCGCCCCCGATCTGTCCGTGACCCAGCTCTACGTGGGGCAGGGGGACTGCGCCTATGTGGAGGCGAAGGATTTTCGCGGGCTCATCGACACGGGAGGCAGCCGCTTCGGCGCCGATCCCACGGCGCGATACGTGGTGCCCTTTTTGCGGACCAAAGGCGTGGGGACTCTTGATGGGATTTTTCTCTCTCACTACGACGCGGACCACGCCGGCGGCGTGACTACTTTGGCGAAAAACTTTAAGATCAAAGCTATTTTTGCCCCGGTGCCGGGAAGCGACGAAGACCGGGCCATGCACGACGAAATCGAAGAAAGGGCAGGGCGGATTCGCCAGATCCAAGGCAAGTTTGCCATGAAGGGCTGGGAGATGAAGGTCTTTCCGCCCTACGGAGAAGAAGACAACGCCCTGTCCATGGTTATGGAGCTGGCCTCCGGCGGCTGTCACATGCTTTTTCTCGGCGACTTGCCGAGCGAGCAGGAAAAAATGCTGCTGACGGATCTAAGGCATAAGGAAGAAATCATCAAACTCGGGCACCACGGTTCGAAGACCTCGAGCTCGGAGGAATTTCTCGACGCCACAGCGCCGCGCCTGGCCCTTATATCGGCGGGGGAGAATAATTCCTATGGCCACCCTCATAAAGAGGTGTTGGACCGCCTAAAAGCCCGTCACATCCCTTACGGGCAGACGAAAGACGGCGCCCTTACCATGAACTTTAAAAAAGGAAAGGTGCGAGTGTCCGTTTACAGACCGTGGCGCCTTACTGCGGGGCAATGTATCTTTTTTGCCGCCAACCTGTTAGGCTTGATCTATATAACTAATTTAGGAGCAAATTATTTTAAGAAAAGAGACGATTTATGGAATCAGTGGATTATAAAGGAGTCTATCTTCTTCACGGACCGGAAAAATTCGGTATGGAAGAAAAGAGAAAGCAAATAGAAAACAGATACCTGGACCCCGCCACTCGGGATTTAAACTACGACGTGGCATCGGGGGACGTGGGAGAGATTTTGGCCAAGGCCAACACCCTGCCCTTTATGTCGGAAAAGCGCATCGTCGTCGTCAAAGACGCCGGGCTTTTGTGCGGCGACCCGGATCTGGATCGTTTTTTAGAGGAAGTCTTTCACATACCCGATACCACCGTGCTCCTTCTAATGGAGACGGAGACGAGCATAAAAAAGACTCAGAAGCTTTATAAGCGCTTCGACAAGGCCCGCCGGGTCATTTCTATGGAGCGGCTCACGGGCCGGGTGCTTCGTAATTTCCTCGCCGGTTATTTGGCGAAACAGAATCGCCGCATACGACCCGACGTGCTCGAGCACTTCATTCGCCTTTCAGGCTACGGCGACAGACAGTTTGAAGGAGACCTTCAGAGCCTCGTAAACACCTTGGATCAAATCGCCAGCGTGTCGGAGGGGGAAGTGACCACGGAGGCGGTGGACGCCTTTTTGGATCCCTTTTCCGCGGACACTATATTCGATCTTCTCGCCGCCATCGGGCGAAAGGACGGGGCGACGATTTTAAAGCTCTTAGACGAATTTGAAGCCAAGGAAGAGCCCGCCGGGCGCATTCTATACATGATCGCACGGCAGACGGGCAATCTCATGTATTACAAGACCATGAGGGAGACGGGTAGAAGCGATGCGGATATTTTTCGCTTCATGGGTGTGAAGCCCTACGAAGGCAAAAAAATAGCCGCACAGAGCGGCGCTTATACGAAAGAGCAGCTTAGGCGGCATTACCGATTGATTCTAGATGAAGAGCTCCGCATGAAGAGCACTTCCGCCGCGGATCGCGACGTGCTGGAGACCTTGCTTCTCGGGATGCTTCGAGACTAATTAAATATGGGCATGAAAAAAACTGAAAACGGCTGTTTTCAGTTTTTGTTTTTTAGTTGGCGCGATTTAATTTTTTGGTTAAACGGCTCATGCGACGATCGGCCGCATTTTTGTGAATAACATTTTTCGATGCCGCTTTTTTAAGTTTCTTATCGACAGCGCGGAGGAGAGCTCTCGCTTCGTCGACGTCACCTTTATTAAGAGCTTCTTCAAACTTGCGAACGGAAGTCTTAATGCCGGTCTTAACGGATTTATTGCGCAACGTTTCTTTCTTGGTTGTGCCGATACGCTTAATAGCGGATTTAATATTTGCCATGATTCACCTCCGACTGTGATTTTATCCCTTCGGATACCTTAACTTGTAGAATTTTACCACATGGTCTCCACTTTTGCAAGAAAGGGAGAGAGGAAGTTCATAAAAGATGTAGAAAAATTTTGTTTGTGGTAAAATGAATAGTCAGATTCAAGAAAGGGGAACATTTTGAAGGGAAAAGGAAAATCGTCTTCCACGGCGGTAGAAATGATAAAAATAATAATCATGGCGGTGGTTTTGGCCGTAGTCATCCGCCATTTCATCTTTAACACCACCATGGTCATCGGCCAAAGCATGGAACCCACACTACACGAACGGGAACGGATGATTTGTCTCGTCTTTCCCAATTACTTCTCCGATCCCAAGCGGGGCGACATCGTGATCATCGATGCGCCGGACGAATCGGGAAAGGAATACGTCAAGCGCGTCATCGGCCTGCCCGGTGATCACATCGAAATCTCCGACGGCAAAGTCCACGTCAACGGCGTGGCATTGAAGGAAAATTATACCCACCCGGGGGTTGCCACGGGCACCTACGAGGAAAACACCTGGGACATAAAGGATGGCGAATTTTTCGTCATGGGAGACAATCGCCAAGAGGGTATGTCCATCGACAGCCGCTACTTCGGCCCCGTGGAAAAGAAACACATTCGCTCCCGGGCGGCGCTGCGTTACTATCCCTTTTCGAAATTCACCGTATTCTCTCATTAATGGACGTATAAAGGAGGACCTATGACCGATCGTCAAAAAAATATTCGCAATTTCTCCATTATCGCCCATATCGATCACGGCAAGAGTACATTGGCCGACCGGCTCATAGAAAAGACGGGCATGCTTACGGAGCGGGAAATGGACGCCCAGGTATTGGACTCCATGGCTCTGGAAAAAGAGCGTGGCATTACCATTAAGCTCAAGGCCGTGCGCCTCGTACACGAACGTGACGGCGAGGAGTATATTTTAAATCTTATCGACACCCCCGGTCACGTGGACTTTAACTACGAGGTCTCCCGCTCTTTAGCGGCCTGTGAAGGGGCCCTTTTGGTGGTGGACTGCACCCAGGGGGTGGAGGCACAGACCCTGGCCAATGTGTACTTAGCGCTGGATCAGGACCTGGAGCTGGTGCCGGTGATCAATAAAATCGATCTGCCCTCGGCGCGCGTGGACGAAGTTAAAAAAGAAATCGAAGACATTATCGCCCTGGACACGGAGGACGCCCCCCTGATCAGCGCGAAAAACGGCGTAGGCATCGACGATGTCCTAAACGCCATTATCGATCAGGTGCCGGCACCTTCCGGCGACGCGAAGGGCCCCTTAAAGGCGCTGATCTTCGACTCCATCTACGACAGCTACCGAGGCGTGGTCTGCTATGTACGCATTTTTGACGGCAAGGTCAAAGCCGGCGACCGCATTAAAATGTGGGCCACGGGCAAGGAATTTGAAGTGGTGGAGGTAGGCGTCAATGCCAACGGCAGCATCCCTCTTAAAGAGCTTTCCGCCGGCGACGTCGGCTACATTACGGCGAGCATTAAAAACGTCAAAGAGGCCCGAGTCGGCGACACGATCTACGATCCGAAAAATCCGCCGAAGGAAGCCCTGCCCGGCTACAAAAAAGTCGTGCCCATGGTCTATTCCGGCATCTATCCCGCCGAAGGGGAATCCTACACCGACGTGCGGGACGCTCTGGAAAAGCTGCAGGTCAACGACGCGGCCCTGGTATTCGATGCGGAAACCTCCGTGGCTCTGGGCTTCGGCTTCCGCTGCGGCTTCCTAGGTCTCTTGCACATGGAAATTATTCAAGAGCGGCTGGAGCGGGAATTCGATCTGGACATCATTACCACGGCGCCGTCGGTTATTTACCGCGTGCATACCGTGGACGGTGAGACGGAGGAAATTCAAAACCCGTCGAACCTTCCCGACCCCACCTCCATCGAATCTATGGAAGAGCCCTTCGTGCGGGCGGAAATCATGTCGCCCACCGACTACGTGGGCACCATTATGGAGCTTTGCCAGGATCGACGGGGCCGCTACATCAGCATGGACTATCTGGAAGAGACCCGGGTCATGATTACCTACGAGCTGCCTTTAAACGAAGTCATCTACGATTTCTTTGACGCATTAAAGAGCAAGACCCGCGGCTACGCGTCCTACGACTACGAGCTCATCGGCTACGAGCCCGGCGATCTCGTGAAGATGGACATCCTCATTAACGGGGAGCTGGTGGACGCCTTCTCCCTTATCGTGCACAAGGATAAGGCCTACGAGCGGGGCAGAAAGATTTGCGAGCGCCTCACCGGCGTCATCCCTCGCCATCAATTTGCCGTGCCCATTCAGGCGGCCATCGGCTCGAAAATCATCGCCAGAGAAACCATTCGCGCCGTCAGGAAGGACGTCCTGGCAAAGTGCTACGGCGGCGATATTTCCAGGAAGCGGAAGCTCTTGGAAAAACAAAAAGAGGGCAAGAAGCGCATGCGCTCCATCGGCAATGTGGAAGTGCCTCAAGAAGCATTCCTTGCCGTACTCAAATACGACGAAGACAAATAAGGAAGACGGACCTAAAGGGGTCCGTTTTTTTCGGAGGTTCTATGAAAAAGCCAATGGGCATTTACATCCACGTGCCCTTTTGCGAAAAAAAGTGCGACTACTGCGATTTTTATTCCCTGGCGAAGAAGGGCGACGGGGATTTCGACGACTATGTGGAAAGTCTCTCAAAAGAAATCGATCTGTACGAAGATATTTTGTCCGCCAGAAAAGTGAGCACGGTCTTTTTCGGCGGCGGCACCCCCTCGCTCTTGGGCACGGATCGCCTCCTGCGCATCATGGAAAAGCTGCGCCCCTATTTAGGGGAGGTGAAGGAGATTACCATGGAGGGCAATCCCGAAAGCGTCCTTCGCCTCGACGTGGCAGACTTAATCGACGCCGGCTTCAATCGCTTCAGTATGGGCGTGCAAAGTGCGTCGGACAAGCTGTTGAAAATCATGGGCCGCATTCACGACGTAAAGACCGCCGAGGCCGCCTTCATTCATTTGCGTGAGGGCGGGGCGAAAAACATCAATCTGGATTTTATTTCGTCGGTGCCGGAAGAGAGCATGGAAGATGTGGAGGCGAGCCTCGCCATGATCGAAAAGCTGAATCCCGAGCACGTGAGCCTTTACAGCTTAATCGTGGCGCCGGGCACGGCCTTTGATCGCCGCTACGGAAAAAGCATGGAAGAGAGGGAGGACTTGGATCGCATCCACGTCCACGCCTACGAGAGGGGCCTCGCCGCCATGGGTTATAAGCAATACGAAATTTCTAATTTCGAAAAAGGCGGCCACAAATGCGCCCACAATTTAAATTACTGGCGCTTAGGCGAGTACATCGGCCTTGGCCCCGGCGCCAGCGGTCACATGGACGGGCGGCGGGTGAAAAACATTGAGAGCCTCTCCGCCTATAAAGACGCCTTGGCTCAAGGCCGCGCGCCTATGGGCGAGGAGGAGCACCTCTCGGATATAGATAGAGACAACGAGTACACCATGCTGGGCCTTCGCCTCAACGAAGGGATTTCCTTAAAGGCGCCTCTGCCTTCCGGGGAAAGCTTTGAAGCCGTACACAGGGAGGCCATGGAAAAAAATATTAAGAGCGGCCTGCTTGCCGTCATCGACGATCGCCTGGTGTTGACTAATAGAGGAAGAGATCTCGCAAATCAGGTGGAATTGGATTTCTTTCGACTGTAAAAAAGGGCAAAAAGAAATCGGCCATGAAAATTAAATAGCCCCTTGCTTTGTCACGAAAAGATTCTTCAAAAGGGGAATCTTTTTTTATTTTTAGCAATCGCACTTGACAAGTGCTAAAACCGTGGTATACTTAAACCATAAGCGATTAGCACTCGAATCAAACAAGTGCTAATGCGGAAGGGAGGTATCCGTTGGACAAGAGAAAAATAGAAATTTTAAATCTGATTATCGAGTCCTACATCGCCTCTCCCGTGCCCGTAGGCAGTCGCACCATTTCGAAATCTCCGTCCCTCGCCGTGTCATCGGCGACGATACGGAACGAGATGAGCGATTTGGAAGCGCTGGGCTTTTTGGAAAAGCCACACACTTCCGCCGGGCGCATTCCGTCCGAGGGCGCTTATCGATTTTATGTTGACGAATTGATTCCCGAGATCGACTACCCGAATTCTCTCGTGGACTATTTCGAAAACGCCATGCCCATGGAGCTTTACGGCACGAGGGATTTTTATTCCACCGCCGTGGAAGCTCTGGCCGATTACACGGAGAACTTGGCATTGATGATGATGCCGAGAAAGAGCGACCGGAGACTTAAGTATCTGGATCTCGTTCCCGTAAACGACCATATGGTCATGCTTTTAATCGTCGGCGACCGCGGTGTCGTCGTCAAGCGCATGATCGACCTGGGCTTCGGCGTGGACGAGGAGGAGCTGAGCTACGTTTCAGGCGTCCTGTCCGATGCCTTCGTAGGCACGCCCTTCGATGCCATCGACGGCGTGAAGTTCGTCCTCTCAGGCGAGCTGGTTCGCTACGAAATCTTCGTGCTGCAAATCACGGAGATCCTATCCTCCGTCATTCACGCGGTGGAAGAGGTGGACGTGGTCATCAGCGGCGTGGGCCATCTGCTTCGCTACGAGGAATTTCAAGATCCCCATCGCATGAAATCCATGATGGATTACGTGCGGGACAAGGCGAATCTTTTGCGGCTCTTTCATCCCATGGCCACAGACGAAGCCATACGGTTTCGCATCGGCTCGGAAAACAAAGAGAAGAGCATGAAGAACAACAGCTTAATCAGTCGGATCTATCCGATCAACGGCACCGATCGAGGCGGAATCGCATTGATCGGACCGGTGCGGATGAATTATAGAAAGTCGGCAAATTCTCTTATGGCATTTACCGATGCACTGTCGAAAAGACTTGGGAAGGAACGTTGAGGTGAGAAGTGGTAGTAAAAAATAACAAAGAACCGAAGGATATGGATCCTCGGGAAGAAAATGAAGAAATGGAACAAACCGTTGAGACCGATGAAGCGGCAAAGGCCGACGTCGGCGAAGCGACGCCGGAAACGGATGAACGCTTGGCGGAACTCGAAGATCGCTACCTGCGTCTGCAGGCGGATTACAGCAATTTCCGCAGACGTAGCGGCGAAGAAAAGCAGCAGATGCATCTCTTGGGCATGGAAAAGCTGGCCCTGGACATTCTGCCGGTGCTGGACAATTTCGAGCGCGCCCTGGCTACTGACGAAGTGAAGGACGAAAAGTTTTACGAAGGCATGAAAATGATCGCCGATCAGTTCCGAGGGGAGTTGGCGAAAAACGACATCGTAGAGATCGACGCGCTGAATGCGCCCTTCGATCCCAATTTACATCACGCCGTCATGACTGAAGAAAAAGAAGGCGTGGAATCCGGCGTGGTCATCGACGTCCTGCAAAAGGGCTACAAGATTAAAGACCGCGTCATCCGACCGAGTATGGTCAAGGTCTCAAAATAATATAGATTAAAAAAAACGTACATTTTAGGAGGAAACAAAATGGCAAAAATTATTGGTATTGACTTAGGTACAACGAACTCCGCCGTCGCCGTTATGGAAGGCGGACAATCGACGATTATCCCGAACATCGAAGGCAACCGGACGACCCCGTCCATCGTGGCATTCACCAAAGACGGCGAACGCCTCGTCGGTGAAACGGCAAAGCGTCAAGCCATCACCAACCCGGACAGAACCGTATCGTCCATCAAGAGAGAAATGGGCAGCGATCACAAAGTCACCATCGACGGAAAAGATTACTCGCCCCAAGAAATCTCGGCCATGATTTTACAAAAATTAAAATCCGACGCCGAAAGCTATTTAGGCGAAACCATTACCGAAGCGGTTATCACCGTTCCCGCATACTTTACCGACGCCCAACGTCAAGCGACGAAAGACGCCGGACGTATTGCAGGCTTGGATGTTAAGCGTATCGTCAACGAACCGACGGCAGCCGCTCTCGCTTACGGCGAAGACAAGGACACGGATTCCAGCATGGTTATGATCTACGACTTAGGTGGCGGCACCTTCGACGTGTCCATCCTGGAACTGTCCGACGGCGTCTTCGAAGTACAATCCACGCGCGGCAACAATAGATTAGGCGGCGACGACTTCGACGCAAAGGTCATCGACTGGATCGCCGAAAGCTTCAAGAAAGAAAACGGCGTCGACTTAAAGGCCGACCGCATGAGCTTGCAACGTTTGAAAGAAGCGGCAGAAAAGGCGAAGAAAGAACTTTCTTCCACTATGAGCACCAACATTAACCTGCCCTTCATTACGGCAACGGCTGAAGGCCCCTTGCACTTGAACATGGACCTGACCCGCGCGAAATTCGACGAATTAACCGCCGACCTCGTAAAGAAAACCGAAGGTCCCGTTATGGAAGCATTGAAGGATGCCAACATTTCCGCATCGGACATCGACAAGGTCCTGTTGGTAGGCGGCTCCACCCGTATCCCCGCCGTACAAAGCTTGGTTAAGAACCTTATCGGCAAGGATCCCCAAAAAGACATTAACCCCGACGAATGTGTCGCCTTAGGCGCTGCCATCCAAGCCGGTGTATTAAGCGGCGATGTTAAGGACTTGCTTCTCTTAGACGTTACGCCCCTTTCCTTAGGGATCGAAACCATGGGCAGCGTCACCACCCGCTTAATCGAACGCAATACCACCATCCCCACGAAGAAGAGCCAAATCTTTACGACGGCCGCCGACAATCAAACCAGCGTCGATATCCACGTCCTTCAAGGGGAACGTCAAATGGCACAAGATAATGTGACCTTGGGTCGCTTCCAATTAGACGGCATCGCACCGGCTCGCCGCGGCGTACCTCAAATCGAAGTCACCTTCGACATCGACGCCAACGGCATCGTCAACGTCAGCGCCAAAGACTTAGGCACCGGCAAGGAACAACACATTACCATTACCTCTTCGTCCAACCTGACGGAAGATGAAATCAAGGAAAAAGTTCGCGAAGCCGAAGTTCACGCCGAAGAAGACAAGAAGAAAAAAGAAGCTATCGAAATTAAAAACAACGCCGATTCCGTGATCTACGCTTCGGAAAACGCACTGAAAGAAGTCGACGGCAAAATCTCCGACGCCGACAAGAAAAAGGTGGAAGATGCCATCGAAGACTTAAAGAGCGTCAAGGATACGGACGATCTCGACGCCATCAAGGCCAAGACCGAAGCGCTTCAAACGGCTTTCCAATCGGTATCGGAAGAACTTTATAAACAAGCCCAAGCGCAAGGAAACGCACAAGGCGATGAAGCCAAGGCCGACGACGATGTAGTCGATGCAGACTACGAAGTAGTCGACGATGAAGACGATAAGTAATCAATTGGGCAAAAAGGGCACTTCGGTGCTCTTTTTTTGTTTTAGAATCTTTTAAAGTCGCCGCGGATAGGGTATGATATCACTATTTGAGCGAAGAGAAAGAGATGGTATCTATGAGAGATTTTTATGAGATTTTAGAGATCGAGCGTACCGCCACCTCGGCGGAGATAAAAAAAGCCTATCGCAAAAAGGCGAAGCAGTACCACCCGGACCTGCACCCGGGGGACGACGAGGCGGAACATAAATTTAAGGAAGTAAACCTGGCCTACGAAGTCTTAAGCGACGAAACGAAGCGGCGCACCTACGACGTCTACGGCGAAGAAGGCATTAAGAACGACTACGCCTCCGGCGGCGGGGGATTCAGCGGCGGCTTCGGCGATATTTTCGGCGACCTATTCGACATGTTCGGCGGGGGCTTCGGCGCGAATTTTTCCGGCGGCAATCAAGCCAAGGCGCCCAGAGACGGCGCCCACATTCGCTACGATATCAATTTAACCTTTAAAGAAGCGGTGTTCGGCACGGAAAAAGATATTCAGATTCGCCGTACGGAAAACTGCTCCCATTGCCACGGCACCGGCGCCGAGGACGAGAGCAAGGTCCACACTTGCGAAACCTGCGGCGGCAGCGGCCAGGTGCGCCAATCCACCTCGTCGGCCTTCGGCCGCTTTATGCGCGTGGTGCCCTGTAACACCTGCGGCGGTACGGGGACCGTCATCGAAGAGCCCTGCAAGCACTGCAAGGGCAGCGGCAAGGAGACGGTAAGCAGAACCCTTCATTTGCGCATTCCCGCCGGCGTCGACGATCAAAGCGTCATGACCATGGCTGGGGAAGGCCACGCCGGTGACAACGGCGGCCAAGCGGGCACGGTGTACGTCTATCTCCACGTGGAAGAGGACGAGATCTTTACCCGCCGCGGCAATAATTTATACGTAGAGATTCCCATTCGCTACGAAGACGCCGTCTTAGGCGGCACCATTAAGGTTCCTACGTTGAAGGAAATCGTCGATTACGACATTCCCGCCGGCACGCAAAGCGGCGAAAACTTCCGCATCAAAGGGGAAGGGGTGCCCTTCCTTCGTCGAAAGGGCGCCGGGGATTTGATCTTTATGGTGAAAATTCTCGTGCCGACGAAAGTATCCGACGAGGAGCGGGAGCTTTTGGAACAGCTGCGCAGCGAAGTAGGAAACAAAAAGACCGAGCAGGAAAAGGGATTTTTACAAAAACTAAAGGACTTTTTTGAATGATACAATACCACATGCTGAAACTCACCGGGGAACGGGCGCGGCAAGATGAAGGGGAGACCCTCTTTCAGTCCATGGGCGTGGACAGCTACGAAGTGATTTCTCCGGAAGCCATCGACAATTTAAAAGAAGGCGCCTTTATTTGGGACTGCATCGACGAGGATTTGCTTCAGGTTCCGTCGGATGTATTTGAATTAAAGGCTTATTTCGATGCCTCCCAATTAGATGAAATGGACGAATTGTTAAAGGCGGCTCGCGACCTGGGCTTTTCGGCGGAAACGGAAGCCGTGGCCGATCAGGATTGGGCCAACGACTGGAAGCGCTACTTCCATCCCATTGCCATCGACGAGGGGCTTTCCATCGTGCCGAGCTGGGAAGATTACGATGCTCGGGAGGGCGAAAAAATTCTGCAACTGGATCCCGGCATGGCCTTCGGCAGCGGCAATCACGCCACCAGCTTTCTCTGCTCTCGCTATTTGCGCCACTACGTGAAGCTCGGGGATTCGGTCATCGACATCGGCTGCGGCAGCGGCATTTTGTCCCTGGTGGCCGTGGCCTCGGGGGCCGGGAGAGTCATCGCCGGGGATCTGGATCCCCAGTGTATCGAAGCCACAAAGAACAACGCGGCGAAAAATCAAATGGAGGATAAGATCGACGTGCGCCTCGGCGATCTCTTTCAGGTGGTGAAGGAAGAAGCCGACGTGGTGGTGAGCAATATCTTCGCCGAAGTGATTATCGGTATGGCAAGTGACGTGTATTCTCACGTGAAGCCCGGGGGCATTTACATCGCATCGGGAATTTTAAAAGAAAAGCTGGAGGATGTAAAAGCCGCCTTGGCAAAGGAAGGCTTTGTTATTCTCGAAAGCGAAACCGACGGCGACTGGTCGGCCATTGCGGCGAGGCGATCGGCATGAGGCATTTTTTTGTAGAGGACTTGCCTACCGTCGGCGAGCTCGCGGCATTAAAGGCCGAGGACAGCGACCACCTGCTCCGCGTGCTCAGGGCAAAGGAGGGCGACGAAATCCAAATCGCTTGGAACGAAAGTCTTTACCGCGGCATGCTTGAGATCATCGGCAACCGCGCCTTTGTGCGGGTGGAAGAGGCTCTGGCGAGGGAAGAGGAACAGGCGCAGCTGATTTTGGCTCAGGGCGTGGGGAAGAATCAAAAGACGGAGACCGTGCTGAAGCACGCCACGGAATGCGGCATCGACGGCTTCGTTCCCCTGCAGATGGATCGCTCCGTCTCCAATCTTTCGAAGAAGTACGAGGGCAAAAAGGCCCGCTTCGAAAAAATCGCCCAAGAGGCGGCGAAGCAATCTAACAGGCGCCGCGTGCCGGATGTCGGCGAGCTTCTTACCGTGGACGAGCTCGTCGAGGGAGCGGAGCCTGACGATCTCCTCGTCGTCTGTTACGAGGGGGAGGCCGCCGTGGAAATCGAAGATGCGGATCTGTCTAGTGCCAAGAGAATCTATCTGATCATCGGCCCGGAAGGGGGCTTTTCCGAAAGGGAAGTCGATCTACTGGAAGAAGCAAAGGCCGCCTTCGTCACCATGGGCGAGCGGATATTACGAACGGAGACGGCAGGCGTGGTGGCATCCTATGTGATGAAGCGAAAAATAGAAAGGGGTGTTCATGGGGCGATTTAAAACCTATACATTGGGCTGCAAGGTCAATCAATACGAAACGGAAGCCGTCGAGGAAATGCTCGAAAAAGAAGGCTATATCCACGACGATTCCATGGACGTGGATCTCGCCATCATTAACACCTGCACGGTGACCAACGAGAGCGATAGGAAGAGCCGCCAGATTATTCGTCGGCACAAGCGGGAGAATCCTCATTGCAAAGTGGTGGTACTGGGCTGCTACGCCCAGGTGTCCGCCGAAGAAGTGGCGAAAATCGAAGGCGTGGATTTGGTCTTAGGCACGAAAGATCGCGCCGCCCTTCCCGGCTATATCGACGCGCTCTTTCAGGGGGCGGAGCAGATCGTCCACGTCAGGGCTCACGAGCAGGGCGAGGACTTCGAGCATTTAAAGATCAAAGAAATCGAAGACCACACCCGTGCCTACATGAAGGTGCAGGACGGCTGCAATCAATACTGCTCCTACTGCATCATTCCCTACGCCCGGGGCTTTATCCGCTCCCGGGACATGGCCGATGCCACAGAGGAGGCGAAGCGCCTCGCCGAAAGCGGCTTTAAAGAAATCGTCTTGACGGGGATTCACGTGGGCAGCTACGGAAAAGATCTGTCGGAGGATGTGTCCCTCATCGATCTCATCGAAGCCATGGACCGGGTGGAAGGGATCGAGCGGATTCGCCTCTCCTCCATCGAGCCCATGACCATTACCGACGATTTTTTAGATCGGGTGGCGAAGCTGAAAAGCTTTATGCCCCATTTCCATTTGTCTCTTCAAAGCGGCGCTGAAAAAACCTTGCGGGAGATGAACCGCAACTACAGCCCCGAGGAGTATCGTGACACGGTGCGGCGCATTCGGCGCGTCTTTCCCGATGTGGGACTGACCACCGACGTCATCGTGGGCTTTCCTGGAGAAGGGGAAGAGGATTTTCAAGAGAGCCTGGACTTCGTCGAGGAGATGGGCTTTTCGCGGCTCCACGTCTTTCCCTACAGTATGAGGAAAAATACGCCTGCTGCTAAGAGGACGGATCAAATTCCCGGTCCCGTAAAAAAAGAGCGGGCCGCACGCATGATCGCCCTCGGGGACAAGCTGGCATCGGATTTCGTGAAGGAGAGAATCGGCAAGACCTATCCCGTGCTTTTCGAAGAGAAGAAAGACGGCAAGAACTACGGCTATACGCCGAACTACATTTACATGGCCGTAGAGGGAAAAGAAGATCTGAGAAACACCCTGCAATATGTTACAATTGAGGGAGAAAGCGGCGGTGAGATCACCGGCCGAATCAGAAAGGAGCATGCGAATGGATTGTCTGTTCTGTAAGATCATCGAAGGCGAAATTCCTTCCCAATGTTTGTACGAAGATGACAAGATCTATGTCTTTAAAGACATCGATCCCCAAGCCCCGGTTCACTTTTTGGTGATTCCGAAAAAACACATCGACTCACTGGACACCGTGGACGATGAAGACGGCGAATTAATCGGTTACGTCTTCAAAAAAATTCGCGACCTGGCTAAGGAGCAAGGCCTGAAGGACGGCTACCGCGTCGTCAATAATATCGGCGAAGACGGCGGCCAATCGGTAAAACACATGCACTTCCACGTCTTAGGCGGCCGCAGTTTGCAATGGCCACCGGGTTGATCCTTGAAAAACCTTAGTTTTGTTGAATTCGCCTCCCGAAACGTGTATAATAGTTAAGAATTTAGTCGAAAAGGCTATTCACTCTTTTCAAAAAGAGGGGAGGGGAAATCATGTCGGAAATCCGCGTTGGAGAAAACGAGTCTTTAGAATCTGCCTTAAAAAGATTTAAAAGACAATGTGCTTCCAGTGGTGTTTTGAAAGAAGTTCGCAAGCGCGAACACTACGAAAAACCCAGTGTAAAGCGTAAGAAAAAATCTGAGGAAGCACGTAGAAAAAAACGTAAATACTAATTGAGAAGGTGTTAATTTGTCTTTAAAAGAAACCTTAATGCAGGATTTAAAAACTGCAATGAAGACGAAGGATAAGAGAACGAAGGATACGATCACTTTAGTGCGCGCCGCCATTAAACAAAAAGAGGTGGACGATCGCGTCGAGCTAGACGACGACGGCGTACTCAAGGTACTCGCCAAAGAAATCAAGGAACGTCGGGGAAGCATCGAAGAATTCGAAAAAGGCGGCCGCGACGACTTGGTTGAAAGCACAAAGGCGGAAATCGACGTTCTCATGAAATACATGCCCGAACAATTATCGGAAGAAGAGCTCGAAAAGTTGATTCGCCAAGTGATGGAAGAAAACAACATCACGGAGAAAAAACAAATGGGTCTTCTCATGAAAAACATTATGCCGAAGGTACAAGGATGTGCCGACGGCAAAGCGGTTAACGCCATCGTCAATCGCATTTTAAATTAAAGTAACCCGGAGAGCGCCTCCGGGTTATTTTCGATTACATGGCAATTTCCTCGGGTATAATTGTATCAGGAGGTGTGTGGGTATGAAGGCTCTCTTGGCGAGCTTAGGCACTTATTTTGCGACGACGCCGACTTACGGCACGGGGGCTGCGGCCGATATCTTGCCGTGGCTGCGCTCGGCGCTGGTTATAATCGGTTTAGCGAGCTTTACCTACGCCCTTTTTTCGAAAGAGTTTTCCAAAAGCTGGATCTTCGGCACCGCCGCACTGCTTATTTATTTCCTTACGGGAATTTTCGTCGGCGGAGCCTCCGTCGTCACTTTGCTTTTGTGTTTAGTCGGCGGCATTCTTATGCTTGTCGAGGCCATCGTGCCGGGCTTCGGCGTCGCGGGCATCAGCGGCATCGTCCTGTTTTTCCTTTCCCTGGCTCTTGCCATGGACGGCGGGATTCAAGCCGTACTTACTTTTGTTCTCTCCGCCGTCATCGTTCTGGTTATGGCTCGCGGTCTGTGGGAAAAGGGCGAAGGCCTGCCCGTGGTCCGGAAGCTTATGGGCGAAAGCCCGGCCTTAACAAAAAAGCCTTTGGCTCTGAAGGTGGGGGATGTGGGCTATTCCAGAACCCAGCTTCGCCCCGAAGGCATCGGCGAATTTAACGGCGAGGAAATCACCGTACACTCCGCCGGCCCTTTAATCGAAGGCCACCGCAAAATCGAAATCGTGGCTATTCGCGGCCGAAGCGTCAGCGTCAGAGCCGTGGGGGAATAATTTTTCGCCCGCACTTTTTTTAAATCGAAATGAAACGCAATGATAAAACCAATTTATAACAAATCATTCCTCGGGAGGTAATCGAATGGGAATCGGATCCGTCTTAGGCATACTGCTCGCTATTGTGGTGGTCGTCTTTCTCTTTGTTATTTTGACCATGGTCCCTATCGGCCTTTGGGTCACGGCGTTTTTCTCCGGCGTGAAAGTACGAATGACCGATTTGATCGGCATGCGGCTGCGTCGTGTCAGACCGCGGCGTATCGTCAATCCTATGATTAAGGCCACAAAGGCCGGCATGGGCTTAAATATTTCGTCCGTGGAAGGCCACTACCTGGCCGGCGGCAATGTGGATGCCGTGGTGGACGCCTTAATCGCTGCTCAGCGCGCCGACATTCAGTTGAACTTTGAAGAGGCCGCCGCCATCGATTTGGCGGGCCGCGACGTTTTGGAAGCGGTACAGGTGAGCGTCAATCCGAAGGTCATCGAGACGCCGAAAATTTCCGCTGTGGCACAGGACGGCATCGAAGTCTTGGTCATCGCCAAGGTCACCGTCAGAGCCAATATCGACCGCCTCGTCGGCGGGGCAGGGGAAGAAACCATTATCGCCCGTGTCGGCGAAGGCATCGTCACCACCGTGGGCTCCTCGAGAACTTATAAGGAAGTCTTAGAAAACCCGGACAATATTTCCCGCGTCGTTTTGGACAAGGGATTGGATTCCGGCACGGCCTACGAAATTTTATCCATCGACATTGCCGATGTGGACGTGGCGCGAAACATCGGCGCCCGTTTGCAAACGGACCAGGCGGAAGCGGACAAGCGCATCGCCGAAGCGAAGGCGTCGGAACGCCGTTCCATGGCCATCGCCAGGGAACAGGAAATGCGTGCGGAAGTGGAAGCCATGCACGCCCGCGTCGTGGAAGCTCAATCGGAAGTGCCCAAGGCCTTGGCGGAAGCATTGAAATCCGGCAAACTTTCCGTGGGCGGCTATTACGAGCTTGAAAATTTAAAGAGCGACACGGCCATGCGTGAAGCCATCGCTGGCGGCGACAAAAAGAAATCCGACGAGGCCCGTGAATGAACGGTCTTCTAACCCTTCTTCTCATAGCCGCCTACGGCTTGATCAGAAGCCGTATGGGGCAAAGACGTCGCGGCGAGGGGAATCATAAGAATCATAAACGGCGGGAGCCGGATTACAAGACCCTGCCCTTTGAGGTGCAGCATGCCATTAAAGAATTTCAACAGCCCGAGAAAAACACAGCGAAAAAGAAAACTCAGAGGCATATAAGCGAGGGCTCGAAACAGAAGCGGCAAATGAGCGATGCGGCCCTTCAAAAGGCCACAGAGGACGCCCTAGAGGCCGAGAAGGCCATGGAAAGTACCGTGGAGCCGGTCAAGCCGGAAGCGGAAGAGAAAAAGCCATCGCCCTTTGCCGTTATCGAGGGATTCGACGAGGCCTACCGGCCGTTTATCTACAGTGAAGTATTCAGCAAACCCAAGTGTAAGCGTAAGTAAAGGAGACGTTTTTGCAAGATCAATTAGTAATCGGCATTAGTGAACCCAAGGTGTTAAAGGAATTGTTCGGCCATTTGGACGAGCATACGAAAATGATCGAGGAGGCCTTTTCCGTGCACATCCGTCAGGAAGACGACGGTCTCACGGTAAAGGGCGAGGAACGTCCCGTAAGACAGGCGGGCATCGTCCTGCAAAATTTAATCGAGGCCATTCACAAGCAAAAGCGGGTGGACAAAAAAGACGTGGCCTACAGCATCGACTTGGTTCGGGCGGGCATCGAAGACAGCTTCACCTCTCTCCTGGACGACGTCATCGTCTACACGGAAATGGGCCGTCCCATTCGTCCGAAGACCTTGGGGCAGAAGCGCTACTTAGATGCCATTCGCAGCCACGACGTGGTCTTCGGCATCGGCCCCGCCGGTACGGGGAAGACCTACATCGCCATGGCCAATGCGGTGAAGGCCTTTAAGGAAAAAGAGGTAAACCGCATCATCCTTACCCGCCCCGCCGTGGAAGCCGGGGAGAGCCTGGGCTTTTTGCCCGGGGATTTGCAGATGAAGGTGGATCCCTATCTTCGTCCTCTCTACGACGCTCTCTTTGAAATTTTGGGTCAGGACGCCTTTCAAAAGTACCTGGAGAAGGGTCTTATCGAAGTGGCTCCCTTGGCCTACATGCGGGGCCGCACTTTGGACAATGCCTATGTCATTTTAGACGAGGCGCAAAACTCCACCAACGAGCAGATGAAAATGTTTTTGACCCGACTGGGCTACGGCTCCAAGGCCATTATTACCGGGGACGTGACGCAAATCGACTTGCCTCGAGGCAAGCAGTCGGGTCTGAAGACGGTAATGAAAATTTTAGACGGGGTCAAGGGCATCGAAATAATTCGCCTGGGCAGAAACGACATCGTGCGCCATCCCTTGGTGCAACGAATCATCGACGCCTACGATCGCTTCGACAGGGAAAAGGAAAAACAGGCGGCCGACGAGCCGGACAAGAAGGACAAAAAGGATAAGTCCCATGACTGAGCTTAGCCTTTATATGGACGACCGGCAGGAGACCATCGCCTTATCCGACGAGGACAGGGAGTTGATCGAGAAGCTGATCTCCTTCGTCGTTCCTAAAATCGCAGAGGAAGCCGAGGTGGAGGTGTCCGTCAGCTTTGTAGAAGACGAAGAGATCCGTCGACTGAACCGGGATTTTCGCGGCGTGGACAAAACCACGGACGTTTTGAGCTTTCCCATGGATGAGGCTTACGGCGACTACAGAAATTTAGGCGATGTGATCATAAATACCCGCAGGGTTCAAGAGCAGGCCGAGGATTTCGGCCACAGCTATCGCCGGGAACTCACCTACTTAACGGTGCACAGCCTGCTCCATTTGGTGGGCTACGATCACGAGGAGCCGGATGAAAAGGCGGCCATGCGGGAAATGGAAGAAAAGCTTCTGGCGGCTTTTGAAGGGGAAGAATATGAAGCGCGGTAATTTTATTAAATCCTTTAACTTTGCCGTACAGGGCATCGTCAGCTCCATTCATTCGGAGCGGAACATGAAATTTCATTACGTGGCGGCACTGGGCGTCATCGCCTTCAGCCTTTTATTTAACCTGTCCCGCATCGAATTTATCGCCCTGCTCTTTGCGGTGACCTTCGTCATCGTCTCAGAGCTGTTTAACACGGCCATCGAGCGCACCGTGGACATGGTTACCCAGGAATACCACCCTATGGCGAAGCTGGTCAAAGACATCAGCGCCGGGGCGGTGCTTCTGGCGGGCATTAACGCGGCGGTGACGGGCTATTTGCTTTTCTTCGATCGGATCATTTCCTTTTCCGACGTGGTTTTGGTGCGAATTAAAAACTCCGGGCCCCATCTGACCTTTGTGGCCATTATTATCGTCTTGATTTTGACCGTGGGCGCCAAGCTTTACAATCGGGAAAGCGGCGGCAGTTACTTTCAAGGCGGCGCCGTCAGCGGCCACTCGGCCCTTGCTTTTTGCATGGCGGCCTCCATTACCTTTATTTCCATGAACGGATTTATCGCCGCCCTCGCCTTTGGCCTGGCCTTTTTGGTGGCGGAAAGCCGTATCGAAGGGGAAATACATAAGCCCATAGAAACCGTGGCGGGGGCGATCCTGGGCATTGCCGTCGCCGCCATTATATTTGTATGGATGGGATAAGATGAACCGAAAAGAAACGATTCAAAAATTAATCGCCGCGGCCAAAGAGGCGCAGCAGGGCGCCTATGTGCCCTACTCCGGCTACGCCGTGGGGGCGGCCCTTCTCGCCGACGACGGCAAGATGTACACGGGCTGCAATATCGAAAATGCGTCCTATACGCCCACGGTCTGCGCTGAGCGGGTGGCCGTATTTAAAGCGATCAGCGAAGGGGCGAAGCGCGTGAAAATTATCGCCGTCGTGGCGGGTGATGACATGGGCTATCCCTGCGGCGTGTGCCGACAGGTGCTTCGGGAATTTGGAGAAGACGCCACGATCGTCGTGGCGAAAGACGAAGAAAACTATCACGTCCATACTCTGGACGAGCTCTTGCCCCACAGCTTCGGGCCGGAAAATGTAAAAGGAGATGTCGATGCATAAATCAGGATTTGTCAGCGTCGTGGGACGGCCCAACGTGGGCAAAAGCACGCTATTAAACAGAATACTAAAGGAAAAACTGTCCATTACCTCGAACAAGGCCCAAACCACGAGAAATAAAATCACCATGATCCACACCGACGATCGGGGCCAGATTGTTTTTCTGGACACGCCGGGCATTCAATCGCCGAAAAATAAATTGGGCGACTACATGCTAAAGACCAGTGTCTCTTCCATGGAAGGGGTGGACGTGATTCTTATGGTAGTGGATATGAGCGACTACCTGGGCCCCAAGGACAAGATGATTCTCGATGCCATGGACAAGGAGGGAAAGGACATTCCGGCGATTCTGGTCATTAATAAGGTGGACATGGCGCCCAGAGACGAAGTGCTCCCCATTATTGCCAAGTTTGCCGCCATGGAACGCTTCGACGACATCGTCCCTGTCTCCGCCTTAAAGGACGAAAATGTGGACCACCTGTTGGATGTGATCTTTGACCACTTGCCGGAAGGGCCCCAATACTTCCCCGAGGACATGATCACCGATCAACCGGAGAAATTTATCGTCGCCGAACTGATTAGGGAAAAGGGACTGTTCTATCTAAGGGACGAAGTGCCTCACGGCCTGGCCGTGTCCATCGACTCCATGAAAGAGCCGGAAGGAAAAGATATCATGGAAATCCAAGCCACCATTTACGTGGAGCGGGATTCCCACAAGGGCATTATTATCGGCAAAGACGGACAGATGCTGAAGCGCATCGGCACCGAGGCTCGAAAAGAAATCGAAGCCTTTTTGTCGGAGCGGGTGAACCTCCGGCTCTGGGTCAAGGTCAGCAAGAACTGGCGTGAAAAAGACGAGAAGGTAAAGGCCTTTGGATACAAAGCGGATTGAGTGTCAAGGGGTAGTTCTCGCATCCATGCCCTTCGGGGAGAGCGACAAAATCATTCGCCTCTACACAGAGCGGGCGGGGAAGCTTTCCGTCTTGGTAAAGGGCGCCAAGTCCCGCCGATCGGCCACCGTGGCTTTAAGCGAGACCTTCACCTTCGGCCTCTACCGCCTCAGTGCGGGAAAGAGCTTTTATTATTTAAACAGCGGAAAGATTTTGCAGGCCAATATGGGGTTGAGAAATGATTACGACGCCCTGGTCTATGCGTCGGCCCTGGTGGAAATCGTGGATAAGAGCAGCGTGGAAGGGGAGGGCACGGCGCGTATCTTTTCCTTGACTCGGAAGGCCCTTCACGAGCTCTCCGTCAGAGAGGCGCCCCTTCCGGTGTTTCTCGGCTTTTTAATCAAGTATTTAAGCTTTATGGGCTATCGGCCCATGATGCCCGAAACCGACGAGGGCTCTTACGTGTTTCTCGCAGACAGCGGCGTGGTGGAAGCCGACGGTGCCGCGGGAGGAACCGCCTTGGACCCGGAGGATATTTACACTTTTCGCCATTTGCTATATACTCCATTGGATAAGATAAATTTATCCCATGTGCTTCCGAGTACATTAGAAAAAATCTATGAGCTGATGAAAGCTTACGCCGTAGATAATTTACAATTGGACAAGATACAATCTCTACAGTTGAGGATGTAGAGGGGAGGAAGAAATGCATTTTCAAGGAATGATACAGAAGTTACAAGAATACTGGAACGAACAAGGCTGCGTGGTCTTGGAACCCTATGATACGGAAAAAGGAGCCGGGACCATGAGCCCCCATACCTTTACGCGCACTTTGGGGCCCGAACCCTGGCGCACCGTGTATGTTGAACCTTCCAGACGGCCGGCGGACGGCCGCTACGGCGACAATCCCAATCGCCTCTACCAACACCATCAACTGCAAGTTATTTTAAAACCGTCCCCCGAAGACGTGCAGGAGCTTTACTTAAAGAGCCTGGAAGTGTTGGGCATCGATCCCTTAAAGCACGACATTCGTTTCGTGGAAGACAACTGGGAATCCCCGACCCTGGGCGCTTGGGGCTTAGGCTGGGAGGTTTGGCTCGACGGCATGGAAATCACACAGTTTACTTACTTCCAACAAGTAGGCGGCATTAACTGTGACTTGGAAAGTGCGGAGCTGACCTACGGCTTGGAACGGATCGCCATGTACTTGCAGGATGTTGACACGGTTTACGACATCGACTGGAACGACCACATTAAATACGGCGACATCTTTAAAAAAGCCGAGTACGAGCATTCGAAGTACAGCTTTGAAATTGCCGACATCGACATGCTGAAACAGCTTTTCGACATGTACGAAAAGGAAGCGACCCGTGTCCTGGATTTAGATCTCGTCTTGCCGGGCTACGATTACGTATTGAAGTGCTCCCACACCTTTAACCTATTGGACGCAAGAGGCGCCATATCCGTTTCTCAACGGGCAGCCTATATTTCCAGAGTACGGAACATGGCTCGTCTGACGGCGCAAAAGTATATTGAACAGAGAGAAGCTATGGGCTACCCGCTGATCAAGAAGGGGGAGGACGATCATGAGTAATCGCGACAATATTTATTTAATTGAAGTGGGTGTGGAGGAATTGCCCTCCTCCTACATTCGCAATGCTTTAAATACATTTAAAGAGCTGGTGGAAACGGCGTTGAACGAAGCGAACCTGGACTTCGATCACATCGCCGCCTATGCCACGCCGCGGCGTCTGAGCCTCATGATTCACGGCATCGACGATGCCCAAGGCGATATCGAGGACTGGGTCAAGGGACCGGCGAAGAAAATCGCTTATAAAGAAGACGGCTCCGTTAACAAGCCCTTGGAAGGCTTTTTACGCAGCCAAAACGTTTCGGAAGAAGATTTGGAAGTGCGCGAGCTCAAGGGCAACGAATACGTCTACGCCCACATTCATAAAAAGGGCGAGGCGGCGGAAGTGATTTTGGCGGAGATTATTCCCGATGCCATCCACCACATTCCCTTCCCGAAAAACATGCGCTGGGGCGGCAAGAACATCCGCTTTGCTCGCCCCATTCGCTGGATCTTATCCATGTTAAACGACCGCGTCGTGCCCTTCGATTTAGAAGGCATCGCCCTGTCCAATGTGACCCGCGGCCATCGCTTCCTGGGCAGCGACCACATCGTCATTAACGACGTGCGGGAATACGAAGAAGCTCTGGAGAAAAATTTCGTCATTCTCGACCAAGAAAAGCGCAAGGAATCTATTCTCTATCAAATTCGCCACATAGCCAAATCCAACGGCGGCGAAATTCATAAAGACGAGGATCTCTTAGAAGAGCTGACCTTTATCGTGGAATACCCCACGGCGATTTTAGGCAATGTTCAGGAAAAATTCCTCTCCCTCCCCGACGTGGTCATTACCACGCCGATGCGGGAACACTTGCGCTACACCCCGGTCTACAGTCCGGAAGGGGAGCTGCTTCCCTACTTCATCACCATTCGCAACGGCAACGAAGACTACGCCGACGTGGTGGCCGAAGGCAACGAAAAAGTATTGGAAGCCCGCCTTGAAGATGCCCGCTTCTTCTTCGATAACGACAGAGAGCGCGCCTTGGAAGATTACGTCGACGCATTGGACGGCATCGTCTTTCAGGAAAAGCTGGGCACCATGGCGGACAAGTCCAAACGCCTGGGAGATCTCGTCGTTCGCATCGGCGAAATTTTAGCCGTAGGCGACAAGACCGTGGAATCGGCAAAGCGGGCATGTTATTTGTCCAAGGCCGATTTAATGACCAATATGGTTCAGGAATTTACGGAGCTCGAAGGCATTATGGGCAGCATCTACGCCACTCTGGACGGGGAAGAAGACGTCGTGGCCGAGGCCATTCGGGAACAATACATGCCCGTATCAAGCGGTGCGGAGCTGCCCGAAACAACCACAGGAACCATCGTTTCTTTGGCCGATAAGTTCGACACGATCTGCGGCCTCTTTGCCATCGGCGAAGTGCCCACCGGCAGCCAAGACCCCTTTGCCCTTCGCAGAAAGGCCATCGGGATCCTGCGCATGATCAACGAAAAGCGCTGGGAATTATCCTTAAGCGACTGCATCGACGCCTCCCTGTTCTCCTTTGTGGATTCCATGGGCCTGGTCTTCGACCGGGAAGACGTGCGGGGACAAATTCTTAAATTCTTCCGCGGCCGCATCGATACCATGCTGGACGACGATGGCATTCGCTACGATATCATCCAAGGCTTAAACGACATCGAAGGGGAAGACAGCCTGCGCGTCTTTGAAAAGGCACAGTCGCTGCAAAACTTCTTCGTGGACGGGGACCGGAAGTCCTTCCTGGAAGCGGTGACCCGCGTGGAAAACATCGCGTCGAAAAACGATCCGGTGGAAGAAGCCGTAAACGAAGAAATCTTAACGGAAGAAGAAAAAGACCTGTACGACAAGGTCGTCGCCTTGGAGCCTGAATTGGACGATGCCTACAGAGCCCGCGACGACGCACGGTATCTGGAGCTGTTAAACAGCTTAACCGATTCCATTCACCAATACTTCGACCGCGTCATGGTTATGGCGGAAGACGAAGCACTCAGAAAAAATCGTTTAGGCTTGATTCAACGAATCGACGCCTTGGTTCAAAGGGAGTTTAACGGAAAACAAATCGTCGAAGGGTAGGTGCCCTGTGAAACTGAGTAAGCGCCAAGAGCAGATTATAAAAATCGTTCGAGAAGAAGGACCCATTATCGGCGACGACATTGCCGGTCTCTTGGACGTGGCGAGAGGCACGATTCGTAATGATTTAAGCGTGCTCACCATGCTCGATTATTTAGACGCCAGACCCAAGGTCGGTTATTATTACAAGGGCGATCCCACCCACCTGAGGATCAGAGAAATATTAGACAGCATGACGGTGGAAGAAATTATGAGCGTCCCCGTGGTGCTGGACGAAAAGGCCAGCGTTTACGACGGTATCTGCATGATTTTTCTCGAAAACATCGGTACGATTTTCGTCACCCGCGACGGTTATCTCGTGGGCTGCGTCTCGCGAAAGGACTTGCTCCGCTCGGCCATCGGCAAGGTGGATCTTGAAAAGACGCCGATTTCGCTTATTATGACCCGCATGCCAAATATAATTTCCGTGGGACCGAAAGACAGCATTTACCAAGCGGCCCGCGCCATCGATCACGGCCAGATCGACGCCCTACCCGTGGTGGAGGGCGAAGAGCATTTGAAGGTGGTAGGCCGATTGACAAAGACCAACATTAACCGATTACTTGTAGATTTAGGGGGAAACGAAGATGACTGATTCCGCATGGGATGATTCGAAACTTATGGTGTATGTCATTAGCGACAGCATCGGCGAAACCGGCGAGCTGATTGCCAAGGCTTCGGTCAGGCAATTTGATACCAATGATTTCGCTATCAAGCGCTTCCCTTACACAAACTCGGTGGAGCAGGTCAAGCCCCTGTTGGAGGATGCGGCCAAGCACAAGCGAGCCTTAGTGGTCTATACCAATGTGGATGAGGATACCCGGGCCTATATGAAACAGAAAGAGCGCGAGCTGAATCTGCATATGGTAGATGTCATGGGCCCGCCAATGGATGAGATCCAATCGATTTTAGGCTACGAGCCCATGCGTCAACCGGGACTCATTCGCCGCCTCGACGACAATTACTTTAAAAAAGTCGAAGCCATTGAATTTGCCGTTCAATACGACGACGGCAAGGACCCTCGCGGCGTGGTCAAGGCGGACATCGTCCTCGTCGGCGTCAGCCGCACGTCCAAGACGCCCCTGTCCATGTACCTTGCCAACAAGCTTTACAAAGTGGCCAATGTGCCCCTGGTGCCGGAAGTGCCCGTGCCCAAGGAGGTCTATCAAAAGGACAAGCGCCGGCTTTTCGGCTTAATCGCCAATTCGGAAAAGCTCTACACCATTCGGGAAGAGCGGCTTCGCGCCTTGGGACTGAACTCCTCGGCGAAGTATGCCAATGTGGACCGCATCAAGGAAGAAGTGGATTATTCCGTGCAGATTATGAAAGACATCGGCTGTACGATTATCGACGTGTCCAATAAGGCCATCGAAGAGACGGCGGAAATTATTAACGACTATATGGTGAGCAGATTTTAGGAGGATCTATGCTGCAACGCGAGCGATGGGAACAAATCGAAGAGGCGATACTGCACGAGAAGGCTTCGCACGCCGCCCGGTCCAGGGGGCGCTTAGTTGAAGAGCCCCCTTGTTCCATGCGCACCTGTTTTCAACGAGACAGGGACCGCATTATCCACTCCAAGGCCTTTCGCCGCCTGAAGCATAAGACCCACGTCTTTGTGGCGCCGGAGGGGGACCACTACCGTACCCGCCTCACCCACACATTGGAAGTGGCGCAGATCGCCCGCACCATGGCCCGAGGCCTGGCGCTAAACGAAGATTTAGTGGAGGCCATCGCCCTGGGACACGACTTGGGCCACACGCCCTTCGGCCACTCCGGGGAAGCGGTGCTGGATCAATTGCATCCTAAGGGCTTCGATCACGCCGCCCACAGCTTGCGGGTAGTGGATCTGCTGGAGTCCAAAGGGGACCGGCCGGGGCTGAATTTAACCTGGGAAGTGAGAGACGGCATCTTACATCATTCCAAGGAACAGGCCGTCAATCCCGTTCACACCCTGGAGGGGCAGATCATAAAATTTGCCGATCGCATCGCCTATTTAAATCACGACATCGACGATGCCATTCGCGCCGGTGTCCTCTCCATGGAAGACATACCGAAAGACATCGTGGCCACCTTGGGAGCGACCCATTCTCAGCGCATTACCTCCATGGTGAAAAGCCTCATCGATGCCAGCGGTGACTTAAATGAAATCACCATGGACCGGGGAATTTACGAGGCCATGTCGGATCTTCGCGCCTTTATGTTTCAGCGGGTGTACTTCAATCCCACGGTCAAGAGCGAAGACGGAAAGGTGGAGCGGCTCATTCGAGATCTCTACGCCTACTTTATGGAAAATCACGAGGCCATACCCGAGGCTCACGTGGCTTTTTCAAAGGCCCACGACATGACGAGTGACGATATGGTCACCGACTACATCGCCGGCATGACCGATCGCTTCGCCATCAACGTATGGAAGGAACTGTTTGTGCCCAAGGATTGGCACAGTCTGTAGAAAGCAGGTGACAATATGGCTTCGATCATCGACGATGAAATTATCCGGCGGGTAAAAGAAGAGAGCGATATTGTCGAATGGATCGGTCGCTACACCAAGCTGGAAAAAAAGGGAAGAAATTATATGGGTCTTTGTCCTTTTCATACGGAAAAGACCCCTTCTTTTTCTGTGCAGCCGGATAAGGGCTACTACCATTGCTTCGGCTGCGGCGCCGGCGGCGACGTGATTAAATTTCTCATGGAAAAAGAGGGCCTGGGCTTTATCGAGGCCGTGGAAAAGCTGGCCGAGGACCTTCACATCGACCTAAAGCCTTCCTTCCGAGACACGGCCGCGGACAAAAAGCGCGAGCGCATGGTGGCCATGAACCGCGAGGCGGCCCTTTATTACATGGAAATTTTAAGCCGCAATCCCTACAGCCTGGACTACTTAAAAAATCGCGGCATCGGACAGGACATGATCCTGGCCTTCGGTTTGGGCTTTGCTCCCGCCGGCGGCGATCAGCTGCTGGGCCACATGAAGGCGAAGGGCTACGACGAAAAGGAGCTTTTCGAAGCGAATCTCCTCTCCTATAACGAGGAGCGCAAGCACTACTACGACCGCTTCAGAAACCGCCTGATCTTTCCCATTATCGACAGAAAATCCCGGGTGGTGGGCTTCGGCGGACGCGTGTTGGACGACAGCCTGCCCAAATACTTAAACTCCTCGGACACCTTGCTCTATAAAAAGAGTCGCGAGCTGTACGGGCTGAATCGCGTGATGAAGATGTCGGACCGGGAGCGCATTCTCCTGGTGGAAGGGTACATGGACGTGATCTCTCTTCACGCGGCGGGCATCGGATATGCCGTGGCGAGCCTGGGCACCTCTCTTACACGGGAGCAGGCCCGCATCATCAAGCGCTACGGCAGGCAGGTATTTATTTGCTACGACGGCGACAAGGCGGGACAGGCGGCCACGGATCGCGCCATCGACGTGTTGTTGGAGGAGGACATTCGCCCCCGCATCATCGTTTTGGAGGGTGGCAAGGACCCGGACGAATACATTCGCGACTACGGCAAAATCGCCTTTGAAGGGAAATTGAATCGCGGCCTTTCCTATGTGGAGTTTCAGGTTCAGAATCTGGAAAAAAATTACCATCTGGAGGACGCCGCCTCTCTGTCGGAATTTTTAAAGGGCGTTACGGGAATTTTATCGAAGGTAAAAAGCCCCGTGGAGCGCGATGTCTTCGCCAAAAAATTTGCGGAGACCTACGGCGTCAGGCCCGAGTCCTTCGAAGCGGAGTTTCGCCGCGGCCAGGCGAGCCGCCCGAAGGAAGTGCGGAAAAAGCCGGAGGCCGATCGTCAGGAAGGATTGTGGCTCAGCCTCTTGCAGTACGGCCTGGAGGACAAAGATTTTTTCGCCATTATCGAAAAGAAGGATCAGTGGAAATACGTGGCGGACGAGAGTGTCGGCCGCATGTTTGCCTATTTGTCGGACCTTTACAGGGAGGACCTGCCGGAGGAAGAGCGAAAGGGCCAATTTTTTGATGCCTATCCCGAGATGAAAGAGCGTTTTTATCGCTCCACAAAGGGTATGGATCTAATACATGCTGAGGCCATAGTCAGCGAGCTTATCGATCGAATTTATTCCGAGGGCCTCAGGCTGCGCAGTCAGAAGTTGTTGCACGACATTGAACATATGGAACAGTCGTCTGAAGGGAACGGGCACGAAAGCCTGTCCGAAAAATTATACGAACTGAATGAGATCAACCGACGTTTACACGAAGTAGAAAAGGGGACGAATCATAGATGACGAACAACTTGGATCACAAGGATCAAATCCACGAATTTGACGAGCATATTTTGGACAAAGATCCCGCCATTGAAAAGTTATTTAAAAAAGGCGTCAAGCACGGCAGCTTAACGGCGCAGGAAGTCGTCGATGCCCTTGACGATATAGACCTGTCCAGCGACGAAATGGACGACATCTATGCGGAGTTTGAAGACCTTGACGTGGAAATTTTAAGAGACGACGAGGATAAAAAGGTCAAGATTGCGGCGAAAAAGAAAAAAGAGGTGCCTGAAATCAAAGGCGGCAGCGTCGACGACCCCGTGCGCATGTACCTGAAGGAGATCGGCAAGATTCCCCTTCTGGAGCCCGACGAAGAGGTGGCCATTGCCAAGCGCATGGAAGAGGGAGACGAGCTGGCCAAGCGTGAGCTGGCTGAGGCGAATTTGCGTCTCGTCGTGAGCATCGCCAAGCGCTACGTGGGCCGGGGCATGAGCTTTTTGGATTTAATTCAAGAGGGCAATTTAGGGCTGATGAAGGCCGTGGATAAATTCGACTACACCAAGGGCTTTAAATTTTCCACCTACGCAACCTGGTGGATTCGCCAAGCCATTACCCGTGCCATTGCCGATCAGGCGCGGACCATTCGTATTCCCGTGCACATGGTGGAAACCATTAACAAGTTGGTGCGCGTGCAAAGGCAATTGGTTCAGGATTTAGGGCGGGATCCCCAACCGGAAGAAATTGCCGAGGAAATGGGCATTACCGTAGACAAAGTGCGCGAGATTCAAAAGATCGCTCAAGAGCCGGTGAGCCTGGAAACGCCCATCGGCGAGGAAGAAGATTCCCACTTGGGAGACTTTATTCCCGACGACGATATTTTATCGCCTCAGGAAGCCGCCACCTTTATTCTCCTAAAGGAACAATTAGGCGACGTGCTCACCACTTTGACGGAAAGAGAAAAACAAGTGCTTACATTGCGCTTCGGCCTGGACGACGGCCGGGCACGCACCTTGGAAGAGGTGGGCAAAGAATTTGACGTCACCCGGGAGCGGATTCGTCAAATCGAAGCGAAGGCTCTGCGCAAATTGCGCCACCCGAGCCGCAGCAAAAAGTTGAAGGACTTTTTGGAATGATTCAATCGTCCAAGCGGCTTCAGGCCGTATTTCATATGATCCCGAAGGTTCAATGCGTGGGAGATATAGGCTGCGATCACGGCTATATCTCCCACGCCCTTTTAGAGGCAAATAGAGCCGAGAAAGTCATCGCCACGGATATTTCCCTACCCAGCTTAAACAAAGCGGCTTCTCTTCTGTCAGGGGCCTTTAAGGGCCGTTTCGAAACCCGCCTCGGCGACGGCTTCGCACCCATTGCTCCCGGCGAAATCCAAGGAGCGATTATTATGGGCATGGGAGGCCTTTTAATTGCGGACATTCTCTCTCGCGGAAAAGGTGTGGCGGATGCCCTGGATTGGTGCATCGTCCAGCCCATGCAGGGAGCGGAGGATTTATTCGACTACATTTCCCGTGGGGGCTTTCAGCTTTTGGAAGCGGATCTCGTGGAAGAGCGTGGCAAATTTTATCCCATGATGAAAATCGCACCGGGTGGATCGGATGCTGTGTCGTGGAAAAATTTTATCGCCTGCGACGATTTTCTTCCCATGGCGGAAAAAGAAAAGGCGCGGCTCGAGGGCGTGGCCCGTGCCGTTGAAGTCAGCGGCAAAAAGGATTTAATCGACAAAGCAAAACGAGATGTGGAAAAGTGGGAGGCGTACATTGAACTGTGTAGAAATCGTAAATAAATTGCGGGCATGGGCGCCGGAAGAGACCCAGGAACCCTGGGACGCCAGCGGTTGGCAGATCAAACTCACGGACCGCGAGGTGACCAATGTGGTAGTGGTCATGGACGTCACCCCCGAGGTGGTGGATCTCGCCGAGAAAGTGGGCGCGGAATTGATTTTAACCCACCATCCCTTTTTCTTCGGCGGCCTTTCCCATGTGGCGGAAGAAAATACCAAGGGCGCCATGGTGGTGGATTTAATTCGCCGGGGCATCTCCGTCTACTCCGCCCACACCAATATGGACAAAGCCAAGGGCGGCGTGAACGATCAATGGATCGGCAAGCTGGGCCTCGAAAACGTCCGCGTCCTTTCGGAAGAAGACGAGCTGGGCATTCTGGGCGAGGCCCGTTTAACCCTGCCGGAGCTTGCGGCGATTTTTAAAGAAGAAGGCATCGAAAACGTGCGAGGCTACGGCAGAAAAAAAGACGCGGTCTCCACCATCGCCTTCGTCGGCGGAAGCGGTGCCGATTACATCGACGAGGCGGCCCTTCGAGGAGCCGACGTGCTCATCACCGGGGATGTTAAGCATCACGACGGCCAGCATGCCTACGAAATCGGCCTCATGGTTTTGGACATCGGCCACTTCCACAGCGAAAAGGCCATCTTAATGGCCATGGCGGAGTGGGTGGAAGAAATCTCCGGCGCTCGGGCCCACGTTATGATGAATTCGCCCTTTGTCTTTGAACTGAAGGGATAAATGTGGTAAAATAATTCGTCGAGTACGTCAGTTAACTGCGCGCATGCGAGGAAAGTCCGTGCTCCACAGAGCGAGGATGCCGGATAACGTCCGGTAGGGGCGACCCTAAGGCTAGTGCAACAGAGAGATACCGCCTGCAAAGGTAAGGGTGGAAAGGCGAGGTAAGAGCTCACCAGCGCACAGGCGACTGTGCGGCTATGTAAACCCCATTCGGAGCAAGACCAAAGAGGAACAAAGGCGGCTGCTCGTCGCCTCCGGTAGGTAGGTCGCTAGAGCTTTCCGGCGACGGAAAGACCAGACAGATAGTTAACCGATACAGAACACGGCTTACAGACGTAGTCGATGAGAGCGGGGGAGACCCCGCTTTTTTCATACAAAAAATTCACAAACACTGGTACAATATGGGTGTCGAATAATTTTAAGAAAAGGAATTGCGATGAAAAAATTTGTATCCCTTGTTCTGGCGGCCCTTCTGCTTTTAAGCGGCTGTGTGGCGGCACAAAAGCCAGAGCCGGCGGCGAAAAGGGCGGAGCCTGCGAAGGTGGTGAATCTCGTCGCCTTCGGCGACTACATGGTGCACCGACCGCAGATCAATGCAGCGAAGACGGCAGACGGCTTCGACTTCACCGGCGACTTTCAGTACCTGAAGCCCTATATCGAGGGAGCCGACGTGGCCATGATCAATCTTGAAACCACATTGACCGACGGGGCGAAGGGTTATACCACCTTTCCCATGTTTGCATCGCCTATAGAAATCGCCCGGGACTTAAAGACCGTGGGCTTTGACGTGGTGGCCACGGCGAACAACCACGCCTACGACACCTTCGGCCCGGGAGTGGAGACCACCTACCGCGCCCTAACCGATGCGGGGATGGATGTGGTGGGCACCGGCGAAAATAAGGCGGAGCCCTTGATCAAAAACGTGAACGGCATGAAGATCGGCTTCCTCGCCTACACCTACGGCCTCAACGGAAACGACGGCGTCTTGAAAAACAGCGAGAAGCCCGAAGCCGTGGCCGTCTATTCCGAAGAAAAGGCGGATGAAGACATCAAGGCATTAAAGGCGGCTGGCGTCGATGCCATCGTCTGCTTTATGCACTGGGGCGTGGAGTATGTGAAGGAGCCAACGGCGGAGCAGAAGAAGCAGGCGGCCTACCTGGCGAAAAAGGGCGTGGACATTATTTTCGGAAGCCATCCCCACGTGCCTCTGGGAATCGACAATATCGTAAACGGCGACAGGCGCACCTTCGTCGCCTACTCTATGGGCAATTTCGTTTCCAATCAGCGGCGTGAGTACATGAACACCTCTCGGGTGGAAACGGGGCAAATGGTGCGGGCTCAGCTGACGAAGGATGAAAAGGGCACTCGCGTCAGTGCCTTTCTGCCCGATGCGCTCTACGTGGACAAGTATTGGGGCGACCGGCTGCACTTCGACGTCTTGCCTGCAGAGGCCGTATTAAGCGGTGAGACCCCCTGTCCCCGAGCAGAACAGGTAAAGGGACGATTGGAAGAAACATTGAGCGCCCATAGGGAGCGCGTGGATCCGAATTCTGTTTTATTGTTTGAGGAGGAGAAGTAGTGATGAAAAAGAAAAGAGCCCTTGTAGCCCTGACGCTGGCCGCACTGACATTGGTCATTCAAAGCCCGGCCGCTTACGCCGCCCGCTTTAAGGACGTGGGCACGAACCACTGGGCCTATAGCTATATTTCCGAAATGGCGGACAGAAAAGTTTTAAGCGGCTATCCCGACGGCACCTTTAAGCCCGATAACTACGTCACGTTGCCGGAAATTTTTCTTTTAATCAAAGGCGTGAAACAGCCCTCGGAATCTGCGCTCTCACAAGCCAAGCTTTCCTATGGCGATTTGGCCCGAGCCTGCCACGTGCCCGATTGGGCGGTGGAAAGCGCCGCCTACGCCATGGACCGAGGCATTATAACGCCAAAGCAATTGAAAGCGGCACAGGCCGCCGGCCAATTTAAGACGAAAGGAATAACGTACCCTGCCCGCAAAGAAGTGGCCGCCTATTATGCCAGGGCCTTAAACCTTAAGGGTATGAAGGATCACTCCGATCTGAAGGTGAAAGACCTGGCTCAAATAGGCACCGTATCCAACGAGATCGACGTGCAAATTCCCGCAGCCGACTACGTGGCCGCTTTGGTAAAAGAAGGGGTGCTCGCCGCCGAGGGCAGCGACGGATACTTCCGAGGGGACCGTCCCGTGCGCCGCTCGGAAATGGCAAAGATTTCAAAAAAAGCCGGAGACTATGCGCCGACGGCACAGGCAACGGAAGACGTGGTTATGTATACGAAAGAGGGCTGCAAATATTGCGTTATGGCGAAAACCATGTTCAGGGATAAACTTCACCGTCCCTTTGTTGAAAAGGACATTTCCAAGGATCCGGAAGCTCTTCACGAATTTAAGGAAAAGGGCTACAGCTTTGTGCCGGTGATCATTTCAGACGGAAAGGTCGTCGAGGGCTACAAACCCGACGAGATCATGGCTCTATTTGACAATCCTATTAAATAACAGAGTCCCTACGGTAACCGTAGGGATTTTTTCATGGCGATTTGTTAAAATAAACGAAGACATTTTTTACGGAAAGGATTTGAAATGAAACAATTCAAACAATGGGTGGCCCTGATCTTAATGATCGCCATGCTTATGACGCCGGGGGCGGCCTTTGCCGCAGAGCCGCCGGCCATCAGCGCACAGGGCGCCGTCGTTATGGACTACGACACGGGGCAGGTGCTTTACGAAAAAAATTCGGACAAGGCCTATTCCGCCGCTTCCATGACCAAGGTCATGACGGCCTATATTATACTGGACGCCATTAAGAGCGGCGAGGTGAGCTGGGACGCGGTGATCCCCATTTCGGACAACGCCCGCACCCAATCGCCCTGGGACAAGACGCCCTTCGACGAAGCGGAGCGGCTGGGGGATCTCTTCGAGCCCTTTTTAATTCGCAGCAACAATCAAATGGGCATCGCCATGGCGGAATACCTGGGCGGCGGCAGCGAGGACCGTTTTGCCGAGCGCATGAACGAAAAGGCGAGGGCTTTGGGGATCGATGCCCAATACACCGAGGCCAACGGCCTGAAGCCCAACCGCGTCACGCCCAGGGCCCAAGCCCTCTTGACCCGATCCATTATTCGCGATTACCCGGAGATTTTAAACACCACGTCGAAGCATCAGACCATGTTTAAAAACGAGGTCTATCGATCCACCAATCTGTTTTATCGAAAGTTTCGCAATTTTAACGGGATCAACGGCTTTAAGACGGGCACGGCATCCTATTCCGGCCAATGCCTGACGACGACCTACACGAAAAAAGGCCGTCACCTGATTTCCGTGGTTATGGGTTCCAAGGGAAAAGACGCTCGCTACCACGACACCATGGCCATTTTAAATTACGCCACGAGGGATTACTCCACCTCAAACTGGGCCAAGCATGTGCCGGCGAGGGCCGAGCGAGCGGGAATCAACACCGCCCTTTATCGAGGCCTGAAGAGCTTCCAAGGACGGGAGCACATGAGCCGCGGGGAATTTACCCTTTTAATGAGTCTGGCCCTGCATTTGCCCATGGAAAGTAATGTCACGGGCTTTAACGACGTGGCCCCCGATGCCTACTACACCAAGGCCATTGCCGCGGCCAAGGAGGCGGGACTCATCGACGGCTACGGCGACGGCACCTTCCGCCCGGATAAGCTGGTGAGCAGGGAAGAGATGGCGAAAATTATTTACGTCGCCATGAAGTACGACGACGGCAACGCCCGCCTGCCCTACAAGGATAGCGGGAAGATTCATCCCGTCTTTCGTCCCGCCGTGGCGAGCTTGACGAAGCGCGGTATCTTACACGGCAAGGGCGGCAATCTCTTCGACCCCAAGGGCACGGCAAGCAGAGAAGAAGCCACTCAAATGATGCTGAATTTAAAAAATCAATTAAATTAAACGGACAATCAAAAAAGAAATGAGAAAAGCCTCTGCATGCGTAGGAAACGACTGCAGAGGCTTTTTCTTTATTTTGAAAGAGTCCTCAAAAAGCCGCGCGGAAGAAATAATTTAAATGAGCTAGAACATAAGAATAAAAAGGCAGTAGAAGGCAAAAATAAAAGAAAAGAGAAAGAATATCAAAATAACAGTTGATAATTACTATCAGCGTGATATAATTTCGAATTAGAAGATCACTTTGATCATGACAACTTTGGATTAGGTCTGCTATGGAAAAATACATAGATTTGATGCGGACAAAGGGGCCATGGAATTTATAATGAAGGAGAAAATATGAAACAAAAAGAGCAACGACCTCGTTACGGAATGCGAAAATTGCCTGTCGGTTTCGTCTCATGCCTTTTAGGCTTTACCTTAATTGCAGGATTTTTGCCGGGATCCTCCTATGCCGCCTCCGGCTCCGAAACGAATAGGGCAATGAATGCGAATCAAAAGCCGGCGCTTGTCGGGAACCAAAGTATAAGTCGCCTTGAACGCGAGCAAGCGAAAGAGAAAAATTCCAAAGAGGACAAGACCAATGTGGAATTTGCCGAAAGGGTTAGACAGGCCAAGGCCGAACTTCAAAGGTACATGAAAACAGTGGAAGAGAAGGTTCTTGACAGCGATTCCATTGAATTTCAGCCGGGCGTGAAAGATGAAGTCAAGGGCGCCGTTGAAAAAGCGAAGACTTTATTAGGCAAAGAAAAAATTACGGAAGAGGAATTGAAATTTATTGAAAGTGTCCCTTATAAAAAGGTTAATGGAAAGAAATCCGGCCTCTTCAGGGATTATACGAAAAAAGCCCTCGTCAATTATAAGGTGCTGGGGAAGCGAGATCAGCTCAACCCCCACAATAATAAAAAGTATGTGGCATTAAAGGACAATAAGATTGAAATTCAGTCGAATCTTGCAGGGGCCGGAAAGATCGGCGAGAATGAAAAAGCTTTCTTTAAGCTGAATTATGTGACACAGAAGGATTTTGAAGAAGGGAAACCCAAGGCAGTAAGCAGTCCCTCGACGAGGGTGGATACAAGCACGTCGGCGACGCCGAAATATAAGAAGCAGGAAGTGCCTCGGGATGATTACACGGTAAAACAAGTAGCCGGCGGCTATGAAATCGAAATCACGAAGCTACCCGAAAATGCCAAATATATTAAGCCCATTGTCTATGTAAAATTTGCAAATGACACGTATTTTGAAAACGGGGATATGGTTGCAGTGACGGCTGCGGAAAATCCGGAAACGCCGAGTACGCCTGTGGAGCCGAAAGTAAAGTATCAGGCATTTATTTTCGGCTACGGCGATAATAGCTTCCGCTCCGAAGGAAAGATCAGTCGCGCCGAAGCGGCGTCCATGATCGCTTCTTTGGCGGGTCTGGATACGAGCAACAAGGCCAAACCTGATTTTAAGGACACGGACAGCAGTTGGTACAACGAAGCGATTAACGCCATGGTGAAAAATGATTTGATGTTGGCGGATCAAAATGGAAACTTCCGTCCCAACGAACCCATTACGCGAGCCGAATTTGCCCGGGCCCTGGCAGGCATCGACAAAAAGACGGATCGCATCGCGCCTTTCGCCGATGTAAAGGGCCATCCCTTTGAAGCTGCCATTAATCAAGCCTTTGGCAACGGTCGAATTGTCGGCTACCCCGACGGTACCTTTAAACCCGACGGAGCCATTACGAGAGCTGAAGCTGTAACGATTCTAAATCGCTATGAAGGCCGGAACATGAGCAAACAGGATTTAATGAAGATAAAAGCGAAATTCAATTCCTTTAAGGACGTCAGTGAAAATCACTGGGCTTATGTCCAAATCCTATTGGCGGCAAATAATTATCAAGCCATGCTTGATGCTTTGGCCGCTATGAAGTAAAAAATCTCATAGAATCTTGTCTTTTGAAAAAGGACGCAGTCTCTTCGCTGCGTCCCTTTTTTTTAAGTCCCTTTGGAAACTCTATTTACCCATGAAAAAAGCACCTGCTTTTCGGCAGATGCTTTTTTCTATGCCATAATGGCTTTTTGAATGGCTTTCTTCGCGTCCAAATACTCTCTCGACAGCTGAAAGGCCTCACGATCGCCTTCCGGTATGGTGTAGCTGTAGGCGATGGATTTCTTTTTCGGCGACAGCACGTGAATCACGTCGCTCATGCGCAGGGCTTCGTCGATGTCGTGGGTAATGAGGACGGTGGTGAGCACGTATTTTTCCTTGATGGCCAGGTACCAATCCTGCATGGAGGCCTTTGTAATGGCGTCTAAGCGTGAGAAGGGCTCGTCCAGGAGTACCAGGTCCTTCGAGAAGAGAAAGGTCCTTAAAAAGGCCGCACGCTGCGCCATGCCACCGCTCAATGCGCCGGGGTAGCTGTGCTGTGTGCCTTCCAGGCCGAACTCCTTAAAATAGCCGTCGGCTGCGGCGCGGGCTTCCTCTTTGCTCTTGCCCGCCAGGCGCAGGGGCAAAGACACATTGTCGATGATCTTTAAGTGGCGAAGGAGCAAGTCTTTTTGCAGCATATAGGCCACGTGACCGGGCTCGCCGGTGACGTCTTCGCCTAAGAGATGCACCGTGCCTTCATTGGGCACATCCAGCCCCGCGAGAATATTAAAGAGGGTGGTCTTGCCGCTGCCGCTTTGGCCCAAAAGGGACACGACCTTGCCCCGTGGAATGGAAAGATTCACGTGATCCAGTACGGTTTTTTCGCCGAAGCGGCGGCAGATGCCCTCGCCGACTAAGACCGGATTATTGAGGGAGGTAGTCATTGCTGAAACCGAAATCTGCCGGGATTTCCCGATCGATCAATTTGTTTTTCCAGAGCCAGCCGTAGAATGCGTTCCAGCGTTCCTTGTCGATGACGCCGAATTGTTTCGCATCGGCAATGTATTGCGTGGAAAGGTAAGCTTGGCTTTCGCCCACCAATTTCTTATCCAGTTCAGGCGATGCCTTTAACAAGATCTCGGCGGCTTCTTCCGGATGTTCGGCGGCGTATTCGTAGCCTTTGGAGATGGCGGCCAAGACTTTTTTAGCCGTGTCAGGATCATTCTTCAAGAAGTCGTTGTTGGCGATTAAAATGGGGCTGTAGTAATCGAATTCGGGGTGGGAGTCGATAAAGGGAATGTAGTTGGTTTCCAGGCCTTCGACCTTCGTCTTAATGCCGTCCCAGCCGTAGTAGACCCACACGGCGTCCACATTGCTTTTTAATGCGGCGACGATGTCGGTGACATTGGAGGGGATGAGATTGACCTTGGAGTAGTCCCCGCCGTCGTCTTCCACCATGGTCTTAATCATGGCCTGTTCGATGGGCATGTTCCAGGTGGCGTAGGTGTGGCCGGTGAGCTTGCCCATGGAGTCGATGCCCTTGTCTTTCAAACTTAAAAGCCCCGAGGTATTGTGTTGTACCAAAGCGGCCACGGCGGTGACCGGAAGGGGATTTTCCTTGGTCCAGGATGCGGCGATGGTGTCTTGGAAGGAGATGCCCAATTCGCCGCCGCCATTGGCGACGAGGCCTTCCGCGCCGCCTTCCGGCGGTTGAAGGATTTCGAGATCGATGCCAGCTTCATCTAAAAAGCCTTTTTCCTTGGCCACGTAAATGCCCGTGTGATTCGTGTTCGGGGTCCAGTCCAGGACCAGGCGTACTTTTTGCTTGTATCCGTCCTCTTTCTTATCGGCGCCGTTGGAGCAGCCGACCAGCATAAAGAGGGCGAGAAGAACGGGTAAAAATCGTTTCATAACAGTCTCCTAAGAATGTAATTGTTTCCAGGGCATGGCCTTTCGTTGAAAGAGATTGACCAGGCCCATGAGGATTAAGCTTAAAAATGAAATCAAAAAGATGACGGCAAACATGCGGTCGTAGCTGTAGGCGTTTTTCACTCGGGTCATATAGACCCCGAGGCCTTGAAAGCCACCGAGCCATTCGGCGATAACCGCGCCTACCACGGAGTAGGAGGCGGAGATTTTCAAGGCGGAGAAAAAGCCGTCCAGGGCGTTGGGAAGCTTCACATAGGTGAAAATTTCCCGCTTCTCGGCGCCCATGGCCCGCAAAAGTTTCATTTCGTCGGGATCCGCCGAGGCGAAGCCTTCGTAAAGATTGACCGCCATGGGAAAGAAGGTGACGATGACGATGAGCACCACCTTCGGCGTCATGCCGTAGCCCATCCAAAGGACCAAGAGCGGCGCAATGGCCACGGTGGGCACGGTCTGCGTCAGGACCAAAAGGGGATAGAGGGCGTCCTTAAAAAAGGCCGAGCGATCCATTAAAAAGGCGCAGAGAAAGCCCGAGACGATGCCGAAGAAAAGCCCGAGAGCCGCTTCGGCCAAAGTGACCCTCGAGTGGCCCACCAAGAGAGGGAAGTCTTGTACAAAGGCCTTGATGACCTGCAACGGCGAGGGGAGCAGGTAGCCGGGCAACAGGCCCGAGGTGCTCAACAGCTGCCATAGGATCAATAGGGCGACGATTAAAATGCTTCCCCGAAAGAGCTTACTGATATTTGCCGATTTTTTCATCGATGGTTAAAATAGATTCCTTGCCGTGACTTAATTTGACGTAGCAGTACACGGAATTGGCGCCTTCTTCCATGACCTTGGCTTCACATTTGCGGAGCAGGTCGATGATTTCGTCCATGGAGTCCCCTTCCACCGTGGTTTCAAAGGGGGCGACCACGTAATTTAATCCGCTGTCCTTAATGACGGCGATGACTTCATCTACGATGCGAACGACCTCTTCCGTGCCGCCGTCTACCATAGGCAGCACTTGAATAGCCATACTTGCTTTCATTTTAAAACTCCTTTCAATAAAAAAAGCCGATGCACCGGCGTGCATCGGCCTATCCTTTTACAGCATTATCTGTACAAGTTCTATGGGTTGAGTGTTTCCTCTCTCAGCTGTGTGCACCCCTTTATGAATCATAGTATACCCTATTTCATAGGAATAAGAAAGCTTCTTATCAGAAGGAGGCGTTATAGATGGCTTCGATGGATTTTTCCGCTTCTTCCTCCAAGACGCCGACGATAATATTCATTTCGCTAGCCCCTTGAATGATCATGCGGATATTGACATTGGCGGCGGCCAAAGCGCTGAAAACATGGGCGCTGGTGCCGATGCGGTTTTTCATATTGCGACCGACGATGGTGATCAAGGCGATGTTGTGATCCATGGTAATGCGGTCGGCATTGGTAAAGGTTTGAAGCTCGGCAATGAGCTGATCCGTTTTATTCTTTAAATACTTGCTGGCGATGACCAGAGAAATGGAGTCGATGGAAGAGGGCATGTGCTCCAGATAAATATCGTTGGCCTCCAGAACGGAAAGCACCTTTCTGTGGAAGGCCAGATCCCGATTCATGCGAAACTTTTCGATATTGATGACGTCAAAGCCCTTGCGGCAGGCGATGCCCGTAATGTCTTCGCCTTCCGCATCCTCGGGGACGTCGGCCATAATATAGGAGCCGGCGTCGTCCTTGGCATTGGTGTTTCGAATGACCACGGGAATATTTTTTTCGATGACGGGGAACATGGCCTCGTCGTGCATAACCTTGGCACCGCTGTAGGAAAGCTCCCGCAGTTCCTGATAGGAAATATTTTTGATCTTTTTCGGATGGGGGATAACGGACGGATCCACGGCGAGAAGGCCGGAGACATCGGTCCAGTTTTCGTAGAGCTCGGCGTTCACGCCCCGGGCCACAATGGCGCCGGAAAGGTCGCTGCCGCCGCGGCTGAAGGTGACAATTTTGCCCGAAGGGGTGGAGCCGTAAAAGCCGGGGATGACGGCCCGCTCGTGCTCCTCTTGCATTTTTGCCAGGGCCTTGTAGCTGCTCTCCTCGTCCCAGGTGCCGTTTTCGTCGAAACAGATGACGTCCTTGGCATCGACGAAGTCATAGCCTAAATAGGCGGACAGAATTTTTCCGTTTAAGTATTCGCCTCGAGAGAGGACGTAGGATTTACTGACCTTGCCGGAAGCAATGTAGGAAAGAATCTCGTCCAGCTCAGTTTTTAAATCGAATTCGATGCCGATGCCGTTTAAGATTTCCCGGTAGCGGGATTCGATCATATTCATGACCTCCGCCGAGGAAAGCTTGTGCACGGCCATATTATAAAGAAGGATCAACAGATCCGTGACCTTTTGGTCGCCGTTTTTTGCTTTTCCCGGCGCCGAGGGAATAATGTATCGGCGATTATCGTCGCTTTCGATAATATCTTTAACTTTATGAAACTGTTCGCTGTTGGCGAGGGATGAGCCGCCGAATTTACAAACGATGGGCATAGTATCCTCCTTTAGGTAATCTTATCCTATTGTAAAAGTTTTTCCCGAAGGAAACAAGGGCTTTGCCGTGAAAAAGTGATAAGGGCGAAAAGAAAAAAAGAACCGCGCGAGGCGGTTCGATTTTACGAGAAGGTGGATGTAAGGAAGATGGCGATGATCCAGAAGAGCTTCGAGATCAGGTCGATGCTTACATAGATGATGCCGTACCAGGCAATGAAGTCGCGGCTGTTTTCCTTGGGCAAAATTTTGTGGGCCGAAGAATAAGCCAAAAACAGGATCCACAGATAGAGCAGAAGGCTCAAGAGGAAGTGGGGGGTCACCGAACCCAACGTCGTGCGGCCCATGGCCGAGGAGGAGGGCAGGATGAAGAAGATCAGGGTGTAGGGGATCAAATACAGAACCCAGTGAATGAGATTGTCCACGGTACGTGAACGCAAATTGTCTTCTTCACAGCTGTTCCTTCTCGCCACATTGTTCGCAAAGAAAAAGGCGAAGAGATCGATGGCGACTTTTAAAATGGAAAAGAGTATGGCCAGAATGCTGATGCCGCGGAAGGCAAATAAAACGGGAAGGGAGCTGATGACGAAGCCAATGCCTAAGAGGCCGTAGACGCCTTGCTTGCCCTTTGCCATGACGCGACTGCGAGCGCGAGACAATTTGGCATATGCCTTTAAGACATTGGGATTGTTCGAAAGCTCGCTGACGTGGAGCTGACGTTTTTCGACGCCCTCTGCGCCATTGCGCTTATTTTTTTCTCCGTTATTTATGCCGGCGAAAAGGGAGGCGAAGGGCTTTTTATTTTGACCCGCCTCTTTTTTTGCGGCACGCTTTTTCGCTTTTTCAGCCGCCTTGGCTTCTTTTTTCTTTCGCTTTTCTTCCGCGCGGTCGACGACGGGGGCCTCGTCTGATTTCTTTTCAGGCGCGACTGCTTCGTCGAAGGAAGGCGCTTGTTTTTCAACAGGAGCCGTTTTCGACCGGCTCAAGTCATCGGCGTCGGCAGGAATAATTTTTTCTTCGGAGCCTGTGAGATCGATTCGCTGAATGGCGTCGTCTGAAATGACTTTTTCTTCTGCATCGGCGGGAATGATTTTTTCCTCAGATCCGGTGAGATCGATTCGTTGAACGGCGTCGGCAGGAATGATTTTTTCTTCCGGTTCTCCATGCGTAGCCGAATTCACGGGCGACGCTTCGAAGGTATCGTCGTCCTTTGCGTTAGGAGATTCCTTCTTTTCTTTATCCTTTGAGAAGAAGGAAGAGAGAATACCCTTGGAGGTAATTTTTTTCTCTTCTTCTTTTTCCTGTGCGTCTAAAATGTCGTTGACCTTTTTATTTAAAGAGGACAAATCGCCGGTTTGAGCGAAGGGCTCCTGATCCATGTCTCCCATGTCTTGGGAGACGCGAAGGCGATCCGCATCGGTATCGTCTACAACCTTTTGATTTTGCTCCAGGCGATCGGCCATTTCTCCGAAGACCGAGTAAGGATTGTCTTCCTCGTCGATGAAGCTGTTCCAAATGGCGGAAAAGCTCTTCTTTTTCTTTTTCGGTTCGTCGACCTTGGCAGGTGCCTCCGCTTTCGACGCCGCTTTTTCTACCGGTGCCGTTTCCTTTGCCGGGGAGGGAGCTATGTTTTTTTCGATCGGATCATGGGCTTTATTCGCGGGCTTTTCCTTCGCCTTTTGTTTTTTCGGCTTGGGACGAGCGCCGGAAAGGGTTTCGTGTTTTTCGATACTCATACCCACGTGGGTATCGACTTTATTTAAGTAATTTTTTAAGGCTTCGCCGTCATCCGGGTCGGAGGAATAGGCGACTTTCGTGTCGCCGCCGGAAGCGGGATGACCGGAACCGGTTGCAGGTGCGGAGTTTTTGAAATTTTCTTCAAAAAGCTTGCGCGCTTCTTCTTGATTGGCGCCGCAAACGTGACAAAACTTTGCGCCCTTAACCAGCTCTTCGCCACATTGAAAACAATACAATAGATCGTCCTCCTTCTTCATCTCTTACACCAGATTATAACACAGAATCACAAGATTACAGAATGAAGTCACAAAAATGAATGCATAAAAAAAACTCCGGAAGAACCGGAGCTTTTTTTAAATCGAAGCGTCGATTACTTAGCTTCGTTGTCAGCCTTTTGAGCGTTGTCAGCAGCTTCTTTAGCGTTGTCAGCAGCTTTTTCAGCGTTAGCAGCGTTTTCGGTTTTGTTAGCAGCTTTGTTTTGAGCAGCGTTAGCTTCAGCAGCAGCGTTGTTAGCAGCTTTGTTAGCGTTGTTTGCAGCGTTTTCAGCTTTTTCAGCTTTGGGTTGGCAAGCAACGAGACCGAACATAAGGGTACCTACTGCCATAGCGCTAGCGATTTTCTTCAAGTTTTTCATTTCGAAATACCTCCTAAAAGATTCATATCATTGATGTACCCTAAGTATAGCGGCCCTTTGTGATAAAAACGTGAAGGAACGGTCAAAGTTTTCAGTGTAAATTTAAGAAAAGGATAAGGGCAAGGATTTCTCGCGGCGCCTTTTTCATGTATACTAAAGGTCGGAGGAGATTATGCAAGCACTGTATAGAAGGTATCGGCCCAAGACATTCGACGAGGTGGTGGGCCAAGAAATGACCATTACCGCACTTAAAAATCAAATAAAGGAAGGGCGCGTGCATCACGCCTATATTTTTTCCGGCACCCGAGGCACGGGAAAGACGTCGGTGGCGAAAATTTTTGCCCGCGCCGTGAATTGCCTTTCGCCCGAGGGCGCCAATCCCTGCAACGAATGCAAGGTCTGCCGGGGCATTTTAGACGAGAGCTTGTTTGACGTTATGGAAATCGATGCGGCAAGTAACAATTCCGTAGACGACATACGGGAGATTCGCGAACACGTGGCCTATGCACCGGCTGTGGCGAAGAAAAAAGTTTACATCATCGACGAGGTCCATATGCTCAGCAAGGGAGCCTTTAACGCCCTGCTGAAAATTTTGGAAGAGCCGCCGGCCCACGCCCTGTTTATTTTGGCGACCACGGAGCCGGAAAAAATCCCCGCCACGATTTTGTCCCGGGCTCAACGCTTCACCTTTTTCCGATTAAAGGAAGAGGAGATCGAAAGGGAGCTTGCGCGAATTTTAGATCTGGAAAAGAGAAGCTACACCGAGGAAGGCCTGGCGGTCATCGCCGCCCACAGCGACGGCAGTATGCGGGACAGCTTATCCATTTTGGATCAGATTCTTTCCATGGGAAACGACAGGGTGGACGGGGAGACGGTATACGACGCCCTGGGCCTCACGGAGGAAGAGGGCATCTTTCGCATCGTCGACGGGCTCTTTACGGCAGACGGCGCCCTGATCGTGGACGCATTGGACCGCGCCTACGACCGAGGAAAGAATTTTGCCCTGCTTCTCGATGCCATCATCGACTATTTCAGAGATCTCTTATTTTACGAGTACACGAAAACCCCGCCCAAGGGCTTCAGCGAAAGGGACAGGGCGGCCTTTAAGGCCCACGCCGAGAATTTGGACAAAGACTTCGGCTTCCGATGCCTGGAACTCTTTCAAAAGGGCAGGGAGCAGTTTCGCTACGCCAAGGATCCTCGGGCCGTGGTGGAAATTCTTCTATTAAAAGCCCTTCACTTAGGGGCCGTGGGAGAGTTTCCCGACGAGCGGCATGAGCCCGTCCGCCCTGCTGCGCCGATAAAAAAAGCGACGCCGAAAAAAGAACAGCCGCCGAAGAGAGAAGAGCCAACCATTACAAAGACAGGTGACGACGGGGAGCCCGAGGTCCCCGCACCTTTGAGCGGGACCGACGACCGTGATATAATACAAGGCGAGAAATCGCCCCTTGACGGGGACAAGTGGCAAGCCGTGCAGTCGGCGGTTCAGGCGAAAAGTGTGGCCTGTGCGGCCCTGTTAAAGGACGCGGAGGAAACGAAGTGGGAAGGGAATCTCTTGACCATTCTCTTTCAACCGAAATTTTCTTTCCATCTGCAAATGTTAAAAAACGACGCCAATGAAGCGGCACTGGCGGAGGGCGTGCACGAGGTCTTGGGCCCCGATGTAGCCGTTCGCGTGGAAGCCATCGGCGACGAAGACGATACGGTGCTTCAATCCTTGGAGCGCGTGTTTAAAGATGTGACCATTGAAAAGGAATAAGGAGGAAGTATGGCAAAGGGATTTCCCAATATGGGCGGAAAAAATATGAACAATATGATGAAGCAGGTTCAAAAGCTGCAAAAGGATATGGAGAAAATGCAGGCGGATCTGGATAAGGAAGAGTTTGAAGCCACAGCCGGCGGCGGCGTCGTTTCCGCCGTGGTCAACGGCAAGCAAGAGCTGCTGCGCCTGTCCATCGATCCCGACGTCGTGGATCCCGAGGACGTGGAAACCTTGGAAGACTTAATCCTCGCCGCCATACGCGAAGCCATGGCGAGCGCCAGAGCTAAGACGGAAGGGGAAATGTCCCGCTTAACCGGCGGACTGAATATGCCGGGCATGTTTTAATCATGGATAAGCCACTGGAAGAGTTGATTTATCGCCTGAGCCGCCTGCCCGGCATCGGTACGAAGACGGCGCGGCGCCTCAGCTACTTTTTGCTTGACGCCCCGCCGGAGGAGGCGGAGCATTTGGCGCTGGCCATTCAGGAAGCCCGCGAAAAAATCAGAGAATGCAGCATCTGCCACGACTATACGGACTCCGATCCCTGCACCATTTGCAAAAGCGAACGGCGGGACCGATCGGTGATTTGCGTGGTGGAGCGGCCCCAAGACGTGCAGGTCATGGAAGCCACGGGCAAGTACAACGGCCTGTACCACGTGCTCCACGGCGTCATCGTGCCGGAGCGTGGCATCGTGCCGCAAAAGCTTCGCATCAGAGAGCTTTTGGAGAGATTAAAGCACGAGCCGGTGAAGGAGCTGATCCTCGCCACCAATCCCACGAAGGACGGCGACATGACCGCCCGCTACATTACCCGCATGCTCGACGACGTGGACATTCACATTACCCGCATCGCCCACGGCATACCCGTCGGAGGCGATTTGGAGTATTACGACGAGCTCACCGTGGCCACGGCTCTGGCCCATCGCACGGATTACAGGGAAAAGTAAAAAGAAATTTCAGATTCTCTCATGAACAAGTCTCTGCGGAGGCTTGTTTTTGTTTGCAAGGAGATGCCTTAAACAAATCCTTGCAATGGAAAATGCAGATTCGTGGTATAGTGAAGTCAAATAAGCGGAAGAATTTTTAACGACTTACGGAGAAAAACCATGAAAGAAAAAATCCTCATCGTGGATGATGAGAAAGAAATTTGCGATCTGCTTGCGATCTATCTTCATAACGACGGATACGTCGTGGAAACGGCCTATGACGGCGAGGAAGCCCTGGAAAAAATTAAAGCGGATCCGCCGGACGCCATGATTTTAGATATTATGTTGGAGGACTTGGACGGTTTCAGCCTGTGCAAAAAAATTCGCGAAGACTATTTTTTCCCCATCCTCATGCTCACGTCGAAAATCGGTTTGGGAGACAAGATTTTGGGCCTGACCATAGGGGCCGACGATTACATGACCAAGCCCTTTAATCCTTTGGAGGTCGTGGCCAGAATCAAGACTCAGCTTCGCCGAAGTGGCCAATACAATCAGGGAAGCGGCGGGGCGGAGGAGGAGATTTCCGTTCGCGGTTTGGTCATCAATAAAAGGGAACACAAATGCATGTTAAACGAAAAGCCTCTTTCCCTGACGCCCATCGAATTCGAAATCGTGTGGTACTTATGCGAGCGCCTGGGGGATGTCGTGTCATCGGAGGCGCTTTTCGAAGCCATTTGGCGGGAAAAATACATGGACAATAACAATACGGTGATGGCGCACATCGGGCGGATTCGAGAAAAGATGCACGATTCCGGACGCCACGCCAAGTACATTAAAACGGTTTGGGGCGTGGGCTATGTCATCGAAAAATAACAACGATTACTTACTCCGCGGGTTTTTTAAGCGCTACGTGATCCGAGTCGTTGCCATAACCGCCACGGTGTTTTTCGCCACGCTTTTTACAAGCTTTTGCCTGCGCCGATGGTTAAACGGTCACGATCCCTTCAACTATTTGTATTACCGGGACCTTTACCTGCTCTACCCGGCCCTCGGCACTTGGGTTCTTCTCATTATGCTCACCACCTACCGCCTGTTTAAGCAATTGGTTCACTATGTGGATGAGCTGCAGGAAGCCACAAGCTTTCTCTTCGATAAAGAAGCGGACTCCATTGTCTTATCGCCGGAACTCGCCGCCATTGCCGAGAAAATCAATGCACTTAAGGCGGAATCCATTCGAAACGAGGCCTTGGCGGCACAGAGCCAAAAGCAAAAAAATGATTTGATCGTGAATTTGGCTCACGATTTGAAGACGCCATTGGCATCCATTGTGGGCTACTTAAATTTATTAAGCGGCGATGTGAAATTGTCCGGCGAGGAGCGAGAGAAATATCTGGCCGTCGTCTTAAGAAAAAGCGAGGAGCTTTCCGATTTAATCGACGAGTTTTTCGAGATGACGAAATTTAATTTGTCTGACTTGAAATTGGACGTGGCAGAATGCAATTTGAGCCTTCTCTTGGAGCAGATTATTTTTGAATTTAAACCGCTCTTTGACGAAAAGCGCATGGATTGCAAGCTTGATGTGCCGCAAAATGTGATTCTTTCCTGTGACGCCGACAAGATGTCTCGGGTGTTCGGCAATCTTTTGAAAAATGCCTATTTGTATGGCGACAGGGGCAGCGCCGTTCATGTGACCGTCACAGAAGGGGAATCGGATGTAACCGTTGACTTTGCCAACGCCTGTAAGACCATTCCCAAGGAAGCCTTGGAAAATATTTTCGAGCCCTTTTACCGCCTGGATCCCTCGCGGCATTCCGCCGGCGGATCCGGTTTGGGTCTTGCCATCGCACGAGAAATCCTCCGCGCCCACGGAGCGGAAATCACGGCGGAAAGCGCCGACGATGAAGTGTGTTTTCGGATAAGGTTCAAAAAGTAGGAAAAAAGTAAGAATATCGTAGAGGGGAATTAAAAACTCGCAACAGGGGCCGTGCTATCCTTTGAGATGTAGAGATGCTTTTACATTGAAAAGGAGATTGATATGAGAAAAATATTTAGGCGAATCCTGTGCGTGTCCTTTGTCCTCGCCACGGCTCTCGGCCTTTGTGCCTGTCATGAGAGCATTATGGAAGGCTTTGATTCCTATGACGCTGCAAATAAAGAATTTAAAGAAACGGCAGCTTCCTTAAACTGGCCCGACAATTATACCGTGCCTACGGAATTGGACGGGGAAAAAGAAGCCTCCTTCGAAGCGGGCTATGGCGACACGCGGGCGTCCCAATATTGGGAAGAAGCTTGGGAAAAGGAGTGGCTGAAAAATTATCAGACGGATAAAGAGCGGGCCGATAAAGCTATTGAAGAATTGGAAAAGGCACCGACCATGAACTACATGAGCCCCGCCAAGTGTGACGACGCGACACGAGACTATTTTAAAAAGATGCTGGACAAGGCAAAGGCCGGCGATCCGTCGGCGGTGGAAGAAAATTTAAAACTCAACGGACCGACGTCTTAAAGCCATGGGGGAGAAATCCCCTTGGCTTTTTTATTTTGGGAGAAAAAATGTAAAAGCGGCACGGCGATTAACGGCTGCAAAAAAAGAGCCCGGTTTTCGCCGGACTCAAGCTTTATATTCGATTACAGATTTTTCGTAAAGGGTTCGGAAATATCCACATGACCCATAAGGCTTTCGGCCTTTTCGCCGTTCACCGTAAATTCTACGGCCTTAATGCCTTTCACGGAGAGCAGACTGTTGACGATGGAGCGTGCCAGCACGTCTTCGTCCAGGGAACCGCCGGTGAGGTCGCCGGAAAGATCGACGACGGCGGTGGTGCCGTCTAATTTGGATTTAGAGTAATCGAATTTATCCAAGCCGACGGATTCGGCGCCTTCGGTCTTGGGGGCTTGGCTCAATTGATCCAGTACCTTGGTGACCACATTGTCCTTCGATGCGGTGACGGTCACCTGTTCCGTGACCTTCTTGTTGTCCTCGTCGCCATCGACGATGTAGGCGGTGGAGGGATAGGTCAAGGTGACGTCGTAGCTTTTTTCTTCCCCGTCCTTTGCGTCTTTTTCCCCTTTTTTATTTTCGGCGTCGTTCTTGTCTTCGCTATTTTCATTTGCCTTGTTTTCGGCGGCTTCTTTGTTTAAATCCTCCGATGTCTTTTGGTTTTCAACCACTTCCACCTGGTTATTCGCCTCTTCAGCCTTTGCCGTGTCCTTGGCGCAGCCCGTAGCCACCAGAAGCAGACCGAGGCAGATGCCGGTCAGTGCGGATAATTTTATTTTTTTCATAGGTCCTCCTTTATATATTGCATTTTGATTGATTCTATTTTACCATAAGCCCTACTCAAAAGTTAAAAAAGAAGGGACGTGGAGGAAATTTTCCGCGAGTCTTTACTATCGGGACGCAAAGGCAAAGATGGGGATAAGTTTTTCGTCTTGCCGCTTCAAGGCCCGTGGCCTGTGGTAGTATCAAAGTGAATCTAAATGCATAAGTCATTAAATTATGGATATACATTAAAAATAGAATGAATGGAGGAGTCGATGAAAAAAGATATAAATAAACCGATGTTTATATATTACGCCATTGGAATCGTCCTGGTCTTTTTGATTTCGTTTATGCTTATGCCGAAAATTTTAAAGGATCCGGTAAAGATCAAGAGCGTGAGCTACAACGAGTTTTTGGCCGATGTGGATCAAAAGAAAGTGAAAGAGGCACATATTGCCGACAAGCAAATTGCCTTTACCGTCAAGGGGGAAAAGGATGTGCGTTACGAAACGGCGCGCTTCCCCGACGAAAGCTTGGTCAATCGCCTCTACGACAATGGCGTGGAGTTTGACCGCAAGTATCCCAGCGAAATGAATCCCATTTTGCAAAGCCTCTTGAGCTTTGCCCTGATGGTGGTTGTGATGGTGGCCGTGGGACAAATTTTCCTGCGCTCCATGACGAAATCCATGGGCAAGGGAGGCGTGGGTCCCATGAGCTTCGGCAAGAGCAACGCAAAAATTTACGACCAAAGCGTGGAGGGGATCACCTTCGCCAATGTGGCGGGGCAGGACGAGGCAAAGGACGATTTAAGAGAAATCGTAGACTTTTTGCATAACCCGAGCAAGTATTCCGAAATCGGCGCCAAGCTTCCGAAGGGCGCCCTTCTCGTAGGCCCTCCGGGGACAGGGAAGACCCTGCTCGCCAAGGCCGTGGCGGGAGAAGCCAAGGTGCCCTTCTTCTCCATTTCCGGCTCGGAATTTGTGGAAATGTTCGTGGGCCTCGGCGCCGCCAAGGTGCGGGACCTCTTTGAACAGGCTAAGGAAAAGGCGCCCTGTATCGTCTTTATCGACGAAATCGACACCATCGGCAAGAAGCGCGACGGCGCCGGTTTTTCCGGCAACGACGAGCGGGAACAAACCTTGAATCAACTCTTGGCCGAAATGGACGGCTTCGAAGGCAATGGCGGCGTGGTTATCCTCGCGGCCACCAACCGTCCCGAGTCTTTGGACCCGGCGCTCTTGCGTCCCGGTCGCTTCGACCGCCGCATTCCCGTGGAGCTGCCGGACCTCGTCGGTCGCGAGGCCATATTAAGGGTCCACGCGAAGGATGTGAAGACGGAAGCCGACATCGATTACAATGCCGTGGCCCGCGCCACCGCCGGTGCCAGCGGGGCGGATCTCGCCAATATGATTAACGAAGCGGCTCTTCGCGCCGTGCGCTGCGGTCGCCACCTAATGAGCGAAGAAGATTTAATGGAAAGCGTGGAAGTGGTCATCGCCGGGCATCAACGGAAGAACACCGTGATCAGCCAAAGGGAAAAAGAAATCATCGCCTACCACGAGGTAGGCCACGCCCTGGTGGCCGCCATGCAAAAGGAATCGGCGCCGGTGCACAAGATTACCATTATTCCCAGAACCAGCGGCGCCTTGGGCTACACCATGCAGGTGGATGAAGAAGAAAAGTTCCTCATCAGCAAGGAAGAGGCCTTTAATAAAATCGTCACCTTCACCGGCGGACGGGCGGCGGAAGAGTTAATCTTCAACACCCGCACCACCGGCGCCTCCAACGACATCGAGCAGGCGACGAAAATCGCCCGTTCCATGATCACCCGCTACGGCATGACCGACGAGTTCGGCTTCGTGGCCATGGAAACTTTAACCAATAAGTATTTAGGCGGCGACACCACCTTGGCGGTTTCCGATCGACGGGCCTTTGACATCGATATGGCGGTCAGCGCCATTATTACCAAGGCTCAAGAAAAGAGTCACGAGCTCCTGACGGAAAACATCGACAGCCTTCACGCCATTGCCCACTATCTCTTGAAGAAGGAGACCATAACCGGCGCGGAATTTATGGAAATATTGGAAAAAAATCGCGGCGACGGCTCGACGGATGAGGCTGATGACGAAGAGGAAGCAGAAACGGACGACCGATAAATGAGTATCGGACATAGAAAGCTCGGGTGATGCGATGACTTTTGCAGAAAGAATAAAAATTCTGCGCACGGAAAAAGGCTGGATTCAACAAGAGCTGGCCGACGCTTTGGGCGTCAGCGTGCGCACGGTAAAAAATTATGAATCCGGCGACAGCTATCCCAAGAATCGATTGATTTACAAAAAAATGGCCCAAATTTTCGACGTGGACATTAACGATCTCCTTCGGGAGGATGAAGAGTTCGCCGCGCCGCAAAAGGACGAGGACGCATACGAGGATTACAAAATCCTGCGCCAATCTTTAAGCGGTGTGAAAAAAGCCCTGGCTTCGGAGAAGATAGGGCAGCGGGACAAGGATATTCTCATGAAAAAAATTTGGGACCTTTACTGGAAAAGCAAAGATAAGAGCGACGTGTAGGCGTCGCTTTTTCTTTGCAAAAATAAAAAAAAGCATAAAAAAACGGAGCCGAAGCTCCGCGTATCTGGTGCATCTTCAGGGACTCGAACCCTGGGCCCACTGATTAAGAGTCAGTTGCTCTACCAACTGAGCTAAAGATGCAAACGTCGATAACAGAAATAATTATATAGCGGCAGAGATCATTTGTCCAGACATTTTTTAAAGAATTTTACAAAAAAGGCGTCAACGTAAAGAATAAGCCATTTTTATTTGATTATGGTAAAATGTTACCATCAAACAAAGGAGTCGAGTTATGCCCATTAAACAAAAAAAGATGGCGGAGGGAGTCAAAGGCTTTGCCCTGTGCCTTATCTTACTATATATGGCCTTCAGCCGCGTATTTTTAGGCGGCCACTTAGGCTATCAGCTGCTCTTTGCACTGTTCGGATTTGAAACCTTCCGAAGCTATATTAAGGAAAAAACCTATCCGGGACCTTTTTTAGTCGAAAGGATTCGCAGCTTATGGCCGGAGCTTTTCGCCATGGTGACCGTAGTAACGGCTGTCTATGCGATTTTCTTTTACGCCGATCTGTCCATGGTTCGGGGACAGGCCCTGTGGTCACTACTGTTCGGCAATAATATTTTTCAAAGCCTCTTTGGTCATCCCTTGAGCATTGAACAGCCCTCGCCCTTCGGGCATCTGTGGTTTTTGTCTCTTTTGATGCAGTGCTATTTCATTTTTTCCCTGGTGATTTTAGGGAAGAAGACCCGGCAAAAAATTATTTCCGTGGCTTTTTTAGGCGGCGTTCTCAGCATCGTCTCCGCTCTCGTTATGGGCATCTTCGGCGGCTTGGATTTGGCGGAGGCCCGCATATTTTACAGCCCCGAAAGTCGACTCTTCAGCTTTTTTATTGTTTTTCCCGCCGTGGCCTATGAGCTTTTGGGCAAAGGACGGAGCCGCACGGTCAGCCGCGACATGTCCATGCTCGGCATTATTATCCTCTTCGTCATCTTCGTGCTCTTTATGGGCGAGGCGGCGCCGGCGTATCTGGGCGGGCTCTTTCTCACGAGCTTGTTGCTGAGCCTCTTCCTTCTGTTTCTGTTTCGCGACGGCAATGCCTTCGAAGCCGTCTTTCAATTTCCCCTCTTTACCATGTTAGGGGAGCGGGCTTTTTCCATTTACCTTTACAGCATGCCCGTGTTCTTTTTTATGAGCGCCTTGGGGGACAGGCTTCAATTAAGCGGTGGCCTTTGGATTCCCCTGGCCTTTATCGTCCTGCTCCTCGTGTCTCAAGCTTCATATTATATTTTCCGTGTCAAAGGTCTGTTTAACAAGCGGGCGTTTGGGATTTTGGCCGCCGTCTTCTGCGGGATCATGATCCTGAGCTACGCGACCCAGAGCCCGATGATCATGAAGCAGCAGAAGCGGGAAAAGGCAACGGTGAAAAAGGCGGTTACCGACGATAAAAAAGCCGATAAAAAGAAGGCATCCATTACGGAGCAGTTCGAGCCGTCAAACGAATTGGCCGCAGCCATCGAGCAGGTCAATGCCCAAAAGCCCTATTACAAATTAACCAACGAGGACTTGGGCAAGCTTCAGTCGCAAGAGGGACTCCTCTTAGGCGACGGCACCGCCCAATCGGCCCGTGAAGCCTATCTGCGCCTCATGCCCAATTTGCAGGTACAGGGATCGGATAATTTAAATCCCTCCTGGTACGTGTCGCGGATCAAGGAATACTCGGCGGACGGCCCCATTATTCTTCAAATCGGAAACGACGGCGCCCTGAACTTTGATGCCGTGGACGAAATCGTAAAGACCGCACAGGGCCGCCCCGTGTTTTTGTTTAATGTGGTGACGGATCCGCAATTCGAAGATAAAAACAACGACATCTTGCAGCGCATCGCCGACAAATACGCCAACGTCACCTTAATCGATTGGAACAAGGACGCCAAGAATCAAAGAAATTTTTACGACGAGGAAGGCCAATTAAAGGATCCGGCAAAGCGACTCATGTCTCACATGCTGGGCCACTGCTTGCTCTACAACAAGCCCGTGGCCACGGTGAAGCCCGACGACAAAGACGAAGAGAAGCACACGAAGACCGAAGATAATTTGGCAGCAAAAGAAAACGACGATGTCCCCGATATCGGGGATTCCCATTAGATAGGAGCATATTATGGAAAATGAAAAGTTTTATTGGGACAGAGAGGAAGAGCAAGAAGCCATTATGGGTTTTTCCGACGACTACAAGGCCTTTTTGGACCGGGCGAAAACCGAGCGCATGGCGGCGAAGGAAATCGTGCGTCTGGCGAAGGAAGCGGGCTACAAGGATTTTTATGCCGTGGATCAACTAAAGCGTGGCGACAGGATTTATTTCTTGAATAAGGAAAAATCCGTGGTCCTTTTCGATCTGGCCGGCGACCTGGAAGAGGGCATGGCCATTGTGGCAAGCCACATCGATTCGCCTCGCCTGGATGTAAAAGCGACGCCCCTTTACGAAGAGGAAAATGTGGCTCTGTTGAAGACTCATTACTACGGCGGCATCAAAAAATACCAATGGACGGCGATTCCCTTGGCCATTCACGGCGTCATCGTGACGAAGGACGGCAAAAAGCACGAAGTGAATTTGGGCTCCGATCCCGGCGATCCCATCTTTACCGTAACGGATCTCTTGCCTCACCTGAGCAAGTCGCAAAATAAAAAATCCCTGGCGGAAGGGGTTATCGGCGAAAATCTAAACGTCCTTTTCGGCCATCGTCCGCTGAACGGCTCCGTGGAAGAGGCCGTCGCCGACGAATTAAAGAAAAAATACGACATGGATCCCGACGATTTCGAAACGGCAGAGCTGGAAGTCGTGCCCGCCTTTAACGCCAGAGACCTGGGACTGGACCGTAGCATGGTGGCGGCTTATGGCCAAGACGACAAGGTCTGCGCCTACGCATCCCTGAGGGCGCAGCTGGAGGTAAAGGACCACACGAGAACCAGTGTCGCCATCTTTGCCGACAAGGAAGAGATCGGCTCCGTGGGCAACACCTCCATGAGCGCAAAGTATTTTGAAAACGCCGTGGCGGAAGTGCTCTACAAAATGGGCGTGGACTCCAATGTCATGGTGCGCCGGGCCCTGGCCAACAGCGTCGTTCTTTCCGCCGACGTGACGGCGGCGCTGGATCCCAACTATCCCGAGGTCATGGACAAGAAAAACGCCGCTCGCTTAGGCGAAGGCGTCTGCATGATGAAATACACCGGCGCCAGAGGCAAGAACTCGACCAACGACGCCAATGTGGAATTTATCGCCGCCCTTCGGGATCAATTTGCCAAGGACAATATTCTGTGGCAAACGGGGGAAATGGGCAAAGTCGACGAGGGCGGCGGCGGCACCGTGGCCTACATCCTCGCCGAAACCGGCGCTGAGGTCGTGGATCTGGGTACGGCGCTGTTCTCTATGCATGCGCCCATGGAAGTGGCGTCCAAAGCGGACATCTACTCCACCTACAGAGCCTATGGCAGCTTTTTAACTATGAAATAAAATCTTTTCTTTACACGCGGCTAACGGATATGTTATACTAGCGAAGTATCAGTTGGCCGAAGTGATGGAATTGGCAGACGTACTGGACTCAAAATCCAGCGGTGGCAACACCGTGCGGGTTCAAGTCCCGCCTTCGGCACCAAAATGAAATGGCGAAGCTGCAGATAATTGCAGCTTCGTCTTTTTTTGTGCGCTGATTTTCAAACAGAACCCGGTAGTGCTGTATTAAGCGGCTTTATGTCCACTAAACGGTAAGTATTATTTAGCCCCGGATTACGCGGGGAGACGATTGCTTAAAAAAGCTGTAAAGGCTTTTCCATGGCGACTCGTGTATAATAAAGGCAAGGAGGAGCCATGAATAAAAATACGATTTTAATAATAGATGGAAGCAGTTTGTTTTTCCGGGCCTTTTACGCCTTGCCTCTTTTGCAAACGAAGCGGGGGCTTTACACCAATGCGGTGTACGGCTTCGTCTCCATGATGGAAAATGCCGTGGAGCAAATAGATCCCGGGTATTTGCTCGTGTGCTTTGATCAAAAGGGCCGCACCTTCCGCCATGAACTCTACGAAGAGTACAAGGGTACGCGGCAAAAGACGCCGTCGGAATTAGACGAGCAGTGGCCCTATTTAATGAAGATTTTAAAGACCATGGGCATAAAAACCGTGGACTCCCCGGAATACGAGGCCGACGACCTGGCGGGCACGGCGGCGAAAATGGCCGCCGCCGAGGGGAAGAAGGTGTATCTGCTTACCGGCGACAGGGACTACTTCCAATTAATTGACGAGAACATTCACGTCCTCATGACGAAAAAAGGCATTACGAACTTGGAAGTTTACGATGTGGATCGAATCGAAAAGGAATACGGCATGACGCCGAAGCAGCTCATCGACCTCAAGGGGCTTATGGGAGATTCCAGCGACAATATTCCCGGCGTACCGGGCATCGGCGAAAAGACGGGGATGAAATTGATTCACGACTTTCATTCCATGGAAGGGGTCTACGAAAACCTCGACGCCATTACCGGCAAGAAGCGAAAGGAAAATCTGGAAGAGTTTAAGCAACAGGCCTTTTTGAGCAAAAAGCTGGGCACCATTATTACAACCATTCCTCTGGACTTTACCCTGGAGGATTTGGAGCGAACGCCCTACGACCTGGACGCTTTGCGGGATCTCTATACTCAGTATGAATTTTTCACCCTTTTGAAGCGCCTTCCCGATCAAGGGGAGGAAGAGGAGGCGGAGGCAAAGGACTTGCCCATCGCATCTATGGAGGATGCCGTGAAGGGGCTGGCGGGGGCCGACAAGGTGATGATCCACCTGATGACGGAGGGCAGGCCCTACTTCGGCGGCGAAGTGGATTACATCTGCCTTTCCGCAAAGGAAAAGGGCTTTATCGTCAAGTCTCCCGATGAACCGGATTTTCTGCGCCTGAAGGAAATTTTGGAAGACGACGATGTGACCATCGTGGGCAGCGACTTAAAGGATCTGTTTCTCTACGCCTTCCACTACGGCATGGAACCGAAAAACGTCGCCTTCGACGCATCCGTGGCCGAGTATTTGCTGGATCCGACGAAATCCAATTACGAGGCGTCTCATTTAATCGGTTTATACGAAAACCAAAGCATCGCCTCGCCGGATGATTTTTTAGGCAAGGGCAAGAGCAGAAAAGCCCTCCTCGATGCGGAAGAGGACGTCGTCGGCTATTTGTCCCGGTTGCACAAATTCCTTCCTAAGGTCATGGCGGCGCAGGAAGAAAAGTTAAAAGAGCTTCAAATGTGGGCGCTCTTTTCCACCATCGAAATGCCCTTGGTGGAAACCCTGGCCTCCATGGAACACGAAGGCATTCTCGTAGACGAGAAGGTCTTGGATGAAATCGGCGCCGATCTGGCGGATGAAATCCAAGGCTTGGAGGCCGCCATTTACGACGACGCCGGCAAAGAATTTAATATTAACAGCACGAAGCAGCTGGCGGAAATTTTATTCGAGGACCTGGGACTTACGCCCATTAAAAAAACGAAGACCGGCTTCAGCACCAATCAAGACGTGCTCGAGAAGCTTCGAAGCGAGCACGTGATCGTGGACCGCATATTAAAATATCGTCAGCTCGCCAAGATTCAGTCCACCTATGTGGAAGGGCTCAAAGCGGAAATCGCACCGGACGGAAAGATTCACTCCCAATTTCAACAGACCATTACGGCCACGGGAAGGATCTCATCCACCAATCCGAATCTACAAAACATTCCCATTAAGACCGACGCGGGCCGGCGCATTCGAAAGGCCTTTTTGCCCGGGGAAGGGGCGGAATTTATCGACGCCGACTATTCCCAAATCGAGCTACGTATTTTGGCCCACATTTCCGGGGATCCGGTGATGCAGAAGGCCTTCAAGGATGACGCGGACATCCACACCACCACGGCGTCTCAGGTCTTTCACGTGGACCCGAGCGAGGTTACGAGCCTCATGCGCTCTAGAGCCAAGGCGGTAAACTTCGGCATTGTCTACGGCATCAGCGACTACGGCCTGTCTCAGGACTTGGACATTTCCAGAAAAGAAGCCAAGGAATACATCGACAATTACCTGAAAAAATTCAGCGGCGTTCACCAATTTATGGAAGACATCGTGGAAACGGGGAAGGCCCAAGGCTATGTGGAAACCCTGTTCCATCGGCGGCGCTACATTCCCGAGCTGGCGGCGAAAAATTTCAGCGTCCGCTCCTTCGGCGAGCGGGTGGCGCTGAACATGCCTATTCAGGGAACGGCGGCGGACATGATGAAAAAGGCCATGGTGGCCGTGTACAGAAAATTAAAAGACGAAGGCCTGGACGCCAAGCTCCTGCTGCAGGTCCACGACGAATTGATTATCGAAGCGGATAAGAAGGAAGGGGAGCGGGTGAAAGAGCTTTTAGTCGAGACCATGGAATCGGCCTTGCCTCTGGCGATTCCCGTAAAGGTAGAAGTGGAAACGGGGGAAAATTGGTATGAATCAAAATAAAATCGGCATTACAGGCTCCATCGCCTCGGGAAAAAGCGTGTTGACCGCCTATCTTCTGGGGTTGGGCTATCCGGTGATCGACGCCGATGCCATTGCCGCGGATCTGGTGCGCCCGGAATCCGATACATTAAGACAAATCGCGGAAACATTCGGCGACGATGTGTTGCAACCCGACGGCGCTCTGGACCGGGACAAGCTGGGGCAGCTGGTCTTTAAGGACGAGGACGCCCGCCGCAAACTCAACGATCTGATGCACCCGGCCATTATCCGCGCCATGGTGGAGCTGTCCGAAAGCTTTCACGGCCTCGTGTTTTTCGATATCCCCCTGCTCTTTGAGGAGTACGACGCCATAAAGGCCAACGGGTTGGAATTCGACGCCATTTGGCTCGTGGATGCGAATGAAGAGGTACAGCTGGCCCGTCTCATGGCTCGCGATAACATCGACGAAGCCTATGCCAGGGAAAAAATCGCCTCGCAAATGCCCTTGGCTGAAAAGAAAAAACGGGCTCAGGCGATTTTCGACAATTCAGGGGACTTAATGAATCTATACAATCAGGTAGACGAGGCGTTGGAGGCGTGGACCGGTGAAAAAATGTAAGGGCTTCCTTATTCTGTTGTGCCTGCTGCTATTAACCTCCTGTTCCCTGGGAGGCTCGAAAAAAGTCGTGGAAGAAAAAGGAGCGGACAGTTCCGAGGGCGGCGGGACGCTCACCGTGCCACTAACCAATTTCGACACATTGAATCCGCTGCTCACGCAAAACCGCTCCTATTTTCAGTTGAGCCATTTGCTTTTCGATCGCCTCTTTGAATACGAGGGGAGCGGGCGATTGGTGCCCTCCATTGCCGAGCACGTGGAGACATCCGATGAGGGCCGCCGCGTCAGCGTTACACTGCGAAAAGACATTTACTGGCAAGACGGCACGCCCATTACGACGAAAGACGTAGCCGCTACCTTTAATGCCGTAAAGCACGCGCCGGAGGATTCGCCCTATCAGCAGCTGTTTCGACGAACTCCCGGCATCGGCGCCGGCACGAATTTGGATTCGGTGGCCAAGGCCGTCATCTTCGACGAGAGAAACATCGACTTCGAATTTAATCAAGCCTACGGCAATTACCTGGAGCTCTTAAGCTTTCCGATTTTGCCCGCCCATATCTATTCTGAAGAAGCCATGCTGGATCCGGAGGACTTCGACGTGGTAGGCTCCGGTCCCTTCCTTCTTAAAAAGCGGGAGAAGAACAAGAAGGTGTTCCTGGAGAAAAATCCCAACTACTACGGCAATCTGCCCTACGTGGATGAGATCGTGGGCTTAATCTTTCCCGATCAAGAAGCCATTCAACAGGCCTACGATGCGGGACAGATCGATCTTTTCGTCGTAGACGATTACACCTGGGATCGCTACAAGAGCGACGAAAAGAGCAAGGTGGAGCCCTTCGAAACCCAGCGAGTGGAAGTGGTGAGCATGAACACCCAAGACCCGATGCTGAAGGATGTGCAGCTGCGACGGGCCCTGGACCTCGCCATCAATAAGGAGCGAATTATCGACAGCCTCTACCTGTCTCAGGGCACCATGGCGAATTTCTTCATTAATCCGAAACTTTCCGCCGGCACCTTCTCTAAAGAGGAATCCTATTTAAGCGTGGACGGCGCCATGACTGTCCTGGATCGGGCGGGCTACAAAGACGTGGACGGCGACGGCTTCCGCGAGGGAAAAAACGGCGAGTCGCTGAATTTGACCATTCTCACCAACGGCGAAAATCACCGACTGAAGACCGAGGCGCAGCTGGTGTCCGAGGATCTCAAAAAAATCGGCATTCGCTCCCACGTGGCTTTTGCAGGAGGAAACGATACGCCGGCAGAAGGGGAGGACGCAGAGAAAAAGCAAGAGTCCCAAGCCGACAGCTATGCCCGCGCCCTTCAAAGCGGCGGCTACCAAATGGCCGTGGTGGGCATGGACTTTTCCGCTGTGGTGAATCTGTCTCAGGTTCTGTCCTCCGGCGGCATCGGCGGCATGAACATCAGCCGCTACAGCAATCCGGCCATGGACGAGGAGCTGAAAAATTTGGCTCACGCCCAAAAGGATTCCGAGCGCAAGGAATCCATTGACAAGATTTACAAAATCTTCCGCGACGACGTGCCTTATGTTCCCTTGGTCTTTAAGCAAAACGTCCTCGTCACCGGGCCTCGCGTCAATGGGCGCATGCGTCCCAATGCATTTTACGTTTTAAGAGGCATCGACGATGTGACCGTGGGAAAAAATCCTGCAAAAAAAACGACAAAAAAATAAAATCAGCCTCGTCGAGAAAATCGGCGAGGCTTTTTCTCGGCCAAAAGCAGTTTAAAAGATGCTTTCGATTCCTTAAAAAAAGATTTACAAAGGGTGATCACCTATGCTATAATCAATTCCTGTGATGAGCGGAGATGCTGGAATCGGCAGACAGGCATGTTTGAGGGGCATGTGTGAGTCATCACGTGAGGGTTCAAGTCCCTTTCTCCGCACCAACAAATCACAAGCGGCTCATGTAGATAAAATCTATGTGAGCCGTTTTTTATGACGAAGTTGTTTTATTTCTTATTTACAATAGCTTTAACCCATGTTATAATTATTTATCGTGAGCGGGAATGCTGGAATCGGCAGACAGGCATGATTCAGGATCATGTGTGAGTCATCACGTGGGGGTTCAAGTCCCTTTTCCCGCACCAAGGAAAGCCGCGCGTTCTCGTGCGGCTTTTTGTGTATCACGATTTCGGAGGTGGATCCAATGACGAATGCAGGGGAGAGAATGGAAGCCCTTGTGGACGAGGACAACTTGTATTTCATAGAAAAGAATCAATCGGCGGTGTCGGTTGCCACGGCAAAGATCGCGGAAAAGCCCACGGTCATCGCGGCCTTCGACCCGACGAAAAAGGGCGGAGCCTTAGGCTTTTTTGAAGGGCAGTCTTTGGTGCGTGCCGTCGCTATTGCGAAGGAAGGAGGCGCGCCCTTGGTGATCCTTTGTCAGTCGGCGGGGGCGGACATGAGCGACGGCCAGCTGTCTCTTTCCGCGGCGGGCTCCGTATTTCGCGCCCTGCACAATTTGGACACACCGAAGCTGTTTTTATCCTACGGAACCTGTGTCGGCGCGGCGGCCTACATGGCGGAGCTTTGCGACATGGTCTTCGCCGTGAAGGGGCAGGCGGCCTTGTGTCTCACCGGGCCGAAGATCGTCGCCAAGGCGATTTACGAAGAGACGACGCTTTCGGCTATGGGCGGCGCCGAGGAAGGGGCGAAGCGGGGCCTGGTTCATTTTCCCGCAGACAACGAAGAGGAGATGGCGGAGGACTGCCGGCGCGTCATGGCTTTTTTAAGACAGAAGCAGGGGACAGCAATGGACAGTTTGCCCGTCGGCGATTCGGTGAGCATGGAAGCTCTGATCCGCGGCATCATCGACGAGGAAAGCGCCATTTCTTTTTGGAGAGAATGGGCGCCTTCCGCCATCACGCTTTTTGCGCGGATCAAGGGGATGCGAGTCGGCATCTTTGCCAATAATCCATCCGTGGCGGCGGGGGTGTTGGATAAAGGGGCGGCGGAGAAGGCGGCGGCCTTTTACTCTCTCGCCGAGCGCTTTCATCTTCCCGTCATCAGCTTGGCGGACACCCCGGGCTTTTTGCCGGGCACACAGTCGGAGGAAGAAGACGTCCTCGGCGGCGGCAGGCGGATGCTCGATGCCTACCTTCGCCACCGAGAAAAGAAGGCGACGGTGGTCGTGGGCAAGGTCCTCGGCGGCGCCTACATGGCCATGGGATGTAAGGAAATGGGTGCCGACGCTTACTTCGCGCTGAAGCAGGCGAGTATCGGTGTCATGGGCGCGGAGCTTGCCATGACCATCCTTCATTTAACGAATAAAAACCTGGAGAGCTATAAATCCATGCACCTGTCCGCCGAGGCGGCGCAAAAAAGCGGCTTGGTCGATGCAGTCCTGACGCCTACGGATTTAAGAGAAAGATTATGGGAGGTGTTGTCGTGATTGTGCGTGCGCCCTTGCCGGGAAAAATTATTCGCCTTTATTTAAAGCCTCACGAGTACGCTTCAAAAGGGCAATTGCTTTTAACCATGGAGAGCATGAAGATGACCTTGCCCGTCCATTCTCCCGAGGCGGGAGAAATTGTTTATGAGGTCGGCGAAGGCGACATCGTGATGCGAGGGGAAATCATTACCCGCATCTTTCCCTCATAAAATTTTTTACTAGAAAAATTTAAAAAAAACAAAAACCGTGTCGGCCCTATATTTTCCCCGTTGCAGGCGAATTGGGGCCGCATTTTATACGTTCGTTTTTGACAAATACTAGATTTTTCATAATGATTTTGATAAGATAGGGAAGGATGAAACCTGAAGAGCCGAGGACAGGCAGCTATCGTTGCGGTCTGTTTTGTTGCAGGCAAAAACGCTTGCCCGGCGATTCATTTCCTAGAATGCAAGGGGTGAAAGAATGGCAAAGACGAATCTCACTTTTTCTGTGGGCGGCGTTCATTTTGATGAACACAAAGAGCTGTCAGAAGGAGTCGCAATTGAAGTTCTGCCTTCGCCGAAGTTGGTCCGTATTCCCATGAGCCAACACATCGGTGCACCGTGTAAGCCTACTGTTGCCGTAGGCGATCACGTATTAAGAGGGCAAATTGTCGGTAATTCCGACGCGTTTATTTCCGCGGCCGTACATAGCAGTGTATCGGGCGATGTAGTAGCCATTGAAAAAGGTTATGCAGCAAACGGTATGTACACGGATATGGTCGTTATCGAAAACGACGGCAAGGACGATATGGATCCTTCCGTTAAACCGGTAGAAAACTACAAAGATATGAGCATTGACGACATTGTCGCCCTGGTAAAAAATGCCGGTATCGTCGGCATGGGTGGCGCAGGTTTCCCGCTTCACGCAAAGCTGAAGAGCGACGATCCTGCACTGGATGTCGTTATTTTGAATGGGGCGGAATGTGAACCCTTCCTGACCTGTGACCACCGCTTGATGCTGGAACAGGCCGACGAATTGTTCGCATCCTTAAAGCTGTTCCAAGATCTTTATCACACGGACGAAGCTTATCTGGCCATCGAACAAAACAAACCGGATGCCATTGAAAAGGCGAACGAAATGGTCGCAACCAAATATCCGACCTTAAAGGTCGCTACCATGAAGACCAAATATCCTCAAGGGGACTCCAAACGGCAATCGGAAGCGGTCTGCGGTCGTATTGTTCCGCAAAACGGCGTTACCAATGACGTGGGCGTATTCTTAACCAATGTGCAAACGTCGAAGGCCTATTACGATTTAATCGCCAAGGGCATGCCCTCCATCGAACGGATCATTACCGTTTCCGGCTCCGGCATCGAACATCCGAAGAACCTTTTGGTTCGCATCGGCACGCCGGTTCAAGATATTTTGGACTACTGCGGCGTAAAAGACAATGTCATCGAATACATTTGCGGCGGCCCCATGACCGGCAAATCCATTTTCGATTTCACATCGCCGATCACGAAGACTACCTCCGGCATATTAGCCTTTACCGACGTCGAAATCGACGATTCCAAGGAAGGCCCCTGTATCCAATGCGGTCGTTGCGTGGATCACTGCCCGGCCAACATTAATCCGACGCGAATTAACGCTTCGATTCTGAGAAACCGAATTGACAAATGTCAGGAATACCATGCGGATCAATGCATGGAATGCGGCATTTGCTCTTTTGTGTGTCCCGCAAAACGCTATTTAAGCGAATCGACCAAGCTTGCTAAACGCGAAGTCCGCGCCAATGCCCGTAAATAATAGGAGGTAGTCATGGAAAACAATGTAAAAACCAAATCTCCTAGTTTACAAGGAGATGGACGCTTCGTACAATTAGCGCCCCATATTCGTTCCAACGACTCGGTCACCAAGATTATGCGCGATGTGCTCATCGCTATGGCACCGGCTGTCGTCGGCAGTGTGTACTTCTTCGGAATGCAGGCACTTATTATTTATTTAATCAGCCTCGTTTGCTGCGTAGGCAGTGAATTTATTTTCCAAAAAGTAACGAAAAAGGAATCTCAAATCGGCGACTTATCCGCCGCTGTTACCGGCATCCTGCTCGCCATGAACATGCCCGCAGGTGTGCCCTGGTACGTGCCCGCCATTTCGTCGATCTTTGCCATCGTCATCGTCAAGGAAGCCTTCGGCGGTATCGGCGGCAACTTCGTCAACCCGGCTCTGGCCGGTCGTGCCATGGCGATGCTGTCCTGGCCCGCACTCATGGCTACCTACACGGCACCTGCCATGGCTAAAGTGGCTGAAACCGCAGATGCCGCATCGGCAGCAACGCCTCTTAACATCATCAAGGCCGGCGAACACTTAGATGCCCTCCCTCCGTTAAAAGATATGTTTATCGGTAACATCGGCGGGGTCATCGGTGAAACATCCGCCATTCTCTTGTTAATCGGCGCCTGCTACTTATTGGTACGCAAGGTCATCGACTGGAAGATCCCCGTCATCTACATCGCGACGACGGCTGTTTTCCTCTTGGTCTTCGGCTTAAGCGCAGACCTGCTTCCTTACGAGCTTCTTGGCGGCGGCTTGTTCCTCGGCGCATTCTTTATGGCGACCGACTACAGCTCCACACCGCAAGGGGTTAAGGGAAAGATTATTTTCGCCATCGGCTGCGGCATCATTACGGCCGTCATTCGTATGAAAGGCAATATGGCGGAAGGCGTGTCCTACTCCATCCTGGTTATGAACGTAGCAAGCCCCTTGATCGAACGTTTGACAAAAACGGAAGCATATGGGGAGGCAAAGTAAATGAAAAATTATCTTAAAACAGGTCTTGTCCTCCTGGTTATCTCCGCTATAGCGGCAGGACTATTGGCTGTTGTCAACAGCTTTACTTCTGAAGTTATTGCCAAAGCCGAATTTGAAAAATCCGTTCAAGCCTATCAAGAAATTTACGGCGACAAAGCCGATACATTTGAGCCCCTGGACGAATCGAAAAAAGCGGCTCTCGTCGAAAAATACAAAGACATTCAAGATGTTTTCGTAGCGAAAAAAGGCGACGAAATCGTCGGCTACGGTATCAATCACACGGCAAATGGCTATGGCGGCGCCATGACCAATGCCATCGGCCTTTTAAATGACGGAACCATTGCCGGTTTCAGAAACATTCAAAATGCCGAAACGCCCGGTATCGGTACTCAAATTACCGAATCGCCTTACTTCGAACAATTCGCAGGCAAGTCCTATAAGAACGGCGAAGTGAAGGGAAACAAAGATCCGAAAGCCGAAGATGAAATTCCGATGATCAGTGGCGCGACCATATCATCTACCGCCGTACTCAATGGGATCAATTCCATTCTTCCCGCTTACAAAGAAATCAGCGCACAGTAGGGGGTAGTCATGAATTTAGGAAAAGTTTTTTCAAATAGTATTTTCAAGAACAATCCGATCTTTATGCAAATGATCGGCCTGTGTTCGGTATTGGCCATCAGTACCGCCGTCTCCTCGGCCATCGCCATGGGTGTTGCGGTAACCTTCGTGTTGATCTGTTCCAATGCCGTCGTCAGTATGTTAAGAAACTTCATTCCGAACAACGTTCGGATTCCGGCGTTTATCGTCGTCATTGCAGCCTTTGTAACCTTAGTTGAAATGGTTCTGCACGCATACAGCCCTGCGATCTACAACGCATTAGGTATCTTCTTGCCTTTGATCGTCGTTAACTGCTGTATCTTAGGTGAAGCGGAAGGCTTTGCTTACCAAAACAAAGTTATTCCCTCTATCGTCGATGGTTTAGGAACGGGCATCGGCTATCTTTTGGCCATGTTGTCTATGGCCCTGGTCAGAGAATTACTCGGTCACGGCACGCTTTTAGACATGCAAATCTTCCCTGAATCCTATCCCGGTATCGGAATTTTCACTTCCCCCGCCGGTGCATTTATCCTTTTAGGTCTGTTGATTGCCCTCTACCGCGGCATCATGGCTAAAAGAGCGTAGGGAGGTAAACTATGTCAACGATTATTACGATTCTTATATCGACCATTTTAGTTAACAACTATATTTTCGCGAAATTCCTCGGGATCTGCCCCTTCCTGGGCGTTTCCTCGAAGACGGAAACCGCAACGGGCATGGGCGTCGCCGTTACCTTCGTCGTCGTCATTGCATCGGCGGTTACTTGGTTGCTTCAACATTTCGTCTTAAATGTATTCGGCTTGGAATACTTACAAACCATCGTGTTCATTCTCGTTATCGCGTCCTTGGTACAATTTGTAGAAATGTTTATTAAAAAATCATCTCCCTCATTGTACTCCGCCATGGGCGTGTTCTTACCCTTGATTACCACCAACTGTATGGTACTGGGTGTCACCGTTTTGAACATTCAAAGTGATTTCAATCTTTTCGAAGCCATTATTAACGGTTTAGGTGCTTCCTTAGGTTTCACCTTGGCGCTGCTTTTATTAAGTGCACTTCGTGAACGCATGGAAATCATGCCGATTCCGAAACCGTTACAAGGTGTCCCGATTGCGCTGATTAGTGCCGGCTTAATGGCCATCGCCTTTATGGGATTCCAAGGATTAGTATAGGGGGCGATTCACGTGAATGCACAAAACGTAATTTATGCGGTTATTATTTTAGGCGTGTTGGGTCTTCTGCTCGGTGTCTTGTTGGCTTTTGCCGATAAGGTTTTTGCCGTCGACATGGACCCCCGCGTCGTCAATGTATTAGATGCGCTGCCCGGCGCCAACTGCGGGGCTTGCGGCTTCCCCGGCTGTGCCGGGATGGCCAACGCCATTGTAGCCGGCGACGCACCGGTAAACGGATGCGCCATCGGCGGGCAAGAAGTGGCTGAAAAAGTGGCAGAAATCATGGGACAAGCGGCAGGCGATGTGGAAAAACAAGTGGCCGTCGTTCGTTGCCAAGGGGACTGCGACAAATCCAAAAACAAATACGAATATAGCGGTATGGTGGATTGTCGCCTTATCGGCGATTACGCTCGCGGCTCCAAGGGCTGTGCTTCCGGCTGCTTAGGCGGCGGCACCTGCGTCAGCGTCTGTGAATTCGATGCCATCCACGTTAAAAATGGCATCGCTTCCGTCGACAAGGAAAAATGTGTGGCATGTAGAAAATGTATCGACATTTGCCCGAAGAAGATTATCGGCCTCATGCCCTACAAACAACAAACGGAAGTTAAATGTTCGACCCACGATCCGGGCAAAGTGGTACGCACCAATTGCTCCATCGGATGTATCGCTTGCGGTCTTTGCGAACGGAATTGTCCGAAAGACGCCATCCACGTCGAAGACAATTTGGCAAGGATCGACTATTCGAAATGCATCAACTGCGGTATTTGCGCATCGAAGTGCCCCACCGGCGCCATCTTTGTAGAATATCCCGAACGGGTTGAAAAAATGAAAGAAAAAGAAAGACAAAAGAAATTGAAAGCTGCTGAAGAAAAGAAAGCAGCCGCCGCTCAACAGGCAGCTGAAAAAGAAAAAGTCGTCGCCGCAGACGACAACAGCAAAGTTCATTAAGATTTTGTCTTGAGAAGAGAACAGTGTCGACCTCCCGTCGGCGCTGTTTTTATGTGCGAAAAACCGCCGATGCTTTTATTTTTTAACATGCTATAATGTAAATAAGTAAAAGTGAGGAGGTTGTTATGAAGCGTTACCTGTCGATTTTTCTTTTGCTCTGTTTGATCACAGGCTGTGTGAGCGGAAAGGGCAGCCCCATCCCGCGGCAGAGCTACAACCCGCAGTGGAGTGTGCCGAAACGCGTGGTTCACAGCGTGTTTGACGGCACCGTCGGGAAGACGAAGTTTTACAAAAAGCGCGTTATGAAAAAAGCCATGGTCCCCCTTTACGACGAGATCCTAACCGGGCAGGCGCCGTATCTCGTGGAAGATCTGGGTGACTCCGTCATGGAACGACGGGTCACGTCCATGACCATGGATCCGAATATCCGATTTACATTTTACGACGACAGACATTTTAATTTTCCCCTCTTGATAATCTCCAATCGAATCGAGGAGAACTACATTTTCTGTATCGTGCAATTTTTCTCCGACGGCAGCTACGCCACATTTAACACCTTGGAGCCTTATGCCCAAAGCATTTTATCCACGGGCCTTTACACCGACGCCGACGGCAGGCTCTACATCGACGACGTCTTCGATGGCACTATTTACGAGCTCAATGTGGTGGACGGCGTATTGAAGATCAACTACGGTTATTCCGCCAACGGCAAGGGCTTTGCCACGCTCCATGACGTGGATTTCTCAGGCGGCGAAGGGAGGCCCTATCCCAGTGACCTTTATCCCGATGGAAGTGATGTGTTTTCGAAGATTCAAATCGTAGAGGAAACCAAAGAGCCCTTTAATGCGCAGGACATGGAGAACTTCAGAAACAGCCTAAAGCCTATAGAGGTTCTGGATTTTAACGAGGATAATTTCGAACAAATCGCCTCCCGTTATCTGAACGATATGCCCGAAAAGAAGAGCAAGCCCGATAGCGGTAATGACGAAAAAGCCATTCGCCAATTTGCGGCGGACAATTTCTCCATTTACACCACCGAAAGCGGGAAGGAATGCTTGTGGATTCACGACTACGACAACAACGGCAAGCTCGCCGCCTACGCCATTGTGCAGAATGGTGACGGCTTAAAGCTTATTTATATCGATGAAAATTTACAGCCCCGGGAAGTTCGCAATGTGGACGAAGACAGATTTGACGACGACCCCCATCTCTTGGCGGCGGGGAAAGATGCTTATCTCTATCTGAGAAAGTTGTTCACTACGGGCGGCACGGGCTATCTCTATGGCGTCAAGGACAACGAGGTCTACGAGCCGGATATTTCCTCCCACATCGATATTTTCGATAAAATCGGCGAGCATTTCGTCAATAACGAAACCTACTTGGAAATGTCCGAAACCGGCGGCGTGCGCAAGGAAAGAGAAACGACCTACGACTACGATCAAAAGAGCCGCCAATTTGTGAAAGCGGGAAAAGGAAAAGACGCCGCAGACAAGGGCGGGTCCGTCAACGTGCGCATCAACGGCAAGGACGTAGGTGCGGTAAATGTCATTCGAAAAGACGGCGTCAATTACTATCCCGTCGGCGAGATGAACTTGCTATGCGTGAAAAACTTTTCCGATCCCAAAACACCTGCAGATCGACTTACCGGCATATACAGCGATCCCTCGACTTATTGTAAGGATACCGGAGACGGTACGTCCTGGTATGTGGTGGCCTGGCCTAGTGAAGGAGACGAGTTTTTCGCCGTGTATTTCGCTGAGAAGAATCTCGTCATCAGCACAGACGAACTTTACTACGCGCCAGAGGGGACCTATGAATATTTTAGGCCCAAGAATAAGCCTTTTGTTAAAGACGGTGTTCTCTATATGGATATGGAGGCATTAGAAATAATGTTCTCATTTGATTCCGGTGAGGAAAAAGATAGCGTTATTATCAAGGAGAGAAAATACGATCCGAGAAGATGGCAAAGGATTACGGCACCGGGTTACGATGAAGTGTTTGAACTGGTAGAAAACGAATTTTAATGTCCTTAGGAATTAACGAAAGCATAACGGAGTCAGAAAGCCTCGGCAATATTTCATGCCGGGGCTTTTGTTTTTCCCATAGAGCCTTTCTTTTTCCACCGCCTATCTATGGTATAATTAAATGTTGAAAAAGGGGGAGCTATGAACAGAACCGATGTGATCATTGCCATCGTCATCTTGGCTGTGGCCCTGGGCCTGGGGGCGACGCAGCTCGTGCCGAAAAAGGAAGCGGCCCACGTCTACGTCAGCGTGCAGATCGACGGCAAAGAAGTAAAAAAGATTCCCATGGACGCAGCCCATAGGGGAAAGACCTATACATTTCACGCCCATGGCGGTACGAACAAGCTACACATCGACGAAAAGGGGGCGCGCATGACCGAGGCCGATTGCCCCGACGGCATCTGCTTAAAAATGGCGCCAATCAAACGGCCCGGTGAGATGATCGTCTGTTTGCCCCACCGCATTATCGCGGAGATTAAAAGCGACGAGACCCCCACCATGGATGTATTGTTGAGGTAAAGATGGACTTACGTAAACAAATTTTTTTAGGATTGATGGTCGCCATCGCCGTGGCTATCGGCTTCATCGAAACCATGGTGCCCCTGCCCGTGCCCCTGCCCGGTGCGCGGCTTGGCCTGTCCAATGTGGTGATCCTCACCACCATCGTGGTCTTCGGACCCAAGGAAGGCTTCGTCGTCGCCATATTAAAAAGCGTGCTGCTCATGCTCGTCACCGGCAATGTCACCAGCTTTTTTTACAGCGGCACCGGCGCCTTGCTGTCTTCTTTGGCCATGATTCTCTCTCTGAAGACCATTAAGAGCGCATCCTTAATCGGAATCAGTTTTATCGGTTCCTTCTTTCACAATTTGGGACAGGTCGCCACGGCCATCATCATGGTGCATAATATGGGCCTGCTGACCTACCTTCCTCTCTTACTTATCTTAGGATTATTTACGGGATACTTTGTCGGCTTGACGGCCATCTACGCCAGCCGCCACTTGGAAACGATCGGAGTGCGTCTATGAGTCTTGTCTTGGCATCGTCATCTCCCCGCAGAAAAAAACTGCTGTCGGACGCGGGCTTAAGCTTTGAAATCGAAAAACCCGCCTACGACGAAAGGCATCTGCGCCTGTCGTCGCCGGAAATTTACACCATGCAGTTGGCCTATCAAAAGGCCATGAGTGTGAAAGACAAACGGCCCGACGATACCGTCGTCGCCGTGGATACGGTGGTGGTTTCAGAGGGCAAGATTTTAGGCAAGCCTAAGGACCGCGCCGATGCCGAAGCCATGCTTTCGGCTTTAAGGGGGCAGGTCCACGAGGTGATCAGCGCCTACTGTATTTTAGGCGAGGAGAAGTACGTGGACTACGATCTGTCCCGAGTGCGCTTCGAAGATTTTTCCGACGAGCAGATGAAGGCCTATTTAGATAAAAACACGTACTCGGACAAGGCCGGCGCTTACGGCGTGCAGGACATCGACGAGTTTAAAATTACGGTGGAGGGCGCCATGGATACGGTCATCGGCATGCACGTGGACTCCATTGTCAAGCGGCTGAAAGGAGGGAGAGATGGAAGATAAAAGGGAAAAGAAAAAACTTTTAGACTACGACCTCGCCACTTTGCCGGAAGAAAAGCTTCTGACCTACGGCGCAGAGGCCCTGTCGGACAGCGAGCTCTTGGCTCTGTTTTTGCGAACGGGCACGGAGGGGAGAACCGCCATCGAAGTAGCGCAGGACATTATCGACAGCCTGGAGAGAAAATCTCCTTCGAGGCAAGGATTGACCTGCCTCTTTACAGGAACCTACGACGATTTTCTTTCCGTCAAGGGCATCGGCAAGAGCAAGGCCGCCCGCCTGGTGGGCATGGTGGAAATGGCCCGCCGCATGCGCCGCCCCATGGGACAAGCCGTGCCCTTAAATACGCCGAAGGCCATTGCGGATTTCGTTATGGACGATCTCATGGGCCTGCAGCACGAGGAGTTTCGCGTCATTGGCCTGAATGTGAAGAAGCAGCTACAATTTGTGGAGTGCATTTCCAGAGGCACCTTGGACTGCACCGTGGTTCATCCTCGGGACGTCTTTCAAGGGGCCATCGGCAAGAAGTGTCATTCCATCGCATTGGTACATAATCACCCGGCGGGCAATCCCAGACCCTCTTCCGAAGACCGAAGCCTCACCGAACGCCTCAAGCGTGCGGGCGAGCTGCTGGGCATTCCCGTGGTGGATCATATTATTGTCGGTGATCACAGTTTTTATAGTTTTTTAGAAGATGGAGCGTTATAGTTCATGAAGCCCTTAAAAGAATTCAAGAAAAATTGGATAGTGCGAGCCGCCCTCGTGGTCTTGTTTTTATTTTTCGGCTTCACCTCGTTGGGAGCGGGAGCCTTGCGCGCCGTGGAATTTGCCGTGGGCACCGCCATCAGTCCCGTCGCCGACACCTTGGGCACGGGCTTGAACTACGTCGGTGAAGGGGCCAACAGCCTCCTCCACGTCACCTCTTTAAGCGCCGAAAACAAGCGCATGAAAAAAGAGCTTAAGAAGCTAAAGAAGGAAAATAAGAATCTGGAGGACATCGTCAACCGCTCCACCTACCTCTCCAACGCTTACTCCATTCGCAACAACAAGAAGCTGGGCGCCGTGGATGCGCGGGTGACGGCCAAGTCGTCGGGAATGTATTTTCATCGCTTTACCATTAACAAGGGATCCAAGGCTGGCATTCACGTCGGCGACACGGTGATCGCCGCCATGAACAAGGGCGACGACGCCTCGGCGGAGGGAGTCATAGGCTACATTACCAAGGTCACGCCTTATTCCGCTCAGGTGCGCAGCATTATCGACGAGGAAAATGCCATTAGCTTCCGCAGTATTCGCACCTCCGACGGCGGCGTTCTTCGCGGCGTGAACCGCCGGTTGGAAGGCTATGCCTTCGATCTCTATGCGGATATCGTGGTGGGAGACACCCTGTTTACTACGGGAATCGGCGACGGCTACGAGCCGGACATGTACATCGGTACCGTCAGCGAAGTGAGCACCGACGAGGACAAAATGGTGAAGAACATTAAGGTGGACAGCGGAATCAATTTCCATAATATCTATCGCGTCTTTGTGTTGGCAGGTGGCAGATGAAACGATTAAGTTATGCGCTCTTACTTCTCACGCCCTTTATCTACACCTCCCCGGTCTTTCAAAGCTTGCCCTCGATATTACGGGGCTATTTGCCGGTGGCGGCAATCTTTATCTTCTTCCGCCTACGCATGAAGTGGGGCGTGGCCTTCGCCTTTGCCTCCGCTTTGGTGATGGATGCGGCGGTGGCGGCGGCCATCGGGCCCTATGTGCTTTTGCACGGGCTTTTTATCGCTGCGGCTTTTTTGTGGCGGCGGCTCATTCCTCATCCGTCCTCCATGGCGACGGGTGTGGCCGTGGGACTAACCTCCGCCGTGTGTGAGCTGATGTTTTTCATTCTGATGATGATTTTAGGCTGGCACGTCAGCATGGTGGACTCCTACGAATTTTTTACCGTGCCCCTGTCCACGGGGATTTACGCCGGCTTGATGAGCCATTGGTTTTTAAGAGATACGACAGACTACCGAGTCCTTGAAAGGGATAGCGATGCATAATTTTTGGGAAAAAGCAAAGGAGTGGAATCGCCATAGGATTTTCACATCGGTTATGGCCGTTCTTTTTGTCGCCCTTTTTTTGCAACTGTTTAATATTACGATTTTTCAGGGCCATAGGTTTCGAAAGCTTGCCGACGAGCGGCGGGTCAAAGACATCGCCATCACGGCTCAGCGGGGCAAGATCCGCGATCGAAACGGCGTGGTCCTTGCGGGAAACCGCCCCGTCTTTGCCGTTCAAATTCGCAAGGACGAGCTGGACCGCTTCACCCGCAAAGAGAAAAACGACGCCTATCTGCTCCTCAGTCGCTACCTGGAAGAGGACGGCGCGGGGTACATGAAGGCCAATCCCATCGTGTTAAATGCCTTCGTCTATCGGGATCTGAGCGATTACAAGTACGCCGACGAGCCCAAGGCCGAGGTCTTGGATGCCTTAATGGATAAGGGCAAGCTGGTGGAATTTCTTCACGCTCGCTGGAAAAAGCCCTACCGCGGCCACTACAATTACTCCGTGATGAAGCAGTTGCTTCGTCAAAGGGTCTTTCAAGACGGCGGCATGGAGGTGTCGGCGGGCAGGGTGTTCTATGGGGACCCTGAAAAGGCGGCGCGCTTTAAGGAGCGTTACGGCCTTAGTCAAAAGGCCGATGCCATGGAGGATTTAGTCGCCTTTTTGACGGATCACCCCATGTATGTGGAGGAAATCCTATCCCATCCCATCGGGCGGAAGCTCGCCTATGAAACGGTTAAAAGAGATGTGCCGAACATCGGCTTGAGAACCTACGGAAACGAATATTACGACGGCTACATTCAGGCCAAGGTGCGCCTGATGGACGTGTCAAAGGACGTCACCTGGTCATCCTCCGCGGCGGAGGATTTAATCGCCGTGCTGGCGAAGCGGGATCCGGAAAAATTCCTGCTCTCCGACGAGGAGGTTTTAAAGGACAGCGTGGATTTCGCCTCGTCAAAGGGCGCGGAGCTGTCCTTAAAGGAACAGAATAACAAAACCGTCGTCGTGGACAAAAAAGGCAATCTCGCCTACGACACCTTGGTCCACGTGGTGACGAAGAAGAAAAACAGAAAAGACTTCGCCGCCTTGGAGGGCATGCCCGAAAAGGTGCAGGCCTATTTAATCGACGAAGGCACGGTGACGGGGATTTCCGTCAGCGGTGAAAAGCCCAATTACACCGAGCTAAATAACGCAATCGATTTCGCCAAGGGGGCCGGGCTGAAGGGCGCCGCCTCGTCGAAAAAAATCTTCGAGGCACAGAGAGATCGCTTTGAGATCGACAAGAAGCTGAGCCCCTACGAGGTCTTCGGCATTTTAAATATTTACGACTCCATCGGCAGCCAGGGAAGCTACGCCTACATGCCCATTAACTACGCCTACGAGATTCAAGACGAAACCGTGGCGAAAATCGAAGAGAAGCTGTCCAACCGCTCGGGTATTCACGTTTCCGTCGAGCCCATTCGTTATTATCCCGAAGGAAATTTGGCGGCCCACGTGTTGGGATATATCGGAAACATCGCCCAAGACAAGGAAATCGACAAGTACGTCAAGAAGAAGGGCTACAATCGCAACGACCTCATCGGAAAGACGGGCATGGAGCAGGTTTTTGAGGACAGGCTCAAGGGCACCGACGGTAGAAAGACCGTGTCCGTAGACTCCTCGGGTAACACCACCGGCGTTATTCGCGAAGTGGCGCCGAAGCCCGGAAAGGACGTGCGCCTGAGCATCGATATCGAGCTGCAAAAAAAGGCGGAGGAAAGCCTCGCGACGACCCTTCAACAAATTCGCACGGCCACGCCCTATGTATCGCCTTGGGGGACGTTTAATTATCTGACCAGCAGGGAAAAGGGCGGCACCTTTAAAAACGCCGCCTCCGGTGCCGTCATCGTCACCGATGTGCACACCGGGGAAGTGTTGGCCATGGCCAACTATCCTTCCTACGATCCCAATCTCTTTGCCAAGGGCATCAATCCCTCGGCTTGGGAAAGCTTAAAGCCCAAGGAAGAAAAGAATCAATTGGCACCGCGTCCCCTCTATAACATCGCCATGCAATCGGCGATTCAGCCGGGCAGTATCTTTAAAATGGTTACCGCATCGGCGGCTTTAGAAAAGGGCCTGAATCCCGACATGGCCATTCAAGACGGCGGCTATGTGGAAGTCGGCCGCCAAATCTTCGGCTGCTGGCTCTGGAATCAGAACCGGCAAGTTCACGGTCAGGAAACTCTGGCCTACGCCCTTCGGGATTCCTGCAACTATTACTTTTACTCACTGGGTCTCGGCGTGGATCAACGGGGCGGAAAGGACCTGGGTCTTCACGTGAAGCCGTCGGAAATTGCCGCCATGGCGAAACGCTACGGCCTCGGCGAGCGCACGGGACTTGAGATCAACATCCCCCGGGAAAGCAAGGGCATTATTCCCGATCCCGAGTCTAAGAAGAAGACCTTAAAGGCCCTCTTGCGTCGCCACTTAAACGAAAACCGCTCCGTCTATATGTCCGGCCTTTCTTCGGACAAGGAAAAGGACAAGGTGGTGGATGCCATCGTCAAGACCTTGGACGACAAAAAGCCCATGACCCGAGACGAGGTTTATAATTTCTTAAAGGACTTAAAGGTGGATTCGGATAAGGTGGGCAAGGACCAACGGGTACCCTTGGCGGATCTTTTGAAATACACCTATATCGATCAGGCCAATTGGAACACGGCGGACACCATGAATGTGGTCATCGGCCAAGGCTCCAATGCCTACACGCCGGTGGAAATGAATCGCTACGCCATGGCCCTTGCCAACGGCGGCGAGCTCTATCCCCTGACCCTGTTAGGCGGCAAAAAGCACGACAAGGAGCCGGTAAAGCAGGTGGGTCTGAAGCCCAAGTACTACAAGGACTTGAGAAAGGGCATGAAGCTCGTCTCTACGGCGGGCCTCAACGCCAGTCTGTTCGAGGATTTTCCCGTGGAAGTGGCTATGAAGACCGGCAGTGCCGAACGGGCCGGGGTCAATCCCTACACAAAGGAAACCTACGACTCCTTTGCATGGCAGGTGGGCTATGCGCCGGCGGACAATCCGGAGGTCGCCGTCACCGTGGTCATTATCCAAGGGGGCAACGGCGCCAACTGCGGACCGGTCATGCAGCAGGTACTGGCACAGTATTTCGGCTTCTACAAGGAAATTAAAGACGAAACCCTCCCGACGGAGACGCGTTTGGAAACGGAGTAAGTATGATAGCAGTCATTTTATCGACGGTAGGCGGTTGCGGCACCAGCACCATGGCCCGCGACTTCGCCAAAGAAGCGAAGGGCCTTTTAATCGAGGCGTCGAATCGCACCCGGGTGCAGGATTTGTTTTTGTCGGAACAGCCGGAGACAATCGAGGACTATATGGACTTTCTTCAGGGAAAGCCCGTGTCCGAAGTGGCGATTGAAGGCGACGGCTACGATTTAATCCAAGGCAATATTTTTCACGACCTTGAAGAAATCGAAGAGGAAGATTTCATCGAGGCGGTGAAGAGCTTAGGAGACGACGACGTCTTTGTGGACCTGTCCCGCTACAGAGAGAGGGACATCGCTGCCTGGGCCGAGGTGGCGGATGTCTTTTACTGCGTCATCACCAATCAACCGGGCTCTGTGCGCGCCTTCGACCGCATTCAATTTATCTTAAGAAAAAACAAATGCCCTATCCCCGTGGCGATCATCGCCAATCGACTGAAGCCCGGGGACAGAGAGGCCCTGGAAAAGATCGAGAGCCTGCCCTTGGAAGATGCCCGCTTCTTTAACGAAATGGAGAAGCCGGCTTTTTCCCTGAAGGGAGAAACAGGGGATAAGGGCGAGAAAAAATCCTTCTGGTCCATATTCAAAGGACGCTAGACCCGTGGCCCATGACCATTAGAAAGAGGTTTCCATGATAGAAGCTGAACGACTGGAAAAATGTTTGAAAAAAGTGGAGAAGCCCGCCCGCTACATCGGCGGCGAATTAAACAGCATCGTCAAAGAAGAGGCGGCCCTTCGTTTTTGCTTTTGCTTTCCCGACGTTTACGAAGTGGGCATGAGCCATTTAGGCATGCAGATTTTGTATTTTGCCATGAACGAGACAGACTACGCCTGCGAGCGCGCCTTTGCGCCCTGGCCGGACATGGCCGAGGCCATGAACAACGAATCCATTCCCCTCTATAGCTTGGAGACGAAGACGCCCCTGTCGGAATTCGACGTGGTGGGCTTTACCCTGCAATACGAAATGAGCTACACCAACATCCTCTATATGTTGGATCTGTCAAATATCACCCTCCTTTCCGAGGAAAGGGGAGAAGAGGAGCCCTTCGTCATGGCCGGCGGGCCTTGCGCCACGACGCCGGAGCCCTTGGCGGATTTTATGGACTGCTTTTTAATCGGCGAAGGGGAGCATTTAAATATTCAGGTCATGGATAAAATCAAAGAGGGCAGGGCAGCGGGGCTGAATCGAAAAGAAATCCTGCGTTCCTTGGCTACCATGGAAGGCGTCTACGTGCCCTCCCTTTACGAAGTGACCTACAAAGACGACGGCACTATTTTAAGCCACAGGTCCCTGGTCCCCGAAGCGAAGCCCGTGATTAAGCGGGTGCGCCTTCACGATATGAACGCCACCTTCCAACTGGACCGGCAGATCGTGCCCTTTTTGGAAACCGTCCACGACCGGGCGGTCATCGAGCTGTTCCGCGGCTGCACCCAGGGCTGTCGCTTCTGTCAGGCGGGCATGATGTATCGCCCCATTCGGGAGCGAAGGGTGGACACGCTGACGGAGATGGCGGAGTCTATTTTAAAGAACACGGGCTACGACGAAATTTCCCTCACATCCCTTTCCTCCTGCGACTACACGCAGCTTATGCCCTTGGTAAAGGAGCTGAGCCGCACCTACGAAGAAAAGAACGTGGGCATCAGCCTGCCATCTCTGCGCCTGGACAGCTTTATCGTAGACGTGCTGAAAGAAATCGAGAAGGTGCGCAAGAGCGGGCTCACCTTTGCGCCGGAGGCGGGGAGCCAGCGCATGCGGGACGTGATCAACAAAAATGTCACGGAAGAAGACCTGATGCGGGTGGTGAACTCCGTCTTTAAGGAAGGCTGGAGCCGGATCAAGCTCTATTTCATGATCGGCCTGCCCGGGGAGACCATGGAGGACGTTCTGGGCATCGCCCACTTGGCCTATAAGGTGAAGGACGCCTTCTTCAATCGGCCCAAGGAAGAGATTCAGGGCAATTTCCGCGTCACCGCCTCCGCCTCCTGCTTCGTGCCCAAGGGCTTTACGCCCTTTCAGTGGGTGGGGCAGGACAGCATCGACGATTTTTTCGAAAAGATCCACGCCGTCAAAGGGGCGGTGAGGGATCCGAAGGTTAAATTCCAATACCACGAGCCCTATGTCTCCCGCATGGAAGCCGTTCTGGCCCGGGGCGACCGGCGCATCGGCAAGCTCCTTTTGCGTGCCTATGAAAACGGACAGATCTTCGACGGCTGGAGCGAATTTTTCCGCTACGACGTGTGGGTGAAGTCCATGATCGATGTGGGTATCGACGGCGACTTTTACGCGAATCGGGAGCGGGACTTCGACGAGGTGCTGCCCTGGGACTTTATCGACATCGGCGTGAAGAAGGCCTATTTGAAAAGAGAGTACGAAAAATCCATGAAGGCGCTGACGACGCCGGACTGCCGCAAAAAATGCAACGGCTGCGGCATCGAAGATTGCGAAATGTGGGGTGAGTTTCATGCAGCTGCGCATGGCATTTAAAAAGACGGGCATGATTAAATTTATCTCCCACTTAGACACGATCCGCGTCTTTAATCGGGCCATTCAACGAACGGGCGTGCCCGTCCTTTGGTCCGAGGGCTTCAATCCCCATCAGAAGCTTTCCATCGCCCAGCCCTTAAGCGTGGGCATGGAAAGCGAGTTCGAGGTCATGGATCTGGAAGTGGAAGACGGCTCCGATCCCGAAGCCATAAAAAATACATTAAACGAAGCCCTGCCCAAGGGCATAGAAATCATTGAGGCCACAGCGGACTTCGATCCCACATCGGTTTTTGAGCGCATCGCCAAGACCCGGTACCGCTTCTTTTTCCCATCGACCTATTACGACGGCGTGGACGAGCTTAAAGCATTGGCGGAAAAGGCCATGGCCAAGGAGGAAATACTCGTGCGCCGGCGCAAGAAAAAAGGCAAGAAGCGCATCGTCGTGGAAGAAGATATTAAAGACGGCATCTTTTCTTTGGACTGGAAAGAAGAGGAGAAAGGCACATCCCTTTATGCCGTTCTGCGCGCCGGGGGCAACGGAAATTTGCGGCCCGATCGCTTTTTAACGGGCCTATTCGAAGCCGAGGGCGTGGACATCGACTACATTCAAATTCGACGGATCAAAAGTTGGGACGGTGAGGATCATGAAGTACGGCTCTAATGCCTATTTATTTGCCGACGGAGAAGATCCGAAAATCATGGGTCTTATGGAGCACGAGGTAATTCGGGAGATTCACCTGCTCTCCAATTCATCCGCCGTGGGAAATATTTACCGTGGCTATGTAAAAAACGTGCTGCCCGCCATGGACTGCGCCTTCGTGGACTTCGGTGAAGAGGACACGGGCTATCTCCCCATGAAAAATGTCTATCCCAAGGCCTACCGCGACACCATTAAAGGCGGCGACGCCATTATCGTGGAAGTAAAGAAGACGCCCTTGGATCAAAAGCGGGCGGTGCTTTCCATGGACTACAGCTTGCGGGGAGAAGATCTGGTCCTTCTGCCCAAGTCCTCCGGCGTTCGCATCTCCAAGCGCATCGACGACGAGGACATTAGAAAGCGGCTGAAACATTGGGCCGCATCCCTGGGCGAGTCCGCGGGCATGATTATTCGCACCGAGGCCGTCTCCTGTCAACTGGAGCACATGGCCGTCGAGTACGAGCATCTGTGGGAGCTAATGGAAAGAATCGAGGCATCGGTGAACTTCCTTCCCAAGACCCAGCTACTATTAAGTCAGGACCGGGCCATGGACTTTCTCAATCGCCATCGGGAGCTTCCCATGGTGGTGAACGATAAAAAGCTCATCGCTCGTCTGCCGAAGTACTTAAACTGCGTGGTGGATCCCTCGTTCAGCATTCGCTCCACGGCTAAGTGGCGCAGCCAGTGGAATTCCATTTTCCAAAAGACCCTGCCTCTCCCGTCCGGCGGCAATGTGGTCGTCGATTCCACGGAAGCCGCCTACGTCATGGACGTGAACATGGCGGCGGTAAAAAAGAGCGGTTTCTTTGACGCCACGCGGATGAAGGTGAATATGGAAGCCGCTGAGGAGATCACCAAGCAGATCAAGCTCAGAAATTTAAGCGGCATGATCGTCGTGGACTTCGTTCACGGCATGGATAAAGAGCAAATGGCGTCTTTAACAGAGCATATGGAAAAGCAACTGGCGGAAGGCCCCATGATTACGACAGTCTACGGCTTCAGCGCCATGGGCCTTTTCGAAATCGCCCGCGAGCGAAAGGAGCTGCCCTTCGAGGCCCAGTACAGGGAAGCGGAGGAAAGGTACCGGGAAGCCATAAAAAACAAAATAAAACGGGAGAAAGAATTGTAATCGGCGGCCGGATGTGGTATTATACTGTGATGTAACCGCACCTTATAGGTAATAAGCATAGCACCTATCGGGGCGAGTCTTGTAAAGAGGAGGTGCTACAATGTACGCAGTGATTGAAACCGGCGGAAAGCAATACACCGTTCACGAAGGTGACTTGGTGAAGGTTGAAAAGCTCGATGCCAACGAAGGAGATGCCGTAACCTTTGACAAGGTTCTTCTCGTCGCTAAAGATGGCAATGTGAATGTAGGCAAGCCCTATATCGCCGACGCTAAAGTCGAAGCGAAAGTTTTGAAACAAGCGAAGGACAAGAAAGTCATCGTTTATAAATTCAAAGCAAAGAAAAACGAACGCATTAAGCGTGGCCATCGTCAACCGTATACACTGGTAGAAATCGGATCCTTGGCATAATGACAGAGGTCACATTCTTTGTTCGTCGCGGAAAAATTTTAGGATTTTCGGCGAACAATCACGCAGGGGAAGGTGACGAGACAGGCGAAATCGTCTGTCACGGCGTCAGTGCCCTGGCCTTGACCTGTGCGTTATCCATGGAAGCCTTGCTTTCAATCGACGAAGACACCATGTCTTTCGAACAGTCGGAGGCTTATGTAAGCATTCGCCTGCCGGAGGATGTCGTGTCCGATGAAACGGAGCTCTTGTTTCGTTCCATGAAGGTCGGTTTAAAAGCCATCGAAGGTGCTTACGAAAATTACATTAAAATAGAGACTCAGGAGGTTTAGATGATTCTGTTTACACTTGAACTCTTCTCTTCGAAGAAGGGAATGGGTAGTTCTAAAAACGGTCGCGACTCCGAATCGAAACGTCTCGGCGTGAAGAAAGGCGACGGTCAACACGTATTAGCCGGCAACATTCTCGTACGTCAAAGAGGCACGAAGATTCATCCCGGGTTAAACGTAGGAATCGGCAGCGACGACACATTGTTTGCCACCGCCGACGGACGCGTTTCCTTTGAAAGTCGTGGTAAAAAGAAAAAAGTAGTTAACGTTCTTCCCGCAGAAGAATTAGCATAAGAAAAACCGCAGAGAAATCTGCGGTTTATTTTTTCTTATACATAGCTTAGACAAGGGAGATCTTTTGATAAATCGGACTGTGATATAATACCAATCATACTGGGGGTGTGAGATGTTTGTCGATATTTGTTCCATTACGGTAAAGGCCGGCAATGGTGGCGACGGTGCCGTCGCATGGCGCAGAGAGAAGTACGTTCCCGCCGGAGGACCGGCCGGGGGCGACGGCGGACGAGGCGGAAGCGTGGTTCTCGTCGCCGACGAAAATATGCGGACGCTTATGGATTTTCGCTACAAACGCATGTACAAGGCGGAGAACGGACAAAACGGCCGCAACAAAAAACAATTCGGCGCCGATGCCGAGGATATTATTTTAAAAATTCCCGTGGGCACCTTGGTGCGGGACGAAAAGACGAAAAAAATCATCGTCGATATGAAGGAAGCGGGTCAACGCTTCGTCATCGCCCAAGGCGGCGGCGGGGGCAAGGGCAACGCCCGTTATACGACCAGCACGCGCCAGGCCCCGACCTTTGCCCAAATGGGCTTTAAGGGGCAGGAGCGAAACATAATTTTGGAATTGAAGCTCCTCGCTGACGTGGGCCTCGTGGGCTTTCCCAATGTGGGGAAATCCACGCTCCTCTCCGTGATCTCCAGCGCAAAGCCGAAGATCGCCAATTACGAATTTACCACCCTCTCCCCGAATCTGGGCGTGGTCTATTTAGGACCCGGAAAGAGCTTCGTCTGCGCCGATATTCCCGGCCTTATCGAAGGAGCGTCGGAGGGCGTCGGCCTCGGCCACGACTTCTTGCGCCACGTGGAGCGAAGCGGCGTGCTGATTCACGTCCTGGACGGAAGCGGCGCCTATTACCGCGATCCCTTAGAGGATTTCGAAGCCATTAATCGGGAGCTGGAAGGCTACAACATCGCCTTAAAGGACAAGGCACAAATCGTGTTCATCAACAAGATGGACTTGCCCGAAGCCCAGGAACGGGAACCGGAGCTCAGGAAGGAATTGGAAGGCCGCGGCTACACCGTATTTTCAGGCTCCGCCGCCACGACCAAAGACCTTAAGCCCTTGCTATACAAGGTTTACGACGTGCTTCAAAACACGGACATCGAATACGACAGCTTGGACGAGGAATACTATGTGGAAGAGGAAGAAAGAGAACCGGGCATTTCGGTGAGAAAAGAAGAGGGCCGCTACATCGTGGACGGGCCTTATATCGAGCGCCTCTTGGGCTCCACCTTCTTCGACGACCGGGATTCATTGCGCTACTTCCAAGAAAATCTCAGAAAGAACGGCGTCATCGACAAGCTGTGGGAGCTGGGCATAGAAGAAGGCGAATCCGTCTTTATCGCGGATTATGAATTTGAATTTTTCGAGTAGGGAGCTTATGATTACAGGAAAACAACGGGCGCAGCTCAAGCGCCTTTCACACGGCATGAAGCCTTTGATGCAAATCGGTAAAAACGGCATAACGCCGGGGGTCATCGAGCAGATCGACAAATTATTGGAGGATCACGAGCTGGTGAAGATCGCTCTTTTGCAAAACACGGCGGTGGAATTAAATGAGGCGGCACAGATTTTAACCGAGGCCCTGGATGCGGAATTCGTTCAGGGAATCGGAAGCAAGCTGACCCTTTACCGGCCCGCCAAAGAAGACCCGGTTATCGTTCTGGAGTAGTTATGAAAATCGGGATCATGGGCGGCTCCTTTAATCCCATCCACATGGGTCACTTAATGATGAGCGAGTATATGCGCGCCTCTTTGGGCCTGAACAAGGTGCTGTTTATCCCTACGGGAAATGCGCCTCACAAACATAACTACGCCGTCACCGGCGAGGAGCGCCTGAAAATGGTGGAGCTGGCCGTGGCGGACAATTACTATTTCGACACGTCGGATCTGGAGGTTTTGCAGACCAAGACCACCTATTCCGTGGATACCATCAGCGCCTTGAAAAAAGTTTATACGGACGCCGAGTTTTATTTTTTTCTCGGTTCCGATATTTTACAGGATTTAAAAACCTGGAAGCGCTTTGACGCCTTGGCGAAGCTGACGCGATTTGCCGTCGCCACACGGCCCGGAGACGGCGCCATTACAAAAGAAGCCATTCGGGAAGAGATTCGCTACTTAAAGACGACCTACGATGCGGACATCGTGCTCATCGACACGCCTTTATTGGAAATTTCTTCGACGACGCTCAGAAACCGAATTCGTCAGGGGAAGTCGGTGAAATATTTTATTCCCGATCCGGTCATGGCCTACATTAGGAAGAAGAGGTTTTACATCTATTGAAAGAGCCTGCATTTGAAGAAATCGTCGATGCCATCGGCGAAAAGCGTTACAAACATATTTTGCGCGTTGCGGAGACGGCGGAAAAACTCGCGAAGATCCACGGCGTGAACGTGGAAAAGGTGAGGACGGCAGCTTTATTTCACGATATCTGTAAATATAAGGACATGGACCGCTTGTGGGAAGAAGCCCGTCGCCTGAAAGTTGAGGACTTGGAAAGCTTCAAGGCCTTTCCCCAAGTCCTTCATGCTTACGTGGCGGCGCAGGCAGCAAAAATAGATTACGGCATCGAAGACGAGGAAATTCTCCGGGCCATTCGCTACCACACCACGGGCACCTGTCACATGTCGCCGGTGGAAGAAGTGGTATTTCTGGCCGATTACTTAGAGCCCATGCGCAATTTCGACGGCGTCGACGACTTGCGGAAAAAAGCCGAGACGGATCTCGCCGATGCCATGGCCGCATCGGTGCAGGGAAATTTACTGTTCCTCATCCAACGGGGCGGCCCCGTTTGCTTGGACACCGTTCGCTGTTACAATGATTACATGGAGAGAATGAGATGAAAAGTTTCTTTCGAGGATTCTTCCTCACTTTATTGATCGTATTCATCGGCGGGGTCGCCTTGCATTTTTATACCACCATGGGCGACGATTCCGAGGCGAAAAACTGGATCAGCGATTTGCAAAACAGCAATGAAAAATTTCAAGTACTGTTAATCGGCGTGGACAGCTTAGACTCGAAGAAAGCGAAAAACACCAGAAGCGACGTCATGATGGTCTTGGACATCGACGGCGAAAAAAAGACCGCCTCTTTAATTTCTCTTCCTCGGGATTCCCGTGTAAAAATTAAAGACCACGGCAAGACGAAATTAAATCACGCCTACGCTTACGGCAAGGCGAATTTGGCCCTTAAGACCGTGAACGAAAACTTTGATCTGGACATTCCCTACTACATCGTGGTGGACTATGCCTTCGTAAAGGACGTCGTCAACATTGTGGACGGCATCGACGTCGACGTGCCCATGGACATGGACTACGAGGATCCCTCGGCGGATCCGCCTCTTTCCATTCACCTGAAAAAAGGCCACCAACATCTAAACGGGGATCAGGCCATGCAGTTCTTGCGCTTCAGAAAGGGCTATAAAAATGCCGACCTGGACCGCGTCAAGGCCCAACAAGCGTTTATGGCGGCTTTTGTAGACAAGGTGAAGAGCTCCAAGGGCATCCTGCACGCGCCGTCCCTATTGGTCAGCTACATGGACAACACGACGAGCAACATGCCCCTGTCCAAGGTGTCCCGCATGGGTCTCACCATGCTTTCTGTGGGACAGGAAAATCTCGAGACGGCGACGATTCCCGGAACGGCGGATATGATCGGCGGCTTAAGCTATTACATTGTGGACTTCGACGGAACGGATCAATTATTTCGCAAGATGAATGTAAAGCCGTAAAAACAGGGTACAAATAAACAGGAGGAGGTATTATGACGAAAGAAAACATTCAAGCCATGCTGGATATTATCGAGAAAAGTGCCGACGCCAGAGGCGGCGCCGATATTCAGGTGTTGGATATCCGGGAGATGACATCCATCGCCGATTACTTTGTCATTATCAGCGGCAGCTCCACACCTCAATTAAACGCCATTGCCGAAGAAGTGGAAGACAAGATGGCCGAGGCGGGCTTCAATACGTCTCACCACGAGGGCAACGGACAATCCCGTTGGATTATTTTGGATTACGGCGACGTCATCGTCCATATTTTCCACCGCGACATGCGAAAGTTTTATAATTTGGAACGTCTTTGGAGCAAAGACGAGCGAGAAAGCGAGGAAGAAGAATGAGAATTATTCAAACAGACAAAACAGTGGCAGCCATCGGTCCCTATTCCCAAGCCGTAGAAGACGGCGGCGTCGTGTACTTATCGGGACAAATTCCCGTGGACCCGAAAACCGGGGAAGTCAAGACCGATATCAAAGAGGCGACCCGCCAAAGTCTGACGAATCTGAAAAATCTTTTGGAAGCCTCGGGTTCCGACTTAAATCACGTCATGAAGGTCAACCTTTTTATTTTAGATATGGGCCAATTTGCCGACATTAACGAAGTTTATGCGGAATTTTTTACCGATCACAAGCCCGCGAGGAGCTGTGTCGCTGTGTCTGCTTTGCCGAAAAACGTCGTCTTGGAAGTCGAAGCCATCGCTCGCGTGAAATAGTATAGCTTCGGTGGTCTCATGATGCTCACCGATCGTGAAAAGAAGCTGGCCTTTGTGTTCGCCTGTGTGCTGGTTCTCACGGTGTCTTACTATAATTATCGACTGAAGGCGGACAGGCCGAAGGATGATTCCTTCGTCATCGAAAGTGAAGAGAAGGATCAAACCGAAGGTCGGAAGGAGACGGTTTCAGACGACGATGCCGTCGGCGGCACCATTTACGTGGACATCGGCGGCTGTGTTCAAAATCCGGGGCTATACCAATTGGAAAGAGGCGCGCGGGTCAAAGACGGCATCACCGCCGCCGGCGGCCTCGTGGGCAATGCCGATACCTCGCAAATTAATTTGGCGAAAAAATTAAACGACGAGGAAAAACTCTACATTCCCAAGGTCGGGGAGAATGCGCCTGCTGCACCCGCAACCGGCGATTCGTCGGCGGCCAAGGGGCCGGTGAGCATCCAAAACGGTTCGAAAGAGGATCTCATGACCTTGCCCGGCGTGGGAGAAAAAACCGCCGATAAAATCATCGAATACCGCACGGCCCATCCCTTTACGGCGGTGGAAGACTTAAAGGAAGTGCCCGGCATCGGGGAGAAGAGCTTCGACAGTCTAAAAAATAATATTCAATTATAAAACTGACCGCACGGTCAGTTTTTTACTAGCGATGAGGAGCGTGTCATGAGTCAAGCGGCCATAAGCGACAAATTAAAAACTTTGCCCGACGATCCCGGCGTTTACTTAATGAAGAACAAGCTGGATCAAATTATTTACGTGGGCAAGGCGAAAAATTTAAAAAAGCGGGTGCGTCAATACTTCGGTTCCTATGGCAAGAAGGATAAAAAGGTATGGAGCATGGTCTCCCACATCGACGATTTCGAATACATTATCGTCTCAAGCGAGCTGGAATCTTTAATTCTGGAATCCAATTTAATCAAGGAGTATCTGCCCAAGTACAATATTTTGCTCAGGGACGATAAGCAGTACCCCTATATTAAAATCACCGACGAGCCCTTTCCCCGCCTCATGAAGACCCGACGGGTCATTAAAGACGGTGCCCGCTATTACGGCCCCTTCCCCGACGTCTTGGCGGTGAACTCCGCCATCGACATTCTGCACGAGCGCTTCCCCCTGAGAAATTGCAAGCTGGATCTTTCCAAGCCTCATCCCGTGGTGCGCCCCTGCTTAAACTACCACATTCATCGCTGCGCCGGGCCCTGTATCGGCGCCGTCACCGAGGAGGAATACCGGACATACATCTCGGGCATCGAGGACTTCCTCGACGGAAAAAAAGTCGTCTTTCTCGACGAGCTGGAGGCGGAGATGAAAGAGGCGAGCAGGTCGTTGGATTTCGAGAGGGCGGCACAGATCCGCGACAAACTGCAGGCCCTTTATACCCTGACGGAAAAGCAGCGCATCACGGCGGCGGGCAAGGACGACGAATTCGACGTCATCGGCCTCGCCGCTCAAGGCCGGGACGTGTGCATCCAGATTTTCTTTTTCCGCCGAGGAAAAAATATGGGCAGAGAGCATTTCTTTATGGAAAATCCCTACGAGGACAGCCCGGCCGAGCTCTTAAAGGCGTTTATCTCCCAGTTTTACCACGGCACCGCCTATATTCCGGGGAAGCTCTACGTCCACGAATACTTCGACGAGCGAGAGCTCATCGAAGCCATGCTCGGGGAGAAAAAAGGCGCCAACGTTCACATTATCGTGCCGAAGATCGGAGAGAAGAAGCAGATCATGTCCATGGTCAGGAAGAATGCCATCGATATGCTGGATAAGCATTCCGATCAAATGCGCAGCAAACAAAAAAGCGTGGAGACGACCTTGAACGCCTTGAGGGAAAAATTGGGCCTGGAGCGGGCGCCGGATCGCATCGAAACCTACGACATCTCCAATATTTCCGGTGTAGAATCCGTGGGATCCATGGTGGTCTTTGAAGAGGGTCTGCCGAAGAAGACGGACTACCGCCGCTTCCGCATCAAGGATGTGGAGGGGCCCGACGATTACGCTTCGCTGAGAGAGGTGCTGAGTCGCCGCTTTAAGCGGGGGCTGAAGGAACAGGCGGGGGTAGGCGAGAGCAAAGGCTTCGGCAAATTCCCCGATCTGATTTTTATGGACGGGGGCAAGGGTCAGGTGACCCAGGCTCTCACCGTCTTAAAGGAATTGAATCTGGACATTCCCGTGGCGGGCTTGGTTAAAGACGACTTTCACAAGACCCGGGGTATTTACTTTAACAAAGAGGAAATTCGCGTGGCGAAAAATTCCCCCATTTATCGCCTCACCTATCAAATGCAGGAAGAAGCCCACCGCTTCGCCATTACCTACCACCGAAGCCTGCGGGCGAAGGCGAGCTTTCGATCGGAGCTGGACAATATCCCGGGCATCGGCCCGAAGCGAAAGCAAGCGCTGATGACGGCTTTTAAATCTCTGTCGAAAATCAAAGCCGCCGATGTGGAGACATTGTCGGAGGTGGACGGCATGACAAGGGCGGCGGCACAGTCGTTGGTGGATCACTTTCAAGGAGGCAAGGATGAGCAATAAAAAAATGAGCATCAGCGTAGAAGAGCTGATTAAAGAGAATGATTTCGAAGTGATTCATCAGGCGGAGGGCACCCGCACCGTCCGCCTCTACTCCTCGGAATTTAATCGGCCGGGCTTACAGCTTTGCGGCTTCTATACGAAATTCGTTCCCGACCGCATCCAAATCATCGGCGGTGCGGAGTGGAGTTATCTGGATGGACTGGATCCCAAGGTTCGCGGCATGCGCTTAAAGGCCTTGTTTGCGCACAAGATCACGGTGATGATCGTCACCAGAAACCAACGAATTTTTCCGGAAATGTTGACTTACGCCAAAGAAAACAACTGCACCATTTTGAGGACCGCCGTTTCCACCTCCCGAGCGGTAAACAAATTGATAACTTATTTGGAACGTGCCCTGGCGCCCTCCATTCGTCGCCACGGCATTCTTTTGGATATTTACGGCGTCGGCGTCCTGATTACTGGGGAAAGCGGCATCGGCAAATCGGAAACGGCTCTGGACCTTATTGCAAACGGACACAAGCTTATTGCCGACGATTCTGTCCTCATCCGGATGCTTGACAATCGCCTCATCGGCACGTCCCCTAAGATCACCCGCCACTTTATGGAAATTCGCGGCATCGGCATAATCGATGTGGAACGCCTTTTCGGGATCGGTTGCATAATGGAGGAAAAAGAAGTGGAGCTGGTCATCGAGTTGACCCCATGGGACGATTTTGCCGATTACAATCGCCTGGGCATCGAGGACGAAAAGACCGAAATTCTTGACAAGTCCGTGCCTATTATGGAAATCCCCATGCGTACCGGTCGCAACATGTCCATGATCATCGAAATTGCCACGCGGAACTTTAAGCAGAAGGAAATGGGATACAATGCGGCTCTGGCGTTGAATCAACGGGTCATGGAATCCATCGAAAAAAATAAAGTCGGGCGATAGATTTTTTTTCGCGAGAGCGAAAATTTATGCGAAGCAATCGGACTGTTTTCTTTTTAACATATCTAAATATTGAATACATGTGTCAATGACTTGAATTTGAGAAGATGACTGATATAATTAAGGTATAGGAAAATGTTGTTAAATTAGGAGGTTTAAATGGCAAAGACGATGAAAACGATGGATGGGAACACAGCTGCCGCACACGTGGCATATGCGTTCTCTGACTTAGCGTGTATCTATCCGATCACGCCCTCATCCCCAATGGCAGAACATATTGATGCCTGGGCCAGCAATCACAGAAAGAATATTTTCGGCAACGAAGTATCTGTAAAAGAAATGCAATCCGAAGCCGGCGCTGCAGGTGCCGTACACGGTGCACTTCAAGCAGGTGCTTTAACCACCACCTACACTGCATCCCAAGGTCTTCTCTTGATGCTCCCGAACATGTACAAGATTGCAGGGGAATTGCTTCCCGGCGTATTCCACGTTGCAGCTCGTGCATTAGCCAGCCATGCGCTGAGCATTTTCGGTGACCACCAAGACGTTATGGCTGCTCGTGCATCCGGCTTCGCATTACTCGCATCCGGCTCCGTACAAGAAGCTATGGACCTGGCAGGTGTCGCTCACTTATCCGCAATAAAAGGTCGCGTACCCTTCGTACACTTCTTCGACGGCTTCCGTACGTCTCACGAAATTCAAAAGATTGAAGTTCTCGACTACGACGATTTAGCAAAACTCGTCGACATGGACGCAGTCAACGAATTCAGAGCACGTGCTTTGGCTCCCCAAGATCCCGAAGTACGCGGTACTGCACAAAACCCGGATATCTATTTCCAAGAAGTAGAAGCTGCTAACCACTTCTACACAGACATCATCGGTATTACGGAAGATTACATGAAACAAATCTCCGAATTAACCGGCAGAAAGTACGGTCTTTTCAACTACTACGGCGACGAAAACGCAGAAGACGTTATCGTAGCTATGGGTTCCGTTACCGAAACCATTGAAGAAGTTGTCGACTACTTAAACGCAAAGGGCGACAAAGTCGGTTTACTGAAGGTTCACCTCTATCGTCCCTTCTCCAGAAAACACTTCCTCGACGCTATGCCGAAGAGTGTCAAGAGAATCGCCGTTTTAGACCGCACCAAGGAAAAAGGCTCCGCAGCTGAACCCTTAATGCTTGACGTTAAGGACATGTACTACGGCAGCGACAATGCTCCCTTGATCGTCGGCGGCCGCTACGGCTTAGGCAGTAAGGATACCACACCTTCTCAAATGCTGGCAGTTTACAAAAACCTGCGCGCAGCACAACCGAAAGACGGCTTCACCGTCGGTATCGTAGACGACGTTACTCATCTTTCCCTGGATATCGATGAAGAAATCCACACCGAACCGGAAGGAACCATCGGTTGCAAGTTCTGGGGCTTCGGTTCCGACGGTACCGTTGGTGCAAACAAGAGCGCCATCAAGATCATCGGCGACGGCACCGACATGTATGCACAAGGTTACTTCGACTATGACTCGAAGAAATCCGGCGGTGTTACCATGTCTCACTTACGCTTCGGTCCCAACAAGATTACTTCCACCTACTTGTTAACATCCGCTGACTTCATTTCCTGCTCGAAGCAATCCTACGTACACCAATACGACTTGCTCCGCGGCATCAAAAAAGGCGGTACCTTCTTAATGAACACCACCTGGGATGTTGAAGACCTGGAAGAAAATCTTCCCGCAAGCCTGAAACGCTCCATCGCTGCTAACGATGTTAAATTCTACATCCTTAACGCAACGAAGATCGCAGGCGAAGTCGGTTTGGGTAACCGTACCAACATGGTTATGCAAGCTGCATTCTTTAAGCTTTCCGGCGTACTCCCCGAAGATGTCGCTGTTGAAAAATTAAAAGAAGCCATCGTTAAAGACTACGGCCACAAGGGCGAAGAAATCGTCAATATGAACTATGCCGCTGTCGATGCAGGTATGACCGCCGCACACAAAGTCGATTATCCGAAGGAATGGGCTAACTTAACCGAAACCGAATCCCACGAAATCGAAGGCGCACCGGCATTCATCAACAACATCCTCGTTCCCATGACCCGTCAAGAAGGCGTCGACCTTCCCGTCAGCGCATTCGTCGGCATGGAAGACGGTACCTTCATGGCAGGTACGTCCAGATACGAAAAACGCGGTATTGCCGTTAACGTACCCCAATGGCAAATCGAAAACTGTATCCAATGTAACCAATGCTCCTTCGTTTGCCCCCACGCTGTTATTCGTCCCTTCCTGTTAGACGAAGAAGAAGCAGCTAAGAAGCCGGCAACCTTCGAAACCAAAAAACCCAACGGTAAAGAGCTGGAAGGCTACGAATATCGCATTCAAGTTTCTCCTCTCGACTGTACCGGTTGCGGCAACTGTGCACAAGTTTGCCCCGCTAAGGAAAAAGCACTTGTCATGGTTCCGTTCGAAGATGAATTCGATAAACAAGTTGACAACTGGAAATTCGCAGAAACCGTATCCTCCAAGCAAGATAAGATTCCTGCAAACAACGTTAAAAACTCTCAATTCCACATGCCGCACTTGGAATTCTCCGGCGCTTGCGCAGGCTGCGGTGAAACTCCCTATATCAAATTAGTTACTCAACTGTTCGGCGATCACATGATGATTGCAAACGCAACGGGATGTAGCTCGATTTGGGGCGGTTCCGCACCGAGTATGCCTTACTGCACCAACGACAAGGGTCAAGGTCCCTCTTGGGCTAACTCCTTGTTCGAAGACAACGCAGAATACGGCTACGGCATGAAGGTTGCAGTTGACCAACAAAGAGCAACCATTAAGAAACACATGGAAGAATTCAAGGAATTAGGCGCAGACGAAGAAATCGCCAAAGCATTTGACGCTTGGTTAGAAGACTTCAACAGCTACGAGGTAACCAAGGCTGCTGCAGCTAAGATTCTTCCCTTGCTCGACAAGAAGACCGGCAATGCTGAAGCAGACAAGCTCTTGGCTTCCATCGGCAGCATGAAACGTCTCTTAATCAAACCGTCGCAATGGATCTTCGGCGGTGACGGTTGGGCATACGACATCGGTTACGGCGGATTAGACCACGTATTGGCCAGCGGCGAAAACATCAACGTCATGGTTGTCGATACGGAAGTTTACTCCAACACCGGTGGTCAATCCTCGAAAGCAACCCCGACGGCTGCAGTTGCAAAATTCGCATCCAACGGTAAGGAAGTTCGTAAGAAAGACTTAGGTCTCATGATGACCAGCTACGGCTACGTTTACGTCGCACAAATCGCCATCGGCGCCGACAAGAACCAAGCCCTCAAGGCCATTAAGGAAGCCGAAGCTTACGACGGACCGTCCTTAGTCATTGCTTACGCACCCTGTATCAACCACGGTATTCGCCAAGGTATGGGCGTTTCCATTGCTGAAGAAAAGAAAGCAGTTGAAACCGGTTACTGGCACCTGTACAGATACAACCCGACCCTCAAAGATGAAGGCAAGAACCCCTTCAGCTTAGACTCCAAGGCACCGACGAAGCCCTACAGAGAATTCCTCGAAGGCGAAGTTCGTTACACGTCCTTGAAGAAGCTGTTCCCCGAACGTGCAGAAGCACTTTACGAAGCAGCTGAAAGAAACGCCAAAGAACGCTTAGAAAACTACGAACGTTTAAACGGCTAATTTCTTAAAATAAAACAAAGGACCAGGCCATCGGCTTGGTCCTTTTTACATACGCAGAAATCAAAAAAGAAGACATAAAATAAAGAGCCGGATGTGCGAAAAAATTATATTCATTTTACAAGAAAATCATACCGATCCCATAGGTCCCCGATAAAATCAAATAAAAGGAGGCATTATGCGAATCGGACTCTTTACAGACACCTACTATCCCGAAATCAACGGAGTCGCTCACTCTACCTATTTGCTTAAACGCGCCTTGGAAAGGATGGGTCACACCGTCTATGTGATTACGTCTCGAACAAAAAATGCACAGAGCGCACCTAAAGAACGCATCTTTCGACTGCCCAGTGTCAGCCCGATGATGGTTAAAGACAGACATTTGGCCCTAGTCGTCGCGCCCTATTGGATCCATAAGTGCAAGCAAATGCATCTTGACGTCATCCACACGCAAACGGAATTTACCGTCGGCATATTGGGCTTGCAGGTAGCGCAAAAATTTGGCATTCCTCACGTCCATAGCTACCATACGATGTATGAAGATTGCATTCATTATCTGCCCTTGCCGAAAACAGAGGGCCTAAAGCGAATGGTGTGCGCTTTAAGTGCGAGGTTTTGCAACTATTCCGACGCCGTCATCGTTCCGACGGAGAAGGTGAGAAAAAAACTGTTCGGCTACCGGGTAATACGCGATGTTCACGTGGTGCCCACGGGATTGAATCTCGATAAATTCAGATCCTACAACACAAAGGAGGTGGAACGGTTAAGGCAACGCTTCAATTTATCCTCAGGCTACACGTTGTTATCCGTCGGGAGGCTGGCGGAAGAGAAGAGGACGGATAAGCTGCTGGAGTGCTATAAACGGCTGGAGACGGAAGAGGAAGACGTGCAGCTGTTGATCGTAGGGGATGGCCCTGAAAAAGAAAGACTGCAGATGCAAGCGAAAGACATGGCTATTCGAAATTTATGCTTTACCGGTGGCGTCCCTTGGGATGAGATACAAAACTACTACGCCCTGGGCGATCTCTTCGTATCTGCGTCCAAGGCAGAAACCCAGGGCCTGACCTATATGGAAGCTTTGGCGGCGGGACTGCCTCTCTTGGTGCAGCGAGACGATTGCTTGAATGGCGTACTTCAAGAAGGAATAAACGGAATGTCTTTTACAAATGAAAAGGAATTTTTAGACAGCTTCAGATACATGCGCACCCGATCGATAAAAGGAGCGTCAAAGATCTATACCGACAACGATTTTGCGAGGGCTGTCTTAAACGTATACGAAGGCTTATGGATAAACGCGCACCGTCGTCGCGCGTAAGAATTTATTACGATAATAAAAAAATCGGCAGTTGAGTTTACTCAACTTTTTTTTCATCTTTTACATCGATTTCGGACATTCTTAAATTGCAATGTCCTTATTTTAATTACAACGAACGCGCAGCTATCGGTCAAAAGGTTGATTTTTCTTTTGAATGAGCTCTTCCGAAAGCAGACGGTAATTAACGTGCAATAATGCTTTTGTTTTAAATTGATAAAGCAATCATTTTAGCGTATACTATTGGGAAGGAGGGATAGTATGAATTTTTATTCGATTTCCGCGAAGGATATTCACGGTGATGTGGTCGATTTGAATCGCTACGATGGCCAGGTGGTCTTAGTGGTAAATACGGCCAGTCTCTGTGGGTGTACCCATCAATACGAAGGGCTTCAGCGCATTTACGAGCGCTACAAGGACGACGGCTTCGTCGTCTTGGGTTTTCCCTGTAATCAATTCGGGGCTCAGGAGCCGGAAGATGAGGCGGCCATTGAGGAATTCGTTACGTCCCGCTACGGCATTACCTTTCCTATGTTTTCAAAAGTCGACGTCATTGGCGACGATGCCCATCCGCTGTTTCGCGCCTTAACCGAAGGAGACGATCCCATCCACTGGAATTTCGAAAAATTCCTCATCGACAGGGATGGCAATTTGCGCAGCCGCTTCCCCTCGGATCTGGAACCGCGGGAATTTGTTTGCGACATCGACGAGTTATTATAATTGATTCTCCGAAAAGATTTACATCGTCTTTACATTGAAATGATTCCGACTTAATGGTCGGCCGATACAATGCCGTTAGTTGATGAAGATTTTTTTATAGGAGGAATCAAACGATGAAAATGAAGAATGTAAAATTAGCCATTGGCGCATCCCTTTTGGCATTAACTCTTGTTGCTTGCTCCGGCGGCGATAAAGCCAACGGTGGAAATGATCAAGCGAAGAACAATAAGGCGAAGACCGAGAACACCGCCAATGCTTCGAAAGAGGGCGAAAGCGGCGACTTAGCAAAGCTGGGTCAAATCGCCGTCATCTCTCGTGAAGACGGCTCCGGTACCCGCGGTGCCTTTACCGAAATCACCGGCCTCGTTGAAAAGAACGGGGACCAAGAGGTGGACAACACCACGGCATCGGCCACGGTACAAAACTCCACTAACGGTGTCATGACAACCGTTGCGGGAAACCCCTCGGCTATCGGCTATATTTCCCTGGGTTCTTTAAACGACACGGTAAAAGCGCTGACCTTGGAAGGTGTTGAAGCGACGCCGGAAAATATTTTAAGTGGCGAATACAAGCTGGCTCGTCCCTTCCTTTTAGTCACGAAGGGCGAACCGAAGGAAGGCTCCCTGGAAGCCGACTTTATCAAATTTGCTCTTTCGAAAGACGGTCAAGCCATCGCTGAACAAGAAGGCTACGTCAAGAATGAGAAGGCCGAAGATTACAAGCCCGGCAATGTCAGTGGCGAAATCACCGTGGCCGGCTCCACATCCGTCACGCCTTTAATGGAAAAATTAGTTGAAGCTTACAAGAAGGTCAACAGCGGCGCCAACATTCAAATTCAATCCAACGGCTCTTCCGCAGGGATTACCGCAGCCGCCGAAGGTACGGCACAAATCGGCATGAGCTCTCGTGAACTAAAGGATGAAGAAAAGACCAACGTCCAAGGCATCGTCCTGGCACAAGACGGTATCGCCGTCATCGTCAACAAGGAAAATCCGGCCAAAGACATTACCATGGAACAAATCAAAAACATCTTCAATGGCAGCATGGCCGCTTGGGGCGACCTGGCCAAATAAAACAGAATCACAGCAGGTGTCTACGGACACCTGTTTTTTTGTTTACATAGATTTTACAAAGCCCATATCTATTCCTAAGAATGCCTTGATAAAGTGGGGGCGAAAAGGAGGAGGACCATGCACTCAAAAGGTTTTGAAAAAACGTGGGAGTTGATTTTTTTACTTTGCTCGCTCTTATCGGTATTTTCGATTATTGTTATTTGTTATTTCATTTTTAAAAACGGCGTGCCCTTTATTTTACAAACGGGGATCGCGAAGTTTTTATTGGGAACGGATTGGAAGCCCACGGCCTCGCCGCCGTCCTTCGGAATTTTGCCCATGATCGTGGGTTCCGTCTACGTCACCATCGGATCCATTCTCGTCGGGGTGCCCATCGGGGTATTAACCGCCGTGTTTATGGCTTTTTATTGTCCTGACCGGCTGTATAAATTTCTTAAGCCCGCCGTCAATTTAATGGCTGGGATCCCGTCGATTATTTACGGCTTCTTCGGCCTCATGGTTTTTGTGCCCATCGTCCGCGGATGGTGGGGCGGCACGGGGATGACGGTCTTTACCGCGTCGGTGCTTTTGGGGATTATGATTTTGCCCACGATTATCGGCCTGTCGGAATCCTCTCTGCGATCCGTGCCCAAATCTTACTACCAGGGCTCCATTGCTTTGGGTGCCACCAACGAGCGCAGCTTGATGCGCGTCGTGCTGCCGGCGGCAAAATCGGGGATCCTGGCCGCGATTATTTTAGGCATCGGCCGCTCCATCGGCGAGACCATGGCGGTGATTATGATCGCCGGGAACCAACCCATTGTGCCCGAGAGCATCAAGATGGGCACCCGTACCATGACGGCGAATATCGTTTTGGAAATGGCCTACGCCACAGGAGACCATCGGGAGGCCCTGATCGCCACCGGAGTCGTTCTCTTTATCTTTATTCTGCTTATCAATTTGTTGTTTAACGTCGTCAAAAGGAGGATGAAATAATGAAGACACGCTCGGCCATGGTTCGCGGCCTCATCCTCGCGGCGGCTTTTATTACCTTCGCTGTTTTAATTATTCTCGTGGGCTACATTGTCATAAAAGGGGCGCCTCATTTAAACGGAGCCATGTTTGAAAAAACCTACACCACGGAGAATGTGTCCATGTTTCCTGCCATTATCACCACCTTGATCGTGGTGGCGCTCTCTCTGATTATCGCTACGCCCTTGGGCGTCTTCACCGGGTTTTATCTGGTGGAATATGCAAAAAAGGGCAGCCGCATTGTTGAAGTGATTCGTCTCACGACGGAAACCTTATCGGGGATTCCGTCCATTCTCTACGGCCTCTTCGGTATGTTGTTCTTCTCCATAGCGCTGAAGCTGGGCTACTCCATTCTCTCCGGGGTATTCACCCTGTCCATTATGATTTTGCCCCTGATTATTCGCTCCACGGAAGAAGCCTTGATCGCCGTGAACGACAGCCTGCGAAGCGGCTCCTTTGCACTGGGTGCGGGGAAGCTTCGCACCATCATTCGCGTCGTCTTGCCCGTGGCGGTGCCGGGGATTTTATCCGGCGTCATTCTGGCCATCGGTCGATGCGTCGGCGAGACGGCGGCATTAATGTTTACCTTAGGGACGACGACGGATATGCCGACGAGTCTGTTATCCTCGGGACGTACCCTGTCCCTTCACATGTATGTGCTGTCGACGGAAGGGCTGTTTGTGGATCAGGCCTTTGCTACGGGCTTTATCCTGATTGTGTTAACCCTTTTAATCAACGCACTCAGTTCGTTTATCGGTTCGAAACTAGCAGGAGGCAATTAAATGAGTGAGACGAAATTATTAGTGAGCGATGTGGATTTATGGTATGGCGATTTTCAAGCGTTAAAGAAGATCAATTTGGATATAAAGGAAAATGAGATCACGGCATTTATCGGGCCCTCGGGTTGCGGGAAGTCCACCATGTTAAAATGCTTAAACCGCATGAACGATTTGGTGGAGGATTGTCGTATCGAAGGAAAAATGCTCTTGGACGGAAACGACATTTACGATTCCGGCTATGATGTCAACCTGCTGAGAAAACGGGTGGGCATGGTCTTTCAAAACCCGAACCCCTTTCCCATGAGCATTTTCGACAACATTGCCTACGGTCCCAGAACCCACGGCATTAAAAATAAGAACGAGCTCAATGAAATCGTGGAACGCTCGTTAAAGGGTGCCGCCATTTGGGAAGAGGTAAAAGACAAGCTGCAACAACGGGCGACGGAAGTCTCCGGCGGCCAGCAACAGCGTATTTGTATCGCTCGGGCGTTGGCTGTGGAGCCGGAGGTGCTCTTAATGGATGAACCCACCTCGGCACTGGACCCTATCTCCACGCTAAAGATCGAGGAATTGGTACAGGATTTAAAGAAGGACTACACCATCGTCATGGTCACCCACAATATGCAACAAGCGGCGCGGGTGTCGGACAAGACGGCGTTTTTCCTTACAGGTGAAGTGGTTGAAATGGATAAGACGGAAAAGATGTTTTCGAATCCGCGGGATTCGCGGACAGAGGATTACATCACCGGTCGTTTCGGATAATAGGGGGATGGCATGAGAAAACAATACGATTTAGAACTGGATGAATTAAATACCTTGCTGATAAAAATGGCTGCCATGGTGGAACAGGCCGTGGCCGATGCCATGAAGGCATTAGAGGATCGGGATAGCGAGCTTGCCACGACCGTTTCACAAAACGATCGTGATGTGGACCGCATGGAGCGCCGCATCGAAGACATGTGCCTTATGCTTCTCTTAAAGCAACAGCCGGTGGCAGGGGACTTGCGCTTTATTTCCGCCGCCTTAAAAATCATTACGGACTTGGAACGGATCGGCGATCAAGCCCAAGACATTTGCGAAATTTCCCTGACCATGGACGACAAGCCCCTGTCTGTGACCACGGATTTGATTACCCGTATGTTTATCGAATCCACCTCCATGATCAAAATGGCCATTGACGCCTTCATCACCAAAGACGAAGACCTGGCTACCCAATGCATTAATCACGACGACGTGGTGGACGAATTGTTTGTGGAGCTTCGCGAAAAGATCATCGGCAAATTCCGTGAAGAAAAAGAGGATCCTCAGGAATTGGTGGATCTGTTGCAAATCGGCAAGTATCTGGAACGGGTCGGCGATCACGCACAAAATATCGGCGAGTGGGTTATTTTCTCCCTTACCGGTCATCACAAGGATTACTTAGGCGTAGAAACATTCGGGGTGTAAAATGATTTATTGTGTAGAAGACGAAGGTAACATTCGCGATTTAATCGTCTATGCTCTTAAGAACAGCGATTTCGACGTAGAGGGCTTCTCCTCCGGCGAGGAGCTTTTCCGCGCCATAGATGAAAAGCTTCCCTCCCTCGTTCTTCTCGATATTATGCTCCCCGGAGAAGACGGTTTGACAATTTTAAAGCGGATACGGGACAACCCGTCGACGGAAGACATTCCCGTCATTATGCTTACGGCGAAATCCTCCGAGTTGGATAAAATCGTGGGGCTGGACATCGGCGCCGACGATTATATCGTCAAGCCCTTTAGCGTGTTGGAGCTGGTGGCTCGGGTAAAGGCCGTTCTGCGCCGCGCCCGTCCCAAGGAGGATGATCAGCTCATCGCCATCGACGGCGTCGTCATCGACAAAAAGAAGCGCACCGTGCTGGTGGACGGCGAGCCCATTAGCTTAACCTATAAAGAATTTGAGCTTTTGTATTATCTTTTCCGGAACAAAAACATCGTCTTGAACCGGGAGATGATTATGGCTCAGGTTTGGGGCTACGACTTCGAAGGCGAGTCCCGCACCGTGGACGTGCACATCGCATCGTTGCGTCACAAGCTGAAGGGCAAGGCCTCGCTGATTGAGACCGTTCGAAATATCGGCTACAAAGTAGGATATAAGGAATGAATAAACAGATACGACGATTCAGTTTTTTAATGGCCTTTGTCATCGCCTTTATATTTCAAATAGCCGTATCCCTCGACTACCATAATCGAGGGATTCGTTTTAATGAAAAAAAGCTGGAGGCATTGACGACGGATCTAAAAAAAGACGGCGACGAAGTCGATCGCCTTCGTCGTTTGGACCATTGGGATTCGGACAATGACGACGGCATTGTCTTTTTAAACGGTGGGGGGAAGGTGCTTTATTCCAATAGCCTGTCTAAGGAAACCGACGCCATGGTAAGCTACGCCCGCAAGATCTCGCGGCGAATGACGGAAAGCACCGGCTGGCATATTTTCGATAAGGGCTTTCTCGCAACCAGCTACATTCAAACTACGGTTTTTGAGGACAAGAGCGTGCTCGTGACCATGATGAGTCACGAAAGTATGATGGGAGCAACCTTCCACTACCTGCCCTATACGGTGATCGCCACTGCGTGCGGCGGCACGGCTCTTTACTTACTGATCCTCTATCGCAGGGAAAAAGAGGAAGAGGAGGGAATTTTCCTCATACAAAATTATCGTCGCTATCTGCAGGATCCCGAGTTTAAATTGGAAGTAAGCCCCATCCACAAGTCCTACGAAGATGCCCTGAAAAAAGAAGCTTTGCGGGAAAAATACCGGCTGGACAGCTTGTCCTCCCGCCTTACGGGGCTTATCGACATGGTGGATAATATGACGGAGGGCGTGATCCTTCTGGGTAAGAACAGAAAAATTCTCTCCATTAACGAAGCTGCGGTGAAGCTGTTAAACGCTTCTCTCTACATTAATTTTCAGGGAAAGGATCTCTTGTATCTCTGCCGCGAGCGAAATTTTTACGAGGCCTTCTCCCGAGCCTTTGATAATCGAAAGGACGACGTTCAAAAGATCGCCATGGAGGGCGTGGTGATCAAATTTTTCTTCGATCCTATATTTAACGACGCCGGCGAATTTTACGGCATGCTGATTCTGATGATCGACGAAACTCAGCAAAGCCTGGCCGAGAGAAGCCGCCGGGAATTTACGTCCAATGTGACCCACGAATTAAAGACGCCACTGACCTCCATTTCCGGATACGCCGAGCTCCTGCGCTCCGGCATGGTGGCGGAGGAGGATCGGGACAAGTTTTTGGACATTATTATCGGCGAATCGCAAAAGCTCTTTGAGCTGATTAATGCCGTCATCGCCATGAGCCGCTTGGAAGAAAAAAATCGGCCGGAAGAGTACCGGGTCGTGGATATGGAAGCTCTGGTCAAAGACGTCATCAAGACCTACGAGCCCGACGCGGCGGCGAGAGGGATTTACCTTGGCTTTCAACCGGATCGGGACAATCGTCTCTACACCCATCCCGACCTGATGCGGGAGCTGATTTCCAATTTGGTGGACAATGCCATCGTCTATAATGTGGAAGGCGGCAATGTGCGCATCGTCTTGGACGGAAAGGCCGACGATAAATTCATCGTCACCATACAGGATACGGGGATCGGCATTTCCTACGACGATCAGCGCCGCATTTTCGAGCGCTTCTACATGGTGGACAAATCCCGCAGCTACAATGAAAAATCCACGGGACTGGGTCTCGCCATCGTCAAGCACAATGTGGACAGCTTAAAGGGCACCCTTGACGTGAAATCCCAGCTCCACCACGGCAGCACCTTCCGCCTGGTCTTCCCGAAAAAGGGAATCTACGTGGCGAAGTAATTTCCGGGGAAACTATAGTATAATAGGTATCGGAAAGGGGTGCCTATGTACAAATTACTAGTCGTAGACGACGAAGCGAAGATTCGAGAGGTCATACGGACCTATGCGGAATTTGAAGGCTATGAGGTGGTGGAAGCGGTGGACGGCATGGAAGCCGTGGACCTTTGCAAGGGCGAGGATTTCGACGTCATCGTCATGGACGTGATGATGCCACGCCTCGACGGCTTCAGCGCCTATAAAGAGATAAAAAAGATTAAAGACATTCCGGTGCTCATGCTCAGCGCGCGAGGGGAAGAGTACGACAAGCTTTACGGCTTTGAAATCGGCATCGACGATTACGTGGTAAAGCCCTTTTCGCCGAAGGAGCTCATGGCGCGCTTGTCGGTGATCGCCAAGCGCAACAGCAGTGTCAAGGAAAACCACGCACTTAACTTTAAGGGACTTTCCATCGATCTGGACGGCAGGGAAGTTTATGTGGACGGGTCTCCGGTGGAAATGACGCCGAAGGAATTCGACCTCTTGGTCTTTATCGCAGAGAACGAAAACATCGCCCTGAGCCGCGAGAAGCTTTTAAACAAAGTGTGGGGCTACGATTTTTACGGCGACGACCGCACCGTGGACACCCATATTAAAATGCTCAGAAACAGCATCGAGCCCTATCGAAGCTACATCGTCACCGTGCGGGGCGTGGGCTATAAATTCGTCGGCGAGGGCTCTGAATCGTGACCCGCGACGCCATCGTGGATCAAAAAAGTATCCGCGTCAAGTTTTGGCTGTACTTCTCCGGTATGGCATTGTTTATCTTGATCCTATTGTGGCTGTTGCAAATCGTCTTTATCAATTCCTTTTACGAATCCATGAAGATTCGCGACACGGAAAAAGTCGGCCGCGCGGTCACGACCCGCTTCGGCAAGGACGATTTCGAGGACACCCTGCTTCGCTACAGCTTTGAGAAAAATTTAAGCCTGCAGGTTTACAACGAAAAGGGCGGTTTGGTCTTTCCCTTAAACCCCCTGGACTATATGTACCAGCCCATGATCAGCGGCGAAGATTTCTTTACTTACTTTCAGCCGCTCCTTAAAAACGACAAAACCGAGAAGACCTACGTCAATGATTATAAAAACGAAGAGTCCTCGTCGATTTTGTACGTCTCCTATTTAGGGGTTGAGGCGGGAGAGAAATACTTCCTCGCCGTGTCTACCAATGTGGATCCCGTGGATTCCACGGTGGAAATACTGAAGGATCAGCTGATCATCGTGAGCATTATTTCCCTGGTTCTCGCCTTTATTTTGTCCCTGTATCTCAGCTCCCGCTTGGCGCGCCCTCTGTCCGACATGGCAAAGACCGCCAGGGCCCTCGGTCAGGGCAATTACGACGTGCAGTTTAAGGAGCAGGACTACACGGAAATAAACGACTTGGCGCGGACATTGAACTACGCCACCGGGGAGCTCACCGACGCCCTTGAAATGCGCAAGGATTTAATCGCCAATGTGAGCCACGATTTCAAGACGCCGCTCACGGTGATTAAATCCTACGGCGAAATGATCCGCGACATTTCCGGAGACAACAAAGCCCTCCGGGAAAAACACGTGGAAACCATTTTGGAAGAGACGGACTACCTGACCCACTTCGTCAACGACCTCTTGGACCTGTCCCGCGTGGAATCGGGTCTGGGACAGTTGGATTCGGAGCCGGTTGATCTGAAGGCATTGACGCAGGATGTCCTCTGTCGCTTCAAAAATTTGGAGCGGCGGGGCTATGAATTCACTATTCACGGCGAGGGCACCATCATCTGCGACGAAAATAAAATGCGCCAGGTCATTTATAATTTCATTACCAATGCCGTGAATTACTCCACGGACAAAAAACGAATCGACATTTATATGATTGAGCAGAAAGACCACATCACATACTGCGTCCGCGACTACGGCCGCGGCATGGCCGATGAGGACCGGGACAAAATTTGGGAGCGGTTCTACCGAGGCCGGGACAATCACGAGCGGCAAGTAGTGGGCACGGGCCTGGGCCTGTTTATCTGCAAAAACATTCTTGACCTTCACGGCTTTGCCTACGGGGTGAAATCGAAGCTCGGCGTGGGCAGCACCTTTTATTTTAAAGGGCCCAAGGGAGAAGAAGCATAGGTGCAACAAAAAAGCAGCGATACCGAATGGTGTCGCTGCTTTTGCGTGTGCCTAATTGAAAGATTATTCTTTTTCTTTTAACTCGAGAACCAATTGGCCGCTTTCCACACTGTCGCCCTCTTTGACGGAAATGTGTTCCACAATGCCGTCCATGGGGGAGATAATGTTGGTTTCCATTTTCATGGCTTCCAAAACCAAAAGAGGTTGCGATTCCTTGACCTTGTCGCCGACGGCTACGTTGATCTTTGCTACGGTGCCGGGGATGGAGGCGCCGACTTCCAAAGGATTGCTTTCGTCGGCCATGATGGTGGCACTGCCGCCTGTTGCATGGTGCATGGGGCGGGTGTTGTCCGTAATGTCGACGCTGCGTCTGGAGCCGTTGATTTCGAAGGTCAGGGTGCGCTTGCCGTCTTCTTTCAGCTTGCCCACTTCCACCAAGGTGACGATCATGTTCTTGCCTTCACCTACGGCGACTTCGGCGGTTTCGCCTTCTTGCAGACCGTGGAAGAAAATATCCGAGCCCATGCGCCACAGTTGATCGTACTTGCTGAAGTTCGAGGCGTACTCGTCAAATACCTTGGGGTAGAGGGAGTAGCTGGTGACGTCGCGCTCTGTGGGCTCGTGGCCCATGATTTTCTTCAAGTGGGCTCTGTCCGCTTCGTAATCTTCGGGATCCAGTAGCATACCCGGACGAACGGTAATGGGTTTTTCGTCCTTCAGAACGATTTTTTGCAGCTTTTCGGGGAAGCCGCCGTAAGGTTGGCCCATCATGCCCTTGAAGTAGGTGACGACGGAGTCCGGGTAGTCCAGGTTCGCGCCCTTTTCGAAAATATTTTCGGGGGTCAAATCGTTTTGAACCATAAAGATGGACATGTCGCCGACCATTTTCGAGGAAGGGGTTACTTTAATAATGTCGCCGACCATTTGGTTGACGTCTTTGTACATTTCCTTAACTTCCTTGAACTTGTGGCCCAAGCCGAAGCTTTCGACTTGCGGTTTCAAGTTGGAGTATTGGCCGCCGGGAATTTCGTATTTGTAAATTTCCGTGGTGCCGCTCTTCAGATCCGATTCGAATTGCTCGTATACGGGACGAACGGCTGCCCAGTAGGCGGAGATTTGGTCGATGGCATCCAAGTCGATGCCCGTGCTTCTGGAGGTGTTTTCCAGAGCCGCTACGACGGAGTTTAAGGCCGGTTGCGAGGTGAGCCCGCTCATGGAGTTAATGGCCGTATCGGCAATGTCTACGCCGGCTTCAGCGGCCATTAAGACGGTGGCGACGCCGTTGCCCGTGGTGTCGTGGGTGTGAAGATGAATAGGGACGGAGACTTCGTTTTTCAGTGCGCGCACCAGCTTGTTGGCGGCGTAGGGCTTCAAGAGGCCGCTCATGTCCTTGATGCCGATAATGTGGCAGCCCACATCTTCCAATTGTTTTGCCAGTTTGACGTAGTATTCGAGGCTGTACTTGTCCCGTTTTTCGTCTAAGATGTCGCCGGTGTAGCACATAGTCCCTTCGGCGATTTTTCCGTTGGCAATGGTTTCGTCGATGGCGAGGCGCATGCCTTCGATCCAGTTCAGGGAGTCGAAGATGCGGAACAGGTCGATGCCGCCTTCCGCCGATTCTTTAATGAATTTCTTAACGACATTGTCGGGATAGTTTTTGTACCCCACGGTGTTGTTGCCGCGAACCAACATTTGTGTGAGGAGATTAGGCATGGCCGCTCTTAAAAGGTCCAGCCTTTCCCAGGGATCCTCGTGGAGGAAGCGATAGGCCACGTCGAAGGTGGCGCCGCCCCACATTTCCATACTGAAGATTTCGCGAATGTTGTAGTTCATGGCCTTGGCGACCTTCAATAGGTCGACGGTGCGCATACGGGTGGCCATTAGGGATTGGTGGGCATCCCGCATGGTGGTGTCCGTTAAGAGCAGGCGGTCTTGATCTAAAATCCATTGGGAAAGTTTCTTTGCGCCTAATTCGTCGAAGATTTGTTTCGAGCCCTTGTAGCTTTCTTCTTTGTAATCCGGCACCACAGGGACGTCGAAGGTTTTTTTCGCGTCGGTATTTTTGTTGACCACGATGTCTCCGATGTGTTCCATGACGCGGAGCTCTTTGTCCGTGGAGGTGTTAATGTCGAAGAGTTCCGGGTGTTCGCCGATAAAGCCCGTGTCGCAGGTGCCTTCTCTGAATTCCTTCGTGTTCAATACATTGAGCAAAAAGCCAATATTGGTTTTGACACCGCCGACCTTTAATTCGCGAAGGGATCGGATGGATTTGTTCACCGTGTCTTCCCAGGTGCGGCCTTGGGTAATGACCTTAACCAAGAGGGAGTCGTAGTAGGGACTGATAACGGCGCCTTGGAAGCCGTTGCCGCCGTCTAAGCGCACGCCGAAACCGGAAGAGGAGCGGTACAGGGTGATCTGTCCCGTATCCGGTGCGAAGTGATTGAGGGGGTCTTCGGTGGTGACGCGGCATTGAATGGAGAAGCCGCGGCGTTGAATAGATTCCTGATTGGGAATGTCGATAGGCGCATCGGCCAGGGCGTAGCCTTGGGCGATTTGGATTTGGGCCTGAATAATGTCGATGCCCGTGACCATTTCGGTAACGGTGTGTTCAACTTGGATCCGGGGATTGACCTCGATGAAGTAGTGGTTGCCCGCGCTGTCTACAAGAAATTCCACGGTGCCCGCGGAACGGTAACCCAAATTCTTCGTAATCTTTAGGGCGTCGTTACAAATGGCTTGACGCAGCTCTTCGGGAACGGAAAAAGCCGGCGTAAATTCCACGACCTTTTGGTGGCGCCGTTGAATGGAGCAGTCGCGTTCAAAAAGGTGAACCACATTGCCGTAGACGTCGCCTAAAACTTGGACCTCGATGTGTTTCGGGCGGTCCAGATATTTTTCGATAAACATGGAGTCGTTGCCGAAGGCTTTCTTCGCTTCGCTTTTGGCGGAGTGGAATTGATCCAGAAGCTCTTCCTTACTGTTGACGACGCGCATGCCGCGACCGCCGCCGCCGGCTGCCGCCTTAATCATGACGGGATAGCCCGCTTCTTCGGCAAATTCCAGAGCTTCCTCATCGGAGTGAATGGCATCGTCGACGCCGGGAATGGTTTGTACGCCGGCTTCTCTGGCGATGATTTTAGAGGAAATCTTGTCGCCTAATTGGCGCATGGTTTCCGGTCTCGGGCCGATAAAGGCGATGCCCGCCTCTTCACACTTTTGAGCGAAGTCGGGGTTTTCTGCTAAAAAGCCGTAGCCCGGGTGAATGGCGTCCACCCCTTTGTTCTTAGCCAGGTGAATAATTTCGTCGATGTCCAAATAGGCGTCGACGGGATTTTTTCCCTTGCCGATTTCATAAGATTCATCGGCCTTTGTGCGGAACAGAGAGAGGCTGTCTTCCTTTGAATATATAGCAACGGAACGAATGCCGAGTTCACGACAGGCTCGGAAAATACGAATGGCGATTTCGCCGCGGTTGGCGACGAGAATGCGTTTAAACTTTCTTTTCTCCATAATGACCTCCTTAATACTAATAGACCCATTATATCCCTTTACCACGGAAATATCCAATTCTTAATCTATATTTCACAGAAGGGAAAGGGGCTCTATTGTCTCGAATTCATTGCCGTGATAAACTGGACAACAGAAAGGATAGGCCATGAATTTATTGATCGCATTTGCACTAGATATAGTGCTTGCAGACCCGATGTGGCTGCCCCATCCCGTGGTGGGCATGGGAAAGATTATCGCCGGGGAATACCGAGGCATTTTACATGCGCCTGAGCGGTGGAAAAAGCCTCTGGGCATCGCCTGCGCTTTATTTAATACGGCGGCGACTTATCTTTTGATTCGCGGCCTCCTCGGCCTGTTCGGCGGCCCCGTGAAAACCGTCCTGTCTATCTATCTTCTCTACACCGCCTTGGCGGCAAAGACCCTGCACAAGGAAGCTCACGGCGTGAAAAAAGCATTGGCCCTTTCTTTGGAGAAGGGGCGAAGGCAGCTGTCGCGAATCGTCGGCAGGGACACGGCAACCTTAAGTGAAGAGGAGATCATTAAGGCGACGGTGGAGACCGTGGCTGAAAATACCTCCGACGGCATTATCGCACCCTTGTTTTACGGCGCCCTCTTCGGTCCCGCCGGGGCCATGGCCTATAAGATGGTCAACACCATGGACTCCATGGTGGGCTACCTTAACGATACCTATCGCTTGGCGGGCTACGGGGCGGCGAAGCTGGACGATGTGGCCAATTGGATTCCCGCTCGTCTCACGGCCCTGCTCATGTGCTTGACGGCGGGCTCCGTTTCCCTTATGAAGCGTGCCTTTCATACGGTGTGGGAATTCCACGGCGCCCACTTGAGCCCCAATGCGGGCTGGTGTGAAGCGGCGGCAGCGGGGGCCTTGGGCATCGAGCTCGGCGGCGGCCACAATTACTTCGGCGAGTACGTCTATAAGCCCACCATCGGCCGAGCCCTAAGCCCGGTGGAGCCCGGTGCCATCGACGGGGCCGCGAAGCTTATGTGGCGAAGCACGGTTTTATACCTGCTTATTTACGCAGCTATCTATTTTTTGATTTAGGAGGGAATATGAAAGCATTGATTATCGCAACCTTTGGTTCCACTCACGAAGACGCTCTGAGGCGGGACTTGGATCCCGTTGTCGCGGATTTAAAAAAGTTGGCCGAGGGAATTCCCACCCGCGTGGCCTTTACTTCCCGTATGGTTATCAATCGCTACGAAAAGCAGACCGGCACCCGCTATCTTAATGAAGTGGAAGCCGTGGATGCTTTTATCGACGAGGGCTTTAAGGCGGAGGATATTTTCATTCAGCCCCTTCACGTCATCGAGGGCCTTGAATACGAAAAGCTTGCCGAGTTAAAAAGCCGGGGCGTGAGGGTGGGGGAAGCCCTCTTCCACGACGAAAAGGATTTACTGCACTTTGCGGAAGAGGTGGAACGCCGCTTCAAAGCGCCTACGGTTTTTGTTGGCCACGGGAGCTACAGGTCGGCGGATAGATATTACGACGAGCTGAACCGCATTTTCGAAGAAAAGAATTTGCCTCACCGCGTCTGTACCCTCGAGGGCTCCGTCGACGACGGGGAACCCCTGGCCTTTATGAAGGAGAGAGGCTACAAAAATATTCAACTGGCGCCTCTCCTTCTTCTCGCCGGGGATCACGCGAAAAACGATATTTTCGGCGACGAAGATTCCGTGAAGCTGCGCTATGAAGCAGCTGGATTATCCGTGAGCCCCGTCGCCGGCGGCATGGGCAGCTGGGATTTCGTGCGGCCGATGTACGTGGAAAAGCTACGCCGCCATTTGGAGGAAGCATGCGAAAGCTAGTGGGTATCGGCGTGGGCCCCGGCGCGGAGGATCTTTTAACCCTGCGTGCTCTGCGTTATTTACGGAAAGCGGATCACATTTTCATTCCCCTGAACAAGGGAAAGTCACGGGCCTACGATACGGTGAAGGACGTGGTGGATAAAGACAAGGTCATCTTCCTCGACTTTCCCATGACCGAGGTCACGGCCGCCCGCTACAAAAAAGCCTTTGATGAGATCGATGAGGTGACGAAGGAAGGGGAGCTGAGCTGCCTCTTGACCTTAGGCGACGGCACCGTCTACGCCACTTTGATCGAAGTCCTGGCGGCGGGAGATGCGAGTGATTTCGAAACGGAGCTGGTGCCCGGGATCCCCGCCTTTCTCGCGGGGATCAACGGCGTGGTGGAAAGCCTGACGCGAAAGGGCGAGTCCTTTCTCTTGACGGATCATTTAGACGAGGTGATTCCCTCGGTGGATACCATCGCTCTCTTAAAGACCACCCGGGCGGAGGAAAGCGCCCATCGCCTAATGGAAGCGGGCTTTCACCTGCTCTATTTGGAAGAGATCGAGACGGATCAGTGGGCGGCGTCGAGGGATGCCGATCGCTTCGCCGGCAGGAAGCATTACATGAGCATGATCATCGGAAGGAGACGGCCTTGGAACACGGCGGCGATACAAAAACATACCAAGGGAAGAGTGCGCATCCTCTAGTGGATTTCAGCGCCAATATTAATCCTTTAGGCGTGCCCGAAAATTTAAAGGAAGCCATGGCTAGAGGCCTTGAGGGCGTCCATCGCTATCCGGATCGCTTTTATCGGGATCTGAGGCAGGCGCTGGGCGATTGGATCGGCGTGGATTCGGATCGGCTCGTCGTGGGAAACGGCGCCATGGAAATCATCGGCATCTGTATTTCCCTTTTCGAGAAGATTTATTTGCCCACGCCGGCTTTTGGCGAATACGAAAGCATTGCAAAGGACCTTGGAAGAGAAATCGTCACTTATCCTATGGGTAGACCCTTTCGGCTGAATGTGGATGATTTTATCGCCCACATTCCGGAGGGGGCTCTCGTGATCATCACCAATCCCCACAATCCCACGGGCTATTCTTTGCCCGGTGGCGAGGTGGAAAAAATTTACGAAGCCTGCATCGCACGAGGCGGCTATTTGCTCGCCGATGAAACCTTTCTGCCATTTGTACGGGGCGGGGAAGAGGCGCAAAGGGCGGGGCTACATCGCCCGAAGCAGATCACCGTTCGCGGAGCCACGAAGAGCCACGCCTTGCCGGGCCTGCGCTTGGGCTGGGCGATCATGAACGACGGCCTCAGGGACCGCTTCTTAAAGCGTCAGCTGCCCTGGTCGGTGAACGCCGTGGCCGAGGCCTGCGGCATTCATTTAAAGGATTGCGACGATTATATGGAGAAATCCCGCGACTTTGTCGAACAAGAGCGCAGGAAGCTTTTTAAACTTTTCGAGGAATCGGAAATCGCCGAAGCCCTCCCGACAGAGGCGAACTTTCTTTTGATTCGCTTAAAGGGCGCCAGCGCCGAGGCCTGTTTCGATTATTTTTTAAGGGAAGGGATATTGCTCAGGACTTTTTCCGAGGAGCCGCTGAAGGACGAGTACTTCCGCATGGCCGTTCGCGACGAAAAAGCTAACGCAGAATTTCGAAAGCTGTGGATTCAATTTGAAAGGAGCTACCGCCATGTATGAAAAAAAGCCCATGTCCATTGAAAATACTTCCATGGACATCATCGACGAATACCTGGGCGACGTGGACTTTAAGGCCGACGAGCTGCCCGTGGTGCGCCGCATGATTCACACCACCGGCGACGTGGAGTACCGCCACATTATCGACATCCACGAGGATTTTATGGCGGCGGCCCGTGCCGTGGTAAAGAGCGGCGGCAAGGTATATACGGATACGAATATGGTGCGGGCGGGCATTAATAAGAAAGCCCTGGCGGCGTCTGGGGTGGAGCTCATCACCCTGATCTCCGATGAGGAGGTGGCGAAGATCGCCGCCGAGCGAAAGACCACTCGCTCCATCGTAGCCATGGAAGAAGCCGTATCCATGGGCTGCGAGGGATTTATTATAGGCAACGCCCCCACCGCTCTATTTCGCCTCTTGGAGCTCGTCGACGAAGGGAAGGCGGATCCGAAATTTATTATCGCCGTTCCCGTGGGCTTCGTCGGCGCAGCGGAATCGAAGGATAAGGTGGCGGAATATGCCGTGCCCTATATTCGCACCATAGGTACCAAGGGCGGCAGCAATGTGGCGGCCTCCGTCTTTAACGCCATTCTATACGAGGACTACAGGCGATGAAGAGGACCACCGTCGTCGACGGAAAACATATGCGTTTGGGCTTTACCACAGGAACCTGTGTCGTGGCGGCGGCGAAGGCGGCGATCGAGGCATTGGAATCGAGGGAGGCCATCCACGCCGTTCAGGTGACGGTGCCGGCGGGGGATGTGCTCACCATCGACGTATGCGAGCGGATGCGGAGCGAGAGTGTAGCCACCTATAGCGTCATCAAGGACAGCGGTGACGATCCCGACATTACAAACGGCATGGAAATCTTCGTCACTATAACAAAGACCGACACGGGTAGCGTCGTTTGGGAAAAGGGCATCGGCGTCGGCACCTTTACGGAAGACGGGCTTATGGGAAAAGCCGGAGAGCTCGCCGTGAATCCCGTGCCCCGGCGGGAGATCGAAAAACTGCTGAAGGAGCATATGGGAGAGGGCATCGCCATTCGAATCGACATCCCAGAAGGGGAGGAACTGGCGAAAAAGACCTTCAATCCCCGCCTGGGCATCGTCGGCGGCCTGTCCATCTTAGGGACCTCGGGCCTCGTCGTGCCCATGAGCAAAAGCGCTTATGTGGCCACCATCGATCTGGAATTAAAAAAGCTGAGAAGAACAGGTGCCGATGCCGTGATTTTAACGCCGGGCAATTACGGCGAGGAGCGGGCCGCGGCACTGGGTCTGGAAGGGGCCGTGGTGAAGGTGTCCAATTACTTCGGCGACGCCCTGTGCCTCGCCAGGGATCTTGGTTTTCGCGAAATCACCTTAATGGGCCATATCGGCAAAATGGCGAAGGTGGCCATCGGCATTTTCCAAACTCACTCCGCCGTAGCCGACGGGCGAATGGAGGCCATCGCCTATTACATGGCCAAGGCGGGAGCGACTGTGGCGGATATGGAAGCCGTTGAAAAGGAAAAGACCGCCGATCAGGCCATAAAAAAGGCGGCGGCTCTGGGCTACGAAAATATTATGGCTGCCATGGAGCGGGGAATCGAAAAGCGGGTGCCCTTATACTTAAAAACCGATGACATCAAGATTCGGGCAATTATTTACACCATGTAGGAGGAGCGATGATTACCATAGTCGGCGCCGGCCCCGGCGATTTGAAGAAAATGACCTACGAAGCCGTGGAGGTCATAAAAGAGGCGGATCGCGTCGTCGCCTTCTCACGCCTGGCGGAAAAGCTGCGGCCCCTTCGAAAGGACATCGTGGCGGTAAAAAGGTTGAGCGAGGTAGAGGAGAATTTGGATCCCGCCTTAAATGTGGCCGTCGTCGTCAGCGGCGATCCCCTCTTTTTCGGTCTCGCCGGTACTTTTCGCGCCAAGGGCATCGCTGTAGACAAGGTCATTCCCGGCTTAAGCAGCATGCAATGTGCGGCGGCGGCACTGAAGCTCCCCTGGCAGAAGATGCGGGCCTTTTCCTTTCACGGCAGGGAGCCGGAGGTGGATCTGCTTTTAAAAGAGCCCCTAAGCTGCGTGCTCTTGGATAAACATTTTACGGCGAGGGATCTGTCCGAGGCCTTGGCGGCGAAAGGAGCCAAGGGCGTGATCCATGGGGCGAGTTACCTTTCCTACGAAGAGGAAAAAATGGTAACGGCGCCCATCGGCGAGGATATTTCCATAGACGAAGCTTTAGCATTGGCGGTGATTGAACTTGAATTGGATGAATGATGCCGACTTTATTCGCGGCGACGTGCCCATGACCAAGGAAGAGGTGCGGATACTCACCGTGGCGGGCATGGAATTGGCACCGAGCCTTTCCTTTCTGGACATCGGCGCGGGCACGGGCTCCATATCCGTGGCGGCGGCGTCCTTGGGATGCGAAGTCACGGCGGCGGAAGTCAAGGATGAGGCCTTGGATTTAATCGGGAAAAACGCCGAAGCCTTCGGCGTAAATATGGAAGTGATTCGCGGGAAGGCGCCGGCTTGTCTGAAAGATGAAAGCTACGACCGCATTTTTATCGGCGGCAGCAGGGGGCAGTTGGAGGCCATTTTGGATTACGCCCACGACCATTTAAAGCCCGGGGGCATCATGGCCGGCAATTTCATTACCATGAGCCACGCCGAGGCCATGAAGGTTTTTTTTAAGAGCCGGGGCTACGATTGGAGCCTAAAGTATGTGGCCGTATCCAGAGAAGATCGGTTGGGACTGCTGCGCGCCGAAAACGGCGTATTTATTTTAAAGGGGAGAAGAGGATGATTTCATTTGTCGGCGCCGGTCCCGGCGACGTGGATTTAATTACGGTAAAGGGCAGGCGGCTCTTGGAAGAAGCCGACGTGATTATTTACGCCGGCAGCTTGGTAGACGCCCGGCACATGGACTTGGCGAAAGAGGATGCCGAGATCTACAACAGCGCCACCATGCACTTAGAAGAAGTACTCGATGTGATGAAGAAAAGCCACGAGACAGGGAAAAAGATCGTGCGCCTCCACACAGGGGACCCCTCCCTTTACGGCGCTATCCAGGAGCAAATGGACGCTCTGGACGAATGGGGCATCGGCTACGAAGTGGTGCCCGGAGTCAGTTCTTTTTCCGCGGCGGCGGCCAGCTTAAAGCGGGAGTTCACCCTTCCCGGCGTGAGCCAGACGGTGATCCTTACCCGACGTGCCGGACGCACCCCGGTGCCTGAGGTCGAGTCCATCGACAAGCTGGCGGCCCATGGCGCCTCCATGGCGATCTTTTTATCCGCCGGTCAGTTGGAAGACTTGGTGGCGGATTTGAAAAAGGGCTATTCCGACGACACGCCCATAGCCGTGGTCTATAAGGCCACCTGGGCTGACGAAATCGTGGTGCGCTCCACATTAAAAGACATCGTGAAGGATATGGAAGGGCGGGATATTTACAAGCACGCCCAAATCCTCGTCGGGGACTTTCTCGACACGGACTACGAAAAGAGCAAGCTCTACGACAAACATTTTTCCACGGAATACAGAAAGGGCACGAAGTGAAGACGGCGGTGTTATGTTTTTCACCTCAGGCGGCGGCCCTGGCGAAGACGTATTTTTCTCAAGAGGATCTCTACGGCAAGGACTTTCAGCGGCCGATAAAGAAAGAGGCTTTCGGCGACATTTTCGACGCCTACGATCGCATCGTCTTTATCGGCGCGGCGGGCATCGCCGTGCGCTATATGGCGCCCTTTGTGGATGACAAGCGGTGGGATCCCGCCGTGGTGGTTATCGATCCGGTGGGCCGCTACGTTATTCCCCTTTTAAGCGGGCACCTGGGCGGCGCCAATGCTTATGCACTGGAGCTTGCGAAGGTCATGGGCGCCGAGGCGGTGCTCACTACGGCATCGGACAGCTTGGGCTTTGAGGCCATCGACGTCTTTGCGCAAAAAGAAAATGACGCCTTCGACAATATGGTGGCCATGAAGAGGGTGGCCGCCGCCATGGTAGCGGGAAGGGAAATTCTTTGGTATTCAGAAGAAGATGCCGTGCCGTACTATCCCAATATTAAGCGGGTGGCGACTATGGATGAAGCGGATGTGGAAGACGGCGTGGTGGTTTCCGCGACCGACGTTAAAATCAAAAGCGCCCTTCATTTGGTGTCGAGGCGGATCCACTTAGGTATCGGCTCGAAAAAGGGAACGGATCCCGAAGCCTTGGTGGACTTCATAAAAAAGACGTTGAATAATTACGGAATCCATCCCATGGCCGTGGCGGCCATCCACACCATCGACATAAAAAAAGACGAGCCCGCCATCGTTTACGCGGCGAAGGAGCTCGGAGTTCCTTTGAAGATTTACACCGCGGAGGAATTATCGAGAAACGAATACCGCTGTTCGGGCAGCGACTTCGTCAAAGCCACCGTCGGCGTATCCAGCGTCTCCTGCACGGCGGCCTATATGGGCGGCGAAACCATGATTGCGGAAAAAATTAGCGAAGGGGGCTTTACCCTGACCATTACAGAGGAAAAAAGATGAAGAAATTATATATTATCGGCATCGGCCCCGGCGGTGAAGAGGATTTCACCCTGGGCATGATTCGGGCATTGAAGGCCAGCGAGGTCATCGTGGGCTACAAGCCTTACTTAAATTACATTAAGAATTACACGGCCGGAAAAGAACTCTACACCACGGGTATGAAGTCGGAGATCGAACGCTGCAAAATGGCCCTGGCCTCGGCGGAGGTGGGAAAGACAACGGCCATGGTTTCCACCGGCGACGCCGGCCTTTACGGCATGGCGGGCCCCGTCTTGGAGCTGGCGGAAGGCAAAGACATCGACATCGAAATCATTCCCGGCATCAGCGCCAATTTTGCCGCCGCCTCCTGTGTCGGTGCGCCGATTATGCACGACATGGTGACCATCAGCCTTTCCGATTTAATGACGCCACTGGACTTGATCAAGAAGCGTATTCGCCTCGCCGCACAGGGGGATTTCGTCATCTGCTTTTACAATCCCCGATCCAAGGGGCGGCCCCATTACTTAAAAGAAGCCATGGCGATTTTAAAAGAAGAGGGCTACGAAGACACGCGGCCCGTGGCCATGGTGAAGCACGCGCGGCGGGAAGGGGAAGAAAAAATCCTCACCACCGTCGGCGATCTTGACGACAGCTTCTGCGATATGAATACCATGGTCATCGTGGGAAACAAAGAGACCTACATAAGAAACGGCGCCATGATTACGCCCAGGGGCTACCTATTATGAAGCTGTGGATTATCGGCGGCACTTCGGAATCCGTGCGCCTCGTGGGCAGCGTGGACAGGCGCGCCCTCGTAATTAGCGTTGCCGGAGAAGAGGGGCGGGACCGCCTGCCCGAGGACGTGGACGTCCACGTGGGGCCCATGGACAGAGCCGCCATGGAGAGCTTTATTCGCGAGCAAAGTATCGTCGCCGTCGTGGACATGAGCCATCCCTTCGCGAAGCTCGTGTCGAAAGAGGCGAAGGCGGCGGCAAAGGAGCAGGGCATCGATTACTATCGCTTTAAGCGACCCGTGGAGGACGAGGCGGGGGATGTAATCTTCGACGATTACGAATCCTGCGCCGCATACATCAAGGAGAAAACGGGCACTTTTTTCTTTACCACGGGCTCCAAGCATTGCGACCTTTTCGAGTCGGTGAAGGGAGAGAGCCGCCACATCTATCGAATCATTCCATCCTCAAAGAGCGTGGACATATTAACAGCCGCCGGCGTGGCCATGGAAGACATGGTGGCCATGCTGGGGCCATTCGATTTGGAGATGAACCTGGCCCTGTTTAAACACGCCAAAGCCGATTACCTGGTGACGAAAAACAGCGGCGCCGGTTCCGGCTTTCACGAAAAAATCGAAGCCGCCGCCCGACTGGGCATGACCTCTTTGGTTATTCGCACCGAGGCGGAAGAGGGGCTGAATTTTTCCGAGACCAAGGCATTGGTAGAAAGGATTTCAAATGGAATTCTCTTATCGCTTTTACACCAATAAAGATTGCAAATACTTCCCCTGCCACGCCATGGAAGGGGATTTCAACTGCATGTTCTGTTACTGCCCTCTTTATCTGCTTGATGAAAATTGCGGCGGAAATTTTTCCTATGTAGGCGGGGTAAAGGACTGCTCCAACTGTTTGATTCCCCATCGTCCCAAGGGCTACGACTACATTAACGAGCGTCTGCGGCAAGAAATAAACGAGAGGAAGCAGAAGCATGATCGATGAACTGATTCGCGGCATCGGCCCCGCAGATCGAGAGGCCATGAAAAGGGCCAAGGCACATTGGGACAATCGCACCCACCCTACGGGATCCTTGGGGGATTTAGAAGCCATGACCATTCGCCTGGCGGGGATACAGGGGAGAACCTTCCCTGACGTAGACAAAAAGGCAGTCATCGTCTTTTGCGCTGACAACGGCGTGGTGTCGGAGGATGTCAGCTCATCGCCTCAGGTCTTTACGCAAATGCTCGCCAACGCCATGGCTCGTGGCGAAACCGGCGTCGCCGCATTAAGCGTATGGGCGGGGACGGAGCTCGTCATCGTGGACATAGGCATGAAAGAAGAGATGGAGCGTGAGCCCAATATTTTAAAGAAATCCATCCGCCCCGGCACGGGAAACATCGCCGCGGAGCCCGCCATTACTCGCGACGAGGCCCTTCGCGCCTTTGAACGGGGCGCAAATGTGGCGCGAGATGTGATCGCAAGAGGCGCACGTATGGTGGGTACCGGCGAGCTGGGTATCGGCAACACGACCACCTCGGCGGCCCTTCTCTGTGCCTTAACCGGCGAATCCGCCGAAGCTTGCGTGGGCTACGGCGCCGGCATTACCGAGGCCCAGCTGGCGAAAAAAGTGGCGGTAGTGAAGCGGGCCGTCAGTCGATGCGGCGAGGGCGATGCGATCCACAAAATCGCTCAGGTAGGCGGCTTGGATCTTGCCGGTCTCGTCGGCGTGTTCTTGGCCTGTGCCGAGGCGAGGGTGGCGGCGGTGGTGGACGGCTTCGTTACCGGTGCGGCGGCTCTTGCGGCCATTGAATTGGCACCTTTCGTAAAAGACTACGTCTTTTTATCCCACAAGAGCGCGGAAAGGGCCTCGGCATTATTGAATCGCCACTTGGGTCTCATACCGCCCATGGATCTCGCCATGCGCCTCGGAGAGGGGAGCGGCTGTCCTCTGTTTTTTCAACTGATGGACGGGGCGATCTACGCCATGAAAAACATGGGCTCCATGGAAGACAATGCCATCGACCCGGGCCTGTTGGTCAATATCGAAAAGGAGTCCCTATGATTACATTAATAACCGGCGGCGCCCGCAGCGGAAAAAGCGCCTACGCCGAATCGCGGGCGAAGGCTTACGACAAGGTCCTCTATATCGCCACGGCACAGGCCGCAGATGATGCAGAAATGATTCGCCGCATCGAGGCACATAAAAGCAGGCGGCCCGCCTCCTGGCGCACGGCGGAGCGGGACCATGATTTGGCGGAGGCCATAGAGGGGGAGGACGCCGTCCTCTTGGACTGCGTGACGGTGATGCTTTCCAATTATCTGTGGAAGTATTCCGATGGCAGTGACCTCATCGACGAGGAAAAAATCGAAGGCCTGTGCATGGACGAGCTTCGGGATTTAATCGCCGCGGCGAGGCGCGCATCCTGCGATTTATTCATCGTCACCAACGAAGTGGGCAGCGGCATCGTTCCCATGCATCCCGTCTCCCGCGCCTTCAGAGACATTCAGGGGCGGGTGAATCAACGGTTGGCACAGGCGGCGGACGAAGTCTACGCCTGTATATCGGGAATTCCGGTGAAGATCAAATGAATAGTTTTCTTTTAGCCATTCAATTTATTACGCGCATCCCCGTCTTTATAAAAACGGATTTCAGCGAAAAAGAAGCGGCAAAGAGCCTCTTCTGGTTTCCCTGGATCGCCTTTCTTATGGGAGTTGTCGTCGCGTCGGTGAATAATTACTTCTACGACGTAGGGCCGCTCTTTGCCGCCTTTTTGGGGCTCCTCACCTGGTACCTGTTAAACGGGGGCATCCACGTAGACGGGCTCATGGATACGGCGGACGGCTTTTTGTCCAATCGCGAGAGAGATCGCATCGCGGAAATCATGCACGATTCCACCATCGGCACCTTCGCCGTTCTTTCTCTCGTTTTGGTTTTATTGGGAAAATTTGCCGTCCTGGCGTCGGTGGCCATTCAGCCTGTGGAAATGGGCATTTTGTTTGCCTCGGCTCGCATGGGTCTTTTGACGGCGATCCACTTTTTCCCCTCGGCGAAAAGCTCCTCCATGGGAAATTTCTTTAAGAAGTGTGCGTCGAAAAAGAGCTATTACCTGCAGTGGCTGATTCTCGCGGCGATCATTTTCTTTACGCGAGGCGCAAGCTATTTTCTCTATCCCATCGCCGCCTGCCTCTACGGCGCCCTCTTCGGGCGATGGTCCGTAAAAAAAATCGGCGGCCTCACCGGCGACGTTTACGGTGCCATCGTGGAGACGGCAGAGCTCTTGGTCCTGATTTTATTCGGAGTATTTTTCTCATGAGCATTTATATGATGCGCCACGGAAAAACATTGGCCAACGAAAAAAAATGTTACGCTACGCCGACGGAGCCCCTGCTTCCCGTAGAGGAGGAGATTGTTTTAAAACTCCGGGAAGAAGTGCGCGCCCTTCATGTCAAAGCCGTCGCCTGCAGTCCCTATCTTCGCGCCAAAGAGACGGCGGCCATCGTCGCCGAAGATCTGCCCGTGACCGAAGAGCCTTTGATTCGTGAAGTGAGTCTTGGGGTCTTGGAGGGACGCAGCTTTAACGATGCCTATGACGCCTTCGGCGACGCTCTGAAGCCCTGGATCGACGATCCTTTTGCCTTTCCGCCGCCGGAGGGTGAAAGCCTGAGGGAGGCTTATAAGCGGGCGGAAATGTTTTTACGGACGGCGGAAGAGGATACCCTTTACGTGAGCCACGACGGATTTATGCGATTGGTGCTGGCGGCACAGAAAGGGGACGTGAGACATTTCTTCGATTACAGAATCGACAACTTTCAAATTATAAAAATCAAATAAAAAAAGTGACAATTCCGTTACAATTCTCCCGTACCCCTTCAAGGTCCACCCGGCTTTTGCTATAGTCTTAGCAGCAAAGAAAGGGTGTTACTATTGAAATACACATTGAAACGCATGTTGGCACTTTTTTTATTGGTGGGAATATTGATTCCCGCTCGGGGAGTATTCGCTCTTCCTATGGAAAGCCCCCGCGCTTTATCCTTGGCCTTGAGCCCCGACGAAGCCGGTGTGACCATTAGCTGGGAAAATCCCGCTTGGGTCAAAGAACAGCTGGCCGCAGGAAAAAAAGTAGCCTACGAAATCGACAGCAAGGTAAATCTCGAGCCTTGGTCTTCCAAAAGCGGCCACGTCTACAAGGGCGAGCTGACCGCCGCAGAAAAAGATCGGGTCATGAAAAATTTAACGGCAAACGACTTTACTCAATTGACAACCATAAACATTCGGAGCAATCAATACAGCTTCCGGGTGCGCTATGTAGCTGAGGGCGTAAGTAGTGCCTTCGGCAATGCCGTATCCGTCGGCTATCGTCCCGTCTTTAATAATTCCAGCGCCTGGTCCCTGGAAGAGCTAAGTGCGGCGGGCAACAACGGATTGATTCCCCCGTCGGTGAAGGCCGATATGAAAAAGGAGATCAGCCGGGAAGAGTTTACGGAAGTCATCGTGCGCCTCTACGAAAAAGTGGAACGAGTGCACTTGGCTGCGGGCAAGAGCCCCTTCAAGGACACGAAAAACGAATCCGTGGTGATCGCATCGCGTCTCGGCTTGGTCAACGGCGTGGGTAACGGAAAATTCGCGCCTAATGCCAAGATCACCCGGGAAGAAATGGCGACGATTCTCGCGCGCTTTTTAAAGAGTGTGAACGTGGAAGGAAGCCATGCCGTCAGCAACACATTTGCCGATCACAACAAGATCAGCAAGTACGCCCGTGAATCGGTTTACGAGCTTCAATCCATGGGCCTGATGTCGGGCTACGAGAACAATCAATTCAGACCGAAGACCAATGCATCCAGAGAACAGGGCGTAGTTTTAGGTCAACGCATTTACGAATTTATAAAAAAATAAAAAGGTCTCACAAGACGAAAAAAAGCCGAAGGCGAAATAAATGCCTTCGGTTTTTGCATTTATAAAATTTTCAAAGTGCTAAAGCAATTTGGGTAACAGGGTGGATGCCAGGCCGAGGAAAATAAAGAAACCGCAGACATCCGTAAAGGTCGTGAGGAATATGGGAGAGGAGATGGCGGGATCGATTTTCAGCTTGTCGAAAAGCAAGGGCAACAGGAAGCCGACGATTCCGGCGATGATCATGTTTAAAATCATGGCGGCGAAGATAATCAGCCCTAAATAAAAATTGTGGTATTTCCAATAGAGGACGAAGCCCGCGAAAAGGCCGATAACCGCACCGTCGAAAAGGCCGAGGCCGATTTCCTTCAATACCAGGGGCAGGTCTTCTTCCAAGCTGATTTCGTCTCGAGCCAAGCTGGTTAATACGATGGACAGCGCCTGATTGCCGGCATTGCCTCCCATCCCTGTGACAATGGGCATGGCGGCGGCCAGGGCAACCACCTGACTGATGGTATCTTCAAACATGGCCACCACCGCCGAGGCCATAAAGGCCGTAAAGAGATTGATCACGAGCCAAGGGAGGCGACTTTTGACGGAGTGAAAAAAGTTCGAGTCGTATTCTTCATCCTTCGAAACCCCACCCATAGCGAGAATGTCTTCGTTATGTTCTTCTTCCATTACCTCGATAATGTCGTCGCTGGTAATGACTCCGAGGATGGCTTCATTTTTATTGACAACGGGCAAATATTTCAGGTCGTACTTGTAGATTAAATTGGCGGCTTCTTCCTGATCCTGATCGGCATAGACGAAGAAGGGATGGTTCTCGACGAGATCAGCCAAAGGCATAAAGCCCGGCGCTACGAGAATGTCCCGCAAATCCACGATCCCCTGCAGTCGGTGCAAATTGTCCGTAATAAAAATCGATTCGATAATTTCGGTTGTAGGGGCGATTTCTTTAATCTTTAAGAGAGCCTCGCGCACGGTTAAGGACTGTTTCAAGGACAAAAATTCCGTGGTCATGATTCTGGCGGCGCTGTCGTCGTCGTAAGAAAGAATCATATTCAGGATATTCGATTCGCTTTTCTTCATATAGTTAAGAATGTCCTTGCGTTTGATCGTAGGCAAAAGCCCCAACAGATCAGCGACATCGGCATTGGTCATGAAACTGAAAATATCGATTAATTCTGTCGTCGAATAGAAGCGGGCGATTTTAACCTGAAGCTCGTCCTCGGCATTTTCTAAGAGATCTGCAATATTTTCCGGATCCAGCATAAAAAGAAAGTATTGCAGATCCGTCGAGTCTAAATCGTCGAGCACCTCATCGATATCCACGGCGTGATAATTGTCGAAAATTTCCTTACACGCTTCCACATGACCTTCGGTAATACACATCTCTATCTCTTCTTTTAATAATTCGTAGTCGGATTCATATTCCAATAACCTTCACCTCCCGTAACTTATCTTTAAACAGTATACCATTCAATTCCGGTGAAAGTCAGCCCGTTAAAGCTTATAGGGTCGTTAATAAAGAAATAAAAAGTCATGGAACTGTAACAGAGAAGTAACATAATTGACCTATCAAATTGTTACATTCAGTAACCATCTGTGTTATAATTCCAAAAGATGATTAAGAAAAGTCTAATTTCGGATGGGAAACCCCTTAAAACCGGGCTTTCCACCGGGGATTTTATAAGGAATAAGGAGTGTTGTTTTTACATGAAACAAAAGTTCAAGCTTGCCGTCGGAACGACTGCGTTGGCAATCATTTCGATCGTAGGTCTGAGAGATACCGGCATTTTTGTGCAGGATCATAACACCACATTGTATAGTGGCAGCCAATTGACTTTTGCCGTTGAAGAACAAGCAAATATAGTCGACACAAACGAACGCGGTTACATAGTCCAAAAGGGCAACGCGAAAGTGACCGTTCCGAAGGAAAAGATCCTCGTCACCGAGGGCAAGCCCCAATACTACACGGTAAAGAAAAATGCCATTTTGAAAAAAGACGGCAAGGTCGTTCGTAACCTTTTTATCGGCGAAACCCTTCAAACGGTTAAGCATTATCCGAACACCGTAGCGGTAAATACGGAAGACGGCCTCTTCGGTTCCGTAGAAAAAGCGAACATCGAAGCGATTCAAGGTCCCTACTCCACGCCGGCGAAGGTAAAACAAAATTTGAAGCTTGAAAACGCCAACGGCGTTTACCAATTGGCAAAGAACCAAACGGTCAATGTAGTCAGCTACAAGGACGGCCTCTTCATTATTCTTAACGAAGAAGGCAAGGATTTCCAAATCGACCCCAACTATTTGGATTTCGGTAAAGGCGGCGTCAAGGCCGTTCAACGCGACATCATTCAAAAACAGGCACCGGTCAAGAAGGTTGCCGAACCTGTTGTTGCCGCACCGAAAGTCGACGGAGCGAAAGCACAACAAGTCATCAATTCCGCATTCAGCAAAATGGGTACTCCCTACGTATGGGGCGCAACCGGCGACGGCGGCTACGACTGCTCCGGTCTGGTATATGCCATTTATGTTAGAGAACTGGGAATTTCTCTTCCCAGAACCTCTTCTGCTCAATCTCAAGTAGGTACACAAATTGACAGATCTCAATTACAACCCGGCGACTTGATTTTCTTCAACACCACCGGCAAGGGTGTCAGCCACGTAGCCATCTACATCGGCAACGACACCTTCATCCACGCAGCCAGCGGAAGCGGTCGCGTCAAACAAAATAAACTGTCCGAAAATTATTACAGCTCGCGTTTTGTAAATGCGACGCGTGTGTTATAATTAAATATAGGCAAGGAGCGGTTCGCCGCTCTTTTTTTATAGGAGGAATAAATGAAATTTGACGTGTCCGGTATTCGGAAGAAACTTCTCGAGGAGCTGTCGAAAAAGGCCGCCTTTGCTAAAGAGCGGGAAGTGGGATATAAGCTTTTAATTCTTCGCGTCGGCGACAATCCGGCGGATATAAGCTATGAAAGAGCCATTATAAAATCGGCGGAAAATGTCAGAATCCCCGTCGAGGTATCAACCTTTCCGGAGCTCGTTACGGAAAGCGAAATTTTGTCGGAAGTTACACGGGGTAATATGGACGAGCGCTTCGGCGGAATCTTAATCTTCCACCCCTTGCCCGGTCATTTGGACGCTGAGGCAATCGACGCCGCCATTCAACCGGAAAAAGACATCGACTGTTTAAGCCCGATCAATCAGTGGCGGATCTTTAAGGGCAAGGGAACCATGATGCCCGCTACGGCGAAAAGCGCCGCCACGATCGCCGAAGCCATGGGCGAGCTGGAAGGAAAGCGCGTGCTCATTATTAATCGCTCCATGGTCATCGGAAAGCCCCTGGCCATGATGCTCTTGGATAAAAACGCCACGGTGACCATCGGCCATTCCCGTACGAAAGATATTCCCGCCCTGGCAAAGGAACACGACGTCGTCGTCTACGGTACCGGCCAATCTCGTTGGGTCGATGCGAATTTTGTGTCGGAGGACCAGTGGATCATCGACTGCGGCATCGCCTTCGACGACGAGGGCAAGATGACAGGCGACGTGGACTTCGACGCCGTCGTCGACAAGGCGCAGTATGTAACTTCCGTTCCCGGCGGCGTAGGCAGCCTGACGAACCTGCTCCTCTTGGACAATATGTTTATCGACTGATTTAATATTTTCATGAAAAAGCCCTCGCTCTTTACCGGCGAGGGCTGATTTTATTTTCTGCGAATAATTTTCCAAAGAGCGTAGCTTTTTACGAAGCTCGCTGCCGCTTTGCGTACGGGTTTTTTTCTCATGGCTTTGGCACCTTTGGAAAGTGCCGCCCATTTTACGATTTTATATAGTTTCATTGCCGCCTCCTTATGTTATGACCATACCCGATACGGATTGAATTTACACAAGAAAGCTAACGGCGTCGTCCGGTTTTGCTTTGGCGTTGAGTTTTGCCTTGCCGTTGGGTTTTGCCTTGAAGGCTTGATTTGCTTTGACGGGTGCCATTGTCATTTTGCTGATCTTCGTCCTCGGTTTCTTGGTTTTGCTCGTCATACCATTCCTTGGTGTGAACTTGGCAGTGACCCGTGGGAAGAGTGTAGTAGTCCTTAGGGTAAATGCCGTCGAACTCTTCGGGATCGTAGCCCTTGGGACGAATGAAGTAATAACCGTAGGTAATGGATTCGTAGGGACAGTAGGTGGAGGCCAACTGGCCGGATACGGAGCAGATGAGTTTTCTCGTATAATTTTCCGTTTCCTCGGTCGGCGCCGTCTTGGGCAGGAAGGGCAAGGTCACGGTGGAGCGGGCGCGGCGCGCGTAGCGCGTGGCCAAAAGCCCGGTCTTGTCGCTGACCTCGTGCATTTCGAAATCCTTCGGCAGCTCCCACTGATTTGTATCGCCGGGTATGGAGACGAGGGAGGCGTAGAAGCTTTCCGTCAGGCTTTTGTCGCCGGCGAGAGAAAGCTTTTGAAGCTCGCTTCCCATCCACAAGCTGTAGGTGTATTTCGGCGTGGCGCCTAAGGCGAAGTAATCGGCCTTGTACTTGTTCGTGCCCGAGATGGCAAAGGCGTCGTAGCCGGCAACCTGAAGGCTTTTCGCCAGAGGCGACCTGCTTAGGGCGTAGCGAAGGAGTATATCTTCGCCGGGCTGTTCCTTCGCGGCGGTTTTTTCGTGCTCGTAAATGACGTTGCCTTTGCGATCGGTGATTTTTTGCACCGTGTAGTTAGCCGCGTTTAAAGGCGATGCGATGCGGGCGTAAGCGCCGGTGAGTTTCATGAGATCGACGCCGTCGACGAAATTTCCCGCCGCCATGGCGTCGTAGGTGAGGTCGTGGCGCTTGGAATTTTCCTTTGGCGTCTTGACCCCATCGGCAGCGCGATTGCCGCTATAGAGTCCCAGGCGCGAGAGATTTTTCAAGATAGGTTCAAAGCCGTAGCGCTCTAAAATTTTTCCGCTAATGGCGATGCGGCTGTTGGCGGCAGCATCGGACAGGACGTCGTAGCCGTAAAAGGAATCGGTCAGGGGCCAAATATTCCCGTCGATGCGCATGGGCGTGTCGTCGTAAGAGGTGGCCAGGGTATCGCCCTGACTTAAGGCGGCGAGATAGGTAGTGAGGGGCACGATGGCCGTCCCCGGTTGCCGCTTGCTCTTCAAGTGGTTGTAACGAAGGCGGGCGGGATCTTTCAGATCGTTGCCGCCGGCGAGAGCCACCACGGCGCCGGTTGCATTGTCGGCGATGATTGCCGCCGATTGCGGCTGCAGACTGCCCTTATCCGGCAGAAGAAACAGCTCTGAGGGGAGAACGAGTTCGTCTTCCGTAATCTCCATGGCATCTTTGTATTCGTCGTAAAGATCGCCCTGAATGAGAAGACGATCGGGGCTTTTCAGATCCCCTTCCTGAAAGACCGTACCCGCACCGGCGATGGTGCGCAGATTGTTTTTTTCGTCTCGGTAGTAAAGATTTTTTAAGAGTACATTGCCGTCGGAAGCGGAAAAATACTCGCCGTCGATTTCCAAGCCGTCATCGGTTTTCGTAAATGCGCCTGAGGGCAGGTGCATATTGCCCTTTTCGTCGAAAAGCTCGTCGTAGGGATAATAGAGAATACTTCCTTCGTCGTCGACGATGCGATTTTCATCGTCGGTGGTAAAGTCCATAAAGCTCGCGCCCCTGTCTTTGCCACGTGCCACCAGAGCGGGATAGCTATCGTAAAGGGCGTCCATTTTTTTTTGGAAGTCTCCGACGATAGTGGACTGAATGGTGAGCCCGCCTTCGCGGACCAGCTTCTCCGCGGCCTTGCGGTCCATGTGTCGAATCTTCGCCATAATGGAAATGGCTTCGTCGGCTACGACATCGGCGACGTAAGACGAGTAGGGGGCGGGGGGCGCCTCTCTCGGCGTAAAGGAAATAGGGGCCCGGCTGTAGGTGTCGGCATCCTCTTTAGAGAGATAGCCTGCCTGTGCCATGGAACGAAGGACGATATTTTTTCGCTCCGTCGCCCTGGGGTTTGCCACTAAATCAAAGGATTGATCGCCGATGACCTGGGTGGCGATGACGCCGGTGCCGTCGTTTTCTTCCGTGGGGATTCGCTTCACCGGCTGGTAGGTGGCGGGGGATTTCACGATGCCCGCCAAGAGGGCGCCTTCCTCCATGGTCAAATCCTTGGCGTGTTTTGAGAAGTAGGCGTTTGACGCCGCCTCGATGCCCTGACTGCCCAGACCTAAGTCCACGCGGTTTAAGTAGGCTTCCAAAATAGCGTCCTTGCTTAACCTTTCTTCCATGCCCAAGGTGAGGTAGGCCTCTTTAATTTTTCGGTCAAGGGATTGCTCGCCGCTTAAATAAACATTCTTCACTAATTGCTGAGTAATGGTGGAGGCGCCGCGTTCGATGGCGCCGCTTTTTGCATTGGCGAGGATGCTCGCCGCCAGCTGCCGCGCGTCCAAGCCGTGGTGATTGTAAAAGCTGCGGTCTTCCACGGCGAGGAAGGCCTGTTTCACGTGATCCGGCACCTGATCGATGGGGATGTTTTCGCTGAAGACGGAGGGATCCACCTCGTCGATGGTCCCGCCCTCGGCGTCTAGTATGTATGATGTTTGCGGAATGGACGTGGTCAGGTCCTTAAAATCCACGGCCGGAAGGTCCTTTAGTATGGATACCATCCAAATGGCCGCGATGCCGGCGAGCAGGACGAAAATCAGTAGCAGGCCGGCGAAAATTAATTGCCACGTTTTTTTGTGGCGAAAGACGTGTTTGAACCGCATGGAAACCCCCTTTTCGTCATTATATCATGGGCCATTGTTGCGTAGAAGAGCAAGGTTGTGTATATTTAAAAAGAAGCTTAGGCAGGAGGCGACATGGAAAAAAGAGAACGAGTGGTGACGGCGTCGGTTTACGACGAGTCCCAAAGCTATTACGAGGAAAGCTTAAAAGAACTGAACGCCCTGGTGGAGGTGGCGGGCGGCGACGTGATCGCTTCCATCGAACAAAAGGTTCGCGCCTACAATCCGGCGACGCTTATGGGAAAGGGTAAGCTCGACGAGCTGAAGGATTTTGTCCTCGCCGAAGACATCGACCTGGTGATCTTCGACCAAGCCCTTTCCGGCATTCAAATGCGGGAAATCGAAAAGACGCTGCAGGTCGACGTGTTGGACCGCACGGCTTTGATCTTAGATATTTTTGCCTCACGGGCGAAGACCGATGTGGGCAAGCTCCAGGTTTATTTGGCTCAGCTGGAATACGGCAAGAGCCACTTAATCGGAAAGAAAAATTACTCCCGACTGGGCGGCGGCATCGGCACCCGTGGCCCCGGGGAGCAAAAGCTTGAAATCGACCGCCGGCGCATTGCCGAAGACATTCAGCGGGTGAAGAAGAAATTGAAGCAGGCCCGAAAGATTCGTGATACCGGTAGAAAAAATCGCGTCAACTCCCAAGTGCCCGCCATCGCCTTAGTGGGCTATACCAATGCGGGGAAATCCTCGGTGATGAACCGTCTGCTGAAGGAATCCAACGCCAAGGGCCGTGAGGTCTATGTGGAAGACATGCCCTTCGCCTCTCTGGACCCGGACACCCGCCGCATTCGCCTGCCCGACGGCTTGGTGGTTTACGTCACGGACACCGTAGGCTTTATTTCCAATCTGCCCACCACCCTGGTGGAGGCCTTTCACACCACCCTTGAAGAGCTGAAGGATTCGGATCTCATTATCCACGTCATCGACGGCTCCGCCGAAGACGGCGTCCTGCGCTACGACACGACGCGTAAGCTTTTAAACGATTTAGGCGCAGGCCACGTGCCCGGCCTCTTGTTTGTCAACAAGAAAGATCGCATGGAGGGCAAGAAGCTGCCCTTTGCTCCGTCGGAGGATACGGTAATCTACGGCTCCTGTAAATACGACGAAGCCTTCGATTACTTTTACGAGGCCGTGCAGAGAAAAATCGAGGATCTTTACGTGAAGGTGGACTTGAAATTTTCCTTTAACGACATGGACCAGGTCGAAGCCATAAAAAATCACTATCCGGTGGAAAGCTTAAATTACGAAGCCGATGGCGTAACCATGACGGCGACCTTGCCGAAGCGGTCCTGGCACCGCTTGGAACCCTATGTAAGGAGGCGCTATGTATAAAACCGTCTATCGAAGAGGGGAGAGCCGACTCATCGAGAAAAAATCCGAATTTATCGGCCGCGTGGCCTTTGCCAAGACGAAGGAAGCGGCGGAGGCCTTTATTCTTGAAATAAAGGAGAAGGAAAAAGCCGCTACCCACAACTGCTCTGCCTACATTATCGGGGAAGAAGGGGCCATACAAAAATACGATGACGACGGCGAGCCCCAAAAGACGGCGGGGCCTCCCATTCTGGAGGTGCTGAAACGCAACGATCTCAGGAACGTGGTTTGCGTCTCCACCCGCTACTTCGGCGGCACCCTTTTAGGAGCGGGGGGCTTGATTCGCGCCTATTCCACCTCTGCGTCGGAGGCCTTAGACGATGCGAAAATCGTGGAGATGCATCGGGCCGTGGACATTAGCTTTCGCTACGGCTACACCGCCCACGGGGCCATAGAAAACTATATGCGGGAGCGAGGCTACCCCGTATTGGCTTCGGCCTTCAGCGATCAGGTGCAAGTGACGACCACCGTCTATGAAATGGGGAAAGAGGCCTTTTTATCTTATTTACAAGACGCCACATCCGGCGAGGTTTACATTATTGAAGAAAAAGAAACGGAACGGCCGGTGTACGAGGGGAAAATGCTCGTAGACGACGTGGCCTATGAACAAGAACTCTAGGGAGGTAACGATGAAGGAACAAATTGAAGCAGTGGTTCAATGGATGAGAGAGACGGTGAAGGACGCCCACGCCGACGGCGTCGTCTTCGGCTTAAGCGGGGGCATCGATTCCGCCGTGGTGGCGGGCTTGGCCAAGAGGGCCTTCGGTGACGATGCCCTGGGCATTATCATGCCCATCGATTCCAATCCTCAAGACGAAAAGGACGCCCGTCTCGTCGTCGAAAGCTTGAGCTTAAATGTTGAAAAGGTGGATCTGACGAAGACCTACGAGGCACTGATCGACGCATCCTTTGAAAGCGACGTGGCCATGGCCGAGGCAAACATCAAGCCCCGCCTGCGCACCACGACCTTGTACTATTACGCTCAGGACAGAAATTATCTGGTCTGCGGCTGTTCCAATGCCAGCGAATACTACATCGGCTACTTCACGAAATACGGCGACTCCGCCTGCGACCTCATGCCCATTGTGGATTTCGTCAAGGGGGAAGTGGTGGAGCTCGCCAAGGCGTTGGGGCTTCCCAAGGAAATCATCGAGAAAAAACCCACGGCGGGTTTATATACCGGCCAAACCGACGAGGACGAGATGGGCTTTACCTACTGCGAGTTAGACGCCGCCGTCAGAGGACAAAACGACGGCGAACACAAGGACCTCATCGAGCGGCGCCACATGGCCAGTGCCCACAAGCGCGCCTTGCCGCCGAAATTTGAAAGATAAGCGCCTTACATGCTATAATAAATCGTTATAAATAAAGGAGGTTATGATGTCAGGACACTCGAAATGGCACAACATAAAAAATAAAAAAGGAAAGGCCGATGCCAAGCGCGGCAAGATCTTTACGAAAATGGCGAGAAAAATTGCCGTTGCAGTGAAAGAAGGGGGCGACGATCCCGATTACAATCCCGCATTGAAGGCGGCTATCGACAGCGCCAAGGCGGAAAACATGCCCAACGACAATATCGAGCGGGCCATCAAAAAAGCCGCCGGCGAAGGGGACAGCGACAATTTCGAATCCGTCACCTATGAAGGCTACGGCCCCTCGGGTATTGCGGTCATGGTGCAATGCTTGACGGACAATCGCAACCGTACGGCGCCGGATGTGCGTCACGCCTTCGATAAAAACGGCGGCAATTTAGGTACCGACGGCTCCGTCTCCTTCCTCTTTGACCGCAAAGGCCAATTAGGCATCGAATTAAAAGAGGGCGTGGATCCGGAGGTCGTGGAAATGGACGCCATCGAAGCGGGAGCCGAAGACATTCGCACGGAAGACGGCGGCATCGAAATTATTACGGCACCGGAGGATTACCAAAGCGTCAGAAAAAATTTGGAAGAGGCGGGCTACGAATTTGTGATTTCTGAGATCACCTACCTGCCCCAAACCACCACGGTCTTAGACGATCCGGAGGATCGAAAGAAAATGAATAAGCTCATCGACCAGTTGGAAGAAAGCGACGACGTGCAAGAAGTCATTCACAATTGGGAAAACGACGACGAAGACGACGAATGAAGCGTCTCTTCGCCATGATGACGGCACTCTGTTTGATCTTTCTCCTGTTCAGCCTCGCCACCCAATGGGTGAGCGACAACGGGGCCTATTACCGGCGGCAGATGATTCAAAACGATATTCCCCGTGTCACGGGTAAGTCGCTGAATGAATTGGATGAAATCTCCGACGGCCTTCGGGATTATTTAAAGCGGGGCGATGAAAGAGCTCTGACGCCTTATTTTTCAAAAAGCGAAGTGGATCACATGGTGGATGTCTACGCCTTGTTTCACTTGATGCGCAAGCTGACTCTCGCCGCCGCCGCACTTGCCGCCATTTTCTTTTTTTCACTGACGAAAAAAGCGGGCATGAAGGAAGGCTTAAAAAGTGTGGGCAAGGCCACCGCCTTCTTGATCGCCATCTTTTCAGCGTTGTCACTGGTGATCGCCATGAATTTTTCAAAAGCGTGGTACACCTTCCACACCTTGTTTTTTTCCAATAAGCTGTGGCTCATGGATCCGGAAAAGGATCTGATGATTCAAATGCTGCCGGAGCCTTTTTTCTTCGGCATGGTCAAGCAAATCGGCCTGATTATGGCCGCGGGGCTTTTAATTTTGGCGTCTCTTGCTTTTTTGAAAGGAAATAAAAATGAAACTGAATAAAACCATCGATCACACCATTCTCAATGCCGATGCGACGAAGGATGCGGTGATCAAGGTCATCGACGAAGCGAAGAAATACGAATTCGCCTCGGTTTGCCTCGAGCCCTGCTGGGTCTCTCTCGCCGCCGAGCGGCTGAAGGATTCCTCTGTGAAGGTATGTACCGTCATCGGCTTTCCCTTGGGAGCCAATACGAAGACGGTAAAGGCCTTCGAGGCGAAGGAAGCGGTGGAAAACGGCGCCGATGAAGTGGACATGGTCTTAAATATCGGCGCGCTGAAAAGCGGCGACGACGTTCTGGTCCTCGAGGACATGAAGGCCGTGAGAGAAGCGGCGAAAAATGCCGTGGTGAAGGTAATTCTGGAAACCTGCCTTTTAACCGATGAGGAAAAGAAAAAAGCCTGCGCCCTGGCCAAGGAAGCGGGGTTGGATTTCGTCAAGACCTCCACGGGCTTTTCCACGGCAGGCGCCACGGTGGAAGATGTGAAGCTGATGCGGGAAGCGGTAGGCGACAGCATGGGCGTCAAGGCAAGCGGCGGCATTCGCGACACAAAAACCGCTGAAGCCATGATCGCCGCCGGTGCCAGTCGCATCGGCGCATCGAAATCCATCGCCATTATAGGAGAGTAAAATGAATCCGATCGCATTTACGCTTTTCGGATTGGAGGTCCGCTGGTACGGCATCTTCATCGCCTGCGGCGCGCTCCTCGCCATATTCTTCGGAGAGAAGCTGATCGAGCGAAATTCGCGGTTGCCGAAGGATGCGGTGGTGGATGCCAGCATCTTCGCCCTGCCCTTGGGCATCGTCGGTGCCCGTACCTACTACGTGCTTTTTGAGTGGGACTACTACAGTGCTCATCTGTCCGAAATATTCGCCATACGAAACGGCGGCCTCGCCATTCACGGCGGCCTGCTGGGAGGAACACTGGCGGTTTTCATTTACTGCCGTGTGAAAAAAATCAGCTTCATCGAGCTCTTGGACATGCTTGCGCCGGGCGTGGTCCTGGCACAGGGCATCGGCCGCTGGGGAAATTTTATGAACGGCGAAGCCCACGGCGGCGTCACCAATGTGCCTTGGGCTATTAATGTGGGCGGGCAAATGGTTCACCCTACATTTTTATACGAATCCATTTTAGATGTGAGCATCTTTCTCATACTCTATTTCTACGTATCGAAGAGGCGCCGCTTTCCCGGCGAGCTGGCAGGCATCTATTTAATCCTATACAGCATCGGCCGCTTCTTTATCGAAGGCCTTCGCACGGACAGCCTCTACATCGGCCCCTTGCGTACGGCACAAGTGATGAGCCTCATCGTCATATTGCTCGGAATTCTCATTTTATTCATTCAACCGAAGCGCACAAAAATAGGGGAATATGCATTGACCGAGCCTGTTTCGAAGAAAAATTAAAAAAAATCGGAAAAACCACCTTTTTTCAGGTGGTTTTTTTATTTTGCGCTTGATTACCCAATTAAATAGTGTAAAATATAGATAAGTGGGACAAAGTGGTAGAAAAGGGTTTAATGGGGGGCATTATGTTTTTCGGTGAAGTCAAACATAATATCGATGCCAAGGGGCGCCTGGTCTTGCCGGCGAAATTTCGCGATGGCATTCAAGACGGTTACGTCATGACCAAGGGCTTGGATCAGTGCATCTTTTTGTTCCCTATGGACGAATGGCGTCGCATGGAAGAAAAGCTCAAGAGCTTGCCATTAACCCACAAGGATGCCCGCGCCTTCGTTCGCTACTTCTTTTCCGGCGCCTGCGACGGCGAGTTGGACAAGCAGGGGCGGGTGCGCATTCCTCAAAACCTAATGGACTATGCGGGACTCGATGCCACCACGGTGATTATCGGCGTGGGAACGCGCATGGAAATTTGGTCCGAAGACCTGTGGGATGCTTATTCGGAAGACGATGCCCTGTCCTACGATCGAATCGCACAACAGCTTTCAGACCTGGGCATTTAGGAGGGGCTATGGATTTCAAACACGTACCCGTCCTATGTGACGAGGTAATCGAAGGATTAAAGGTTAAAGCCGACGGCATCTACGTCGACGGCACCTTAGGCGGTGGCGGCCACAGCGGCGAAATTTTAAAACGCCTGGACGGCGGCCTGCTCGTCGGCATCGACCAAGACGACGCGGCCCTTTCGGCGGCGAGAAAGCATCTGGAAACCATCGGCGACAACTTTCAACTGGTGAAGGGAAATTTCGTCGATATGCCTGCCATTTTAAAGACATTACATATTGAGCAGGTCGACGGTATCCTTCTGGATATCGGCGTCAGCTCCCATCAATTCGACACGGCGGAGCGGGGATTCAGCTACCGCTTCGACGGACCCTTGGACATGCGGATGGACAAGGACGCGTCGGTAAGGGTTTACGACATCGTCAACTCCTACAGCGAAAAAGCCCTGGCAAAAATCATCAAGACCTACGGCGAAGAACGGTGGGGCGATCGCATCGCCGCGTTTATCGTGCGTCAAAGGCAAGAAGCACCGATTACCACCACCTTCGAGCTGGTGGATGTGATAAAAAAGGCCATTCCGAAAAAAGTGCGTCAGGACGGCGGTCATCCGGCGAAGAAAACCTTCCAAGCCCTTCGCATCGCCGTCAACCGCGAGCTGGACGTGCTGGAATCCTCCATACCGAACATGGTTCGAATGCTAAAGCCGGGAGGCCGACTTGCAATTATCACCTTCCATTCCCTGGAGGACCGGATCGTAAAAAACAGCTTCCAATATTTATACAAAGACTGTATCTGCCCGCCGAGGCAGCCGATTTGTACCTGCAGCAAGAAGCGAGAGATCGAAATTATAACCAGGAAGCCCATAACGGCATCGAATAAAGAGCTGGAAGAAAACCATCGAGCCCATTCGGCAAAGCTACGCATTGCTGAAAAAGTTGAGGGGGAGTGATATAATGAGACAAGTCGAAAACAAACGTCCCCGCCGGCGGCCTGTCCGTCGTCGTAACAGAAGATGGGTTTCCCGTTCCGGACTTCTCGCCGTCATCCTGTGCATGCTCAGTATTACAGCCTTTTTGCAGCTGCGGGCGCACACCCATATCGCTTTACTTAATGCGGCCATCGAAAGCCAAAACAGGGCTTTGGAAGAGATGGACAAAACCTACAGGGACATGAATGCCGACTTAGATGAAATTAAAAATTCAGACGAGATTATGAAAAAAGCGAAATTTCAACTGGGCATGGTCTATCCCGAAAACGACCAGGTAAAATACATCGACGTCCGCCTTCGCAATGAAGAAAACGACGTTAACGAAAACGTCTACCTGAACCCGGTCATCTCTGTTCTGCATATTTTCAATAAAAAGTAGGAGGCTCTTGTGGGAGAGCAGAAAATAAAACAGACGAAAAGAGTGAGAAAGAGAAAAAGAGATCGCCGATTTCTTTTATCCCATCTGAGACGGATGGATAAAAAAGTGGCCTTTCTATACGTTTTTCTCTTCTTGCTCTTTTTTATTTTGTGGGGGCGCGTGGCGTATTTACAAATCGTCGATGCCGACAATTTAACTCGTCAAGCCCTGGCACTCAATACGGAAGGGCACAGAGAGCCCGAACGCGGCTTAATTTTTGATGCCGAGGGCAAAAAGCTAGTGAGCAATATCAGCAAATCCGATATTTATTTGGATACGGCGGTATTGGCCAAGGCGAAGGACAGCGAAAAACAGAGAAGCAAGCTGAGGAGCTTCGCCTTAAAAAATTTGGAAATGACCGAAGCCCAATACGATTCCCGAATGAAAAAAAGCGGCCACGTGCTCCTGAAGGGCAATGTGGACCGCTCCGTCGCGCTAAAGCTGAAGGACTCGGACATTCCCGGTGTGGTCGTGGAGGATTTCGAAGCCCGCACCTATCCCAACAACGACTTGGCGTCTTTGGTTCTCGGCTTTACGGGAAAAGAAGGGGACGGCCGCTACGGCATCGAAAAGTATTACGACGACGATCTGCGTCTCGCCCCTTCCTTCGGCAAAAAAAGAGACAATGCCGTTGCCATTCAGGCCGGCGCCAATTTAAAACTCACCATATCCGAATCTTTGCAGCGAAAGACCGAGGATATACTGGATTACCATTGGGAGAAAAATCACGCCCATCGAATCACGGCCATCGTTCAGGAGACACAGACCGGCGCCATTCGCGCCATGGCATCCACGGACGATTACGATTTGAATCATCCCTACATTCCCGCGACGAAAGAGCAAAAGGCCGTGTGGAAGGACTTAAAGAGCGAACAAAAATCGAAGCTCTTATACAACAACTGGCGAAACTTTTCCGTCAGCGACACCTATGAGCCGGGTTCCACCTTTAAAACCGTGACGGCGGCCGCCGCCTTGGAAGAGGATACGACGAATCCGAAAAAGCACTACTACTGCACGGGCTACGTCAGGGACATACCCGGCGTAACCATTACCTGTACATCCCTTCCTAATCCCCACGGGGACATTACCATGGACAAGGCCTTTTCCGAGTCCTGCAATGTGACCTTCGTCAATATTGCCCGAGAACTTTCCAAGGAAGGTCTATTGAAATACATTCAGGCCTTCGGCTTCGGCGAGGTGACGGGCATCGATTTGCCGGCGGAACAAAAGGGAATCGTGCCTACGGATGTAAAAGACATTAACGAAGCGCGCCTCGCCACCATGAGCTACGGCCACGGCATTGCCGTGACGCCGATACAAATGGTGACGGCGGTATCCGCCGTGGCGAATGGCGGCTATCTCCTAAAGCCCTATGTCGTCGATGAAGTTCAAGACGTCAGCGGCCATATTCTTGTGAAAAACGAACGGACCGTGCGTCGCCAGGTGATTTCCGAATCCACCAGCGAAACCATGCGCACCCTTTTAATGCACGTGGTTGATCACGGCACCGGCACCATGGGGGCGGTGAACCGCTACCACGTCGGCGGAAAGACCGGCACGGCAGGTAAGGTTTCGGAAACCGGCGGCTATGAAAAGGACAAATACATCAGCTCCTTCGTTTCGGTGGCGCCTATCGATGATCCGAAATACACGGTGCTGGTCGTGGTGGAAGAGCCCGAAGGCGATTACTTCGGAGGCACCGTGGCCGCGCCTATCGCATCGGAGATCATGGCTGCGGCTCTACAAGAGGGAAATGTAGCGCCCACCGGCAGCGATCAATCGCAAAAGATTAAAAAGGTCATCGTGCCCGACGTGAAGCACATGCTCTTGGAAGATGCGGGAAAAGTTTTAACCGACGCGGGCCTTAAATTCAATATGGCTTCGGAAAATGTCGGCGACTTCGGCATGGTCATTCAACAGGCTCCTGAAGCGGGAACGGAAGTGGACGAAAATACCATCGTCGACTTAAAGATCGACCCCAATGACGGAAAAGAGCGGAGTGTCCCCAATTTCAGAGGCAAGACGAAGAAGGAAGTTGAAAAGATTTTGGAAGACTCCCAACTGGATTACGTTCTGGAAGGGGAGGGCACTGTGGTCAGTCAAGAGCCCTTGGCGGGACAAGTTCTGCCGAAGGGGAGTAAGATCGTGATTCGTTTCGAAGCTGATGTGAACGACGATCAGACGGATAAAAATTCGACAGATTCCAATGGGGACCATTCGAAAACGACGAAAGAAAAGACAAAAAAGACGCGCAAAGCGCGTAACGATAAGAAGGAGTAGGCAAGTATGAGCATAGGCACAGGACTAATGAGTCTGGCCATTGGGTGGATTCTCGCCATGATCGGTGGTAGGATTTTCATTCCCATGTTAAGAAAACTGCACGCAGGACAGGAAATACGTGAAGACGGGCCTCAGAGCCATTTGTCGAAGGCAGGCACGCCGACCATCGGCGGCGTGATCTTTCTGACGGCAGCCCTTCTCGGGACGATTCTTACCGGCAATATGACTTACGAGGTGGCGGTTCTTTTCATCTCCACCTTCGGTTTCGGTCTCGTGGGCTTTATCGACGACTATATCAAAGTCGTCAACAAGAGAAATCTGGGCTTTACGGCGCTGCAAAAGCTGCTGGCGCAGATATTTATCGCCGTTCTGCTCTATTTTCTCATCGTCAATTCCGAACACCTGACCACTGCCGTCCACCTGCCGGGGACCATGCGGCCGGTAGACTTCGGCATGTTCTTCATTCCCTTTATTATTTTCGTCGTCGTAGGCACGGTGAATTCCGTGAATCTAACCGACGGTTTGGACGGTTTGTCCTCTACGGTCACCACTATACTCATGCTGTTTTTTGCCTTAATCAGTGCAAAAATGGGACGGACCTCCGTCGCCCTGTTCTGCCTCGTCCTCGCCGGCGGCCTGTTGGGATTTTTGTTTTACAACAAATACCCCGCCAAAGTGTTTATGGGAGACACCGGTTCCTTGGCGCTGGGCGGCGCCGTGGTAGCCATCGCCATTCTGCTCAATCTGCCTTTGTTGCTTCCCATTTGCGGCGGCATTTACTTTATCGAAACCCTGTCCGTTATTTTGCAAGTGATCTCCTTTAAAACGAGGGGAAAGCGAATATTTCTTATGAGCCCCATTCATCACCACTTTGAACAAAAGGGGATGAAGGAAGTTCAAATCGTCGCCATGTTCGGCGCGGTGGAGCTGATCCTTTGCATCATAAGTTATTTCTTGGTTTTTTAGGAGCGCATGATGAAAAATAAGAAAATTTTAATATACGGATTAGGAACTACGGGCATGAGTGCCATCGACGCCTTAAAGGACGAGAATGAGCTTTACGTTTACGACGACGATAAGGCCCGCGTGGATCTGCTGGAAGAAGAGTTTCCCTTTTACGACGGCCAGGCCGTGGATTTTGTCGTGAAGAGCCCGGGCATCCCTCTGGATAGCGGCTTGCTGCCGGAGCTTGAGGAAAGAAAAGTCCCCGTTATTTCCGATATCGAATTGGCTTACCGCATCTCCGAATGCGAAAACTTTATCGCCATTACGGGAACCAACGGAAAGACCACGACGACGGATCTTCTTTACCACCTGCTCATCGACGGCGGAAAGGTCGCCTATGTGGGCGGCAATATCGGCGTCGGCGTACTGCCTCTGGCGAAGCGGGCGAAGAAAGACGATTACTTAGTCATCGAATGCTCCAGCTTTCAATTGGAAACCACCTTGGATTTCAAACCGAAGGTGGCTATCTTAACCAATATTACGGAAGACCATCTGGATCATCATAAATCCGTGGAAGCTTACCGCATGAGCAAAGAAAAAGTCTTTGCCAATCAAGATTCTTCCGACGTACTTATTTTAAATATCGACGATCCCTACCTGTCTATGATCGGCGAGGAGCTGGATCGCGCCTTGGTTGTCAGCACGACGCCTATCCAACAGGACGGCGCCTACAAGGATCAGGACCTGCTTTATTTGTCTCACGATGGCGAGCACATTCCCTTGATGAAGCGCTCCGACATGCTTTTAGTCGGCGATCACAATGTGCGCAATGCCTTGGAAGCCGCCCTTTGCGCCTACGTTCTCGGCGTGGATGTGGCGTCCATTAAAAATACGCTCATGAACTACCGCGGCGTCAGCCACCGCATGGAATACGTGGACACCATTGACGGCGTCGATTACTATAACGACTCCAAGGGAACCAATCCCGATTCCACCGACGTGGCCTTGGCCAGTTTGACGAAGCCCATTCACCTTTTGGCAGGGGGCTTCGACAAGGGCAGCGACTTTAAAGCCCTTTTTGAAAAGCACGCCGCCGCCATTACCGGCCTCTATGTTTTCGGCGCGACGAAAGCCGTCATCAAGGAAGAGGCAAAGGATGCCGGTATAAAGAATGTATCGGAATACGAAACCATGAAAGAGGCCACGGAAGCGGCCATGGATCGAGCCGTGGAGGGAGAAGCGGTGTTGCTTTCTCCGGCCTGTGCCTCATGGGATCAATTCCCCAATTACAGAGTGCGCGGCGATGAATTTAAAGAAATCGTAAGGGAGAGACGGAGCTGATTAAATCATGGAACGAATCCGAAAATATGCTGATCCGCCCCTGTTCATCGCCATTGCATTACTTCTCGTTATCGGCGTCTTTATGGTGGCGTCCAGTTCGTTTACAACCGGCCTGACGAAATACGGCGACGGCACCTATTTTTTTAAACGGCATCTTATTTTTCTCGTCGTAGGACTCGCTGCCGGCGGCGTTTGTTATGTGGTGCCACTAAAAGCCTTTCAGCGCTTTGCCTTTCCCGCCTGGGCTTTGGGCATGGTCCTTTGTGCCGCCCTATACACATCCCTGGGCGTCAACGTCAACGGTGCCACCCGCTGGCTTTTAATCCCGGGGACACACATCCAGTTTATGCCTTCGGACATTTTAAAGTACGCCTCTATTTTTTACACGGCGAATTTGCTGGTGCTCCACAGGGGGAATAGGCGAAAGGGAGGCTTTCTTCCCATCGTCACGGTGATCGGCCTGTCCGTCGTCATCGTTATGAAGGAAGACTTCTCATCCGCCATGGTTATCGCCATCAGTCTTTTGGGAATGTTTTTCATCTCCGGCATGAATTTTGCCGAGCTCGTCAGCATCCTTTCTATGGGCCTCGCGGTGATGTACTTTTTCGTCTTCCGCGTGCCTTATCGCATGAAGCGGCTCACGTCCTTTTTGCATCCCTTTGACGACATCGGCAATACCGACTGGCAGCTGGCCAACTCCCTCTACGCCATGGGCACGGGATCGGTGAAGGGAATCGGCTACTTCCGCTCCCACGAAGTCTTTAACCGCCTGCCCGAGGCCTACAACGACTTTATCTTTGCCGTGATCGGCGAAGAGTTCGGCTTTATCGGAACCACCATCGTCATCGGTCTCTTTGCTCTGTTCGTTCAACGCGGCTTTTTAACGGCGCTGAAACAAAAGGGCCTCTATGAAAAACTGATCGCCACGGGGATTTTTCTCTCCATCGGCTTTCAAGCCTTTTTCAATATGGGCGTGGCCGCGGGAATTCTGCCCGTCACCGGTTTGACCTTGCCCTATATATCCTTCGGGGGAACGGCCCTCGTTTTCGTCATGGCCATGAGCGGCATATTGCTCAGATTATCGAGGAAAGGAGAATCACATTGAGAGTTATATTGTCCGGCGGCGGCACCGGCGGTCATATTTATCCGGCCCTCGCCATAAAAGAAGCTTTGGAAAAAAAGGTAGACGCCATCGAATTTCTGTACGTGGGGAAAAAAGACAGTATGGAAGAGGAATTGGCGGCAGCCTACCACATCCCCTTTGCTCCGGTGCACATTAAAGGCTTTCCCAGAAAGAAGATCAATAAAGATTCCGTCCTTACCATGGTGGAATTGATCCACGGTCTGCACGATGCGGGGAGGATCTTAAAGGACTTTCGGCCTGACGTCGTCGTCGGTACCGGCGGTTATGTTTGCGCGCCCATCGTCTTAAAGGCACAGGGCAGAGGCATTAAAACGGTGATCCAAGAGCAAAATGCCTACCCCGGCAAGACCAATCGCCTCTTGGCAAAAAGGGTGGATCTCATTGCCTACAGCTTCAAGGAAGCGGAAAAGTACTTTCCGGAGCATACGAAAAAGCTTTACACCGGCAATCCCATTCGATCGACCTTCGAAAAAATCGACGAAGAGGCAGGAAGAGAAGCAGTGGGCTACAATTTGGATAAGCCGTTGGTGCTTTCCTTCGGCGGAAGCGGCGGTCAGGAATCGACGAATGAAGCGGTGCTTGAAATTATGAAAAAGCATCCGAGCCTGAGCTTCCACTTAGTCCACATTACGGGGAAGGAGCATTACGACGACTTCATCAAACGAATGAGCCAAGTAGACGACGAGTCCTACACGGTGCTGGATTACTCCCATCAAATTCCCGAGTACCTGGCCGTCGCCGATCTGGTAGTGGCATCTTCATCGGCCATGACCTTGGCGGAAATCAGCGCCATGCACTTGCCTTCCATTTTGATTCCCAAGGCCTACACGGCGGGCAATCACCAGTATCACAACGCCATGAGCTATAAAAAATCCGAGGCGGCAGTGGTCATCGAAGAAGATGAATTAAACGGCCACGTTCTTTTGCAAGCCATTGAAAATCTTTTAGACAACGAAGAAATGCGGCGGGAAATGGGCGCCAATGCCTTGCACATGGTCAACACCAAGGGCACCGACGCCATCGCCGAGGGTATCATAGGACTTGTCAGATCATGAAACCGACGAAGCAAAGAAGAAAAACATCTCGCAAACAAAGGCTGAGGCGAAAATACAGAAATCGCCGCATCGCCTTGGTAGTCGTCTTGCTTGCCATCATCGGCAGCGGCCTCTTCGCCTTTTCCTCCATGACGGCCTTAACCGATGTGCGCGTCACGGGGACGAAGGCCGTGTCGAAAAATGCCGTCGTGAAAATCGCCGAGGAATCCAGAGGGAAAAGCTATTTTCGCTTGAACAAGGGTCGTTTGAAAAATCGCCTGGAGCAAATGCCCTATGTGAAAGAGGCGACCATCGGTTTAAACTTTCCTCATACCCTGACCATAAAAATCGACGAGGAAAAACCCTTCGCGCAGCTTTACAGCGGCGAGGGCTATATTCTCGTCAACGACGATTTTAAGGCCTTGGAAAAAACCCGTTCCTACAATCCAAACATGCCGAAGATCACAGGTCTTGTCACCGAAGGCGTTCGATTGGGGCAGGCGGCCTTTAAAAGCACGGGGAACGGGAAAAAGATTCACATGATCAAGACCCTGTTTGCATCGCCGATGAAAAAGGACATTCACACGGTTTCCATTTTAGATCGGGGCATGCGCATCGCTTTTTCCGACGGAACCATGGTTCACATTCTCAGCTTCGACGATGCGGAATACAAGACCAAACAGCTGGAAGAAATCCGCAAAGAAATGAAGGCGAAAAACGAAGATTATCGGGAAATCTACTTAGACCAAGGCGATCATCCCGTGGCGGTGAAGCCCTCGTCCTTAGAGGATGAAGAGACCGAAGGCGATGAGAGCACAGACATGCATGAGAAGGAAAAAGATTCCGCCGCGGACAAAAAAGACAAGAAGACAAAGAAGAAAAAAGCATCGAAGAATGCATCGAATGCTGATGAGGGTAAAAAGGCGGATACAAATTCCGCCAATACCGCTGAATAAGATAGGTAGAGGAGTCAAGTTGTCTTGACTTGTACGCGGTTTGTCTATAAAATAGAATAAATTGATATGATCTTAAAGGGCCATCGTGCGCGAGTAGGAGGAGTTATATGTTGGATTTTGATATGGATCACGAAGAATTTGCAAAAATAAAAGTAGCCGGTATCGGCGGCGGCGGAAACAACGCCGTCAACCGCATGATCAGTGCAGGCGTTAAGGGTGTCGAATTTATTGCCGTCAACACGGATCGTCAAGCCTTAAAAAATTCCCTGGCTGAAACGAAAATTCAAATCGGCGAAAAAGTTACCAAAGGCTTAGGCGCCGGCGCCGATCCTGCAATCGGCGAACAATCCGCCGAAGAAAGCCTGGATGAAATCAGAGAAGCACTGCAAGGTGCGGACATGGTATTCATTACGGCCGGCATGGGCGGCGGTACCGGAACCGGTGCAGCGCCGATTATCGCCGATGTCGCCAAGGAATTAAACGCCCTGACCGTCGGTGTGGTTACCCGTCCCTTCGCTTTTGAAGGTGCTCGTCGCATGAAACAAGCGATTAAAGGCATCGACGAATTAAAGGGCAAGGTCGACACACTGGTTATTATTCCCAACGATCGCCTGTTCAGCATTTCCGATAAGAAGACCACCTTCTCTCAAGCCTTCCAAATGGCCGATGAGGTACTAAAACAAGGTATTCAAGGGATCTCCGAATTAATCAGCGTTCCCAATGTCATTAACCTGGACTTTGCCGATGTGAAGACCGTTATGCACGACAAGGGCATCGCTCACATGGGCATCGGCTATGCATCCGGCGACGATCGCGCTACGGAAGCAGCCAGAAACGCCGTGGAAAGCCCCTTATTGGAAACATCCATCGAAGGCGCCAAGTCGGTTCTCTTAAATATTACGGCAGGCAACGACTTAGGTATGTTTGAAATGAACGAAGCGGCCGATTTAATTCGCTCCACCGTCGACGAAGAAGCCAACATCATCTTCGGTGCCGGTATCGACGAGTCCTTGAAAGATCAAGTGAAGATTACGGTCATCGCCACGGAATTCGGCGACGACGAAGACAATCAACCGAAAAAAGCAGGGAAGAGCTTTGTCGGATCGGGCGACGATAAAAAAGAAGAGAAAACCGGATCCGCCAAAAGAAATAAGGATGACGAGTTAAATATCCCGGATTTTCTTCGCAGAATGAGATAAGAGATTTTTGACGTATCCTTTGGGATACGTCTTTTCTTTTTTAGGAGGTGAATCATGCGCTGTCCCTACTGTCAACATTTAGAATCGAAAGTCGTCGACTCCCGGCCAACGGAGGAAGGCGCCTCTATACGGCGCAGACGGCAATGCATGTCCTGCGGCAGACGATTCACGACCTACGAGCAGGTAGAAGTAGTGCCCATGACCGTCAAGAAAAAAAGCGGCGGGATCGAGGTCTTCGACCGAAACAAGATCCTTAAAGGGCTGATAAAATCCTGTGAAAAGCGTCCCGTCTCCTTGGAGGCCATGGAAAAAGTGGTGGACGATATCGAAATGACCTTGGAAGCGAAAATGGTGAAGCAAATTTCGTCGGAGGAAATCGGTGAAATGATTTTAGAGCGTCTCAAGGACTTAGATGAAGTGGCCTACGTCCGCTTCGCCTCCGTTTACCGGCGCTTCCAGGACATCGACAGCTTTATGGCGGAGCTGGAAGAGCTACGCAAAAAGAAAACGGATTGAGGCTATGGATTTATTTTCATTTCAAGCGGAAAATCATTTGGAAAAAAGTGCCCCCCTGGCCCAGCGCATGCGGCCCAAGACCTTGGATGAGTACGTCGGTCAGGACCACGTTGTGGGCAAGGGCAAGTACATCGACCGGCTTATACGCTCGGGCTTTATGCCCTCTCTTCTTTTTTACGGGCCACCGGGCATCGGAAAGACCACCTTGGCCGAGATGATGGCCAATGTATCCAACCGGGCCTTCGTGCCCTTAAGCGCCGTGACGAGTAATGTAAAAGAGCTCAGGAAGGTGCTTGAGGAGGCCGAGGACCGCTTGGGCGGACAGGGCCTGGAGACGATTTTATTTTTAGATGAAATCCACCGCTTCAATAAGTCGCAACAAGACGTGTTGCTCCCTTATGTGGAAAAGGGGAAGATCATTCTAATGGGGGCCACCACGGAAAATCCCTATTTTTACGTCAACGGCGCCCTGCTTTCCAGGCTTCAGGTGGTGCAGCTTTATCCCTTAGACGATGAGGCCGTGAAGAAGCTCTTGATGCGGGCCTTAAAGGACGAGAAGAAGGGCTACGGCAAAGATGTCATCGTCTTCGAAGACGGCGCGCTTGAAAGCTTAATAGCCATGAGCCACGGCGACGGCAGATACGCCTTAAATTTATTGGAGATCGTGGTCTTAAGCACGCCGCCCGGAGCGGACGGAAGCATTTATATTACGAAACAGGATCTGGCCGATTCGTCTTTAAAGAACAATCAGCGCTACGACCGGGACGGAAACAATCACTACGATACGATTTCAGCCTTTATAAAATCCATTCGAGGGTCGGATCCCGATGCGGCCATTTATTACCTGGCAAAAATGCTGGATTCCGGCGAAGAGCCGGAGTACATCGCCCGCCGCATGATTATTTCCGCCTCGGAAGATATATCCAATGCGGATCCCCACGCGCTGAATTTAGCCGTGGCGTGCTTTGAAGCCCTTCGTATTATCGGCATGCCCGAGGGGCGCATCCCCCTGGCGCAGACGGCGGCCTATTTGGCCTCGGCACCGAAGAGCAATCGAAGCTACCTCGCTATTGGAGAGGCACTGAGCGACGTAAAAAAGGGCGTGGGCTCCGTGATACCGCCCTATTTAAGGGATCAGCACCAGCCCATGGACGCTCACGAGGGCTATCGCTACCCTCACGATTATTCGGGGGGCTATGTGCCGCAGCGCTACCTACCCTTGGACATGGAAGAAAAAACATATTACCGACCGACGGATCGAGGCTATGAAGAAAAGCTCGCCGCGTATTTAGATAAGATAAAACAGGAGGACACCAGTGGAAATTCGTGAAGTATTAGAAAATTATAAGGATTACTTAGGACATGATTTGGTCCTGGAAGGATGGATTAAAACCTCCAGAGATTCGAAAAATTTCGGCTTTATCCAACTGTCCGACGGCAGCGGCTTCGACGGAATTCAAGTCGTCTATGAGGCAGAGCTTGAAAACTTTAAAGAAATCGCCAAGTACCCGATTTACAGCTCCATTCGCGTGGAAGGGGAGCTGGTGGAAAGCCCCGGAGCAAAGCAACCCGTCGAGGTCCACGCAAAAAAGATTACGGCCGAGCACTTAGCCGAAAGCGATTATCCGCTGCAAAAGAAGCGTCACACCTTCGAATACCTAAGGACCAAGGCTCACCTTCGTCCCCGCACCAACACCTTCCAAGCGGTGTTCCGCGTGCGCAGCCTCATCGCCTTTGCAGTTCACGAATTTTTCCAACAACGCCGCTTCGTCTACGTTCACACGCCGATTATTACGGCCAGCGACGCCGAAGGTGCCGGAGAAATGTTCCAGGTCACTACGTTGGATTTAAACAATCCGCCGAAAAATGACGAGGGAAAAGTGGATTTCAGCCAAGACTTCTTCGGCAAGCACACGAATTTAACGGTGAGCGGCCAATTACAAGGGGAAGCATTCGCCACGGCCTTCAGAAATATCTACACCTTCGGGCCCACCTTCCGCGCTGAAAACTCCAATACCCAACGCCATGCGGCGGAATTTTGGATGATCGAGCCGGAAATGGCCTTCGCCGATTTGGAAGACAATATGAATGTGGCGGAAGACATGCTCAAGTACATTATTAACTATGTCTTCGAACACGCGCCTCACGAAATGGAATTCTTTAATTCCTTTATCGACAAAGGTCTCATCGACCGCTTGAAAAACGTCGTCGAATCGGAATTCGTGCGGATTACCTACACGGAAGCAATCGATATTTTGGAAAAGAGCGGCCACGAATTTAAGTTCCCGGTCAGCTGGGGCATCGACCTGCAAACGGAGCACGAACGCTACATCACGGAAGAAGTTTACAAAAAACCCGTCTTTATCGTGGACTATCCCAAGGAAATCAAAGCCTTTTATATGCGCGAAAACGAAGATAAGAAAACCGTCGCCGCCATGGACCTCTTGGTGCCGGGTATCGGCGAAATTATCGGCGGAAGCCAAAGGGAAGAACGACCGGACGTTCTCTTGGCCAAGCTGGACGAATTCGGACTCGATCAAGAAAGCTACAGCTGGTACATGGACCTTCGCCGCTACGGTAGCGTCGTGCACTCGGGCTACGGCTTGGGCTTTGAACGAGCTGTCATGTATATTACCGGCATGAAAAACATCCGCGACGTGATTCCCTTCCCGCGGACCGTCGGCAACGCAGAGTTTTAGAAAGGCATTTACGATGAAAAATTACGATCCTAAAGTCATCGAGAAGAAATGGCAAGATTTTTGGGACGAACACGAGACCTATAAGGCCGTCATCGAACCCGGAAAGAAAAAGTTCTACCCCTTAGTCGAATTCCCCTATCCTTCGGGACAAGGGCTCCACGTCGGTCACCCGCGCCCCTATACGGCACTGGATATCGTGGCGAGAAAGCGTCGCTACGAAGGCGAAAATGTTATTTTCACCATGGGCTGGGACGCATTCGGCCTGCCTACGGAAAACTACGCCATTAAAAATAAAATTCACCCTCGCATCGTGACGGAAAAAAACGTGGCCAACTTTAAAAAGCAATTAAAGAGCCTGGGCTTCAGCTTCGACTGGTCGAGAGAAATCAACACCACCGACCCCAAATACTATCGCTGGACCCAATGGATCTTCCTGCAAATGTTCAAGCACGGCCTGGCCTATAAGGAAGAGATGCCCGTCAACTGGTGCCCTTCCTGTAAGGTGGGTCTCGCCAACGAAGAAGTCGTCGGCGGCAAATGCGAGCGCTGCGGCACGGAAGTGAAGCACAAGCGTCGCAGCCAATGGATGTTAAAGATCACCGCCTACGCCGATCGCCTCTTGGAAGGCTTGGATCACGTGGACTTTATCGAGCCGGTTAAGATTCAACAACGGAACTGGATCGGCAAGAGCGTCGGTGCGGAAATTCTCTTTAAAGTGAAGGGCACGGACACGGTGCTCAACGTCTTTACCACCCGTCCGGACACCCTCTTCGGCGCCACCTATATGGTCGTGGCACCGGAGCATCCCTTGGTGAAGGATCACCGCGACATGATTAAAAACATCGATGCCGTGGATGATTATATTGCCGAAGTGGAAAAGAAGTCGGACTTCGAGCGCACGGAACTTTCCAAAGAAAAAACCGGTGTCGCCTTAGAGGGCCTCTACGGCATTAACCTGGCTACCGGAAAAGATATTCCCATTTGGATTTCCGACTACGTCTTAATGAGCTACGGCACCGGCGCCATTATGTCCGTGCCGGCCCACGACCAACGCGACTGGGAATTTGCGAAGAAATTCGGTCTGCCCATCGTCCCCGTCATCGACGGCGGCAATGTGGAAGAAGAGGCCTATGTAGACGTTCACTCCGGCCACATGATCAATTCCGGCTTCCTCGACGGCATGGAAGTGGAAGATGCCATTCACAAAATGATCGAGTGGATTACGGAAAAAGGACTTGGCAAGCGCCAAACCAATTATAAATTGCGGGACTGGGTCTTCTCCAGACAACGGTACTGGGGCGAACCGATCCCCCTCATTCACTGCGACGACTGCGGTTGGGTACCCGTGCCCGAAGATCAGTTGCCCTTAGAGCTTCCCGAAGTAGAAAATTACGAGCCCACGGATAACGGCCAATCGCCCTTATCTGAAGTGGATGAATGGGTACACACCACCTGTCCGAAATGCGGCAAGCCCGCCATGCGCGAAACGGATACCATGCCTCAATGGGCGGGCAGCAGCTGGTACTATCTGCGCTACACCGATCCTCACAACGACGAAGCCTTGGCAAGCAAGGAGGCTTTGGAATACTTTATGCCCGTGGATTGGTACAACGGCGGCATGGAGCACACCACCTTGCACCTGCTGTACTCTCGCTTCTGGCATAAATTCCTCTACGACATCGGCGTCGTCAATACGGAAGAGCCCTATCAAAAACGCACGAGCCACGGCATGATCTTAGGGGAAGACGGCGGCAAAATGAGCAAGAGCCGCGGCAATGTCATCAATCCCGACGACATTGTCAATCAGTACGGTGCAGACACTCTGAGAACCTACGAAATGTTTATCGGCGACTTCGAAAAATCCGTACCCTGGTCCGACAACAGCGTCAGAGGCTGCCGTCGTTTCCTGGAAAGGGTGTGGAGCTTGGCGGAAGCTGTTCAACCGGGCAGCGCCTACAGAAAAGAGACAGAAGTCTTGATGCACCAAACCATTAAAAAAGTCAGCTACGACTACGAACATTTAAAGGCCAACACGGCCATCGCTCAGCTGATGACTGCCGTCAATATTTTCCAAAAAGAAGGCATCAATGAAGCGGAATTCAAGACCTTCCTGATCCTCTTAAATCCCGTGGCTCCCCACATTACGGAAGAATTGTGGGAGGCATGTAACTTCGGCGGCCATCTTTGCGAACAATCCTGGCCGAGCTACGACGAAGACAAGACCGTGGAAGATGTGGTGGAAGTGCCCGTTCAATTTAACGGCAAGGTGCGCTTTAAAATCACACTGCCTCGGGAAGCTTCCCAAGAAGAGGCCCTGGGCGTTTTGCACGGCGATGAAAGCTTCGTCAAGCAAACGGAAGGCAAGAATGTCGTCAAAGAAATCTACGTCCCCGGCAAGATTTTGAATGTCGTTGTCAAGTAGTTTGACAGCTTTCGGTGAATGAGGTATCTTATTCATAGAAAATGACTAGGGATTAAGGAGGTGAAGACATGAAGTTATCGACGAGAGGTCGTTACGGACTCATGGCCATGTATCATTTGGCGGAAAATTACGGCAAGGGACCTTTATCGGTCAATTACATTGCCGAGGCCGAAGGCCTGAGCGTGGCCTATCTTGAACAATTGTTTTCACGCTTAAAAAAACGCAAGCTGGTAGAAAGTATCCGAGGCGCCCAAGGCGGCTACGTCTTGGCATCGCCGCCGGAAGAGATCGCCATCGCCGATGTTATTGCCGCACTGGAAGGAGAAATGGCTTTTTCCTGTTGTAGCGGCGACGAGAGCATTTCCTGTGATCGGGGAGAAGCTTGCTCGGCGAAGTCGATTTTGGATCGCATCCAGCAAGAAGTAGACGGTGTATTAAAATCCATGTCTCTTGCGGATATGAGGTAGTCTATGCATCAATTCGATTCCTTTTTCGACGTGGTGACGCCGAATTTTCTCGTCGTCATCCGGGGCATCTTGCTCATTTTGCTCATCGCTTTAAGCGTCTACTACCTGATCAACATCGGCAATCAATACATCGACAAGAGCAGGCGTATTCATTTGGACCTGAGATTGGTCGGGATGATTCTGTTAGGGATACTGGCCCTCATCGCCCTTCGCTATGTGTTTGCAAGATTTCCCGTTTTGCGAACGGCATTGACTGCCTTCTTTATCTCCGTGATCTTGGCCTATATCATTAACCCGCTGGTCAATTATCTGGAGACGAAGCGCATCCCCAGGCGATTCGGCGTACTCATCGTTTACGTGGGCTTTATTCTCGCCCTGGTGCTTTTGTTTGTCGTGGTCCTGCCGAAGACCATCGAAGAGCTGAGAAATTTGTTTATCGCTCTGCCCCAGTGGCTGAACGAATGGAACGTACGCATCTTAGAGATGTCGGACAAAATTGAAAAGATGACGAACCTCGACATGACGCGGATTATGTCCAGCGGACAGAAACAGGTGGAAGCCTATTTAAATACGTTGGAGAACAGCTTTCTGGACAAGGTCCGCTCCATGGCCAGCGGCATGTATGCCGCCATCGGCCGCATGGTCAGCTTTGTATTGGTCTTGATCCTTACCTATTACTTTACGGTGGATAAAAATCGTATCAAAGTAAAAGTCTACAAGGCCATTCCTTCCGGTTTCCGATCGGATATTTTGAACCTGGGTTCTGAAATTAACGCGGCCATGATGGAATTTGTCAAAGGGAAATTGCTTCTCGCCGTCATCGTCGGTCTCATGACCATGTTCATGCTCTTCATCTTAGGCGTCAATTTCGCCGTGGCCATCGGGCTGATTACCATCATCGCCGACATTATTCCATACATCGGACCTTTCCTCGCCTTTATACCGGCCTTCTTCTTTTCCTTTATGGATTCCTGGACCAAGGCCGTGTGGGTGGCGGTCATGTTCTTCTTCCTGCAATGGGCGGAAAACAATTTGTTTGCGCCGAAAATTTTGGGCAAGCGCACCGGGCTACATCCGGCCATCGTCCTCATGTGTATCTTTATCGGCGGCGGCACTTTCGGCGTTATGGGTATGATTTTATCCGTGCCCGTTTTCTCCATTTTGGTCATCATCAAAAACTTTATCCTTATGAAGCTGCGCGACGGCAGACGAAAAAAAGAAGAATTAAGACAAGTGCAATAAGTGACGGACTCCGTCACTTATTTTATTTGTTCAAAGGCCGTGGCGACGGTAGAAAATTGACTTTCCATGCGGCCAACTTTATAATTTTAATCAGAGACTATACAAATATCGGGAGGCATTATGAAACCATTGGGATTACACGAGATACGCTCCGCGTTCTTGGATTATTTTGAACATAACGAACACTTGGCTTTGCCCAGCTTTTCTTTGGTACCGAAGGGGGACAAGTCCCTGCTTTTAATCGGTGCAGGCATGGCGCCGATGAAGAAATTCTTTACAGGCGAAGCGGAACCTCCCGCTCACCGGGTCTGCACGTCGCAAAAGTGCATTCGCACCGGCGATATCGAAAACGTGGGCAAGACCGACCGTCACGCCACCTTTTTTGAAATGCTGGGGAACTTTTCCTTCGGCGATTACTTTAAACACGAAGCCATTCATTGGGCTTGGGAATTTTTAACCGGCGTCTTGGAAATTGATCCGAATCGCCTTTGGGCCACGGTCTATTTAGATGACGACGAAGCCTTCACCATTTGGAACGAAGAGATCGGCCTGCCGAAAGAGCGGATCGTGCGCCTGGGCAAGGACGACAACTTCTGGGAGCTTGCTGTCGGACCCTCCGGTCCCTGCTCCGAGATTTATTTCGACCGAGGCGAAGAACACGGCTGTGGCGATCCCGACTGCAAGCCCGGCTGCGATTGCGACCGCTACATCGAAGTGTGGAATTTGGTATTCACCCAATTTGACAAGGACGAAGAAGGGGAGTACCACCCTCTGGCCAATCCCAACATCGATACGGGTATGGGACTTGAGCGTATTGCATCCGTGCTTCAAGATGCGAACAATATTTTTGAAATCGACGCCATTAACGCCATCCTGCAAGATATTTGCCGCATGGCGAATTACGAATACGGGACCGACAAGAAAAAAGACGAATCGGTGCGGGTTATTACGGACCACATTCGCGCCATTACCTTTATGATTTCCGACTCCATCGTGCCCTCCAACGAAGGACGAGGCTATGTGGAACGGCGCCTCACCCGCCGCGCCGCCAAGCACGGACGAAATTTGGGCATCGAAGGGGCGTTTTTATACAAGCTTTGCGAAAGCGTCATCGATTCCTGGAAGGTCCAATACAAAGAGCTGGACGACAATCGGGAAGTCATCGCCAGAGTCATTCTTCGTGAAGAAGAGCGCTTCTTAAAGACCCTGGAAACCGGCATGAGTCTTCTGGACGAGGAAATCGAAAAATTAAAAGCCGCCGGAGAAAACGAGCTGGCTGGTGCGGAAGCTTTTAAGCTCTACGACACCTACGGCTTCCCCGAGGATCTCACCGAAGAAATCCTCTCCGATGCCGGACTCGCTTTGGACGAAGCGGGCTTTGAAAAAGAAATGGAAGCGCAAAAAGAGCGGGCGAGAGAAGCGCGGGACGACTCCGACAATATCGGCTGGTCCAGCATGTCTTCCTACGAGCTCAACGATGTAGACGAAACCATCGAATTCGTCGGCTACGATACCACCGAGGTAAAGGGTGCGAAGCTTCTGCACATTATTGCCGGCGGCGAAGAGGTGGATCAATTAGGTGCCGGCGAAAAGGGCGTCTTCTATATCACCCCTACGCCCTTTTACGGCGAAAGCGGCGGCCAAATCGGCGATACCGGAACGATCACCGGGGACGGCTTTACGATCCAAGTGGAGGACACGCAAAAGACGAAGAGCGGCCACACCTACTCTATAGGCACCGTGGCAGAGGGCATTGTGTCGACGGGAGCAGTAGATGCTTCTGTGGACAAACGACGCCGAGAAAAGATTCGCCGCAACCACTCCGTCACCCACTTGCTTCACAAGGCGCTGAAGGATCAATTAGGGGATCACGTCAATCAAGCGGGCTCCTACGTCGGTCCGAACTTTATGCGTTTCGACTTCACCCATTACGAAGCCGTATCCCATGAAGACCTGCGCGCCGTTGAAAAGGCGGTAAATGAAGCGATTTTCCAATCCCTTCCCGTTAAGACGGAGGTTCTCTCTTACGAAGAGGCCAAGGAAAAGGGAGCCGTGGGCCTTTTCGAAGACAAATACGGCGACAACGTGCGCGTCGTATCCATGGGCGATTACTCCATGGAGCTTTGCGGGGGAACTCACGTAGACAACACGGCGCAAATCGGTCTGTTTAAGATCCTGTCGGAAAGCGGCATTTCCGCAGGCGTTCGCCGTATGGAAACCGTCACCGGCCCCGCCGTTTACGAACTGCTCAACCGCTCCATGGGAATGAATAAAAAAATCGCAGGCCTCTTAAAGGCCACCGACGACGTGATCGTCGATAAGCTCGTTCAACATTTGGATAAGGAAAAAGGTCTGGAAAAGGAACTGACGAAGCTTCACGCCGACATGGCCAAGAGCAAAATGGCGGAAGAAGTGGGAGATAAAGAAGCCATCGCCGGCATCGACGTGATCCGGGGCCACTTTACCGACGTCAGTGTGGAAGATCTCAGGAACATGGCTGAAAGCTTGCGGGACAAAGAAGGTGCTTTGATCATCCTGTCTACTGTCTCAGGCGACAAGGTCAATTTCGTTTGTGCATCGCCTAAGTCTTTAATCGAAAAAGGCTTTAAGGCAGGAGACATCGTCCGCGAGGTGGCAAAAATCGCCGGCGGCGGCGGTGGCGGTCGCCCCGACATGGCCACGGCCGGTGCCAAGGACGTCAGCAAAGTCCAAGAGGCCATGGATAGGGTAAAAGATATTGTAAATGCCATTGGAAAGTAATGTATGTCAATGAAATTTATGATATAATGCTCCTATGGAGGAGATTATATGGACAATAATCAGTTTGAGACGCATATATTCGAGAAAACCAATGGCGACAGCGAGAAAATCCGTGACGGGATTACCACTGTATTTCATGCGTTAGAGGATAAGGGATACGATCCCATCGATCAAATTATTGGCTATATATTATCCGGAGACCCCACCTATATAACAAGCCACTTAGACGCGCGAAGTATCATTCAATCCATTGAACGTGACGAACTTCTGTCAGAGCTGCTGACATTCTATTTAAAGGAAGATTAGAGATGGGCTTTGCGCTCATCTCTATTTATTTTAGGAGCAAACTATGGCTGTGTTAGGGAAAACTGGGATCCACGTGTCGCCTCTTTGCTACGGCTCGTTGACCTTTTCAAGATTTCAGGCAAATTTACCTTTAAATAAAGGGACGGAATTATTAGTTTACGCCCACGAAAAGGGTATCAACTTTATTGATACGGCAGAAATTTACGATAATTACGCTTTTATTAAAGGAGCCATTAAAGAAGTCGGTCGCAGTGAATGGGTGATCACCTCGAAAGCCTATTGCTACGACGAAAAGACGGCCGATGCCAGCGTAAAAAAGGCGCTGGAGGAGTTGGACACGGACTACATTGATATTTTTATGTTGCACGAGCAGGAATCTCTCTTGACCTTAAAGGGCCATAAGGCTGCGTTAAAGCGACTGGCCGAATTAAAAGAGGCGGGTTACATCCGTGCCATCGGCATTTCCACCCACTTTATCGGCTGCGTCAATGCGACGGCGCTTTTTCCGGAGATCGAGGTGATCCACCCGATCATTAATCGGCGCGGAGTAGGGATTCAAGACGGCACGCCTCAGGAAATGTTAAACGCCATTGAACATCGACACAATCAGGGCATCGGGATTTATTCAATGAAAGCTCTGGGTGGCGGCCATTTAATTGCAGAAAACCGCGACGCTCTAAAATGGATTTCTTCCGTCGATTGCATCGACTCGACCGCAATCGGCATGCAATCGAAAGAAGAGATCGACTACAATACGGATCTTTTTTTAAGAGGAAAAGAGAACGAGCGGGCTTTGGAAGACGTATCGAAGAAGAAACGCAAGCTGATCATCGGCGATTACTGTATCGGCTGCGGCAGCTGCCAAGCGCGCTGCAAGCAAGATGCGATTCACGTGGAAGACGGCCGTGCCGTCGTAAACGATGACTGTATTTTGTGCGGCTACTGTGCGACAGTATGCCCGGAATTTTGCATTAAAGTGATTTAAATGAAGCGATTATTAGGACTGGACATTGGAAACAAAACCATCGGTGTCAGCGTCTCCGATCCCTTGGGCATTACGGCTCAAGGCGTGACGACGATTAAGCGGGCATCGAAGGTGGAAGATGTCGAGGCGCTCAAGGCGCTGATCGACAAGTACGACGTGGAAAAACTGATCGTCGGTTTACCGAAAAACATGAATAATACCTTGGGCTTTCAGGCAAAGCGAACCATGAATTACGCCGATTACTTAAAAGAGGCGTTGAACATGGAAATTGTGTATGTGGATGAAAGACTGACCACAGCCGGTGCCGAAGCCGTACTGATCGAAGGTGGCGTTCGTAGGGAAAACAGAAAAAAGCATGTGGATAAGCTGGCCGCGACTTTAATCCTGCAAATGTATTTGGATCAAATGTCGCTTTAGTCGCTGTTTCTTTCGGCCCTTTTGTAGCAAACGGACGATATGGATGAATATAGGTGGTGCTCCATGGACAATACATTCAAAGAATTTTTACAAAGCAAAGGTTATAAGTTTACGAGACAACGTCAAGTGGTGATGGAGGTTTTTGCCGAACGCGAGGGCGAACACATGACCACGGAAGAGGTCTTTCATTACGCTGCAAAAAAAATGCCCGAAATCGGGATTGCGACGGTGTATCGCGCCGTCAGCCTGTTGGATTCCATCGGCTTTTTAACGGCCCTGACCTTTGAAGATGGCACGACCCGTTACGAACGACGTATCGAGGATGAAAAGCACAAACACCATCACCTGGTCTGTAATGTTTGCCACGAAATTACGGAAGTCAACATGGATTTATTAGATGATTTAGAAGATGAAATAGAACGAAGCGTGCACTTTCACATCACCGATCATAATTTAAAGTTCTACGGCATATGTGAAAAGTGCAGCCGGAAATTAGAAGGAGAAGCGAATGAAAAGTAAACAAAAGCTTCGCATTATTCCCCTCGGGGGACTGCGCGAAGTCGGGAAGAATATGACCGTTATCGAATACAAGGACGAGCTCATCGTCGTCGATTGCGGCATGACCTTTCCCGAAGACGACATGTCGGGAATCGACATCGTCATTCCCGACATCCAATATTTGATTCAGAACAAGCATAAGATCAAAGGCATCGTCATTACCCACGGTCACGAAGACCATATCGGCGCCGTGCCCTATGTGTTGAAGCAAATCAACGTGCCCGTCTACGGAACGAAGTTGACCTTGGCTCTGTTGGAAAACAAATTAAAAGAACACCGCCTCTTGCGCTCGACCAAGATGATCACTGTCAGCTACAAGCAGCCGGTAAAAATCGGCAAGTTCTTTGAGGTGGAATGGGTGCAAGTCAATCACTCCATACCCGATGCGGCGGCTTTGGCCATTACCACGCCCCTGGGCGTGTTGGTCCACTCCGGCGACTTTAAGGTCGACTTCACGCCGATCTCAGGCGATCCCATCGACTTAAATCGCTTGGCTGAAATCGGCAATCGCGGCGTCCTGGCCCTGTTCAGCGAATCGACCAACGTCCTTCGCGAGGGCTTTTCCATGAGCGAGCGGAAAGTCGGCGCCACCTTCGATCGACTCTTCGCCCTCATGCGCAACAACCGCATCATTATCGCCACCTTTGCCTCCAATGTCTATCGTATTCAACAGATCATTACGGCGGCGGAGCGATACAATCGTAAAGTCGTTTTAAGCGGACGCAGCATGCTGAACGTCATGGGCATTGCGGAAAACCTGGGCTATTTAAAGGTCCGTCCCAACACCATCGTGGATATTAAGGACATGGACAAGTACAATCCCAAGCAACTGGTCCTGATTACCACAGGCAGCCAAGGGGAGCCCATGAGCGCCATGACTCGTATCTCCACCGGAGAGCACAAGCGCATTCAGCTGACGAAAGACGACGTCATTATCCTGTCGGCCCACCCGATTCCGGGAAATGAAAGCGCCGTCAACACCGTTATCAACCATCTCTTGGAAAAAGGCGTTCGAGTGGTTTACGAATCCCTGTCGGAAATTCACGTCTCCGGTCACGCCTATCAGGAAGAGCACAAAATGCTTTTGAGTCTTTTGAAGCCGAAATTCTTTATTCCTGTCCACGGGGAAGTCAAGCACTTGCTTAAGCATGCGGAAGTGGCACAAAAAATGGGCGTGCCGAAGAACAACATCTTCCTGATGGAAAACGGCGCCTGCTTGGAAATGACCAAGACGGAAGCCCATCGCGTGAAGGATGTGGAAGCGGGCCAGGTTTTAATCGACGGCTTGGGCATCGGCGATGTGGGTAACATCGTGCTTCGCGACAGAAAGCATCTTTCAGAAGATGGCATGATCATTGCCATTATCGCCATGAACAAAAAGACCGGCCAAATGGTTTCCGGTCCGGATATTATTTCCAGAGGCTTTGTTTACGTCCGCGAATCCACGGATCTCATGAACGAGGTGCGCGATGTGGTATTGAAAGCCGTTGAAAGCTGCAAAAAACAAAACATCAAGGACTGGTCTTCGATTAAATCACAAATTCGCGACGATTTAAGAAACTTCATCTTTAAGAAGACGAGAAGAAATCCCATGATCCTTCCGATCATTATGGATATTTAATAGCCGGTTTAGCCGGCTTTTTTCTCATGCATATTACGGAACCTTTTATCGAAGACTATTTGGCCCGGCTTTTCCCGGAGCAGGTTGGCTATCTTGGGGAGCTGCGCGCCTTTGCCGAAGACGAAGGCATTCCCATCGTCGATCGGCAGGTGGAAAACTTTTTGCAATTTTTCCTGCCCCTTTTGGCGCCGAAGAAAATCCTGGAGCTGGGAACGGCCGTCGGCTATTCCGCATCCCTTATGGCAAGGGCCGTAGACGATGCGGAAATCACCACGGTGGAGTTGGATCCCGACCGGGCCATTAACGCCCGGACCCACTTTCAAAACCAGCATTTGGAAGAGAGGATTCACCTTATCGTCGGCGACGGACGAGATTTTATCCAAAGGGACGAGGGCTTTTACGATTTTATTTTTATCGACGCGGCCAAGGGGCAGTACGAAATTTTTCTCAAGGAATGTCTCTGCCGATTAGCACCCGGCGGCGTCATCGTCATGGACAATGTGCTCTTTCACGGCATGTTGGCGTCGAAACAATTATTTAAGCGTCGAAAAATTACGATTGTGAAGCGGCTGAAGCACATGCTGCATAAGGTGCTTCGGGCGGACAATTTATCGGCCACGGTACTGCCCATAGGCGACGGGCTTTTGCTAGTAAGGAGATTGGATGGATAGAGTAGAACTTTTGGCACCGGCCGGCGATTTGGAAAAATTAAAAACCGCCATCGACTACGGCGCCGATGCCGTGTACTTAGGCGGAGAAGCCTTTGGCCTGAGAAAGGCGTCGAAAAACTTTTCTTTAGAAAAAATAAAAGAAGGCGTGGCCTACGCCCACGAACGAGGGAAAAAGGTCCACGTGACCTTAAATATTATTCCCCACGACAAGGACTTCGGCGGCCTGGAGGAGTACGTCCGGGTGCTGGAGGATGCAGGGGTAGATGCGGTCATCGTCGCCGATCCCGGCATGTTTATGCGGGTGAAGAAGGCATCGTCTATACCCATTCACATGAGCACCCAGGGTAGTCTGACCAACAGCGACACGGTGCGCTTCTGGCGCGATCTCGGTGCCGAGCGCGTGGTGCTCGCACGGGAGCTTACCTTGGATGAAATACGGAGCATTCGAGAAGAGGTGGACGATATCGAAATCGAAACCTTCGTCCACGGCGCCATGTGCATGAGCTACAGCGGCCGCTGCCTCATGAGCAACTACATGACGGGCAGAGATGCCAATCAAGGGGACTGCGCCCAGCCCTGTCGCTACAAATACCATCTGGTGGAAGAGCACCGGCCCGGGGAATACTTTCCCATCGATTCCACGGAGGAAGGCAGCTTTATTTTAAACTCCAAGGACCTGTGTATGATCGAGCACATGGACGATTTAATCGGCGCCGGCATTCGCTCCTTGAAAATCGAAGGGCGGGTCAAGAGCGCCTATTATCTGGCGACGGTGATTCGAGCCTATCGCATGGCCATCGACGCCTACTACGACGATCCCGAGCACTTCGTCTACGATCCCCGTTGGCTGGAGGAAATAAAAAAAGTATCCCACCGGGATTTCACCACGGGCTTTTATTATTCCGAGGCCAAAGGGCCGGAAGGCATCAGCGATTCCGTCACGTACATTAAGGATTACGACTTCGTCGGTGTGGTGCTGGATTACGATCCCGAGTCGAAGCGTGCGACCATCGAGCAGCGAAACCGCCTCTTCGTCGGCGACGAGGTGGAGGTGTTCGGCCCGGGAAAAGACTTTTTCAATTGGACCATCGAAGAAATGATCGACGAAGACGGCCGGTCCATCGACGTCGCCAACAAGGCGCGGCAGATCTTTACGGCTCCCGTACCTCGTCCGGTGAAGGCGAAGGACATGATTCGAAAGAAGGTAGAGGGATGACACCTATTCTAATCGGCATTTGCGGCGGCTCCGGAAGCGGCAAGAGTACCGTCACCGAACAGCTTTTAATAAACACCGGCGATGCGCGCTGCACCGTGATTCGGCAGGACAATTACTACAAGGACCAAAGCCATTTGTCCTTTGAGGAGCGAATTAAGACCAATTACGACCACCCCTTCGCCTTCGACAACGATCTGTTCATCGAGCACTTAAAGGAACTGAAGGCGGGCAAGAGCGTGGACATGCCCGAGTACGATTTCTCCGTGCACAATCGCAAAAAAGCAACGATTCACCTGGAGCCGAAGGAAATTGTTTTAATCGAAGGGATTCTCCTATTCTCCGAGCCGAGGGTTTTGGATCTGTTGGACATGAAAATTTTTGTGGACACGGACAGCGACGTGCGTATTTTGCGCCGCATCAAGCGAGACATGAAGGAGCGTGCCCGCAGTTTGGATTCGGTCATCGATCAATACATGGCTACGGTGCGCCCGGCCCATCTTCAATTTGTGGAGCCGTCGAAGCGCTATGCCGATATTATCGTTCCCGAAGGCGGCCACAACAAGGTGGCGGTGGATTTAATTCAAACAAAGCTGAATCATATTCTGGCAGGCATGGAGAAATAGCTTGACAGAGCCGATTGCCTTTGATATACTAATCGAGCATGAAGAAGAAGTCCGCTTCTCACCTTACGACAATGTTTTAAGGTTATGTTCCAGTTTTATGGGCGGGTCTTTGTGTACCCGCTTTTTTGTTGCCTATGGAGGTGTTTAGTCATTAAGGAAATTCAAATCAATGGAGAAATCCGCGCAAAAGAGGTGCGCTTAATCGATCCGCAAGGAGAACAGTTAGGTATTGTATCCATTGAAAAAGCAAGAGCTATTGCTGACGAATTTAAATTGGATCTCGTCAATATTTCGCCAAACGCAAAGCCGCCGGTCTGTCGCGTCCTCGACTACGGAAAATATCGTTACGATATGATGAAGAAGGAAAAGGAATCGAAGAAGAAACAAAAGACCATCACGGTAAAGGAATTGCGCCTGACGCCGAAAATCGAGACCCACGATTTAAACACCAAGGCCAATAAAGCCAATGATTTCTTAAAAGACGGCAACCGTTTAAAGGTTTCCGTTCGTTTCCGCGGCAGAGAAATGGGTCACACAGAAATCGGTCGCGAAGTCTTGGATGAATTTACGGAACTCGTCTCGGAATACGGGGAAGTAGACAAGAAACCGAAGATGGAAGGCAGAAGCATGGTCATGTTTTTCCGCTCGAAGTCTGAGAACAAGTAGGAGGAATACAATGGGTAAAATGAAAACGCATAGAGGTTCCGCAAAGCGTTTCACGAGAACGGGAACCGGCAAATTAAGAAGATTCAAAGCCTATAAGGGTCACTTAACGGGTAAGAAAACGGCAAAGAGAACGCGCAACTTGCGCCAGGGATCGCTGGTTTCCAAGGCCGATGTACGTCGCATCGACACCATGATTCCGTAATCGGGGAGGTAAGACATGGCTAGAGTAAAAAGAGGTATCAACGCAAAGCGTCGTCATAAAAAAGTTTTAAAACAAGCAAAGGGTTATTTCGGAGCAAAATCGAAATTATTCCGTGTAGCTAACCAAGCGGTTATGCGCTCCATGAGCTACTCCTTTGCCGGCAGAAAGCAAAGAAAAAGAGATTTCCGTAAGCTTTGGATTACGAGAATCAACGCTGCCGCTCGCTTAAACGGCATGAGCTACAGCCGCTTTATCAGTGGATTGAAAAAAGCCAACGTGGACATTAACCGCAAGGTTCTTTCCGAATTGGCTATTCACGACCCGGAAGCATTTGCACAACTCGTTCAAGTAGCTAAGGGAGAATAAGCGCTACACCCTATAGGGACACTCCCTATAGGGTGTTTTTATTGACAGGAGAAAATCGTGAGACTACCCAATCGTCTTCATAAAAAAATTTCCCATAACCCGCCCTTCGTGCTGGGTATTTCATTTTTGGTTTTAATCGCCGTGGGGACGATGCTGCTCATGTTGCCCCAGGCATCGGCGGATCATCACTCCGCCGGTTTCGTGGATGCCTTATTTACATCCACATCGGCATCCTGCGTCACGGGTTTGATCGTACGAAACACCGCCACGGGCTGGTCCGCATTCGGCAAATGCGTCATCATCGGCCTCATACAAATCGGCGGCTTGGGAACCATGACCATGATCATGTGGATCTCTATTTTTACGGGTCAGCGTATTTCCCTCACCAGTCGGCTGTATATACGCGAGCAATTAAATGCCGACAGCTTGACGGGTCTGGTGCGGCTCATAAAATTCGCCACGCTTTTGACCCTGGCGGTAGAAGGCGCGGGGGCCCTTTTATTGGCGAGCCATCTGGTGCCCGTCTACGGCGTCAAAACGGGAATCGCCTATTCGCTTTTCCACGCCATCAGCGCCTTTTGTAATGCGGGCTTCGATTTATTCGGCGATTCCCTCGTATCCTTTCAGGGGGATTTTCTGGTCACCTTAACCATCGCCGTCCTGATTATCTTAGGCGGCCTGGGCTTCGTCGTCTATGCCGATCTGTGGCGCTTCAGGCGGCATAAGCGCCTGAGCCCGCACACGAAATTGGTGTTCGTCACCACCGTCGCCCTGTTGATTTCCGGAACAATTATGTTTTATGTCTTTGAGTTCAACAACGCCTTGACCTTAAAGCCCTTGCCCATGTCAGAAAAAATTCTAGCGGCATTTTTTCAATCCACCACTCTGCGAACGGCGGGCTTTAATTCCCTGAATATGGGCGACATAACCGATCCTTCGGCCTTCGGAAGCTTGCTGTATATGTTTATCGGCGGTTCGCCGGGCTCTACGGCAGGGGGGTTGAAGACCACCACCTTCGCCATCGTTCTGGCAGCCACCTGGGCAAGCCTTCGAGGCAGCGATGACACGGATCTGTTCCACCGCCGCGTAGGGAAAGACACGGTGAGAAAGGCCTACTCCCTGTTCGTCATCGGGGTGTCCTTGGTTTTTACCGTTTCCGCCGTCGTAGTTATGTTTGAGGGCGGCAGGTTAAAGTTTTTAGACGTACTCTATGAAACATTTTCCGCCTTCGGCACCGTGGGGGTTACCCGCGGCATTACCGAAATGCTGACGGATCCTTCGAAGCTGATTCTGTCATTTACCATGTACTTGGGACGCGTCGGCCCGACGACCTTCGCCATGGGGCTGTTTCATCGGGAGCACAAACGTAAATTCCGCTATGCGGAAGGAAAATTTATCGTGGGATAGGAGAGAGCCATGGTTAAAAGTTTTATCGTCTTTGGACTCGGTCGATTAGGTTCGACGGTGGCAAAGACCCTATTTAATATGCATAACGACGTTTTGGCAGTGGATTTAAATCCCGAGCGCGTGAAGGCAGTGTCAGAAAATGTCACCACGGCCATTCAGGCGGATCTAATGGACGAGGATCTCTTTGAGGATTTGGGCCTGAGCAATTTCGACTGCGCCGTCATCGCCATCGGCAGCAGCTTGGATTCGGCCATTATGGCCACCATCGCCTGTGTGGAAGCGGGCATCCCCCTTATCGTCGCCAAGGCGCCGACAAAGCGCTACGGCCATATTTTAAAGCGACTGGGCGCACACTCCATTATTTATCCGGAAATTGACATGGGGGTTCGCCTGGCGAAGCAATTGACCGACAACGGAATCACCGATTACTTCGAATTGTCCGACGATTACGGCATCGTCGAATACGAGGTTCCGGAGGAGTGGGTAGGAAAAAATATTCGCGACCTGCAGCTCGGTCGGGACTTTCACGTCAATGTCATCGCCATTCGACGGGGGACGGATTTGTTGGTGCGTCACTTTGCGGAAGAAATTTTGCAGAAAAAGGATATCGTCATTTTCTTCGGAAGCGACGACGACTTAAAGGGAATTCAGAACGAGCGTGTCGATGAAGATCATTGATTCCAAGGACAACAGCCGCTTTAAATTCTGGAAAAAATTAAAAGATAAGAAACAGCGAAAGGAATCGGGTCGCCTCTTAGTAGAGGGCGTCGTGGTTATCGATGAGGTCATGGCCGAAGGCTATGTTGAAGAGCTGATCGTGGACAAAGACAAGCTGGAATGCTTTGGCGACCGGCTCCATAAGGCAAACGTGCCTGTGACGGCCCTTGAAGCAACTCTCTTTAAGCAATTGGCGGCCACGGAAACCAATCAGGGCATGATGGCCCTGTGCCGCAGCTTTTTAATGGATGAAGAGGCGCTTCCCAAGGTCGGCCGCTTTCTCTATGCCGACGGCGTGCAGGATCCGGGCAATTTAGGCGGCATGATTCGATCCGCCGAGGCTTTTCATTTCGACGGCGTCCTCATCGGTCCCGGGACCGTCGACCCCACTAACGACAAGTGCATTCGCGCCTCCATGGCATCGGCCTTTCGCCTGCCTATCGCCACTATCGGCGACGAGGCCCTTTTTAAACTGAAAGAAAGCTGCCGCTTCGTCGCCCTGGATATTCGAGGCGAGGGGATGAGGCTCGAAGGAGATAGAAAAAACATGGTCTTGCTGGTGGGCAATGAAGCGAGAGGCATTCGGGAAAGTCTGTTAAAAGTGGTGGACGTGCGCCTTCGCATTCCCATGAAAGAGACCGTCGATTCGCTTAATGCCAACGTGGCCGCATCCATCGCCATGTTTGTGATAGAAGGAGGAGGACAATGACACAGATCGTACAACCGTCCACATTGCCGGGCTTTATGGAATTGTTACCGAAAGACCAATTGGTCTTTAATCGCATGAAAGATATCATTCGCAAAAATTACGAAGAGAAAGGCTTTTTGCCCATCGACACGCCGGTCTTGGAAAAACAGGAAGTCCTCCTGGCAAAGGGCGGCGGCGAAACGGAGAAACAAGTCTACGCCTTTAAAAAGGGATCCACGGACATCGCCATGCGTTTCGACCTTACCGTGCCCTTGGCACGCTACGTCGCTCAGCACTACAGCGGTTTAAGCTTTCCCTTCCGTCGTTACCACATCGGCAAGGTGTATCGAGGCGAGCGGGCGCAAAAGGGTCGATTCCGCGAATTCTATCAATGCGATATCGACATCATCGGAAACGGCAAGCTGTCCCTCTTTAACGACGGCGAAATTCCTTCGATCATTGCCAAAACCTTCCAAGACTTGGGCTTCGAGGCCTTTACCATTCACATGAACAACCGCCGCATATTAAACGGCTTCTACCGCGCTCTTGGCATCGATGATTCCCAAGAAGTGCTTCGCATCGTGGACAAGGTGGATAAAATCGGCGTGGATTCGGTGAAGGAAGAGCTTTTTAAAATCGGTCTGGCGGACGATGCCGTAGAAAAAATCGCGGCATTTATCGACATTACCGGCACCACCGACGAGGTCTTCACCGCATTGGATGCCATGGACGTGGAGGATGAGGAATTTAAGACCGGCGTCAGTGAATTGAAAGAAGTCTTCGCCATCGCCCGCACCCTCGGCGTGTCGGACAAGAATATGATCCCCGACATGAAAATTGCCCGGGGTCTGGACTACTACACGGGTACGGTGTATGAAACCATTTTAGACGACTACCCCTCCATAGGCTCCGTCTGCAGCGGCGGTCGCTACGACAATCTCGCCGGCCACTACACCAATCAACAGCTGCCCGGCGTCGGCATTTCTATCGGTTTGTCCCGCCTGTACTATCAGCTGAACGAAGCGGGTCTTTTAAAGAATTACGACGACAAGGCGTCGGATTGCTTGATCATTCCCTTCGATGAAACGAAAGAAGAAGGGCTACGCCTCTTAAAGACCTTGAGAGATGCAGGCGTCCGCTGTATTTTCTACGGCGAGTCGGGGAAAATCGGCAAGAAATTTAAATACGCCGACCACTTAAATGTGGCCTATGCCATCGTCCTCGGTCAATCGGAGGTGGAGAGTCACATGCCGAAGCTTCGCGATATGAAAACCGGGGAAGAGAAAGCCATGACCGTGGATGAAATGATCGATGTTTTAAAGAAAAATGCCTAACAGGCAAATCGTCTTGCAAAAGAAACAGGAATCTGCTATACTTCTTAGCATGAATGAAGGGACGAGTACACAAACCCTTAGCGAAAGAGGACGGTGAAAGCTCTTACTTTGTGGAAAACCAACCCCGACGTCTGCCTTAATCGGCAGCGCTTAACAGGTGTTACATGTTTTGAGAAGCAATGAAGGTGGAACCACGGTACCGATCGTCCTTTTGGGGACGGTCGGTTTTTTTAATGAGGTGAATGATGTTCAAAGTTACGTACCCTGACGGAAGTGTAAAAGAATACGAATCGAAGAAGTCTGTAAAAGAATTAATCGCCGATATTTCGGAAGGCTTGGAACGGGCCAGCGTCGGCTGTGTTTACAACGGCGTTATTTTAGGAAAACACGATTTTGTCGACGAAGACGGCACCTTGAAGGTCGTTAAATTCGACGACGACGAAGGGAAGCAAATTTTCTGGCACTCCACGGCTCACTTAATGGCCTATGCCATCAAGCGCCTGTGGCCCAATACGAAATTTGCCATCGGTCCGTCCATCGAAAACGGTTTTTATTACGACATCGATTTGGAAGAGCAATTAAACACCGACGATCTGGAAAAAATCGAACACGAAATGAAGGCCATCGTGAAAGAAGGCCCGGTTTTCGAAAGAAAAGTCCTTTCAAAAGCTGAAGCGGAAGAGCTTTTTAAAGACGAGCCCTACAAAATCGAGCTCATCGAAGATCTGCCCGCCGATGAAGAAATTTCCATCTACACATTAGGCGACTATGTGGATCTGTGTCGCGGACCCCATTTGGAAAATGTGAAGGACATTAAGGCCGTGAAGCTGACCTCCATTGCCGGCGCTTACTGGCGCGGCGACGAAAAGAATAAAATGCTGCAACGGATTTACGGCATTTCCTTCCCGAAGAAAAAAGAATTAGACGAATATCTGGAACGCCTGGAAGAAGCGAAACGCCGCGACCACAGAAAGATCGGTCGCGAGCTGGATCTGTTCAGCTTCCGCGACGAAGGCCCGGGCTTCCCCTTCTTCCACCCGAAGGGCATGCTCGTACGCAACGAGCTTGAAACCTTCTGGCGCAAGCTGCAAATCGAGCGAGGCTACGGCGAAATCAAAACGCCGATGATCTTAAACGAAGACCTGTGGCACCGTTCCGGTCACTGGGATCACTACCGCGACAATATGTACTTCACCAAAATCGATGGCGAAGACTACGCCATTAAGCCCATGAACTGTCCGGGATCCATTTTGGTTTACGAACAATCCATGCACTCTTACAGAGACTTCCCCATTAAGCTCATGGAATTCGGTCAAGTGCACCGGCACGAGCTTTCCGGTGCTCTCCACGGCCTGTTCAGAGTTCGTACCTTCACTCAAGACGATGCCCATGTGTTCATGCTTCCCAGCCAAATTCAAGAAGAAGTAATTAAGCTCATCGACTTGGCCGACGAATTATACAACACCTTCGGCTTCGACTATTCGGTGGAACTGTCCACCCGTCCGGAAGACAGCATGGGCACTGACGAGCAATGGGATATGGCCATCGACGCACTGAAAAAGGCCTTGGACAGCAAGGGCATGGACTACGAAATCAACGAAGGCGACGGCGCGTTCTACGGACCGAAAATCGACTTCCACCTTCGCGATGCCATCGGTCGTACCTGGCAATGCGGCACCATTCAATTGGATTTCCAAATGCCCCAAAGCTTCGAGCTGACCTATATCGACGAGAACGGCGAAAAGAAACAACCGGTTATGAGCCACCGCGCCCTCATGGGCTCCATGGAACGGTTCTTCGGTATCTTAGTCGAACACTTCGCCGGTAAATTCCCCTTGTGGCTCGCACCGGTACAAGTTAAAGTGCTTCCCATCAGCGAAAAGTTCGAAGACTACGCTTTAAAGGTAACCAAAGAATTATCCGATGCCGGCATTCGCGCCGAATACGACGAACGCAACGAAAAGATCGGCAAGAAGATCCGCGATGCACAAATGGAACGGGTCAACTACATGGTTATCGTCGGCGAAAAAGAAGTGGAAAGCGGAAAGATCTCCGTTCGTAACCGCAACGGCGAAGAACGCAGCGACGTGGACCTCAAGGACTTCTTAGGTGAATTGAAGGCCGAAATCGAAAGCAAAAAAATTGACTAAAATCTTTGCCCTCGGCGATTCCTATGTGGCAGGCTATGGCGTGGACTACGATCAGTGCTGGGTCAGTCGACTGGAAAAGCTTCTGAACCGTCCCATTGCCAATTTAGGCATGAACGGCGCATGGATTACGGAGCTTTCCGAGTACCCGCCGACTCTCGAGTCGGGGGACGTGCTTCTGGTCTTAGGCGGCGCCAACGACTTTATAGGCGAAGGCACCGTGGCGCAGGTCATGGCGTCTTACGAGAGCCTAAAGGCCTACGCAAAAAAAGCCGGCGCACGCTGTCTGATTATTTTGCCGCCGACGCCGGTCATCGTGGAGGAGGAGCTCTTTGTCGGGCTCAATATGATCCACTCTCTTCAGGAAAAGCTAAAGGAGCTTAACGAAAAAGCGGAGGGTCTGCATTTGGATCCCGTGATCCCAAAAGACCCGACCCTTTATATCGACGGCATCCACTTGACGCCTGAAGGTCACGGGCTGATTGCCCATGCCGTGTACGAGTACGGCATGGAGGAAAATATTTTTTAAAAGAAGAGCTTGCACCGCAGGCTCTTTTTTGTTCTAATTTCACGGAAATTCCATCGACAGGGCAGATGCCCTTTGATACAATAATCGGAAGAGGTGATGGTGTGAAATTAGATTTTTTAACTTCTCGCAAGGGGGACATTCCCGAACGTAACAGCGAAATGAAACCATTTTTAAAGGATACACTCAGTCGAATAAAACAAGGTAATTTTTCGAAAAAAGAACAGGCGGCCTTAGCTGCCGTATTAATTCTCGCGGCATCGGGCACGGGCTACGGCGCCTTTATTCACGCGCCCTTGGCACAACAGGAAGCGCTGAAGGCGGCATTAAAGGCCACACCTTCCGTGGCACACGCTCAGGAAGGCCCGGGCGGTGCTTATGCCGACGAAAAAACCACGTTGAAAGAGACGGAAGTGGAACAAGCCATTGCCAACGATATTGCATCGGATCCCAATGTGGAAATTACCAGTGAAGAAGTGGTACCGGACGGCGAAAATTCGGGTCTCATGAACTTAGTGGTTGATCACTACGGCTCTACCGATACCCTGAGCCAATACCTTGAAACCCTTCAAGGCGTGTCCTACAAGCTGAACATCGATTCCATCAGCTACAATCGAGATCCTTCCGACGTGGAATCCTCATCCATACGCTTGTCGGTTCCCTACGAAATCGTGGACAACAGTCTGGCATCGAAAACCTTTGACACTCAAGCTCCGGAAGCGGCACAACCTACGGCGCCGGATACAACGGCCACGCCGGGTACGGGAAGCACCGCGCCCTCCACGCCGTCCACATCATCCGGAAGCGGCTACTATTCCTCCGGCAGCTCGTCGTCGAGCTGGACGCCGAGATATCCTTCTGCTTCGACGACGCCTGCGACGCCGTCGAAGCCCGCGACACCTGCGGCAAAGACGCCTGCACCAAAGCCGCAAGCGCAGCCACAGGCAAAGCCTCAGGTCAAGCCTCAATCGGAAACGCCGCCGAGGATGCCTGAAAGAGTTTACTTGGCTCCGGCCGTAAGCACCTATTCCATCTTGGATACCGTCATATCCGCATCGACAGTCGACGGACTGCCCGTGACCTGCGAGCCGCAAGGGAATACAAATACGGATAAGCCTGTGGAAAAGAAAGATCAAGTGCTCGCCGTAAAATTCGAAACTCCGCAACGTGATCAAGGGGCCGAAGGGCTGAAACGCGTCATTAATTTGGACACGGGCGGAATCTACTTGCCGAAAAACGGCTATGAATTCAGCATCGATATACCGACTACGACTAAAACCGCCGGCAACTTCAGCTTGATCTTGGCCGATCTTGCGGGCAACAGCAAAGAAGTTTTGGCTTCGAGAAAAATTGATTTAAACGACGGCTACAGCCGACTGTTCTTCCCCTTAAACGGTATGGACGGAACCATCCGAGCCAATCAAATACGCTACACCTTTATGGACGGGGGAGCGGTTCAGGAATCGATTAACCTGAAAAACGTTCAAATCCTTTCCCATGAAAAATAAATGCAATGCCATGACCCTCGTGGAACTGATATGCGTCGTCGCAATCGTGGCGGTGCTTATCGCCATCGGGGTCTTGGGTCTGAATGGCGTTCGGCGATTTAAAGCTGAACGCCAAATTCATACCATGACCGGTGAGTTGAGCGATCTGAGGCACCGAGCCATGGCCCAACGAAAAGAGACGACCATGACTTTTTCCGCAGAGGCCTATGCCTTGGAAAACGGAGAAAAGACGAAAACCGTGCCCTACGAAGAGGAGTTAAAACTTGTAAAGTATTCGACGGCAAATAAATTGCCGAGCTTTACCTTCAGTCCCTCCGGGCGGCCGTCCAACAGCGGCACCGTGACTTTTCAGGTGGGAAAGACGGTCTATTATGTCATCGTGGCGCCCGTTAACGGTCGCATTCGAATGGAGAAAGCCAATGAAAAAGAGTAGCTTCACCTTATTGGAGGTGATGGTGGCCGTGGCCATCGTCGGACTGATCACCGTCATGCTGAGCGCTTTTTTGGGTGGAAGCTCTAAGCAGCTCAGCGCCCAGGAGGGAAAGAGAAACAAATTGGATCGGGCGAGCGATACCATGGAATCCTACATGGCTTATGAGGATCGCACGAAAGAGGGAATGGACGTGCGGATTAGCGACTACGACGCCCGTCTGGAAAAAGTGGAGGTGTTCGATGCCGAAAGCGGGAAGCAGATACTTGTGGCGCTCAGGCCGAAAAAGAGCCTTTACACTCCTTGAGCTGCTCTTGGCCATGGCCATCGGTTCTATTATCGTCGTTCTCTTAAGCCAAATCCTTTTAAGCGGTCTTTATGGCGCGAGTACATTCGGCAAGCGAATCAATAGGGACAACGACGTTACATTTGCTATGAACTCCATGATCGACGAGCTGTTGGCGGCCGACGAGATCTATCAAATTCAAGATCGGGCCGTGCAATTTTATGTGCGTGAAAAGGGAGAAGACGGTCACAAAATCGTATCCTATCTGCTTAAAGACGGCACCTTGTCACGATACGCCGATCACGATCATCTTAAATACGATAAGGGAAGAGTGATATTAACCAAAGGCACGCGCACCGTCATCCTTGAAGGCGTCGACGATTTAAAATTCACACGGGAGGGCGAGTGCTTGCGCATTTACATGAAACGGGGAAAAGAAAGCGAACGAGTCGTCGCCTTGCGAGGCAGATATGACTAAGCGCCGCGGTTCCATCGCCCTATTGGCGATATTTATTTTTGCTATTATAAGCCTCTTGGCGCTGGTCATTTTTTCCCGACTGGAAGACAATTTTCTCTTGCTCCGCACGGAATTGGACGAAAAGCAATCCTCCTACAACTCCGAGTCATTGGTCTACTTAGCCAAGGAAGAACTAAAAAAAGAACAGATTGTAAATGTGGTGGAACATCGGGTGAAATTGGATCTACCCGCCCCGGCCTTTAACTCCAGCACGGTGAAAAAAGCGGAAATGTCTCCCTTTGTCGAAAAGGGGAGCTATACCCGGGTGCAGCTGGAAGTGCAGTCAAGCTACAAGAGCATCCCCAGTAAGGCCATCCTTCGGTTTAAAGGTGTGAATCCGATTTTCGAGCAGCCGGACGGCGTCATCAGCACGAAAGAAATGAAAGAGCGGGGCGTCTACGATACGTGGCAAAAAACATTGGCCGACAGCTTTTTAAAAGAAACGAAAAACTGGGCAAGCCGGTGGAAGACGGACAAGCCGTCGACTCTGAAGAAGGAAGGCAATAACTTTATCCAAGTATTGGAAGACGGGTCCCGGGCGACTCTTGCGCCCGTCGCCCTTCAGTTGCGTTGGGAAGTGGCCTCTCCCGTGGTCCTCGACGTGCCCATGGACATTAAGGGCGTCCTGTGGCTGAAAAAAGGCGCGAGCATAAAAGGCGATATTCACGTGCGCGGCGTCGTCATACGGGAAGAAGGGGCGTCGGTGGAGGGACAAATGATCGTCGACGGTCTGTTGATCGGGGAAAAAGACGATGCCATCCACGTCAACTTCCAGCCTCGCAATGTAGAAGAGGTCTTTTGCTTTTTCGACGACTTCATCCAATCGAACAGCTTTCGCTTAAAAAAGCTTTACTAACAGATGCTACGCATCTTGTGGGTTATTTTTCAATTTGATATAATAAACACGCAGTACAATTAAGGAGGAAATTATGATCTCAGCTGGTGATTTTAGAAAAGGTGTAACTTTTGTTATGGACGGAGACGTCTACCAAGTCGTGGATTTTCAACACGTTAAACCGGGTAAAGGCGCGGCCTTTGTGCGCGCAAAAATTCGTTCGGTTCTAAACGGCGGTGCGAAGGAAACCACCTTCAACCCCTCGGAAAAGTTTGAAAATGCCGTTATAGAAACGAAGCAAATGCAATATTTGTATTCCGACGGCGAGCTTTATTACTTTATGGACAATGACACCTACGAACAAATGCCCATCGAAAAAGATTTCGTTGAAGATGCGCTGAACTTTATGCGCGAAAACGACATGGCGACCATCCAAATCTATCAAAACAAGCCTTTTAACGTCACACCTGAAAACTTTGTCGAATTAGAGGTCACGGAAACGGAACCCGGCGTCAAGGGCGACACCACTTCCGGCGCGACGAAGGCGGCAACGGTTGAGACAGGTTTCACTTTACTTGTACCCTTGTTTGTCGATCGGGGAGATATTATTCGCATTGACACGCGTTCCGGCGAATACATGTCCAGAGTGTAGCCAAGGAGGCAACTATGAAAAACATTTTGCAACGAATCGCCTATGTCCAAGGGTTAGCAGATGGATTAGGACTTGAAGACACATCAAAAGAGGGCCAAATTTTATTGGAACTCGTCGATGTCGTAGCGGAATTGGCTGAAGTCGTCGACGAAAAATTTGAAGATTTGGAAAGCTACGTCGATGTCGTAGAAGAAGACCTGGCCGAATTGGAAGACTACGTCTACGAAGAAGATGATTTCGACGATTACGATGACTTCGATCTGGACGATTATGATTTCTTTGACGAATATCATGAAGCCAACGACGAAGGCTTCGAGGATGTTGAAGAAGAAGCAGACGACGTTGAATAATTAAAAAAACCGCCGATGGGCGGTTTTTTTGTGCTGCAAAAATCAATTGGTGCATGACATAATCATCGTGAGAATATAGGAGATCTATACCATGAGTAAACTAAAATCAGCCATCTATGGACTGGCCGTCGGCGACGCGTTGGGCGTGCCCTTCGAATTCAGGGAGCGGGGGACCTTTCGTTGCGAGGGCATGACGGGCTACGGCACGTGGAACCGGGCGCCGGGAACCTGGTCCGACGATACGAGCATGACCCTTGCCACAGTGGATTCCATAAAAGAGAAGAAATGTATCGACTCTGTCGATATGACGAAGCACTTTTGCGATTGGCTGTACCGTGGAATGTATACGGCAGACGGCGACGCCTTTGATGTGGGGACGACGACGCGGCTGGCCTTGGAGCGAGGCAGTGGCTTGGACGACTATTATTCCAACGGAAACGGATCGCTGATGCGCATATTGCCCCTGGCATTTACCGATGCCACGGACGATGAAATCAGAGCGGTGTCGGCCATCACCCACGCTCATAAAATTTCCACGGATGCCTGCGTCGAATACGTGCATTTGGCGCGGATGCTAATTGACGGACAGACGATTAACCGCGACGAGATAAAAAATAAAAGCATGGATGAAATTAAATCTTCCGGCTTCGTCTTGCATACCCTGGAAGCCGCTATTTGGTGTTTGATGAATACGAGCTCCTATGAAGCAGCGGTGCTTACGGCAGTGAATCTCGGCGAGGATACGGATACCACCGCAGCCGTGGTCGGCGGCCTGGCAGGCATCGTCTACGGCTACGACAGCATTCCCGGCGCTTGGATCGAAGGGTTAAAAAATAAAGAACTGATCGATTCGATTTTAAAAAAATAGGCGAAAAAAGACTTAACCATGAAAAGAAACTAGAGTGACCCCATAAAGTTGAAGCAATAATCCAACCTTTGGGAGTTAGTGCACATGGTTTTTTTGCATCCCTCTTATTGACGATATATATATATATATATAATGAAGACAGAAGGGATGATTTTATGCTTGAAAAACTAGAAAATGTAAGGGTTTCACCTAATACTTATTTAGGAATAAATATCACGCCCCAAGGAATTGATGTATCGAAAGTATATGAACAATTAACAGTAGTTGAGCTTTTAGAGAGAAAAAGTCTTTCTGATTTGTGTAAGAATTATTTGAAATCACTTGATTATGGGGTTGTTTCACCAAACGTTGAATACACTAAAACATGCAAATATGAGAAATTAACAGTAGTACCACATAATTACTCTAATGGAAATATAAAAATGTTTATTGAATCAATAGCTAAGATTGGGGAATTAAAAAGTGAAGAAATAAAGAATATTGAGGCAGTTTCTAAAATTCGAATAAGTAATAATAGAGATTATGAACGATCTGCTCTGTCTTCGGCAGCTATTACACTTAATAATGGCGGCATAATTAAAACTACTTTTCATTTTAAATTAAGAAAACATTCTTTTTGTAGTAATGGAAATTATATATATGATAATAAATATTTTTCTGATGCTTTATATGGCTTAAAAATTCAATCAATCAATGAAACATTGGGAGAGTTAGAACCCACATTGTCTAATGAATCTGTTAGGTTAAGGTTACTAGGAATTGATTTTTACAAGAATACAGATGCAATTTATAAACTCTATGTTGAGGGAAACAGTTGGGATAATTTTTTAAGCTGCATAACTCGGCTAACAAAGATTCAGGAAGATTCTTTTAATGAGATTTTAGAGGAGTTAGAGTTTTCAAATCTATTATTAGAAGGGATTGGTATTGTCAATAAAAAATCAGGTAAAGATTTGAATTTATATTTCTTGAGGAGGCAGGAAATATGAGATTAAAGGCTAGAGAAGATTTAGTTTTGAGAAAAATTGATGATAAGTTCTTTATTATTGACTTATATAATAAAGATTATGCATATAAAGAAAACATTATATCAATGAACATTAGCTCATATTATATTTTCAAATACATACAGGAGGAAAAAGTTGTTGATTTCCAGGATATAGAGGATTTTGTATATGAGAATTTCCAGATTCCAGAAACATACTCAAAAGAAACTATTAGAAAAGATATTAATAAATTTATACATAAATTTAAGAAATTAGGTTATATTTTATTAGATGAAGCTAGAGTTGGAGAGACTTTAAATAGTGATGACTATGGTTTAAAGCAAGAAGGAACACTCAATAAGGCTAGCTTTGATTGGGAAGAATGGAATATAAGCCTAGGGGATCGAGGAATACCGTTACATGGTGGGATAGAGTTAACTTCCTTTTGTAATATGAATTGTTTACATTGTTACCAACAAGACATTGAAAGAAAGCCCAATTTATCTACTAATGACATAAAACAAATATTGGATCAATTAGCAGAAGCAAGTGTGTTATTTATTTATTTTACAGGAGGTGAAATTTTTACTAGACTTGATTTTACAGAAATTTATATATACGCAAAAAGAAAAGGGTTTATCATTTCTTTGTTGTCAAATGCGACTATAATACCGGAAACCATGTTCAATGTGTTTGAAAAATATCCACCCCAAATCTTTAGCACGTCCGTATATGGGACAAGTTCCTTGGTATATGACAAAGTAACTCAAACAAGGGGTAATTTCGATAAATTCATGAAAAATTGTAAACGAATTAAAGAATTAGGAATCAATCTTGAATTGAAATTTATTGTTTTAAAGCAGAATATGCATCAATTTGAAGATTTTATTAGTTTATGTGAAGATTTTGGTTTAGATATGAGGTATAGTGCAGAGTTATTTCCTACATTGACTGGAGATAGGTGTGTTTATAATTACAGGATAACGAATGAGGAAATTGTAGATTTAGCTAAATACAATAAGGATCTTACTAGAACATTACATCATGTTACGAAATTAGAGAACAAGTATAGTAAACAAAAGTCACCTCCATTATTTATGTGCGATATATGTACAACGGGGTTTTTAATTGATGATAGGGGGTTTTTGAATCCTTGTAGTAGGTATAGGTTGGAGAAATACAACCTAAAAAAACAAACTTTTTCATCTGCCTGGTCTGATATACAGAATATAAAGTTCATAAAAGCTAAGAAAGGCTATAAATGCGTTGAATGCAAGTATTTGCCTATATGCAATCCATGTACAGCTCAAAATATTCTAGAAACAGGCAATATCGACCAACCTGGAAAAATCAGGTGCGATTTAGCTAAAAGGAAATTTGAAGAATTTTCTAAAGATAGCTATGCTGAGAATAATGAAAGGAGGTGATAAAATGGAAAACAAGATTAATTACGTAGAACCTAGGATTGAAGAAATAGAACTTAATGTAGAACCTATAAGTATGGGAGCTGAACAATCATCAACTTGTGGCTATAGGTCTTGTTGTTATGGTGGTGATGAAAGTTCAAATGGTTGGTAAAAAGCAAAATAGGCTATGCCAAAAGATGGGGTGGGACAAATACTCACCTCGTCTTTTTTGTGCGCTTTAGCATGAATAAACATCCTCCGGCATAGCCGGGGGTTTTCTTTTTCGGCCCAAAGGGCCTGTATTACTAGCTGCGTCTGAAGGGCGTCGGTGGTCTGCCCGTGCTGACGTTACTCGGCTACCCCTTGAAGGGGTTTGTCGTGTCGAAGGTAAGTTGCTCGCTTATTTGATCCTCGTTCAACTGGTTCTGTATATACTCTTGAATCTTTTTAGCGTTTTTTCCCGCTGTATCAACGTAATAGCCTCGGCACCAAAACTGCCTTCCCCTATATTTAAATTTCATGTCTCCCCATCGTTCATAGATCATGATACTGCTCTTCCCTTTTAGAAAGCCCATAAATGAAGATACAGATAGTTTGGGTGGGATCTCTAGTAACATATGAACGTGATCCGGACATACTTCCGCCTCGATTATGTTTACGCCTTTCCAGCTACATAACTCGCGTAAAATCGCGCCTATTTCTAAGCGCTTCGATCCATAAAATACTTTTCGCCTATATTTCGGAGCAAACACTACGTGATACTTACAATTCCATTTTGTGTATGATAAACTATGGGTGTGATTTAGTGATGTCATTATTTCCTTCTGATTGTGATTGGTTGGCAGACCTCTCTCATCATATCACGCTGGAAATAACGGGTAATTATCGCTAAAGCTAAACGGAACCCCCGGTCTAACCGGGGGTTTTCTAATGCAAAAAGGCTTGACCATGGTTTGACATGATTAAGCCTTTTGATTTACACGTTAAATTTAAAGTTGACGACATCGCCGTCTTCCATGACATATTCCTTGCCTTCGCTTCGTATCCAGCCCTTTTCCCGGGCCGCTGCTAAGGAGCCGGCTTCCACTAATTTATCGTAGGCGATGGTGTCGGCTTTAATAAAACCGCGTTCGATGTCGGTATGAATTTTGCCGGCGGCTTCCGGTGCCTTGGCACCTTTTTTCACGGTCCAGGCACGGGATTCCATTTCGCCGGTGGTGAGGAAGCTGATTAAGCCCAAAAGGGTGTAGGAAGCCTTGACCAGTCGATCCAAGCCGGAATCGGAAAGGCCCATGGCGTCGAGAAACTCCGCTTTGCTTTCGTCGTCGAGGGAAGAAATTTCTTCTTCGATGGCGGCAGAGATAATGATGGTTTGGTCGCCGCTTTGATCGGCAAAGGCCTTTACCTTGTCCACGTAATCATTTCCCGTGACCACATCGTCTTCGCTGACATTGGCGGCGTAGATGACAGGCTTCATGGTCAAAAGGCTGAAGGAGGAGAGGAGCTTCAAGTCCTCTTCCGTGTACTCCAGGGACCGCGCCGGCTTTTCCGCTTCCAGGGCGGCGATAATTTTTTCGATCAATTCTTTTTCCGGCTGCAGGCTTTTGTCGCCTTTCATTTGTTTCTTCACCCGATCCAGGCGCTTTTCGAGGAGCTCCAGGTCGGAAAAGATCAGCTCCAGATTGATGGTGTCGATGTCTCTTACGGGATCGACGCTGCCTTCAACGTGAATGATGTTGCCGTCGTCGAAGCAGCGGACCACGTGAACCAAGGCGTCGACCTCGCGGATGTGGGACAAAAATTGATTGCCCAAGCCCTCGCCTTTGCTGGCGCCCTTTACCAAGCCGGCGATGTCGGCGAATTCGATGGTGGCGTAAACAATTTGCTTCGAATGGCTCATTTCGCTCAACACGTCGAGTCGGCGGTCTTTCACTTCCACCATGCCCACATTGGGCTCGATGGTGGCAAAGGGATAGTTGGCCGCTTCGGCGCCTGCTTGGGTAATGGCGTTAAATAAAGTGGACTTGCCCACGTTTGGCAGTCCGATAATTCCTAATTTCATATTATCTTCCCCCTAATCCTAATCCTGCTCATTATATCATAGTTTTTACCGCTATTTTATGGGATTCGATTTCATTTTATGAGCCGTTCATGTATAATGTTAAGGAAAAGCGAGGTGACACATGAGTGCTATAGTTGTAAGCGGACTAACCAAAAAATTTCGTCGGGATTTAGTTTTCAACGATTTTAATTTGGAAGTGTTCGACGGAGAAATTTTTTCGATCATGGGAATGGAAGGCTCGGGCAAGACGACCCTAGCTCGCATCTTATTCCATTTTTTGAAGCCGAATAGGGGCAACGTTCGTATTTTCGATATGGACGGGCAAAAGGAATCCAAATCTGTCAAGGAATTTACCGGCTATGTACCTGAAGATGTTTGGATTTACGATAATTTGAAGCCCATGGCTATTTTTAAAAATACATTGGCATTCCATGGTTTAAAAAATACGGACGACATTCAATCGTTAATGGAATATTTCGAATTGGATAATCGGCATAAGTTTTCCGATTTAACGGATTCGGAACGCAAACGTGTGGCAATCATCAATGCATTGATCACGAAACCGAAGCTACTGGTTTTGGACAATCCGTCCAAGAATTTGTCTCATGCCATGCTGGATAAATTGTTTACGCATATTAAGCGCCTTCAAAGCTCGGAAGGCTTAACTGTTTTGCTCCTCACCGACGACATGTCCATTGGGCAACGTTACGGCGATCGCGGCGCCTATTTGGCCGGCGGCCGCTTGACGGGCATCGAGTATTTGAAGGACAAGAAAAACAACGACAAGATTCTTCGGATTTTCGACGAGCTGATCAATGTCAATGCCTTTGAAGAGGTAGGGGCAAGCTTATTAAAAGATGAATCCGGCGATGTGGAATTTTTCTACGATGGCTATTTGCCGACCCTGACCACGGTTTTACATCAACAAAAGGTTAAAAATTATGTTTTGGAAGATGCCGAGCTGGAAGACAAGGTTGAAATTTTCAAATCCGGTAAGGATTTAAACGCCAACCGATCGGCAGGCCCCGCTGAGGACGAAGCCGACGACTCCGCCGGGGAAGATACGATTCTAGCCTACCATGCGGACGAAATAAATGAAAAGGTCGACGACGATACGGCGGCCTCCGACGAAGCTGCGGCCGTCGATGATGATGCGACCGTTGTTTTAAACGAGCCCGTAGCGGAAGGGGCTGGCGCTGCGGAAGAACCTATCGAAGCTTATGCCCCTCAAGAGCCCAAAGACGATGCATCCTCTGAAGAAGGGAACGTCATTGTTTCCGACGAGCTGATTTTAGACAGTCGCAAGACGCAGCCCATCGAGCCGGTGGATGCCGACGAATTTGTCGAGGAAAAATACAACTTTAATCCGGAAAAGGGGGAAGAGTGATGGTTTTTAATCTCGAAATGAAAAATAACCGGGGCAAGGCCTTTGGATGGTTTGTGGTTCTCGGGATTTTAACCGGCTTGTTAATGGCTTTCTTTCCGCTTTTACAAGACAACAATCTCTTGTCTCTGGCCAACGGTTTTCGCGACGGTTTTTCCGAAAACATGCAGCCGGTTTTAGGCTTCGGTCGCGAAGTCGCCTTTGACAAGTTCACGGATTACATTCCCTTTATTTTCCAATATTTGGGCGTTCTCTTTGCGATTTTCGCCATTCAATTGGGCGCCAAAAGTTTGTCTCGCGAACAAAGCGCCGGAACCATCGAGTACCTTTACGCCAATCCCATTACGCGGACGGAAATTTACAGCGGCAAGTTCAGTGCCGATATGGTGCACTACGGCCTCGTATTGCTCTTTGTCCTCGTCGTGGCTTTTGTTTCGGCCTATGCCTTCGGCGTACACGACATTCGAAATTTAGCCTTGGTCATGCTGCAAATTTTCATCTGCCTGCTCTTATTGGGCTTTGAATTTTTGTGCATCGGCTTTTTCTACTCGTCCATCTCGTCCCGCTCATCTCATGCGGAAGGAGGAAGCTTGCTTCTGTTTATCCTTTTCGTCATCATCTGGGCGGCTCTGGTCTTGATGGGAAGTGCGACGCAAGCCATTGCCGCGTTCTTCCCCTTCACGGCATTGAACCCGTTAAGCATGGGCGGCGGCGATTTTCAGTGGATCGGCATGATCGCCAACATTGTCCTCGGCCTTCTGTTCTGGGGCATCGGCTGTATTATTTACAAAGGCAAAGAATTAAAATTTTAATAACTACGGGAGCGGCTCAATGAGTCGCTCTTTTATTCCTGGAGGATTATGATTCGATTGATTGCATTGGACTACGACGGGACCATTGCCGCGAGAAAACAACCCGTGGACAAAACCATGGTGAATTTTATTCGTCGGTGGAAGGATTTGGGTATCGAAACGGTGATCGCCAGCGGACGGCCCTATCGCTCCTTGAAAAGCGAAATGGCCCCCTATAATGACGAGCTCGCACTGATTTCAAATAACGGGAATTTAATTCGCTATAAAAATTCCGAAGAGACCCTGAACAAACACGCCTTCGACCGAGGGGTGATCCGGCCATTAACCCAGGCCATTGAAGCCCGTGGCCTTCACCCGATTTTTCACGTGGACAGCTACGACAAGGGCTATGATTTGGTCACACTTTTCGAGCAGACGGAGCGAGAATCGTCTTACGTGGTCTTTTACGAAAACATGTATAAAAAAATGACCTTGGACGAGCTTTTAAAAGAAGACGTCCTCGCCGTGGCAGGCTATGCCACGCCGGAGGTCTTTGAGGATTTAATTCGCGAGCCCGTGATCAAAGAGGAAGGGCTCACGGCCCACTTATTAAAGAGCCGTGATCCCAAGCTATCTCTTTTTGAAATCATCGGCAAGGGCAGCAATAAGTGGCGCGGCCTTCGCACCTACGGAGAGCTGAAAAACATTGTGCCCGAGGAGATGATCGTTGTCGGCGACGACCGAAACGACGAGGCCATGATCGCCCACGCGGGCATCGGCATCGCCATGGCGTCGGCGCCGGAGGACGTGAAGGCGTCGGCGGATATAATTTGCGACGAACCGCCGGAGGAATACGGCGCGTTTAAATTAGTCGATGCCATGATAAGAAAAGAGGTGGACGATGAACATTAACTGGTACCCGGGGCATATGAAAAAGACCATCGAGTCTTTGAAGAGCATGAAGGCGCAGTGCGATGTGGCGGTGGTTTTGCTGGACGCCCGCATTCCCATCAGCAGTTACAATCCGCTCTTGGACGAGGTGCTCACATCCATTCCCGTGCTCATGCTATTAAATAAATCGGATTTGGCCGATCCGAAGGAGACGGAGCGTTGGATCGACTACTTTAACGGGCAAGACGACACCTCGGCCATTGCCTGGTCCGCCACGTCGAAGATCAACGAGAAGCGTTTGACGGAGGCCTTGGAGGATTCCGTGACGGGTCTTCGGGAAAAAGAGGCGCAAAAGGGCATGGAGAAGCGGAAGCTCCGGGTCATGGTGGCGGGGATTCCCAATGTGGGCAAGTCCACCTTCATCAATCAGGTGGCGGGCAGAAAATCCGCCGCCATCGGCAATCGACCGGGCATTACAAAGACAAATCAATGGATTCGCCATCACAAGGCCTTTGATCTCTTAGACACGCCGGGCGTTCTCTGGCCTAAGCTGGATCCGCCTATTCGGGGCCGCCACTTGGCTTTTACGGGCTCCATTAAAGATGAGATTATGGACGTGGAGACCTTGGCTTACGAATTGGTAAAAGAAGCCATGGAAAAATTTATGGATGCCATGGCGAAGCGCTACGATCTCACCGACACCTTCGACGATCCGGTGGCGGTGATGGATGCCATTGGCAAGCGGCGGGGATGCTTGATTCGCGGCGGCGAAATCGACTATACCAAGGTCTCTCACTTGATTTTAGACGAGTTTCGCGGCGGCAAATGGGGACGAATCAGCTTGGAAGATGTTCATGACCGATCTTCGTTTTGATTCGGAAAAGCTGAAAGAGGGCTACGATTACATCGCCGGCATCGACGAGGTGGGCCGCGGCTGTCTCTTCGGCGACGTGGTGGCCGCCTGCGTTATGATGCCCTTGGATGAGACCATCGCCGGCGTCACGGATTCGAAAAAATTATCTCCTAGAAAAAGAGCCGTCTTGGAAGTGAGCATTAAGGAGCGTGCAATTTTTTATTCCTTTGCAAGAAAGAGCCCCGAGGTTATCGATGCCGTAAATATTAAGCAGGCCACGCGCCTTGCCATGAAGGAGGCGGCACAGGAGGCACTCAATAAATTTCCCGACAAGAAGATTTTGTTTTTAATCGATGCGGAAACCGTGGACCTGGACTGTATTCAAGAGCCGATTATTCACGGAGACGACCTGTCCTATACCATCGCCTGTGCATCTATTTTGGCGAAGGAATTCAGGGACCGCCTCTGCATCGAGTGGGCCGAGGTCTATCCCGGCTACGGCATCGAAAAGCACAAGGGCTACGGCACGAAACAGCATCGGGAGGCCATTCTCGCACTGGGTCCGACGCCGGGGCACCGGAGGAGCTTTCTCGGGAAGATTCTAAAGCCATAGAGCAGGCAAACTCTTCGGCGGCAGTTTTTTCGGGCCCCTTGTTTATGGTATAATGGGGAAAATAGGAGGCAGAAATGGTTGAAAAATATTTTGTTGACCCTTCGGGGAATTCCAATGTAAAAATAGCCGACGACGTCATTACGCGAATCGCTCAGGAAGCGGCGCTGCGTGTCGACGGCGTATATAACAGCTATACCACGAAAAGAGAAATCGGCGATTTCCTTGCCGGTCGAACCCCGTCCAAGACGAAAGTGACGGCCGACGAAACAACGAGCGTCGTGGACATTTCCATCGTCGTGGAATACGGACGAAACATCGTCGAAGTGGCGGAGGAAGTGCAAGATGCCGTTAAGGAAAGCCTGGGCAATATGACCGACCTGGACATTTCCGCCGTCAACGTTCATATTAACGGCGTGCGCGCCCACGAACAACAATCCATGTAACAGGGAAGGAATTTCTTTGAGCAGAAAACTGTCTAGAATTGCAACCATGCAAATTTTATTTGCCATGGAACATAGAGGCGAATTTACCATGGATGTGGCGGAGTCGTATTTCGAAAGCGTCTGGGAAAAGGACGAGGTCGAGACGATGTATCGCCACGTCTTTAACGAAAAGATTTTAGCCGATCGCGTAAAAGACGAATCGAATATTCCCTTCACCGCCGGTGAGAAGGAATATATTACGAAGAGCGTGGAAATCATTGTCGACAACAAAGAGGCCATCGACAAAATTATTGCCGATCACCTAAAAGACGGCTCCATTCATCGCATTGCCACAGTGGATCTGTCGATTTTGCGCGTGGCCGTGGCCGAAATCATCTATCACGACGATATTGCGCCTGCGGTTTCCATTAACGAGGCCGTGGATTTGGCAAAAATGTACAGCTCCTCCGACAGTGCGCGCTTTGTTAACGGCATTTTAGGCTATATTCTCCGAGAAGGCGGCCATGAATCCCATTAGTGTATCCGAGCTTCTTGCATATACGAAAAAAGTTTTAAAGACGGATTACTTATTGAATCACGTGCTTTTAAAGGGCGAGCTGGCAGAAATAAAAAAGGCTGCCAGCGGCCACGTCTACTTTACCGTGAAAGACGATAAGGCCCGCATGGACTGCATCATGTATCACGAGGATGCCGAAGCCATGGAACTCGACTTTCAATTAGGTATGGAAGTGGAGATGATGGGCTCCGTCGCCATTTACGCACCTTCGGGGCGGCTGCAATTTGTGGCCAAGACCATGGAGCTCACGGGAGAAGGCGCCCTCTACAAACTTTTTTTAAAATTAAAAGACCTTCTGAGCAAAGAAGGTCTATTTGATATGGACAAAAAAATGGCCCTGCCGGAAAAGCCGCAAACCGTGGGCGTTGTCACCAGTACGGCGGGGGCGGCACTACACGACTTCCTGCAGGTGGCGGCCAATCGAAATCCCGCCGTCTCCGTCATCGTATCGCCGACTCTCGTCCAGGGGGAAGGGGCGGGCGAATCCATTGCCCGGGCCTTTAAACGATTGGATGAGCGGGACGACGTGGACGTCATCCTCATCACCCGCGGTGGCGGCAGCATGGAGGATTTGTTTTGCTTTAACGACGAGACATTGATCCGCACCTTGGCCGGGCGGCGCCACCCGGTGGTTTCCGCCGTAGGCCACGAGGTGGACACCACCCTTTGCGATTACGTGGCCGATGTACGTGCTGCGACACCCACTCACGGCGCGGAGCTCATCGTCTGCCACAGAGACGATCTGTTGGCCGCGGCGCGTGCGCAGCTTCGGTCCATGAATCACGTCCTTACCCTCGCCCTCCACGAGGGAAGACGGCGAGCAGAAGGCCTTGCCCATCGGCTTTATCAAACCGTGTCTTTGGATGCCATTATGAATAAGCGCTTGGCACAGAAGGCCCTGAAAGAGCGCATGGATTTTCATTTGAAGCAGTCGTTTAATTTAAAGTTGCAAGCTCTAAAAGGCTATGGCGTTCGCATGAAGGCCGTTAATTTACAGGCGCGATCCGAAAGAGAAGGGTTGGATTTGGCTCTTCGGAGCAAGCGCATGGCTCGGGCGGCGACCTTAGCCCTTAAAGCGGCTTCCGGGGATTTAAAAGCCTTGGACAATCGCATGAAAACACTTGGAAAAGAGCGGGCGAAGCCGCGGGTTCGCCTGGGAAATTTATACATACGCTCGACGAAAGAGGTGAAGGTCGACGACGTGTTGTCCGTCGATCTTTTAGACGGGTTCATCGAAACCCGCGTCCTGTCCATAGAAAGGAACGGTCATGAACTATAAGGAAAAATCGGATCAACTGGAAAAAATCGTCGAGAAAATGGAAAACGACGACTTGTCTTTGGAAGAAATGGTAAAGCTCTACGAAGAGGGCACGTCCCTTTACCGGGAGCTTGAGAAAGATTTAAAGGGGCTGGAGCAAAAGGTCCGCGTATTGACGGAAAGCGAGGAAGCGGATGGCGATGACGAAATTTGACGAGCGGCTGAAGGCTTATTATGAAGCCATCCCCTCGGCCGCCGAGGAATTAAAAGAAGCCATGCTCTACTCCCTGTTTACGGGAGGGAAGCGCATTCGCCCCACGCTGTTTTATACGGTCCTTAAGGATTTGGGCTACGAAGGCGACGCGGCCTTTTATTTTGCCGCCGCCATGGAATCCATCCACACCTATAGCTTGATTCACGACGACTTGCCCGCCATGGACGACGACGATTTCAGACGGGGCAAGCCCTCCTGCCACACGGCCTACGGCGAAGCCCTGGCTATTCTCGCCGGCGACGGCTTACTTTCACAGGCGGCGGAGCTTGCCGCCGAAGGGGCGTCTTTGGATCCCGCCGGCGGTATCGACGCCATGAGATATTTATTTAAGGCGGCGGGCACCGTAGGCATGGTGGACGGACAGGTGCTGGACATTCGCGTCGGCGCATCGTCGGGGGACGAGGTCATTTACAAGAGAAAAACCGGCGCCCTTTTAGGGGCTTGCTTCGCCATGGCCGGCGCCTTGGCGGGGAAATCGAAAGAAGCCAACGACATCCTGTACCGCGTTGGGGAGACCTTGGGCCTGAGCTATCAATTTCAAGACGACTACTTCGATCTGGAAGAAGACGGCGCCGAGGTAAATCCGGAGGATTACTTGACGAAAGCCGCCCGATACACGGAAGAGTGCTTAGAGCTTCTCACCTCACTCGGCCGATTCGAGGAGACGGAAGCCTTGATCGATAAAATTTTGAAACGGGACAGGTGATTGCTTGAAAGAACGTGCTGATGTCCTATTAGTAAAAAAGAATCTGGCCCCTTCCCGGGAAAAAGCCAAGACCATGATCATGGCAGGGGAAGCCTTTATGGGCACGGAGCGCATCGCCAAGGCCGGGCAGATGATCGATACGGATGCGGACATAACGGTTAAAGGTCACAGCTTAAAATACGTCTCTCGCGGAGGCTTTAAGCTGGAAAAAATTATCGAAAACTGCGGCATCGATCTCACGGGAAAAGTCTGTATGGACATCGGCTCATCCACCGGCGGCTTTACCGATTGCATGTTGTCCCACGGGGCAAAAAAAGTCTACGCCGTGGACGTGGGCTACAATCAACTGGCCTATTCCCTGCGGGTGGATCCGCGGGTGGTGGTCATGGAACGCACCAATGTGCGCTATCTCGACCGGGAGGATCTCGACGATGCCATGGATTTTATTTCCATCGACGTGTCCTTTATTTCTCTGGAGCTCGTGCTGCCCAAGGCCGTGAGCTATCTGTCCGACGACGGAAAAATCGCCGCGCTGATCAAGCCCCAATTCGAAGCTGGCAAGGGCAAGGTGGGAAAGGGCGGCATCGTGTTCGATCCTAAGGTCCATATGGATGTTTTAAATAAAATGTATGAGCTGGTATCGGGGTTGGGTATGTATCCCGAAGTGTTGACCTACTCGCCTATACAAGGTGCGACGGGGAATACGGAGTTTTTAATGCTTATGACGAAGGATGCCGATGCCGCCGCAGAGGTGGATATCGAAGCGGTGGTACGGGCGTCCGGGGAGGAGTTCCGCTAAATGTTTTTACGCCTTCAAATCGATCATTTCGCCATTATCGATCACTCTTCCATGGAGTTTCACGACGGCTTTTCCGTTTTAACCGGGGAGACCGGCGCGGGGAAGTCCATTATTATGGACGCCATGGGATTGATTCTCGGCGCGCGGGCGCAAAAGAATATGATTCGCAAAGACGCGGAGAAGGCGTCGATCCAAGGAGTTTTTGTGACGAAAAACAAAAAGGCACTGGATTTTCTCGCGGAAAATAATATTCCTTTTGAAGACGTCATTATCGTAGAGCGAAGCCTCTATCGGGATCGGCCTTCCCTCTCCGAAATTAACGGCAAGATCGTCACCAATGCCCTGTTAAAAGAATTCGGGAGCATCATGGCTCTCTCAGGCGTACAGGGCGAGAACGGCTTTCTTATGAAGCCCAGTTTTCAGCTGGAGCTCTTGGACCGCTTTTGCGGGGAAGAGCAAAACAAAGACCTCGCCGAATTAAAAGATGTATTCGCCGATTATAAAGCCATCGAGGACCGATTGAATAAAGAGGTGAAAGATCCACAGGCCATGGCGCGGGAAGGGGATCTGCTGCGCTATCAGATCGAGGAGATCGAAACCCTGGCTCTGGAAGAAGGGGAAGACGAAGCCCTGGCCGAAGAATTTCGCGCGAGAAACAGTCACACGGAAACCTTGGCCCTCTTGCAGGAAATGAATCAACTGGCCTTTGAAGAAGGCGGCATTCGTTCCCTATTAGATCGCTACGGCGGAGCCTTGGAGAAGGTTACACAAAACGACAACAGCTTTAAGGATTTATTCGAAAGCTTCGAAGACATACGCTACGGCTTTCAGGATTTGGCCCAGAGCTTGCGGGACAAGGGCGAAAATTTCGACGACGATCCAGAGCGCCTTCAGGAAGTCACGGAGCGGCTGGATGCCATTAACAGCATGAAGCGAAAATACGGCGACAGCTACGAAAAGATTCAGGCTTTTCTGGAAGAAAGTCGGGAGCGCCTCGCCTTCATCGACGATTACGAACACGTCGTGGAAGCCATGAAAAAGGAATTGGAAGCGAAGAAGGAACAGGCGACGACACTGTCTCACAGCTTGCGTAAGCGGCGCATGGACGCGGCACATCGGCTGGAGGGGCGCATGGCCCGGGAAATGGAAGAGCTGGATATTCACGGTGCGGCATTTAAAGTGGACTTTTCGGAAAAGTCTCTTTCCGCCGACGGCATGGACGGCGTCTGCTTTCTCATCGCCACCAACAAGGGCGAAGATTTGCAGCCCATGGCGGACATCGCATCGGGCGGTGAAATCAGCCGCATCTTCTTAGCTTTTATCAGTATATTTGCCGAATTGGACGAGCGGGAAATTCTTATTCTCGACGAAGTGGACACGGGCATGAGCGGCAAGACCGCCAAGGTCGTGGCGGAGAAGATTAAACGCCTGTCGAAGGACCGGCAGCTTATCGTCGTCAGCCACTTGCCTCAAGTGGTGGCCCGAGCCGATCGCCAGTACCGCATACAAAAGCGGGAAGAGGCGGGACGCACCGTTTCATACGTTCAAAAGTTAAACGAGGAAGAGCGGATCGCCATGCTCGCCACCATGATCAGCGGCGAAGACACGGAAAAGACCCGAGACACGGCACGTGAAATGCTACAAAACCGGATTTAGGAGGTTTTATGATTTCTGAAGAGCGCATTATACGCAGCGAAAAAATTTATGAAGGCAAGGTGGTGACCTTGCGCTGCCATACCGTGGAGCTGGATGGCCAACGGTACGGCAAAAGAGAAGTGGTGGAACACGTCGGCGGCTGCACCATGGTGGCTCTTTGCGAAGACGGAAAGATTCCCTTCGTGAGACAGTACCGAATCGCGACGAAAAAGTATTTGCTGGAGCTTCCCGCCGGTCTCATCGAGCACAATGAAAATCCCATGAAGGCCGCCATTCGCGAGCTGTCCGAGGAGACGGGGCTCGTGGCGGAATCCGCCGAGTTTCTTTTGGAAGCTTACACATCGCCGGGCTTTACCAATGAGAAGATCCATATCTTCTTTTGCGAAAACCCCACGCCCGGGGAAATGCACTTAGACGACACGGAAGACTTGGAAGTCGTCTATATGGACTTGGACGAGGCACTGCGCATGGTTAAGCTGGGCGAAATAGTGGACGCGAAAACCATTATCGGGCTTTATGCCGTAAAAGAAATGAGAGAGAAAAATGAATCAAACCATTGATTACTTAAATAAACAAACGACGATCCGTCCGGAAATCGGCATTATTTTAGGAAGCGGCTTAGGCGATTTTGCAGAATCCATCGAAAACGCCGTGGCCATTCCCTACAAAGACATTCCCGGGTTTAAACAATCTACGGTGCAAGGCCACAGCGGCGAGCTGATTTTCGGCACCCTGGCGGGGAAGAATATCGTCGCCATGAAGGGCCGCATCCATTTCTACGAAGGAGTGGCCATGGAAGATGTGGTCTTTCCTACGAAGATTCTCTGCGAGCTGGGAGTAAAGACATTGATCGTGACCAATGCCGCCGGCGGCGTCAACGAAGAGTTCGAGCCCGGCGACTTAATGATCATTACTGATCACATTAATTTCAACGGCAAGAATCCCTTAATCGGCCCCAACGACGACAAGGGCGAGCGCTTCCCGGACATGTCCTATGCCTACGACGGAAAGTTGGCGGCTCTGGTGGAATCTGTGGCGGCAGAATTAAAGATCAAGCATCAATCCGGCGTTTACATGTACATGACCGGCCCAAGCTACGAAACGCCGGCGGAAGTGCGCATGGCCCGCATCTTAGGCGCCGATGCCGTAGGTATGAGCACGGTACCGGAGGTCATCGTCGCCAATCACCGCGGCGTGAAGGTCATCGGCATTTCCTGCATCACCAATATGGCGGCGGGCATTTTAGATCAACCCTTGGAACACGAGGAAGTCATCGAGATTTCCGCCCGCGTCGCCGACGACTTTAAGGCATTGGTGACCAAGACCATCGAGGCGATTTAATATGAGCGTATTAGAAGTAATCGAAAAGAAAAAACACGGCGAAAGCCTGTCGAAAGAAGAGATCGAAAACACCATCGCCGGTTATCTTTCCGGCGAGGTCAAGGATTACCAAATGAGCGCGCTCTTAATGGCGATTTACTTTTCCGGCATGGACAAGGATGAGATCGCTCAATTGACGCGCACCATTATCGACTCCGGCGACACCGTGGATCTCTCCTCCATTCGAGGCACCGTGGTGGACAAGCATTCCACCGGCGGCGTCGGTGACACCACGACATTGATCATCGGGCCCATTCTATCCGCTTACGGATTGCCCTTCGGCAAGATGAGCGGCCACGGCCTGGGTCACACCGGCGGCACCTTGGACAAGCTGGAATCCATTCCCGGCTTGCATGTGGATTTAAGCATGGATGAAATCGTCTCATCTACCAATGCCATCGGCATGGCCGTCGCCGGACAGACGGCGAATATTACCCCTGCGGACAAGAAGCTCTACGCCCTGCGCGATGCGACGGCGACGGTGGATTCCATTCCCTTAATCGCATCGAGCATTATGAGCAAGAAGCTGGCCATTCACGGCGACTGCCTTCTTCTTGATGTGAAGGTAGGCGACGGCGCCTTTATGAAAGATATAGAATCGGCCCGAGCCTTGGCGGAAACCATGGTAACCATCGGCGAGGCCTTCGGACGTAAGACCCTGGCCATTTTAACGGCCATGGAAGAGCCCTTGGGCCGTGCCGTAGGCAATGCCCTGGAAGTGGAGGAAGCCATCGCCACCTTAAAGGGACAGGGCCCTGAGGACCTGACCGAACTTTGCATCACCCTCTCTACGAAGCTGATTCATTTGGCGGAAGGCGGAGATATGGAGGCCATTCGCGAAAAGGTGAAGGCCTTAATCGCAAACGGAAAAGCCCTTGAAAAATTCAGGGCCTTCGTTAAAAATCAAGGAGGGGACGACGCCGTCATCGACGATCATACTATTTTCCCGCAGGCGGAAAGATCCTTTGATGTGATCAGCGAGACGGAAGGCTATCTTAGCCATTTGCCTGCTCACGAAATCGGCATTATATCCAGAGACTTGGGTGCGGGGCGCGTGACCATGGACGATGAATTGGACATGGCCGCCGGCGTGTACCTGCACAAGAAGCGCGGGGACCGGGTGGAGAAGGGTGAGGTGCTGGCCACCTTTTACGGCGGAAAGAGCCGCCCCTTCGAAGAGCTGGCGGAACGCTTTTTATCCATTGCCCGTTTTTCCGACGAGCCTGTTTTTGTGGAGCCTTTAATAATAGACGAGGTTTATTATGGACATAAGTAACTACATCTGGTCGATACCGGCGTTGATCATTGCCATCGTCGGCCACGAAATCGGCCACGGCTACGTCTCCTATCTCTTAGGCGACGAGACGGCGAAGAGGGACGGCCGCTTAAGCATCAATCCCTTGGATCATATCGATCCCATCGGGCTTTTATTTATGATCGTCTTTCGCTTCGGTTGGGCGAAGGCCGTGCCCATCAATCCCTCTTATTACAAGAATAGAAAAACGGGGACCATTCTCGTGTCCCTTGCAGGGGTCACGGTGAATTTTATTTTCGCCCTCATCGGCGCCTTTTTCTTCGTGTGGACGTCGAAGCATGATTTCGTCATCAGCAATTTCTTTTTGAACTTTCTTTGGTACAATGCCATGCTCGGCGTCTTCAATCTCGTGCCCCTGCCGCCCTTAGACGGATCGAAAGTGTTGGCGTCCGTCCTGCCTGCCAAGGCGGAATATAATTTCTATCGCTACGAAAAATACTTCTACTGGATTTTATTTTTAGGCGTGGTTTCCGGAATTATTCCCCGTATCATCGGACCGGCGGTACAAGGGCTTATCGACCTTTTTGTGAATTTAGGGATTGTACTTCTCTCATGAGCTACGAATTGGTTTACGGCTCCTTCTCCGGGCCCATGGAGGTTTTGCTCGAGCTTATAAAAAAGCGGGAGATGGATATTTACGATATCCAAATCCACGTCCTCGTCGACGACTTTCTGTCCTATATGGACGGCATGACGGGACCGATTTTGGATTCCATGGTGGATTTTCTCGCCATGGCCAGCTATCTCCTCGCTATTAAAAGCCGCATGCTTTTGCCGAAGCCGGTGATGGAAGAAGAGGATGAGGAAGAGGACCCGCGGAAGGATCTCGTGGAGCGCATTGTGGAATACAAGCGTATTAAGGCGGCGAGCCTGTTGCTTGACGAAATGGCCGCCTATGAAGACGGCGCCATTTACAAGAAGCAAGAGGACTTCTCTGATTTTTCAGAGGAAGAACTCATGGCCGAGGGCGATGCGTCCCGCTTGGCGAAGGCCTTTAAAGAAGTCATGCTCCGCTTCGAAATTCACGAAGCGGCCCAACGCTCCTTGGAAAAAATTCCCGCGGCGGAATTCAGTTTCAGACAGGCGACGGAAAAAATCGAAGCCGCCTTTCGCAAGTGGGAGCGGCCGCGGTTTTTTCGCATGATGGAAAATGCCGAAAGCCGAATCGAAATCGTTACGGTCTTTCTCACTTTATTAGAGCTGATGAAGCTGGAAAAAATCACCTGCAAGCAAGAGGGTAAAGATATTGTGCTGATAAAAAAAGGAATGGTTCATGGATCTGAAAGCTAAATTGGAGGCGCTGCTATTCGCCTGGGGCGACCCTATTTCCGAAAAAGAAATACAGGAGGCCTTAAATGTGACGGCGAAGGAGCTGCGCCCGGTTTTAACTGAATTACAAGAGGATCTTTCCGCCGAGGACAGAGGCTTGCGCCTGGTCCGCGTGGAAGACAGCTACCAGCTTTCCACCAAGCCGGAGCTTTTTGATGCCATCAGTGAATTTGCGAAAAAGACTCGGACGAAAAGCTTGTCCAATGCGGCCTTGGAGACCCTGTCCATCGTCGCCTACAAGCAGCCGGTACTAAAGTCCGAAATAGAAGATATAAGGGGCGTGCGCTGCGATCAGGTGTTGAAAAGCTTGGAGCGCATTAATTTAATCGCCGTCCTCGGTCGCATGGAAATTCCCGGCAGACCGAAGGTTTACGGCACCACGGAGACATTTTTACGAAAATTCGGCCTGTCCCATTTAGAGGATTTGCCGAAAGCGGAAGAGGTAGAGGAGACGGAGGAATCATGAGGCTTCAAAAATTTATGGCCCATGCCGGCGTCGCCAGTCGCAGAAAATGCGAAGAGATCATCGAAGCCGGCCGCGTGAAGGTCAACGGAGAAACCGTCACCGAGCAGGGCGTTCAGGTGGAGGAGAATGATAAGGTCACCGTCGACGGCAAGCTTCTACACATACCGAAGAGCAATCATTACATTTTATTAAATAAGCCGCGGGGCGTGGTTTCCACTGCCGACGACAACAAGGGCCGCAAGACGGTCTTGGACATCGTGCCCGTGGCGAAGGGCCGTCGCCTTTATCCCGTGGGGCGATTGGATATGGATTCCTCGGGACTTTTGCTTTTAACCGACGACGGGGAGCTGACCCAGCGCTTGCTTCATCCGAAGTATGAGCTGGAAAAGACCTATCGGGTCACGGTGAAGGGCGTCATCGACGAGGAGACGGCGAAGAAGCTTTCCTCAGGTGTTCAATTAAAAGACGGCATGACGTCGCCGGCGACCTTTAAAATTCTCGAGCACAGAAACGCAAAGACCCGTTTGGAATGTACCATCCACGAAGGACGAAACCGCCAGATTCGTCGCATGTTTGAAGCCGTGGACGCAGAGGTCGTGGAGCTGGAGCGGATTCAAATGGGACCCTTAAAGCTGGGCCAGTTGGGCAAAGGGGAGTATCGCCCCTTGCGTGAAAAAGAAATTCGGATGCTGAAGTCATGGAAGTAATGCCGACATCCGCCGTGGCTTGGTCCCATGTCATGCTTGACCGCTTTTTAAAACAAGATCACCTGGTCGTGGATCTCACGGCGGGGAAGGGGAAAGACACCTTGTTTGCGGCGAAGCGTGCAAAGGAAGTGGTGGCCATGGATATTCAGCCCGCCGCCATCGAACAGACCCGGGCCCTTTTAAGGGAGCAGGACATAAAAAATGTTCGCCTGATTTGTGACAGCCACGAAGCTTTGGCGAATTACGTCGATATCGCTTCCGTGGATGCCTTCGTCATGAATCTGGGCTATTTGCCCGGCGGCGACAAGGACATTACCACCCTGTGGTCCTCCACGGAGCGGACCTTGGAAACCATCCTTTCCGCCATGAAGCCCGGCGCCCTGATCAGCCTTTCGATTTATCCCGGCCACGAGACGGGGAAACTCGAAAGCGAAGGCATCGAAGAGATGCTCGCAAAGCTCGATCAAAAAAATTTCAAGGTGAATAAGATCACCTTTCCCAATCAGAAACATTGCCCGCCCTATTGGGTAGGCATCGTGAGGTGTTAAATGATACTCGTCATAGGAGGCGGACCCGCCGGCATGATGGCCGCCGCAAAGGCGTCGGAGACGGCGGAGGTCACCTTAATCGAAAAAAATGAAAAGCTGGGCAAAAAGCTGTTTATTACGGGAAAGGGACGTTGCAATCTCTGTAACGACTGCGACGATCCCTTTTTCTTTGAGTGCTTAAATCGAAACGCAAGCTTTATGTACTCGTCCTATTACAGCTTCACCATTGCCATGCTGAAGGATTTTTTCGAAAGCCGAGGCACGCCACTGAAGGTGGAACGCGGGGATAGGGTCTTTCCAAAGAGCGACAAGTCCTCGGACATCATCAAGACCTTGGAAAAAGAGCTGAGAAAAAACAAGGTGGACATTCGTCTGAACACAACGGTAAAAGCCATTCGGACCGCGGAGAATGGCTACGATTTGGTGACCGATAAGGGCACGATCCACGGCGATAAAATCATTGTCGCGACGGGGGGCATGACCTATCGCCTCACCGGTTCCACCGGCGACGGCTACCAATGGGCGAAAGATTTCGGCATGGGCGTGATCAAGCCCGTGGCGGGCCTCGTTGGGCTGCGTCTGAAAGAATATTACCTAGAGGCCCTGTCGGGCTTGTCCTTAAAAAATGTGAAGCTCACGGCGAAAACGGAAGCGGGAACCTTTACGGATTTTGGCGAAATGCTCTTTACCCATTTCGGCATCAGCGGGCCCATCGTCTTGAGTCTTTCCTTGAAGATCAATCGCTGCAAAGACGTGGCTTTATCTCTGGATTTAAAGCCGGCCCTGGACGACGAGGTGTTGGACAAACGGCTTTTGCGGGAGATAGGGGAAAATCCCAATCGCGCCATTCACACCATGATGAAGCAGCTTTTGCCGAAATCACTCATCGAGCCGGTGCTGGAGGTGGCGCAGGTGCCCAAGGATCTGCCGGGCCATCAGTTGACGACGGAGATGCGTCGTGCTTTGGTTCACACCTTAAAAAGCTTTCCCCTGCATTACCTGGGCCTATTTAACGAAAATACGGGGATCATTACCACCGGCGGCGTAGACGTTAAGGACGTGGATCCGTCGACCATGGAAAGTTTGAGGGCCGAAGGCATTTATTTTTGCGGCGAAGTTTTGGATGTTGACGGCCCCACCGGGGGCTTTAATTTACAGATCGCATTTTCCACCGGCTACTTAGCCGGCATGTGTGCGGGGGAGGAGGAAGCAAATGAAGACCATAGCCATTGACGGCCCTTCGGGTGCGGGTAAAAGTGCCATTGCGAAAGCTCTCGCCAATCGTTTGGGTTACGAATACATCGACACCGGAGCACTTTATCGTACCCTGGCATACGTTGCCGTAGGGGAAGAAAAAGAGCTATCGGTGGAAGCCCTCTTGCGCCTGGCGGATCAGCAGAGCATCGATTTTAAAAAGGGCTCCGTCATCTTAAACGGCAAGGCCTTAGGCGATGAAATTCGCACGGAAGCCATTTCTCAAAAGACGTCACAGCTGTCCAAAGACCCGGCGGTGCGGGACTATCTCCTGTCTCTGCAGCGTCGCTTGGCGGAAAAAGGCGGTGTCGTTATGGAAGGCAGAGACATCGGCACGGTGGTACTCCCCTCGGCGGATGTGAAATTCTTTTTAACGGCCTCGGAGGACGAGCGGGCGAGACGACGTTACGAACAACGTTTATCCTTCGGCGAGTCCGTGGACTTTGAGAAGATCAAAGCCGACATACACGCCCGGGACGAGCGGGATAAAAATCGCGCCGTGGCGCCTTTAAAACAGGCGGAGGACGCCATACTCGTGGACTCCACTTCCATGAGCGAAGAAGAAGTGCTGGACACCATGGCGAGCTACGTGGAGAGCGATCATGTTTTATAATTTCATCAAGGTTATTACCGGATGGCTTTTAAAAATCCTCTACCCCTACGAGGTCATCAACATGCCGTCCCTGGAAGACAAGGCCTATTTGCTGGTGGCCAATCACAAAAGCAATTGGGATCCCCTGTTCGTTTCGATTTTATTTCCGCGGCAGATACGTTGGATGGCCAAGCGGGAGCTTTTCGAGACGCCGGTAGTGAGACACATTCTCCGCGGCGTCGACGCCATCTCCGTGGATCGAGATCACGGCGATGCCAAGAGCACCATTACCGCCATGCGCGCCTTGAAAAACAATGAGGTCATCGGCATTTTTCCGGAAGGGACGCGGGTAAAATCCGTGGACTACGATAAGGCGAAGTCCGGCACCATACTCTTGGCCACTCGCACGGGTACGGAGATTTTGCCTTTATACATCGAAGGGGAGTACAAGCTCTTTCGCAAGCGGCGCTACATTTTCAGAGAGCCCATTCCCTTTGAAAAGGAAAAGCTGACGGAAGAGGCTTACGAGAAGCGCATGCGCGCATTAATGGAAACCATTTACGAAGGGAGAAACTACCTTGGAAATCATTTTGAGTGAGTGTTACGGTTTTTGCGGCGGCGTGAAGCGGGCCGTGGAAAGCGCCTTTGAAGCGGCGGACACCTACGACGACGTCAAGATTTTAGGCGAGCTGGTACACAACGCTCAAGTTAACGAAGAGCTCCGCATTAAAGGCGTGGAGCTCATCGACGAAGATCATCTGCCGACAGGTGCCACGGTGATTACGAGAAGCCACGGCACGACGAAGGCGGTGAAGGCGGCGCTGAAAGAAAAGGGTAACCGCGTCGTCGACACCACCTGCCCCTTTGTGTCGCGGATTTATACCATTGTCGAAGAAAATAACACCAAGGGTATTCCCGTCGTTGTCGTCGGCGATAAAGAGCACCCTGAGGTTAAAGGCATCGCCTCATACGGCGACGAGGTCTATATTATTTCTTCGGAAGAAGAGGTCGATGAGCTGCCGATTTTAGATAAAAAACAAATTGCCCTCGTATCTCAGACGACAAATCCCAAGAAAATCGTAGATAAAGCGGAAGAAAGGCTAAAAAGTGTTTCATCCGGAGAGATTTTAAGGTATAATACCATATGTAAAGCCACAAACGACCGTCAGGATGCCTGTCGCATGTTGGCTACTCATGTGGATTGTATGCTCGTTATAGGTGGTAAGAATAGTGCAAATACGAAGAAACTCGTAAAGATTGCGTCAGAACATTGCGATTATGTTTATCATATTCAAACCATAAATCAACTTGATCTACGTCCATTTAAAAAATTCAATAAAATTGGTATTACCGCCGGGGCATCCACTCCGAGTTCGGTAATCAAGGAGGCTGTTAGTAGAATGGATAATATGAACAGGGACGAAATGAACAATGAAATGATGGAGGCCATTGAAAACTCTTTTACTCGCGTACGTCGCGGTGAAATTGTCGATGGCGAAGTATTGTACGTAACCGATGATGAGGTTATGGTCAATATCGGCTACCGTGCAGACGGTATTATCTCCAGAGATGAATTGTCCAACGATCCCAATGTAAAACCGAGTGAAGTCTTCAATCAAGGAGACAAAATTCAGGTTTACGTAATGAAAATGGACGATGGAGACGGTAATGTCGTTTTATCCTACAAACGCGTGGAAAACATGAAGGTTTGGGATGAAATGGAAGAAAAATTTGAAAACGGCGAAACGGTTGTTGCCCACGTCACCAATGTCGTTAAAGGCGGCTTGACCTGTGATGTCGACGGATTAAACGGATTTATTCCCGCATCTCACGTTTCCGTTCGTTTCCAAAGAGATTTAAGCAAATACGTCGACCAAGATTTGGAATGCGAAATCATCGACTTCGATAAGGGCAGAAGAAAATTCGTCCTTTCCCGTAAAAACCTGGAAGCAAACGAAATCGAAGAAAAGCGTAAAGAAGTTTACAGCACCCTTCATGAAGGCGAATTCGTCGAAGGTACGGTACAACGTCTGACAAACTTCGGCGCCTTTGTCGATGTCGGCGGTGTAGACGGATTGATTCATATCTCCGAGCTTTCCTGGAACCGCGTCAAACATCCCAGCGATGTCGTAAGCCCCGGCGAACACGTCAAGGTATTGGTTCTTAAGATCGACGAAGAAAAGAACCGTATCGCCCTCGGTTTAAAACAAACCACTGAAAAACCCTGGGATACCTTCGTTAACACCGTAGAAGTCGGCGATGACGTAAAAGGTACCGTCGTCAACATCCTGGACTTCGGCGCATTCGTTCGCTTGGAATCCGGCGTAGACGGTCTGTTGCACGTATCTCAAATTTCCAGACAACACGTCGAAAAACCGTCCGATGTTTTAGAAATCGGTCAAGAAATCGATGTTCGTGTCACGGATATTAACTTCGACGACAAGAAGATTTCTCTTTCCATGAAAGCCCTTCAACCGGGCGGCGAAGATGAGCAAGCTCCTCGCGAAAGAAAGAAAGAGCAAAAACCCCGTCGCAGAGAACAACCGCAAGCAGAAGCTAAGCCCGAAGAAGAAAACTTCTCCATGGCAATCGGCGATTTGATCAACTTCGGTCAACTCGAAACTGCCGAAGCTGAAGAGCCTGCTGAAGCAGCTGAACCGGTAGAAACGGAAGAACCGGTTGAAGCAGAAGAGCCTGCTGAAGCGGAAGAATCTGAAGACGAAGAATAATCAAGTCAAATGCGCTTTCTGAGGAGAGCGCATTTTTTGTAGGTGGAGAATGACAACTGAAGGGATTATATTGGGCGTGTGGCTGGGTCTTCTCATGTCGTGGAAAAACAAGGTTTTTTTACAGGAACCCCGCTTTAAAAATTTAATCGTCGCAGGTACCGGCGCCGCCATCTTTCTCATTGCATTAAAGGCGGCACCTTCGGTGCCTTTTGTTGCGGTGCACTTTTCGGCCATACACGCCCTCGCACTTTTTGTCATGGCCGTGGGCTGTTTGTTGGGGCGCCATTTAGGTTACACCCTGTCCGGCTTAGGACTCGCCCTAAACGGTGCCGTGGTCGCTTTAAACGGCTATATGCCTGTAGAGGCAGAGGCTTTGTTAAAGATCGGCGACACCCGTGCCCTTACCTTAATCACAGAGGGCCGGGTCTTGACCCACGGTTTAGCCAATGAGGCGACGCGATTGCGTTTTTTGTGTGACCGTTTTTGTTACGCCTCGGCTATTTCTTCGGCGAAGGTCTTGAGCCTCGGTGACGGCGTATTAGCCTTTGGTCTGTTTCTTTTTGTAGCTTCCGCTACGACCTACATTTTCAGGAAGGGGGATCACCATGAAATGGATAAGTGAAACCTTATCGATGCTTCGCATACAAGACGTCATCGACATCGCCATCGTCGCGGTGATCATTTATTGGCTCTTTAAGCTGATTAAGGGCACCCGCGCCGAGCAATTAAGCAAGGGGATCGTCGTGGTCTTAATCCTTACGAAGCTCAGTGAAATTTTACAAATTTATATGCTCAATTACCTTTTAAAGAGTATGCTGACATGGGGCTTTCTCGGTCTGTTTATCGTCTTTCAGCCGGAAATACGTCGCGGCCTTGAATTTATCGGTCGCAACAGCTCTATTCGGAAGGGATTTATTTTATCCCAGTCGCGGGATGAGTCCACCATTAAAGAAATCGTCAGCGCCGTGGCTTCTTTGTCCCGTCAAAAAATCGGCGCCCTGATGGTCATCGAAAGAAAGACAGGGCTAAACGAAATTATCGAAACGGGGACGAGCATTTACGGCGAGCTGTCCTCGGGCCTTTTGATCAATATTTTTATTCCCAATACGCCGCTTCACGACGGGGCGGTGGTCATTAACGGCGATCAAATTATATCCGCCGCCTGCTTCCTGCCATTAACGGAAGAGAAAGGCCTGTCCAAGGAATTAGGCACGCGCCACCGCGCCGCCATTGGCATCAGTGAAAAGAGCGACGCTTTTTCCATTGTAGTCAGCGAGGAAACGGGATCCATTTCCGTTGCCGAGTATGGGCAAATCAACCGCCATTTGGATTTATCCACCCTTGAGCAAATGCTGCGGGCCATTTATTTTCCCAAAAATGATGAGGGGGTCGTGTAATGCGTGAAAAATATTTGAACTTCATTGCCTCCAATCGGGACGCGATTACGAAAATTTTCTCCCTCATCCTCTCCATTCTGCTGTGGTTCTTTATTATTACGGAAATCGATCCTGTGATTACGAAGGATTTTTCCAATGTGGAAGTGGAGCTGAGAAATCAAGCCGCTATGCGCGAAGCTGGGATGGAGCTGCTGAAAAACGACGCCTACACCACTAATATCGTGGTTTCAGGGAATCGCAGCGCCATTATCGGCTTAAAAGAAGAAGATATTTCCGCCTATGTGGATCTGGGTGAAGTGCAGCCCGGTTCGCAGCGGCTGCCTATCCACTTCCGCCTATCGGACGACAATTTAAAAATTAAAAAATCCAACCCCACAGCAATCACCATTTCCGTAGACGAGGTCGTAACCGTCAAAAAACCCGTCACCGTCACGGCGAAGGGACAGCCGGCAGAGGGAATGGTTCTCGATCGGATCACGGTCAATCAGGAAGAGGTTTCCGTGAGGGGACCGAAAAAATCCGTAGACAAGGTGCATTCCGTTAGCGGGTACATTCCGGTATCAGGCGCCAAGGAATCGGTGGTTTCTTCCGTCGAACTTTCAGCTCTCGACCAAAATAAAGATGTGATTGCAGGGCTTGAGATTACGCCGAACACGGTAGGCGCACAGGCCGTCATATCCAAGGCAAAGAGCGTGCCTATCGAAGTCAATTATATGAACACAGGAGCTACTGATTTTAATCGAGACAGAGCCATTCTTACGCCGCCCAGCGTGACCATTACAGGAGACACCGAGGCCATCGATCGTATCGAACGGATTCTTACTCGTCCGATAGATCCGAGAGAACTGATGAAGACAAGCGCCATGCCTATACAGCTGGAAGTACCCGAGGGCATTCACTTGGTCAATCCCGACGAATCCATTTTGTTGCGTTACATGAAAAAGGAATCGTCTCGTCGAACCTTGGAGGTGTCGACGAGTAATTTGTCCTCGGCTCCCGGCGTTAGCTTAAGCGAATTTAATGTGCCGAAAAAAATCGACGTGGAGGTTTACGGCGATAAGAGCTTAGTTGATGCCATTCGAGAAACGGACATTAAGCTTGTTGTCGACAGAGAAGGGAAGATCAAGGCCGACGGGCCGAAGGGTCTGGAGATTATTCGCATTACGCCGAAACGTCTTTCATCCTCTTCTTGATTGACAGCCTGTCTTTTGCTAAAATAAATGTCTATCATAAAAAAGGAAAGCGAGGAGGTTTTGATGAAATTTTTAGGAGACGGTTTAACTTTCGATGACATTTTACTCATGCCCGGGTATTCGAAAGTATTGCCGAACGAAGTGGAGTTAAAGACGAAAATAACCGATGCCATCGAATTAAACATTCCCTTAATGAGTGCCGGCATGGACACGGTCACGGAATCGCAAATGGCCATTGCCATGGCACGCGAAGGGGGCATCGGCATCATTCACAAGAGCATGCCCTTAGAAGTACAGGTAAAAGAAGTTGACCGCGTCAAGCGTTCGGAGCACGGCGTCATTACCGATCCTTTTTCCTTATCGAAAGAACACGTCATTAAAGACGCATTGGAGCTGATGAGTCACTACCGCATCAGCGGCGTGCCTATCGTCAATGAAAATAATGTTTTGGAAGGGATTATTACCAATCGCGACATCCGCTTCGAAGACGATTTAAGTAAAAAAATCGAAAGCGTCATGACCAGTGACAATTTAGTCACGGGCAAACAAGGTATTTCCATGGACGATGCCTTGAAGGTCATGAAGCAATATAAAATCGAAAAGCTACCATTAATCGACGACGACCATCACTTAATGGGCTTGATCACGATTAAGGACATTGAAAAATCCATCCAATACCCGAATTCCGCTAGAGATTCAGGCGGCCGCCTCCTCGCCGGAGCCGCCATCGGCGTCACCCACGACGTGTACGAACGGGTGGAAGCCCTTCGCGCGGCGGGTACGGACCTGTTCGTCATCGACACCGCCCACGGTCAATCGGAAGGGGTCTTAAAGACCATTCATGAAATCAAAAAAGCCTTCCCGGACATTCAATTAGTAGCAGGGAACGTGGCCACCTACCGGGGCACCATGGACTTGATCGAAGCCGGCGCCGACTGCGTCAAGGTCGGTATCGGTCCCGGTTCCATTTGTACCACCCGCGTGGTCACCGGTATCGGCGTGCCTCAAGTCACCGCCATATTAAACTGCGCGAAGGCCGGTCAGGAAAAAGGCATCCCCATTATCGGCGACGGCGGGATCAAATATTCCGGCGACGTCACCAAGGCCATTGCAGCAGGGGCCGACGTGGTCATGATGGGCTCCATGTTTGCAGGGACCGACGAAAGTCCCGGGGAAGAAATTTACGTCGAAGGACGTCGCTTTAAAACCTACCGCGGCATGGGCTCCTTAGGCGCCATGAGCAGCGGATCCAGCGACCGCTACTTCCAATCGGAAACGAAAAAATACGTTCCCGAAGGTGTCGAAGGTCGCGTGCCCTTTAAGGGTAAAGTCGGCGACGTCATTTACCAACTTATCGGCGGTTTAAAATCCGGTATGGGTTACGTCGGGGCGAAAAACATTCACGAACTCAAGACCAATACGGAGTACATGAAGATCACCCCCGCTACCTTGCAGGAAAACCATCCTCACAACATTACCATTACGAGAGAAAGTCCGAACTATATCGGCACAAAGAAATAGAAACAAGAAAGCCGCTCCCGTGGGAACACAGGGGCGGCTTTTTCATTTATTCATATTTTAAAGATCGTCGGGCGAAAACATAGGCGAAAATACTCTCGGCGGCGGCAAATCCTAGGACGACGAGGGAATCCTGTATGGTAAACCGGGCGAAGTGATTCATTTCATAGGCCAAGGTGTTCAAAGCAAAAGCATTTTCGATCATCGGAATGAATTGTTGGGCACAGGCTAAAAATCCGAACATGGATAAGGCCACGGAGAGAAGGGTAACGCCGCCCAAGGATTTCATACGAATGCTTAAAGCGGAAAAAACAAAAACGGCGGGTATGGCCAGAAAAATGCTCGCGAAGAAGTAGTAGAAATAAAGAGAAAAATTAAGGCCACCGAAGCCGCAGACGAAGCGACCGGCAAGGTAAAAACAAGTAAAAAAGAAAATTTGCGCGAAGGCGACGAGAACCAGCGCCAGGAAACATTTCGCAAAAATAAATTGGCTGTGTTTTGCACTGCTGAGACGGATAAAATTTAATCCCGCTTTATGCTCCACTTGCCACAACAGGGCGACGATGATGGCGATGAGGGGCACGTAGAAAAAGGAGAAGTAGAAGAGAGCGATCTGGGTAAACAGACTTTCCCATTGATGGGTGAGCATGGCGCGATTGCCCATGTAATTAAAGGTACCGAAACTTGTCGCCAACAATGGCACGACGAGAATGGCCAAGAGAAGGGGGAGCCATTTTATTTTCTTGACCTCAATTGAAAAAACAGAAAACATAGTGCCTCCTAAATGGTTTTGTCGCTACGAATGCGCGTGTGTTTTTTTATCATGAACAGGCAGATCAATAAACCCGCGAGGGAAACGGCCAAGGACAGCCAAGGGACGGGATTGATCACGCGGGTAATTCCTTCGCTACCCTTGACGAAGGAAATGCTCAGAAGGGAGCTGTCCCATGCAAAGGGATTGATGAGTGTGAGGATGCGGGAAGTCAACATGAAGAGAATGCCCGACAGAGCCCCGCCCATGGAAAAGAAGAGGGTAAAGTAAGGGCTTTTGGACCGCGTATCCAAAATAAGAAAGAGGGCGACAAAAGCCGAGGCGATGAGCCACTGGCTGCAAAATATTACGGCCACACGGGCACTTGCCAATTGCGAAAAATGAAAATAATCGGACCGGGCGGCCATATGGAGGATCAATGCCCACTCAATCAATTGCAGAAGGAAGAGGCGCAGGCTGAGCCACGACCATTTTCTGAAGAGAAGGGTCGAGGGCTCGACGCCCAGCATTTCCTGAAGCTGAAACATATTATTTTTCTCTTCGATCTCTACCACCTTTTTAACTAAAGAGGAAAGCAGCACCGGGTTAAAGATCAGCTGAAATAGAAAGTACCCATCTAAAAGGGAGAAGAGAGGATAAATATCTTTACTAAAGGAATGTTCAAATGCTATGGTCCCCAAAACGGGAACGTGAACGCATAGCATGAGAAACAGAAGAGGATAGAGGCCAAGGCCTTTGTATTTTCTCGATTCCGTATGAATCATTGTTTCTCACCCCTCTGCGTATCCTGAATAAATAAGGCTTCCAAACTTTCCCGTTCTTCTTCAATGCGGTAAATGTCCACGTGATTGCTCAAGACGCGAACCGTCTTTGCCACCTCACTATCGGAAGGGTGATTGAAGATCAACCGGTCGCCGCGAATCTTGCATCGTTGTGAAGACAGTACCTCCGCCGCCTTTTCGTTGTTTGATGTTCGAATGGAAAGGATCGGCGGGTGAAGGTGACGATAATCTTCCAGGGTGCCGTCGTAGATCAAGTGGCCCTTTTGAAGCATGGCGATGTGGGTGGCGATTTTTTCCACTTCGTCGAGAATGTGGGATGAAATTAAAATCGTCGTATTTTTTTCCTCCGCCAATTGTTGAAAGAGGTGGCGCATGTCCAGTGTGCCTACGGGATCAAGGCCGTTAATAGGCTCGTCTAAAATTAAAAGCTTCGGCTCGCCGATGATGGCCATGGCGATTCCCAGCCGCTGCTTCATGCCAAGGGAATAGGTCCGCACCTTTTCATTTGCATTTGCCTCGAGGCCCACGGCTTCCAAGGCGGGGAGAATATGCTTTTTATCCATGCCCTTTAAAGTGCAGAGAATGGAAAGATTCTCCCGGCCCGTGAGGTGATCGTAATAGGCGGGGCGCTCGATCAATGCGCCCAGTTTGCGATTGAGTGTTTTTTGATTTTTCGGCACTACCTTTTCTCCGAAGAGGACCATATCGCCTCCGTCCTTTTGTATAAGACCCAGGATAGATTTCATCAAAGTGGACTTTCCGGCGCCGTTGGGGCCGATCAAGCCGTAAATGGCGCCGGCCGGCAAATCGAAGTGATCGATGTCCAACACCTTTTTTCCGTCGTAGGTTTTCTTAAGATGGTCGATGGTTAATAGTTTACTCATAGAAGCCTCCTTTTGACTTTATGATAAAAGCCAAGGATCACAAGATCATGGAACCATCATCACTTTTAGATCAAAAAAGAAGAAGGGGCCACCAGCTATGGTAAAATGATGGCGAAAGGGGCGGTAGAAGATGAATAAAAAAGAACCGGTCATTTTAATCGTTGACGATGAAAAATCTCTGCTGGATCATTTGGAAGCCTACCTGCGCGACGCGGGCTATACCTCCGTAAAGACGGCGTCGAATCTCGCCCAGGCGCGCTTTCAAATGGCCAATCACCACGTGGATCTGATGATTTTAGACATCATGCTGCCCGACGGAAGCGGCATGGATCTTTTAAAAGGCCTACGTAAGCAATCCCATATGCCGGTGATTATTTTATCGGCTTTAGACGGAATCGACGACAGGCGAGAAGGCTTTGAGTCGGAGGCGGACGATTACATCGTGAAGCCCTTTCTCGCAGAAGACCTCTTGTGGCGGGTGGAAGCCGTTTTGCGCAGAAGCTTTCGCGAAGAGCGAAAAGACCCGGTGGATTTAAACGGTGCACTCTTCGATCCGGCGAAGGGCACGATTATCAAAAAAGGCGGAGAGGAGAAACTAACGGCGAAACAGTATAAAATCTTGGCTCTACTCGCCAATCACTTAAACCGCATCGTGTCCATCGATCAAATCATCGACGCCGTGTGGGAAGAATCCTTCGGCTACGAAAACACCCTCATCACCCATATTTATCGCCTTCGTGAAAAATTGGAAGACGACCCGTCCAATCCCACGCGCTTGGTAACGGTAAAGGGCTTGGGCTATAAGCTTATCGGAAAAAAGTAAGGGATTCATCATGTTTCAGTTTATTTTAAAAAAATTACGGCGCTTTGTTTTCTTTACTCTTGCCTTTTCGTTGTCCTTTATTTTTCTAATTTTCGTTATTCTTTACATCAATTACAATGTAAGCAAACAGTATGTTCGGCCCGATACTGTCCACGATTACATCATGGAAAATAAAGAAGACGAGCAATTTTTTACCACGGCAAACCGAAGTTTTCTAAAAGAAAATAATCTCTGGGCCATTCGTATTGGAGGAAACGGCAAGGTTATTGAATCCTTTCGAAAGCCTTCTGAAATTCCGGACGCTTATAAAATGATCGATGTGGCTCGCTTTACCCGCTATTATTTAAAAGACTATCCCGTAATGACGTATATCGTCGGTGAAGATCTTTTGGTTATCGGATATCCTAAGGGAACATTGGACAAGTTGCCCTTTAACTATTACAGCGCAGAGCAATGGCTTTTAAACGTGGATTTGGCACTTGTTTTTTTATTAGGTTATCTATTCTTCCTCTATTTTATGTACAGGAGGGAGCGGAATAATCTCTTCAAAAAATTGAGTCCTCTTCAAGAGGCCTTGGATAAAATCTATGCCGATGATTACACTCCCTTGGAGGAAGTGGGGCCATTAAAGGAAGTGTCTCACGCGGTGAACGACGCCAATGCCCGCTACGTGCAGCTGAGCAAAAGCCAAAGCCAGTGGATTCGCGGCATTAGTCACGACCTGCGCACGCCCCTGTCGAAGCTCAGTTGGGGATTAAATGATTTAAAGGACGAGTCCAATAAGGATGCGGTGGCGACCATGGAAGAAGAGATCATGCGCATCAGTAAAACCATTCAAGACTTGAACGATACGTCGCGGCTTCAAAATCTCGGTAACGAACGGTTTACTATGCAAAATCCGGTGCCAATTTTACGAAAAATCATCGTCGCCCATTTAAACGAAGAGCCGGGGAGAAGCATTCTTTTCGACAATGAATTAGATGATGAGACTAAAATCAATATGGACGCCCATCTCTTCAGTCGCATGATCGATAACGTGATAAAAAACGGCTTGAGCTATCAGCCGGGGGATATCCACGTCGACTGTCGGGAAGAAGATGATCTAGTTCACATCGCTATTTGGGACAAAGGAGGCGGCGTCGATAAAGAGGTGCTGGATCGTTTGGCGCAGACGGATATATCATCCGTCTACGTTCACGGCATGGGTCTTATGATTTCAAAACAGATCTGTCAATTACACGGCGGAAAAATGGTCGCGGAAAATAAAAATGGCGGATTCAGTATTGAATTTGACTTGCCCGACAATGACTCGTCCTTTTGTTAAGTACTACAGCGCTATATTGACATAGATACTGACTCTTGATAACATGGTAAAGGATTTAAGGAGGTACGGAAAATGAAAGTTTCAATAATCATGGGTAGCTACAGCGACAAGGAGATCGCCTTTGACGTGATCGGCGCCTTAAAGATGTTTGACGTTCCCTACGACGTCGTAGTTTACAGCGCACACAGAACGCCCGACGAAGTGGTGGAATACGTGAAAAAACAAGAAGCGGAAGGCACGGAGGTGTTCGTATCTATCGCCGGGAAGGCCGCCCACTTAGGCGGTGTCATTGCCGCACACACCACGCGCCCCGTTATCGGCGTGCCGGGAAAGACGTCTGTCGGCGGGGGGATGGATTCTCTCTTGTCTACGGTGCAAATGCCTTCAGGCGTCCCTGTGGCGACGGTAGCCATTAACGGAGGAAAAAATGCGGGCATCTTAGCGGCGCAAATTCTTTCCGTCGGCGACAAGGCCATTAAAGAAAAGCTCCTCGCCTACAAAAAGCAATTGCAAGAGGACGTGGCGGTTATGAACAAAAAATTGGAGGAGGATCTACGTGGCTAAAATGAAAAGCGATGTGGAAATTGCACGGGAGGCCCATCTGGATGAAATCCACTTAATCGCCGACCGTCTGAACATTCCCAAGGAAAAATTAAAACCCTACGGACGCTTTATGGCGAAGATCGAAGGCCGCGCCTTTGAGGAAAAGGACAAGCCCCGGGGCAAGTTGGTCCTCGTCACCGCCATCAACCCGACACCTGCGGGAGAAGGCAAGACCACCACGAACATCGGCCTCGCCATGGCCATGGAAAAAATGGGCAAGTCCACTATCAGTACCTTGCGGGAGCCGAGCCTGGGTCCGGTCTTCGGCATTAAGGGTGGTGCGGCAGGCGGCGGCTACGCCCAAGTGCTTCCCATGGACGATATTAACCTCCACTTTACCGGAGACTTTCACGCCATAACCAGCGCCAATAATTTAATCGCCGCAGCCATCGACAATCACATTCATCAAGGAAACGAATTGGGAATCGACCCGAAGAAGATTTCCTTTAAGCGGGTCTTGGACATGAACGACCGCGCTCTGCGCCAAGTCATTGTGGCCATGGGCCCGAAGAAAAACGGCGTCATGCGCGAAGACGGCTTCGACATTACGGTGGCTTCGGAAATCATGGCCATTTTGTGTCTGGCCCGCGACTTGGAAGACTTTAAAGCTCGCGTGGGACGGATCATTATCGGCTACAGCTACGACGACAAACCCATTTACGTCGAGGATTTGGAAGTGGCCGGTGCCGTCACCATGCTGATGAAAGATGCGATTTTGCCGAATCTGGTGCAAACCATCGAAAACACGCCGGCGATCATTCACGGCGGACCCTTCGCCAATATCGCTCACGGCTGTAACTCCATTATCGCAACGGAAACCGCCCTCCACCTGGCCGACTACACCATTACGGAGGCGGGGTTCGGTGCCGATCTCGGTGCGGAAAAGTTTTTGGATATCGCGGCGCCCGAAGCAGGCTTTAAGCCGGATTGCATCGTGGTCGTCGCCACGGTGCGCGCCCTGAAATATAACGGCGGCGTCGCCGTAAAGGACTTGGGGAACGAAGACATCGACGCATTAAGAGCGGGCTTCGTGAATTTAAAACGTCACGTGGAAAACATGAAGGGCTACGGCGTCCCCGTAGTCATCGCCATTAATAAATTCCCCACGGACACGGAAGGGGAGCTCGAAGTCATCGACGAGCTGGCGGAAGGCCTGGGCGTGGACGTGGCATTATCCGACGTCTTCGCCAAGGGATCTGAAGGCGGCATGGAATTGGCGGAAAAAGTCGTGGCACTTTGCGAAGAGCCCAACAGCTACGCGCCTCTCTACGACAGGAATCTTCCGGTGGAAGAAAAAATCGAAATTATTTCCAAGGAAATTTACGGCGCCAAAGACGTGGTCTATTCAGACGACGCCCTTGCCATGATCGAGCGCATTAAAAAGCTGGGTCGGGACAAGCTGCCTGTCTGCATGGCAAAGACACAAATGTCCTTTACCGACGATCCCAAGAAGCTCGGCGCTCCCGAAGATTTCACTATTCACATTCGAGACATTCGCCTGTCCAACGGTGCGGGCTTTATCGTGGCTTTAACCGGCGCGGTCATGACCATGCCGGGTCTGCCGAAAGTTCCCGCCGCCAACGGCATGGATATCGACGCTGACGGCATTATTACCGGCCTTTCATAATGAGGTGACATATGGGTTATTCATCTAAAATTCAAGACGAAAACATGGACGCATTGTTCGATGCGATTCTATCCTTGAAAAACAAAGAGGAATGCTACCGTTTTTTCGAAGACATTTGCACGATTAAAGAATTAAAAGCCATTTCTCAACGTCTGGAAGTGGTGAAGCTTTTAGTTGCCGAGCAAACCTATCACGCCATTGAAGAGCAGACCGGCGCTTCTACGGCGACGATCAGTCGCATCAATCGGGCGCTGAATTACGGTGCCGACGGGTACCATTTGGTGCTCAAACGCTTAGGCTATTTAGACAAGAAAAAAGATAAATAAAAAATCGGATCCTGCGGGGTCCGATTTTTTGCGTAAATCTTATTTGTTTTTCAGTTTTTCCACCAAAGCCTTGTCCGGCGTCACCGCCACAGTGGAAAAGTCGGTGTAAATAACCAGGCCCGGTTGGTTGGAAGGATGGCGACGAATAAATTGGCGCTTCGTATAGTCCACCTCCACGTGAGCGGACTGGCGGGCGCGACTGTAATAGGCGGCCAGGGCGGCGCCTTCGAGGATCGTTTCGTCGCTTAGCTCTTCGCCGTCGGTTTTTATAATGACGTGACTGCCCGGGCCGTTTTTCACGTGGAACCACACATCGTCTTTTCTGGCAAATTTCAGCGTCAGCTCTTGATTCTGACGATTGTTCCTGCCAACGAAAATGGGAAATCCTTCGGAAGAGGTAAAAGTTAAATAGCTCGGCTCTTTCTTTTTCTTCTTCTTTTTGTTTTCTCCGTGGCCTTTGAATTTTTTCTTCAGGAAATCTTCGCGAAACTCTTCCTGAATGGCGTCCACCTCGTCGATGGATTCCGCATCGTCCAGATTATAAAGCATAGCGTCCAAGTAGCGAATGGTGTTTCGGTTTTTATCGATGCGCTCTGTGAGGAGTTTTTCCGCGTGCTTCAGCTTCGCAAATTTTTTGTAGTAGCGGGCCGCATTTTGAATGCCGTCCTTCGTTTCGTCCAGGGGGATGGTCAGGGGGTTCATCTCGTCGTAAAAATTATCGACGGTCACTGACCTTGCGCCTCTTTCGATTTTCCACGCATTGGAAGAGATTAAGTCGCCGTAGACCTTGTACTTTTGCCGATCTTTGGCATCTCTTAATTCAAACTCCATTTTTTCCTGCTTATTCAGAGCCCGTTCCAAATGGGTTTTGATCTGCTTATTTAAGTTCTGACTCTTTTGCCGAACCCGATCTTCCATGACCCGGGCGGAAAAAGTATGATCCAACAGCTCCGAGGGACCGGAATAAAAGGTCTTGCTCTCTTCGGGATAGTGAGTCAAATTCACGGCGGAGAAGGCGATAATGTGACCGCCATCGGAAACGCTTTGGGGCCTAAAGTTCGATTTACGGATTTCATCAAAAAGTGAATCGAAGGCGCCGTATAAGTCGTCTCCATCAAAAAGCTTCACCGGATCTTTGTCGGAGCCGCCGGCGCGGTAGGCGATTTCCCGTGCCAATAAAGGCGAGACGCCGAGATAATTCCGAATGAAGAAGTTTTTTACGGACGTGCCTTCGTTTTCTTCCAGGCGATTCATAAACTCCGCCTTCGTTTCCTTCAGGGGATTGGCCCGATCTACAATGCCCTCTAAGGTGTAGTCCGTGCCGGGAAGCACTTCCCGCACGCGGCTCATGGAGCCGTTGATCCGCTTGAGCGCGTCCATAACCACATTGTTTTCGTCTAAAAGGATGATATTGGAGTAGCGGCCCATCATTTCGATGACCAAAGTCTTTTCTACGGCATCGTAGAGCTCGTTAAAGCCTTCCACCTTAATGCGAATGATGCGGTCCATCTCCACCTGATCGATACCTGTAATCGTCGCCGACTCCAAATGCTTTCTTAACAGCATGCAAAAGGCCGGTGGCGTTTGAGGATTTGTAAATTTTTTCTCGGTGACATAGGCGCAGGGATTGTTTGCCGAGGCGGAGAGCAGGAGGCTGCCCCGGTCGGTTCTGCTCCTGAGGTTCAAAACCAGCGTATCCTCTTGAGGTTGATAGATTTTGTCGATCTTGCCTCCCGAAAAGCGTCTGTTTAACTCCTCGGCTACCGCCTTTGTCATCGTTCCGTCGTAACTCAATCTAAGACCTCCCTTTCTGTCCCAGGGTCGTTTCATGTATAATATCATAGAGGAGGCGTCTATGAACAGTATGACGGGCTTCGGCTCATGTGAAATCGTCCGGGAAGGCGTGAAGCTTCGCGTGGACGTAAAATCAGTGAATCATAAAAATTTGGATATTCGCATCAAAGGCCTTTCGGAAGAGGCGGCTCTGGAGCTGATGGTAAAGAATGCCATCGCAAAAGGCGCTAAGCGTGGTCATTTTGAAGTCTATGTGTCTTTGGAAGGGGAGGCGCAGACGGATTTAACCTTCGTCCCCGAGGCCTACGCCTTTTACGAAAAAATTTTGCGGGAAAAGGGCGCATCCCATCCCGCCGAGGTGGCGTGGCTCTTGGAACGTCCCGGCGTGGTGAAACAGAGCGGCGACGAAGCGCAAGCTGTGGATGCAGCATTACTTACGGAAGCATTTGAAAGGGCGTTTTCCGATCTTAGCCTGATGCGACAAAAGGAAGGCGCTAATTTAAAGAAGGTGTTGGAAGACCACGTCGCCACACTGGAAAATTACGTCGAAAAAATAAAAGAATCAGCCGCCGAGGAAAAGGCCGACGAAAGAGAAAGCTTTAAGCGCCGGGTCGAAGAAATTATGGGCGAATACGAAATGGATCTTCCCCGTTTTTCCACCGAGCTTGCCTTGCTCTATGAAAAAATATCCATCGAAGAAGAAATTGCGCGCTTGATTTCTCACATAGACCAATTCCGTGTTATAATGAACGATAAAGGTTCTGTCGGTCGTCGCTTGGATTTCCTCCTGCAGGAAATGTTCAGAGAAGCCAATACGATCGCGAGCAAATCCAGACATATGGGGATCTTACACGATATCGTGGAAGTGAAGACCCTCATCGATCATTTACGTGAACAAGTAGCAAATATAGAGTAAAAAGACAAGGCGGGTGTCAGGTGTCTAAAGGATTTTTATTGGTGCTTTCCGGTCCATCGGGAAGCGGAAAGGGTACCGTTAGTGAAGCGCTTATGGCGAAAAACCACGAAGTGAAGTTTTCGACCTCGGTCACTACGAGAAAACCCAGATCAATGGAAGTGGACGGCGAAAATTACTTTTTCAAAACGGAAGAAGAATTTAAGGACATGGTGAAAAACGACGAGCTATTAGAGTACGCTCACGTTCACACCAATTACTACGGCACGCCGAAGGAGTTTGTCTTTCAGGAAATCGAAAAGGGCGAGATCGTTCTCTTGGAGATCGACGTACAAGGTGCCCTGCAAATTAAGGACAAGTACAAGGAAGCCGTCTTTATTTTCCTCCTTCCGCCCACCATGGAAGAGCTGAAGCACCGCATCGTCAGTCGCGGCACCGAAAGCGAAAAAGACATTGAGACGCGCTTTGCCAACGCCTTTAAGGAATTGGACTTTGTCGGCAAGTACGACTATTTCGTCGTCAATGACAAGGTCGAGCAGGCAGTGAAAGACATCGAAAATATTATAGCCGCGGAAAAGCTGCGGGTGAAACGATATAAGAATATTAAGAAAGACATTGTTGACAGAAAGGCAATACGATGAACATTTTATCCTTTGGCGAAATTTCAAAAATTACCGACAGCCGTTACGCATTGGCGACCTTGGTCTCCAACCGTGCCAGAGAATTAGTGGACGGCGAGGATCGTTTAATCGATACGGATTTTGAAAACCCCGTATCCGTCTCTTTGGAAGAAATTCATCAAGGCGCCGTGAAATTTACCAGCAAGGAACGCTTTGAAGAGCTCATGGAAGAAAAGGCGCGTCGGGAAGAAGCCCTGCGCATGGAGCTCGCCATGGCAGAGGAAGAGGAAGCGGTCGATGAGGAGTAAAAACATCCTTCTCGGCGTCACCGGCGGCATCGCCGCTTATAAGGCGCCGGCCATCGTCAGTCAATTAAAAAAGATGGGCCACCAGGTCAAAGTGATTATGACGGAACACGCCACGGAATTCGTCACCCCGCTCACCTTTCAAACCATGAGTCAAGAGGCGGTACACGTGGACATGTTCGCCCATGTAGTGCAGACGGAGGTGGAACACATCGCTCTGGCCAAATGGGCCGATGTCTTGATCATCGCTCCGGCTACGGCCAATACCATAGCGAAGCTGGCTTACGGTATCGCCGACAATATGCTTACCACCGTCGCTATGGCGACGACGGCACCGATCCTCGTGGCGCCTGCCATGAACACGCAAATGCTTCGTGCTCAATCGACTCAAGAGGCATTAAAGATTTTGAGATCTCGCGAGCAGTACGAGATTCTTCCCACGGCGGAAGGGCTCTTGGCTTGCCAAGATGTAGGCGAAGGGAAAATGCTTGAGCCCGAGGATATCGTCGATTACATTCAAATGGCTTTGACGAAAAAGACCTTGGCGGGAGTGGATGTGGTGATTACGGCGGGCCCGACGAAGGAACGCATGGATCCCGTTCGCTTTTTAAGCAATCACAGCTCCGGAAAAATGGGCTATGCCTTCGCTGCGGAAGCGGCGGCTCGAGGCGCGAAGGTGCATTTGATCAGCGGGCCCTGTCACTTAAAGGTGCCCAAGGGCGTGGACTTTATTCCCGTGGAATCGACAGAAGACATGTTTAATGCCGTAAAAGAGCACTTCGACGATGCCGACGTATTGATTAAAGCGGCGGCCCCCAGTGACTACAAGCCCAAGAGCTATTCCGAGGAAAAGATTAAAAAGCGGGAAGGCGGACTGATGTCCGTGGAATTTTCTCCGAATCCGGACATTGCGAAGCATTTCGGCTCCATTAAAGGAGACCGGATTATCGTCGGCTTCGCGGCGGAAAGCCACCACATGGAAGACTACGCCAAGAAAAAATTGGAAGAAAAGCATTTTAATTACATCGTGGCAAATAATATTACCGAAGCCGAGGCGGGCTTCGGCAGCGATACCAATCACGTGCGAATTTTTTCCGCCGACGGCAGGGAAGAAGAGCTGCCTATGATGGAAAAATCCACTTTAGCCGCCGTTATCTTAGACCGAGTCGAGAAAGATCTGAAAAGCTAGAAGATTCTAGCTTTTTTTGTATTAAAGGGAGGGACTATGATTGTAGATGTTTATCTTGAAAAGGCGCTGCCTCAAATCGATCAATTGTATTCCTATGCCTACGACGGCGACGACGACATCGTCGGCAAGCGCGTCATCGTTCCCTTTGGGCGAGGCAACAAGACGGAAACGGCGGTGGTTTTAAGAAAGGGCGCTGAAAGCGAAAAGAAATTAAAGTCCGTCGGAGAGGTTTTGGACACGCGGCCCATTTTAACGACAACCGCCATCGCTCTCGGTATGAAGATGCGGGACTACTTCGTCACCTCCTATGTTCAGGCCTTTCAACCGCTCCTTCCCAAATACGTCTTGGGCGGCGTGGAAGAGGTGGCGGTGAAATTAACAGAGGACGAAGAGACGCGGGCCCTGTTTCAAGGACAGGAGTCTTTGCCCACGGAAAAGCTCGACAGGGAACGACTTAACGCCGCCGTAAAAAGTAAAAAAGCGGCCATTCACTTTCGCAGCACAAAGCCCGTAAAAAAACGCGGGGTGGAAAAATTTTGTGCCGCAGAAGCTTTTAATGAATCCATGACGGATAAGCAGGCCGCGGTCTATGAGCTCGTAAAAAAAAGCGGGCCCATGAGCAAGGCGGACATTATGAAGTGCACCGGCTTTTCTCAAAGTCCGGTGGATTCTTTAATAAAAAAAGGAGCCCTCGCGCCCTTCGACGAAAAAGACAGCACACCGGAGGTGCCGCCCGTTCTGCGTGAAGACCAAAAAAAGGCCATCGGCGACATCGCTGAGTCAGACAGGCCCTTTCACCTTCTCTACGGCAAGACGGGTAGCGGCAAGACGGAGGTCTATATGCAGCTGGCGGAAATGGCCATGAGGGAAGGGAAGTCTTCTCTTATTATCGTTCCGGAAATCGGCCTCGCCACCCAAATGGTGCATCGATTGTCGGCGCGCTTTCCCGGGAAGGTGGACATCCTTCACTCCCAACGCTCGGAAGGGGAGAAGGCCGAGGCGTGGATCCGACTAAAGGAAGAGCCGGGACGGATCGTCGTCGGCGCTCGCTCGGCTATTTTTTCGTCGGTGCCTGCACTGGGTTATATTTTTATCGACGAGGAGCAGGAGGAAAGCTACGACTATCGGGAAGGACTTCGCTACAATGTGCGTGACGTGGCGGAAATGCGCGTTCGCTTCGAAGGCGGCAAGGTGGTTTACGGCTCGGCGACGCCGTCGGTGATTACCTATGCCCGCTGCGGCGAAGATGTGGTCCTTCACAGGCTTGAGGGGGATCCCGAAAAGACCGAGGCCTCTCCCGTGGAAGTCGTGGACATGCGTGAGGAGCTCTTCAAAGGCAATGTGGAGATTCTTTCCGATGCCATGGTGGAGGGACTTGAAGGGGCGCTGAAGGCAAAGAAGCAGGCCATCGTGTTCATTAACCGACGGGGCTACAGCCAATTCGTCAGCTGCAGAAGCTGCGGCCACGTGATCCAATGTGACGCCTGCGATATTTCCATGGTCTACCACCGAAGAACCAACCGGCTTCACTGCCATTACTGCGGCAGGACCAAGCCCATGCCGAAGACCTGCCCCGAATGCGGCAGTGAATACTTGAAACAATTCGGCATCGGCACGGAGCAGGTGGAGGCGTGGATCAAAAATAAATTCCCCGAGGCCCGAGTCTATCGCATGGACAAGGACACCATGGCGCAAAAGGGAAATTACGAAAAAGTCTACGCGGCCATGAACGAAAATAAGGTGGACATTCTCGTGGGAACACAAATGCTCGCCAAGGGCTTCGACTTTGAAAATGTCGTCTTTGTCGGCGTGGTGGCTGCGGATTTATCCCTCTTCATCTCCGATTACAAGGCCCAGGAAAAAACCTATCAGCTGCTGACCCAGGTGGCGGGAAGAGCCGGCAGGGGCAAGCACAAGGGTCGCGCCCTGATCCAGACCTATAATCCCGACAACTACAGCATTCAGTTTGCAAAGGACCGCAACTACGAGCCCTTTTTCCACAAGGAAATGGAGGAGCGGAAGCGCTTTTTATATCCGCCCTATGTGCATTTGGTGAAGATTCACATTCGCGGCACGGGAGATGTGGAAGAAGTGGCCATGAACTGGAAAAAGACGCTGGAGGCTATGAACAAGCACGAGCAGTTCGACGTGCTGGTGGCCAATCCCGTGGAACAACCGAAAATAAAAAATAAAAGACATATGTCGATTTTGGCAAAGGTCTGGCCAAAGGAGTACCGACCTTTGTTAAAAGCCTTAAAACGGGTATTGATGTATTACTACCGAACGCAGGCACAAAAGGATATACAAATCAGTTTAGAAATAGATGGATAGAGAAGGAAGTGAGACATGGCGAAATTACAAATCCGCATCGACGGCGATCCCATACTACGTAAGAAATCTCGGAGGGTAGAAGCCTTCGACGACGATTTGCTGCAACTCATCGACGATATGTACGACACCATGTATGAGGCGGACGGCGTCGGCCTCGCCGCCGTACAGATCGGAAAATTAAAGCGCCTCATCGTCTTGGACGATTACGAGGAAACGAAGCTGGTGCTTATTAATCCGGAGCGCGTGGCCGAAGAAGGGTCTTGTGAAGCCATGGAAGGCTGTTTAAGCGTTCCCGAGCGCATGGGTAGGGTAAAGCGCTTTGAAAAGATAAAGATCAATTATACGGACGAAAAGGGGAAAGAGAAGACCTTGGAAGCCGAGGATTTTCTCGCCCGCATCATTCAACATGAAATGGATCACCTGGAAGGGATCCTCTACACCGACCGCGCCGATGAAATGTATAACGTAGACAAATCCCGGGAAGGGGATGAGGAGCAATGATGAAGGCGGTTTTTTTCGGCACACCGGACTTCGCCGTTCCTACACTAAAAGTGCTTAATGAAATTTGTGACGTCACCTTGGTGGTGACCCGTGAGGATAAGAAAAAAGGCCGAGGCAAAAAGCTTCTCCCCACGCCGGTAAAGGAAGAAGCCGAAGCCATGGGCATCGAAGTCTTCCAGCCCCATAGCTGCAATACGGACGAGGCCCTGGAGAAGTTAAAGGCTCAAGAGGCGGATCTGTTCGTCGTCGTGGCTTACGGCCAAATATTATCGGAAGCCCTCCTGGCGATTCCGAAAAAATACATCGTCAATGTGCACAGCTCTTTGCTCCCCAAGTATCGTGGGGCGGCCCCTATGCAATGGGCCATCCTCAACGGCGATGAGGAGACCGGCGTCAGCCTGATGCAGGTGGAGGCGGGCCTGGACAGCGGTCCCGTTTATGCCATGAAAAAAACGCCGATCGGCGACAAAAGCTTCGGCGCCATTCACGACGAATTGGCAAGCTTCGGAGCGGATCTCATTAGGGAATTTGTCCAGGACATGGAAAATGAAGCCGTGACGTTCACTGAGCAGGATCACGACAAAGCCACCTATGCATCGAAAATCGACGAGGAGCTTTTGACGCTTCGCGCCGAAGAGCTGACGGCAACCGAGTTCCTTCAAAAGATTCGCGCCTTTTCGCCGATGCCCGGCGCCCGTTTTCTCTTTCGCGGAGAACATTTAAAGATTTACGACGGTGAGCTAAGCGACGAAAAAGTTCCCGCCGGAAGATTTAAGGCGACGAAAAAGAATTTGTTGATCGGCACGAAAGAGGGCTCCGTTTCATTAAAGGAAATTCAACGACCCGGTAAAAAACGCATGGACGTCGTGTCCTATTTGGCAGGCGCCCATTTAGACGAGGAGGGTGAAATTTAATGTACGGCATGTACTACAATTTGGATTACCTGATTTATATTCTTCCCGGCTTTCTTTTGGCACTTTATGCACAATCGAAAATCAGGGCAAATTTCGATAAATACAGTCGCATCACCAATCGCGAGGGCTTGACCGGCCGCTCGGTGGCGGAAGCCATTCTGAAAAACCACGGCATTTACGACGTGACCATCGATCGCGTGCGGGGAAGCCTGACGGATCACTACGATCCGTCCCACAAGGTGTTGCGCCTCTCCGATCCCGTTTACGACTCCACATCCATTGCGGCACTGGGCATCGCCGCTCACGAGTGCGGCCACGCCATTCAACATCACGAAGCCTACGCACCGCTGAGTATGCGCAATGCCATCGTTCCTGCGGCAAATTTAGGATCGAATCTGTCTTTTATTCTAATCTTCGCAGGTCTGTTTGCCTTTGCACCATTGTTGAAGCTGGGCATCGCACTTTTCGCCATTACCGTCCTGTTTCAACTATTGACTCTCCCCGTGGAATATAACGCCAGCCATCGAGCCAAGGTTATTTTGGCCGACGGCATTTTGTCGGGAGAGGAAATGGTGGGCGTGGAACGGATTCTTTCCGCCGCGGCTCTAACCTACGTGGCCAGTCTCTTAACGGCCATCGGCACCTTACTCCGCTTTCTTTCTCTGGGAAGGAGACGGGACTAGTGAAAAATCCCCGCTTTCTCGCACTGAGCACCTTGGAAAAGGTGGAGGCAGGCGCCTTTATACAGGACGTCTTCGATCCTGTGGGCTTAAAAGCTGTGGATCGAAATTTGGCGGAGACCATCGTTTACGGCACGGTGCAACATAAAATTTTCCTCGACTACGTCATCGACCGTTTCGTTAAAAAGCCCTATGATTTGGATCGCAATATTCGGCTTCTGCTCCGCATGGCCCTTTATCAAATGCGGTTTTTAGAGCGAGTGCCGGATCACGCCGTGGTCAACGAAACGGTAGAGATGGCCAAGATCATTGCCAACAAAGGTGCGGCGGGCTTGGTCAACGGCGTATTGAGGCAAGTGATTCGACAAGGCGACGATGCCTTTGTCGTCGATGAAGAAGATGAAGTGAATCGCCTGGCCGTGACCTATAGCTTTAGCAAAGAATGGGTCTCTTATCTGCAGCAGCTTTTAAAAGGCGAAACGGAAGCTTTTTTAAAATCCACCTTCGACAGAGCACCCTTAACGCTGCGCGCCGTGTCCGTCGACAGAAGCACATTGATGTCCGAGCTGGAAGAGCTTGGCTTTACTTGCGACGCAATCGAAACCGTCCCTTTGGCACTGAATGTAAAAAATCCTCAGGGGCTATTCGAAACAAAGGCCTACAAGGAAGGGCGGTTTTATGTCCAGGACGCTGCATCCCAGGCGGTGGTGGGCCTGTTTACGCCGGATAAAGAGGCCGAGGCCTTGGATCTTTGCGCCGCACCCGGCGGCAAGAGCTTTCAAATGGCGGAAATCTTTGCCCATGTCGATGCCTTCGATTCGTCGAAGGCGCGCTTGGATAGGATGGACGAAAATATTCGGCGATTAGGCTATGAAAATATTACGACGGCAGTAAGGGACGCAAAAACGCCTCTGCCTAAGAAAAAATACGACCGCATATTGGTGGATGCCCCTTGCTCCGGCCTGGGCTTGATTCGGAGAAAGCCCGAAATCAAATATCGGGTGAATCTGAAGGACTGCCTGCAATTGGCGCGGATCCAACGACTCATTCTCGAAAACGCCTACGACGCACTAAATGCAGGCGGCGAATTGGTCTACAGCACCTGCTCCGTCACGGTGGAAGAAAACGAAGGCGTCTTGCATTCGTTTCTTTCCGACCATCCGGAGTGCCGACTGAAAGAAAAGGGCATTCGCTACTGGCCTCACCGCCACGGCACCGACGGCTTTACCATGGCCTGTATCGTAAGAAAGGACTCCTAATGCATTGGATGGAAATGACGCCTGGAGAATTAAAAGAATTTGTTCTGACCTTAGGCGAAAAAAGCTTTCGGGGGACACAGCTTTTTGAAGGCATTCACGGCCAAAGAAAATCCCTGAACGCTTTGTCTAACGTTCCTGACTCTTTGAAAAGCGCATTGCCCGAGCCTTTGCGCGGCGTTAAAATCGTGAAGCGTCTGGCGTCAAAGCTTGACGAGACAAAAAAGTACCTTTATGAATTGGAGGACGGCGAAATCGTTGAAGGGGTATTGATGAAATACCATCACGGCTACAGCCTGTGCGTCTCTACCCAAGTCGGGTGTCGCATGGGATGTAGCTTTTGTGTGTCCACCTTAAAAGGCCGCATACGCGATCTGAGGCCCTTTGAGATGCTGTAACAGATATACGCCGTGGAGGAAAGTGAATCCGTCTCCATCGGAAATATAATTCTTATGGGAAGCGGCGAGCCCTTCGATAATTACGACAATGTGTTGCGGTTTTTGCGCCTCTTACACGAGCCTAAGGGAAAAAACATGAGCTACCGGTCCATGACCATATCCACCTGTGGCTTGGTTGAGGGGATACGCTCCCTGGCCGACGAGGGCCTGCCGATTAACTTGGCCATCAGCCTTCACGAAACGGAGCAAGGGGCGAGAGCGACCCTGATGCCCATCGCCCGGAAGTATACCCTGGACGAATTGTTCCGTGCTCTTCGCTACTATTGCGACGAGACGAAGCAGCGCATCACATTGGAGTACACGCTCATTCAGGGGAAAAACGATCAGCCGCGAAATATTAAAGAGATGAAGGCACTGACCAAGGGGCTTCCCTGTCACGTGAACCTTATTCCTCTTAATGATACGGACCATTTCGACGAGAGCAAGCCGTCGAGAGAGCACATCATTCGATTTCAGCGAGAGTTGTCTCAGGCCGGCGTATCGTGTACAATACGAAGAGAATTAGGCAGTGACATACAGGCCAGCTGTGGACAATTAAAAGCGGGTTCTGAAGCCATAAAGGCAAGGTGATACAATGATAATATCTGCATACACCCACATCGGTGGCAGGGAAAATAACGAAGACAGTTACTATGTGGATCCGAAAAAGCGATTCGCCATCCTGGCCGACGGCATGGGTGGTCACGCAGCGGGTGAAAAGGCCAGCGCCTTGGCGGTGAACCGATTAAAGGAAGTGCTCTCCCAACCCGTTGACAACGAAAAGGAGCTGATGGACCTCTTGAACAAAGGCGTTCAGGACGTCAATGCGGAAATCTTTAAACAATCGGCAGCCCATTTAAAATTTCGCGGCATGGGCACGACCTTAAGCTTGGTCTATTTATTCGAGGACAAGCTCTATTACATTAACATCGGCGATTCCAGAATTTACGGTTACGACGGCAAGCTGTTTCAAATATCGAAAGACGACAGCTTCGTCAACTATCTTTTGGATATCGGCGATATCTCCGAGGAAGAGGCGCGGGTCCATCCGAAGAAAAATGTCCTGACGAAAGCCTTGGGCACGACACAGGGCGTGGATTTTCAAATACGAAGTTTGGATGAAGACCTAAGATTTATCATCCTATGCTCCGACGGTCTTTCCGACGTCGTCGTTCCGGAGACGATTCAAAGGATATTGGAAACAGAAAACGGCGATATTTCGAAAAAGCTGGTACAAACGGCTTTGGACAATCATGGAAAAGACAATATAACCGTCATTGTCTTTGATAAGAGTAGGTGAAGGTATGCAAGGAATGATTTTAGCTGACAGGTATGAATGCCTGAAACGAATCGGCAGCGGCGGCATGGGTGACGTCTACAAGGCGCACGACCGCAGGCTTGACCGAATCGTTGCCATTAAAGTTCTGAAGAGCGAATACAACGAAGACGACAATTTCATTCGCAAATTCCGTCGCGAATCCTTGGCTGCCGCCAGCATTTCCCATCCCAATATCGTCAGTATCTACGACGTCGGTATGGAAACCGTGGCGGATGAAAACGTGTATTACATCGTTATGGAATACATCGACGGCAAGACCTTAAAGGAATTGATTAAAGAGGAGGGCATGCTAAGTCAAAATCAGGCGCTGAATTACCTGATTCAAATCGCTGAGGCTTTAAAGATTGCCCACAGTAAAAATATAATTCACCGGGATATTAAATCCCAAAACATCATGGTGACCCGGGACAACCGCGTGAAGGTGACGGACTTCGGCATCGCCCGCATGGCGGGAAATGCTACGGTGACCGTGACCAACGCCGTCATGGGAAGCGTCCATTACTTTTCGCCGGAGCAGGCCCGTGGACAAAAGGTCGACGCCAGGAGCGATATCTACTCCATGGGGATCGTCTTATTTGAAATGCTTACCGGTGAAGTGCCCTTCGATTCTGAAAATCCAATTACCGTGGCATTGATGCACGTGCAAAACGAAATTCCCATGCCCTCGGAGAGAAATCCGAAAGTGAGCCCCGAAGTCGATCGAGTCTTCAGGCACATGACGGAAAAGAAACCGTCGGATCGGTACGAAAACGTCAGTATGATTATCGAAGATGTGAAGGCGATTTTACTGGGCAAGGTTTACGGCGACCATGCACAAACGGAGACGCGAACCACGGTGGTGATTCCGCCAAGTGTGAATCGTCCGAGTCAGGCGAGTAGGGCATCGAGAGATACGGCGCCGCAGCTGAGGCGAAATACGCGGCCCATCCCGACAAAAGCCCCGAAGAAGAAATCCAATCCCGTGGCGACCATAGGTGGGGTGTTACTTGCCCTCTTGTTGCTCTTCGGGCTGGCCTTCGGCGGTTCGAAAATAAAAGACATGCTGCTTTCCAATGAAAAGGGAGCGGCCGTCGAAATGATCGACTTAATCGGAAAAGACGTATCCGAAGCCAAGGATTTCGCCGCGTCCAACGACCTGACCTTGGAAATCGACGAAAAGGATTCCGATGAAGGCATAAAACCGGGCACCGTTCTGTCACAATCCGTAGATGCCGGCGAGGTAATCAGTCGCGGCGATCAATTCTCCATTGTAATCGCCAAGGAGGCTGAAGAGGTGAAGGCCCCCGATTTGGAAAATATGACCATTTCCGAAGCGCAGGCGACGCTGAGAAGTGCGGGACTGAATCTCGTCGTCGATAAGACGGAATTCTCAGACGACGTGCCGGCGGATCGCATCATCAGTCAATCGCCGAAGGCCGATGAAAAAATCAAAAAAGGCGACAGTGTTCACGTCATTATGAGCAAAGGCGCCGACGACAAGACGACCGTCGTTCCCAATTTGAAGGGCGTCACACTGGAAAAAGCCAGAACGCTTTTAAGCCAACAAGGTCTCAAGCTGGGTAATATCGAAGAACGTGAAGATATTTCCGTCGGTCCCGGAGAAGTCGTATGGCAACAATACAATAGCGGCAACCAAGTCAAACAAGGCACGGCTGTGGATATTATTATCAGTAAGCGTTCGAGGGGAGATCAGGGCGGCGATGAAAACGGCGGAACTACCAGTCACAAGAACCTTTCATACCGCGTTCCGGACGATGGAAATACTCATGAAATTGAAGTAGTCGTTCAATCCGGAGGCAGCGAACGTACGGTTGTACACGAAGAATTAGGCAGCGGTTCTAACGGGTCCTACCCTGTTCAAGGAAGCCCCGGCGACAGAGCCATTTTGCGCGTGGACGGAAAAACTGTGAAATCGGTGAACTTTTAATGAACAAAAAAGGTAGAATCACCAAATTGCTCGGAGGATTTTACTATGTCATGGCCGAGGACGGCGAAGTCTACGAAACGCGGGCGCGGGGAATTTTTCGCCATCAAAAAAGAAAACCCGTCGTCGGCGATTACGTGGAGCTTTTAATCGACGAAGGGGATCGGCTCAATTCGGTAGAAGAAATTTTCCCGAGAAAAAACTCTCTGCTTCGCCCGCCGGTGGCAAATGTGGATCAAATTTTGGTTTTCATTCCCACGGCAAATCCGAAATACAATCTGTTTTTAGTGGATAAAATGCTCGCCTACTACGAGCAGAAAAATGTCCTCGTCGTTCCCGTCGTATCGAAATGTGATTTGGATCCGGAAGAGGCGAGTCGCCTTCGTAAACTATACGAAGCCTGCGGCTACGATGTTATGGCCTTGTCTGAAGCAGACCAAGCTTCCGTGAAGGCTTTAAAAGAAATGCTTTACGACAAGACGACGGTTTTAAGCGGCGTGTCGGGATCCGGAAAGACGACCTTTCTTAATCACGTCTTAAATTTGGATATGGAAACGGGAACGGTCAGCGAGAAAACCAATCGCGGCAAGCATACGACGCGGCATACGGAAATCTTCACGGGAGAAAAAGGCATCTATCTTTTCGATACGCCGGGCTTTTCGAGTATCGAAATTGATTCGATTTCCTCAGAAAATCTTGATGAACACTTCAGGGAATTCATCCCCTTTATGAGAAATTGTAAGTTTCAGGACTGTCGGCATATGAAAGAGCCGGGATGTGCCGTGCGGGACGCCTATGAGAAGGGAGAGATCCCGTCGAGTCGCTTCGAAAACTATATGCGCTTTTACGAGGAATTAAGAGAAAAGGAGAACGAGAAATGGCGATAGTGGCACCGTCGATTTTGTCGGCAGATTTTTCTAAATTAGGCGAAGCTATTGCATTTTTGGATAAGGCTGCCGTGGACTTCATTCATATCGACGTTATGGACGGCAAGTACGTGCCGAATTTAACCTTCGGACCGCCGGTGATTAAAGCCATACGTCCCTTCACGTCCATTCCCTTCGACGTGCATTTAATGATCGATAAGCCGGAGGATTCCGTCGATGACTACATCGCCGCAGGGGCCGATCGAATCACCTTTCACATCGATGCCACCATTCACGCTCACCGCCTCATTCATAAAATAAAAGAAGCTGGTGTAAAGGCCGGCGTCAGTTTAAATCCGTCGCAAAACCCCGAATCTATCCGCTATCTGCTGGACGATGTGGACCTGGTGCTTTTGATGAGCGTGAATCCCGGCTTCGGCGGCCAATCCTTTATTCCTTCGACCATTGAAAAAGCGAAGCAATTAAGGACCATGACCGATCGCAAGGATTTGGAAATCATGGTGGACGGCGGCATCAACGAAACCACCGGCGCACAAATGGTGAAGGCGGGCTGTGACAGTCTGGTGGCCGGATCCTATATCTTTAAACAGGACGACCCCATGGTCGCCATCGAGGCGTTGAGACGCTTATGAAACGGGGCTTAATCGTAACGGGGGGCAGACGCCCCTCTCGTGATTTGTTGGAGAGAGAAATCCAATGGGCCGACGGCATTATCTGTGCCGACGGGGGCTACGACGCTTTGGCTCACGTGCCGGAAAAGCTAAAGCTCGTCATTGGCGACTTCGACAGTTCTCACCGTTTGGAAGAGCTTAAAGCAAAAAAGCTACCCATAGAAATCCTGCCGCCTGAGAAAGACGAAACGGATACGGAAATGTCGGTCTTGCGTATGCTGGAGTTTTCTCCCGATGAAATTCATATTTTGGGCGCGACGGGCAGTCGTTGGGACCACAGCGTGGCGACGATTTTTTCCATGGAAGCCTACCTGAACGAGAAGTCGAAGATCAGCTTAATCGACGATAACAATCGCCTTCGCATGATCCCTGCAGGCACCTACGACGTAAAGAAAGACGGCTTTCGCTACATCAGCTTTATCCCCGTCACCGATGCTATAGTCATCTCTACTAAGGGTTTTAAATACGAAGTGGATCATTTAACTCTCTACAGAAAAAAGACCCGCGGCGTCAGTAATGAATTGCTGAAGGACGAGGGGACAGTGACCTTACACGAGGGCACAGCCCTAATGATTCAATCCAAGGATGAATAGGAATCGCCAATTAAAAAAAGCCCCGAAGGGCTTTTTTTGTTTGCATTAGAAAACCCCCGGTTAGACCGGGGGTTCCGTTTAGCTTTAGCGATAATTACCCGTTATTTCCAGCGTGATATGATGAGAGAGGTCTGCCAACCAATCACAATCAGGAGGAAATAATGACATCACTAAATCACACCCATAGTTTATCACACACAAAATGGAATTGTAAGTATCACGTAGTGTTTGCTCCGAAATATAGGCGAAAAGTATTTTATGGATCGAAGCGCTTAGAAATAGGCGCGATTTTACGCGAGTTATGTAGCTGGAAAGGCGTAAACATAATCGAGGCGGAAGTATGTCCGGATCACGTTCATATGTTACTAGAGATCCCACCCAAAATATCTGTATCTTCATTCATGGGCTTTCTAAAAGGGAAGAGCAGTATCATGATCTATGAACGATGGGGAGACATGAAATTTAAATATAGGGGAAGGCAGTTTTGGTGCCGAGGCTATTACGTCGATACAGCGGGAAAAAACGCTAAAAAGATTCAAGAGTATATACAAAACCAGTTGAAAGAGGATCAAATGAGTGAGCAACTAACCTTTGACACGACGAACCCCTTTAAGGGGTAGCCGAGTAACGTTAGCGCGGGCAGACCACCGACGCCCTTCAGGCGCAGCTAGTAATGCAGGCCCTTTGGGCCGAAAAAGGAAAACCCCCGGCTACGCCGGGGGATGTTTATTGCGCTTAATTTACTTGGTTTCTCGGTTTCTTGCCTGCGATAAAATCTTCCAAATTGTCTAAGCAGGCATTGCCCATTTCCAGGCGTGCTTCCACGGTAGCATTGCCCAGGTGGGGAGCGAGAGTCACATTGTCCAGAGACAGAAGGTCTTCGGTGACCTTCGGCTCAAATTCATAGACGTCCAAGGCAGCGCCGGCGATGGTGCCGTCTTTTAACGCATCGGCCAAGGCCTGCTCGTCGATTAAAGGACCGCGGGCGGCGTTAATAAATGTGGCGGATTTTTTCATGGCCTTGAAGGCGTCGGCGTTAAACTTGTGCTTCAGCTCGGGAACGAAAGCGGAGTGAATGCTGAGAAAATCCGATTCTTTAAGGAGTTCGTCGAAGGAGACGTAGACGGCGCCGCATTTCTCGATTTCTTCCTTGCGATTTCTCGAGTTGTAAATGACCTTCATGTCAAAGGCCAGGGCGCGTTTCGCCAAATTACGACCGATGTTTCCCATGCCGAAAATACCCAGGGTCTTTCCCTTTAATTGTTGGCCGAGGAAATAAGTGGGGCGCCATCCGTGAAAACCGCCGGCACGCAAATCCTTGTCGCCGAGAACTAATCGGCGCGCTTGGGCGAGGAGTAAGGCGAAGGTTAGCTCCGCTGTGGAGACGGCAGAAGAGGGGGCCGGTGCATTGCAGACGACGATGCCCTTTTCGCGGGCGTAGGCGATGTCGATGTTATCGAAGCCGGCACCGTAATTTAAAATGAGCTTTAAGTCCTTCGCAGCATCCATGATCTCTTTGTCGATTTTGTCGGAGAGGGGACAGATCAGGGCGTCTTTTCCCTGAAGGCCTGCGATAATTTCAGCTTTCGTCATGGGGACATTGCTGTCGTTGTAGCTGGTGTCGATGCCGTCTAAGCGATCGATGATTTCATCGGGCACGCGACTTGAAATAAATAGTTTCATGCTTTCCTCCTGATATTTTCAATAAAAAAAAGTCGACTCCGCTGGGAATCGACTAATGATTAAAGAGCGCGTTCAACCTTGCCGGATCTCAGGCAACGCGTACATACGTAAATTCTTTTTTTCGAACCGTTAACGACGGCGCGTACGCGTTGAAGGTTCGGGGACCAAGACCTGTTTCCTCTTTTGTGGGAGAAGGAAACCGAGTTACCGAATTTTTTTTCTTTTCCGCAGATTTCACATCTTTTTGCCATACTTACACCTCCTCCGACATTTTTTCAACTCGAATTATTTTACCACAGAGAAAAACAAATTGCAATCGGCCTTTGGTTTTTTCCCCGAGGCTTATGTGATATAATATCCGTAAATCCCAGTAGCGCAAAAAAGGAGATAAATCATGCAAGTAACGATCCCCAATGAAAAGGGCAATATTACCATAGATAATCAAGTGATCGCCACCATCGCAGGCATATCCGCCATGGAAAGCTATGGCGTCGTCGGCATGGCTTCTAAAAATGCGGCGGACGGTATTTTTCAATTATTGAAATTTGAAAACTTAACGAGAGGCATTGAAGTGCACACGGAAAACGAACGGGTACACATTCAATTGCATGTCATCATCGAGTTCGGCATTCGCATTTCTACCGTGGGACAAAATATTATCGATGCCGTTCAATTCAATGTAGAATCTTTAACCGGCTTAGATGTTGATCAAATCGAAGTTTTGGTCGAAGGAATACGAATGAACTAGAGGTAGGATTATGGATCAGATAACACTTTTAGAATTTAAGGAGGCACTGATCAGTGCTTCGAATTTTTTGGAAATAAATAAAGAGCACGTCAATGACTTAAACGTCTTTCCCGTACCCGACGGGGACACGGGAACCAATATGTCCAAGACGATTAAAAGCGCGGTGAAACAAGTGGCGTCTTCAAACGCCAAGGACCTCGCAGCTTTTGCGACGGAAATGAGCCGCGGCGCCCTGATGGGAGCTCGCGGGAACAGCGGGGTTATTCTTTCCCAACTGTTCAGAGGATTTGCCGAAGGCCTGCAAGGGCATGAGGCGTTAACAGTGCCCGTATTGGCTGCGGCGATGAAGAGTGCATCGGAAATGACTTACCTCGCCGTCATGAAGCCGACGGAGGGAACCATTCTTACCGTAGGACGTGAAAGTGCCGATTTCGCCGTCAAGCATGCGAAGAAATACAGCGATTTGATTTTATTCGGCGAAGCGGTTTTAGAGCGCGCCAAGGAATCCTTGGCCAACACGCCGAATCTTCTCCCCGTATTAAAAGAAGCGGGCGTCGTCGATGCCGGCGGCCAAGGCCTCGTCACTATTATGGAAGGGGCATTAAAGGCCTTAAAGGGCGAAGGCGTATTAGGCGATGTGGAAGCGGAAAGCGGCCATACAAAAGAAAAAGCCGAGCGCCGCGAAATTTCTACCGACGATATTAAATTCGGCTACTGCACGGAATTTATCGTCAATACCGAATCCAATCACGTCGAAGATTTAAAGAAAGACTTGATTCCCCGAGGGGACAGCTTAATCGCCGTCGGCGACGACAGCATGATTAAGGTCCACGTTCACACCAACGACCCCGGTCTCGCCATTCAGAGCGCGCTGAAATACGGCTTCTTAAAGGATATTAAGATCGACAATATGCGCCTGCAGCACTCTGAGCGCCTGTTTACCGACTATGAGGTCAAAGAGGCGAAGGAGGCACCGGCAGAGCCTACGGAAATGAAGACCTACGGTTTCGTCTCCATCTGTGCCGGCAAGGGCATCGAAGATATTTTCACCGAAGTCGGCGTAGATTATCTTGTCACCGGCGGACAAACGATGAATCCCAGCACGGAAGACATTCTCGCCGGCATCGATCGGGTGCACGCTGAACACGTTTTTGTTCTTCCCAACAACAGCAATATTTTCCTCGCGGCGGAAGCGGCGGCGGAAATTTCCGATAAAGACGTTATCGTCTTAAAGACGCGCTCTATTCCCGAAGGCATTAACGCCTGCATCCACTTTATGCCTGACAAAGGTGTGGAAGAGAATGTGCAGTCCATGATGGAAGCCGTCAACGACCTAAGCACCGGTCAGGTAACCTATGCGGTACGCGATACGGAAATGAACGGCATCGCCATCAAAAAAGGCGACTACATCGGCCTTTCCGGCAAGAAAATCCTTGCGAAAGGCCAATCCATTAACGAAACCACCATCGAGATGATCAAAAAAATGGTGGACGAGGATTCAAGCTTTATCTCTCTCTACGCCGGAGAAGATGTCAGCGTCGACGAGGCCGAAGACCTGGAAGAAAAATTGGAAACGGCTTTCCCCGATATGGATGTTGAAATCATGCGCGGTGAGCAGCCCATTTATTATTATTTAATTTCAGTCGAGTGATAAGCAGGCGAAGGCCTGCTTTTTCATTGGAGGTTTTATGGACCGGCATTCCAGTATTTTACAGATCAGGGGAATCGGCAAAAAAGTCGCCGAAAAATTAAATAAAGCGTCCATCGAAACGGTGGAAGATCTTTTATACACCTTGCCTTATCGCTACGACGACGGCAGCGAGCTTAGAGACTTTTCTCAACCCGATTTTGAAAAGCCTGCTACCTATGCCGTTCGCCTCGTAGAAAAAAAGCCCCGGCGCTTTTTAAAAAAAGGATTGACCATGCAGAGCTATGGCATTTCAGACGGGACGCGCGAGGCAACCATGACCTTTTTTAACATGCCTTTTTTGGACAAGAGTCTGATCGTGGGGAAGGATTACTATATTTTCGGCAAGCCGAAGTTTTTCAGAAATCGTCTGGATTTTTCCACGCCGAAAATTTTTGACGAATCGAAACGAAAGGAAGCTTTGGCCATTACGCCGATCTATCCTCTCGTCAGCGGCATCGGGCAAAAAGCCATGGCGAAATATATTCGCGAGGCCCTTTTGCAAGTGGACATGCCCTCTGTGGTGCCGGCCTATTTGCGTTCCCGCTACGGTCTTTTACCCGAGAAGGAGGCCCTGGCCAAGCTCCACGCGCCGAAGGATTTAGAGGAAGGGAAGAACGCCCTACAATCTTTAATATTTTCAGAGTTTCTCTGCTTTCAACTGGCACTGGGTCGCTTCCATCACAACAGAAGTGAAGTCGGCTTTTCCATGAAGAAGATTCATCTGGCGGAAGAAGTTTTGTCGGAATTGCACTTTCAATTGACGGAAGGGCAGGAGCAGGCGTGGAAGGACATTCAGCGTGATATGGCATCGGAGGTGCGCATGGAGCGTCTGGTCCAAGGGGATGTGGGCAGCGGCAAGACCGTTATCGCCTTTCTCGCCATGGCCACCTGCGTGGCGTCGGGGCATCAGGCCCTCTTTATGGCGCCGACGGAAATTCTCGCCAAGCAACATTACGAGGAGGCCTTCGATCTGTTTATGCCCCACGGCGTGCGTGTGGAGCTGTTGACCGGCAGCACGAAGGAAAGCAAGAAAAAGACTATACGCGACAATTTCGAAAGCGGTATTTGCGATATTATAATCGGAACCCATGCTTTGTTTAACGAAGACTTAAAAAGCGACCGCATCGGACTTACCATTACCGACGAGCAGCATCGCTTCGGCGTCATGCAGAGGGAAGCCTTGCAAGAGAAGCAAACGAAAAGCGATCGGCTGATTATGACGGCGACGCCTATTCCAAGAAGTCTGGGCATCGTTATGTACGGCAATACAAAAATATCGTCGATTCGAACCATGCCCAAGGGGCGTAAGGCCGTGGAGACGACGGTGGTCGACGAAGCGGGCCTAAAGAACAGCTATGACTTTATGGAATCATTTTTGAAAAGCGGGCAGCAGATTTACGTCGTCTGCCCACTTATCGAAGAAAATCCGGATTTTCCTCTTCATGCGGCGGAAACGGTTTATGACTATTTTTCCAAGGATCGCTTTAAAGATTATTCCGTGGCCCTGATTCACGGCCAGCTTTCCGCAGAAGAGAAAAATAAAATCATGGACGCCTTTCAGAAAAACGACGTGCAGATTTTAATCTCCACCACCGTCATCGAAGTGGGCGTCAATGTGGTCAATGCCAATCTCCTCTTCGTTTACGACGCCGATCGATTCGGTCTTGCCACCCTGCATCAGCTCCGCGGACGCGTCGGGCGTGGAGATCAAAGGGCCTATTGTATTTTGCACAGCGACAACAAAAATCTGAAGTCGCGGCAGCGTTTGGCCATAATGGAAAAATCAAACGACGGTTTTTATATCGCGGAAGAAGACATGAAGCTTCGCGGCGGCGGGGACTTTTTCGGCACCCGACAATCGGGAGCAGTCAGCTTCCGAGTCGGGGATCTATTTGAAAACATGGACATTATGCGCTATGCAAAGGTGGAAGCCGATGCTATTTTGCAGGGCGGGCATTTAAACGAAAGAGAAGAGCCGGAGCTCTTGCGTGCCGTGGAGGAATATGAGACGCGGACGCTGGGGATTTAATTGGCGTGGAAAAGGGAATATGCTAATATCTGAAGGGAAGTGACTATGCGTGTTATAGCGGGAGAGAAGAAGGGGCAGCGACTCACAACGCCGAAAGGCGATCGCATTCGTCCGACGGAGGATCGCATTAAAGAAAATGTTTTTAATCTTCTCTACGGCCCCTTTAGCGGGACCAAAGTATTGGATCTATTCTCCGGCACCGGCCATATGGGCATCGAGTTTTTAAGTCGAGGTTCCGACTTCGCCTGGTTTTGCGATAATCATAGGGAAAGTCTTCGAATTACTCGTGAAAATATCAGCAAAACAGGGTATAATGAGAAGAGTAAGGTCGTGGATGGATCTTTCGAGGAGTGCTTGGTACTCGCTCGAAAGGAAAATGTGACGTTCGACTACATATATGTCGATCCGCCTTACGTCAATCGAGAATATTACGATCGCACGGCGTCCATCGTCGAAGCCGATCACTTATTGGCACAGGGCGGTCGCATGGTGTTTGAGGCACCGAGGGACTACGATTTTTCCGACTACAAGCACTTGACATTGGTGCGGCAAAAGCTCTATGGTAAGAAGATCATTTGGATTTATGAAAGTTGTGATTAGAATTTGAAAGTCATTTATGCCGGTAGCTTCGATCCCGTAACCTATGGCCACTTGGACATTATTCATCGAGCGAAGGCTATTTTCGGCGAAGTCATCGTCGCCGTGCTGAACAATAAAAGCAAGCCCGGTTTTTTTACGGTAGAGGAACGGCTCCACCTGTTAAGAGAAACCCTGAAAGGGGAACAAGGCATTGAGACGGATCACTTTGAAGGTTTACTCGTCGATTATGCCAAGGAAAAAAATGTCGACGTTGTCGTTCGCGGTCTTCGGTCCAATCACGATTTCGAAAGCGAATACACGGTGGCCATGGCCAATAAAAATTACGGAACCAATTTGGAGACGGTATTTTTATTGACGACTCAGGAGCATTTGTTTATCAGTTCTTCTCTCGCCAGAGAGGTCGCTTTGTTTAATGGAGATACGTCGCTGTTTGTACCCGATGTAGTCGGGGATGCAATGAAGGAGAAAATGAGAGGAAGGTAACTTATGGAAGTTATGCGTTACATCGAAGATTTAAAAGATTTATTGGAAGTTAGCTCCACCATTCCTTTGACGGGAAAAGTGATGGTCGATAAGGACGAGGTCAACGAACTTTTGAACCAAATCGAATCGCAATTTCCTCAAGATTTAGCAGAAGCTCAAAGCATTCGCGATCGCAAGGACGAAATTTTTGACGAAGCCAATATGCAGGCGAAGCAAATCGTTCAAGCGGCTCATGTGGAAGCACAAAAGCTGGTCAACGAAGACGAAATCACCCTCGCCGCCCAAGAACAAGCCAGAGAAATCATGAACCGCGCCGAGCTTGAATCGGATCAAATTCGCCTCTCGGCTCGCGACTACGTGGACAATATGCTTGAAAGCACCCAAGTTCACTTGTCCGAGATGATCAAGACCATTAATGAAAACAGAAAAGAGCTTTAAAAAAAACGGCCTCGTGCCGTTTTTTCTTTGCTTAAATTCCAATGTGATCCCGACCCATCTCTGTTCCCGTCAGAACGCTCCACAGGTCGGTGGCCCGCTCCTCGAAAGAAAGAATCCGCTGTTGATCCGCTGAAGCTTTATTTATTTGCTTGTAATTCGTAAGAAGGGAAGCGGAAGAGGATTTTGCCAAGCGCAAGAAGTCGGTGCCTTTTTCCGAAAATGCCAACACCTGATAGGCTTTTTGGCTTTCGATGGAGGCCCGGACGCTTTCTCGGTCCATGGCCAACAAATGATGAAGCAAGAGTCTGGCGATGCGCCACCGGGAATAGCGCTTCGTGCTTGCCTGCTCAAGAAAAGCTTTATGGTCCGAGGTGCTCCGAAGCAGCTTGCGAATACGCTGATCGATGCCGATCTCGTAGCCGTCGTATGACGCGAGGTCGAGCTCGGAAGTTAAGAGACCACTGCGATAGATTTGAAAAAGCTTGGCGCAAAGCTCCGACTCACGATAGGCGGGAGCGGTTCCGGCGCAATAGCCCTTAACGTCTGCTGCATTTTCCTCGTTCATGGCGCGAAGGACTGAGGCGGAAAGGACGGATGTCGATTTTTTTCTTGGGACCATCTTCAAAGAAATGGCGGAAGAGAGTTTTCTCAAGCTTTTATAATAGCCGTAAGCCAAAAGGGCGTTGGACTGAAAGAGCATTTCCCATTGAGGATCTTTTTCCGCAAAAGCTTTTTTATAAGCGGCGGCGTAAGAGGCGCCGCATGTCATTGCTTCTTTTAATTGAGTTTTAAATGTCTCCGTCCGTTCGTAATCGAACATGGCGCGAAACACTTCCTCGTCTCCGAATTCCGTGCCGCAGAAGACGGCATCGATGGAGGGAAGGCGCGTGGCCGCACTCATGGCGCCGTAGGAAAAGAGCTCACCCGCCGATGTGGCCGACTGCACCGGGTGGGTAATGACCACATCGACGCCCTCTGCGATTAAATCCCTCGCACGGGTAAACTTATCGGTGACGACGGGGAGGCCCCTTTGAGTAAAGGAGCCGCTCATCAAGACGATCACCGAATAGCCTCGGTCTTTGACACATTGAATTAAGTAGGTATGGCCGTAATGGAGTGGATTGGTCTCGGCCACAATCAGGGCGTAGGGCATGATTTTATCCTTTTCTGCTCTTTTCTTCGATAGGGAACAGTTATATGATATAATAACTACGGTCAAAATGAAAATGCACAAGGAGGAAATACATGAACATTTTAGTCATTAACTGCGGAAGTTCTTCTTTGAAGTACCAGTTAATCGATATGGAAGAAAAGAAGGTTCTTGCCAAGGGCTTGGCAGAACGTATCGGCATTGAAGGCGGTCGCGTAAAATACGAAGCAGCCGGCAAGGATGAAATCGTCATCGAAGAAAAACTCGCCGATCACAAAGCTGCCCTTAAAATCGTCTTGGATTCTTTACAACATCCGGAGTACGGTGCGGTAAAGAGCTTGGACGAAATCGATGCCGTCGGCCACCGCGTCGTCCACGGCGGCGAAGCCTTCGCTCAATCGGTCATCATCGACGAAAAGGTCATGAAAGCCATTAACGACAATGTGGAAATCGCACCCTTGCACAACCCGCCGAACATTATCGGCATCGAAGCATGCAAAGAAATTATGGGCGACGTCCCCATGGTCGCTGTCTTCGACACGGCTTTCCATCAAAGCATTCCTGCATTGAACTACATTTATGCCCTGCCTTATGAATACTACGAAAAATACAAGGTTCGTCGCTACGGCTTCCACGGCACCAGCCACCAATATATTACGGAACGTGCTGCCGACATGCTGGGCAAGAAGCTTGACGAAGTGAATTTAATTACCTGCCACTTAGGTAACGGCTCCAGCATCAGCGCCGTCATCGGCGGAAAATGCTACGACACCACCATGGGCTTTACGCCGCTCGAAGGCTTGGCCATGGGTACTCGTACCGGCGACATGGACCCCGCCATCGTTCCCTTTATCATGGACAAAGAAAACCTCAGCACTGAAGAAATGTCCAATGTCATGAACAAGAAGAGCGGCGTCTTGGGAATCAGCGGCGTTTCCAGCGACTTCAGAGACTTGGAAGAAGCAGCTGAAAAAGGCAATGGTCGCGCTCAATTGGCTTTAGATATTTTCGAAAATCGCGTTCGTAAATATATCGGCGCTTATTTAACCGAAATGGATCACTGCGACGGTATTATCTTTACCGCCGGTGTCGGTGAAAACTCCATTACGACGCGAGAACGTGTCGTAGGCGGCTTAACTTCCTTAGGCGTAAAGATCGACAGCGACAAAAACAATATGCGCGGAAAAGAAGCGGTAGTAAGCACCGACGATTCTTCCATTCCCGTTTTGGTCATTCCTACCAACGAAGAATTAAAGATCGCTATGGAAACGGCTAAACTCGTTTAAAATCCTTGACAGGAGCTGAATAGTTGTCATATAATAGCTTGCAGCAGTTTTAGAGGTGATACCTTTGCGTAGAGAATTTTCTGATTTTTTACAGGGAAGTGAGATCCACAAGCACGTCGAGGGTCAATTAATGAAAGAGGAAAGTCCACTGGACGTTTCCGGCATGGGCTTAATCGATCCCATTGACTACGACATGGATATTTATAAAGTCGACGGCGATTTGGAAGTCGACGTTCGCGTGGGTTATTCGTTCGAAAGCTGTTGTGATCGCTGCTTAAAGCCGGTTGAAGAAACCGTAGAAAGCGAATCTCATATCGTCGTAACTACCGACGACAGCGAAGATGACGACGGAAACGTCCTTCTCGTGGAAACACTGGATGAATTCCCATTGGCGGAATTGGTATTCTCGCAAGTGATAACATCTGTACCGAACAAGGTTTTGTGCAACGAAGCTTGCAGGGGACTTTGCCCGGTCTGTGGTGAGGATTTAAATGAACATCCCGACCATCATTGTGAGTCGGAAGGCGTAAGCCCCTTTGAATCCTTAAAAAATTTATTCGATGAAAAAGCATGAAGATAGGGAGGTGTAGACATGGCAGTACCTAAGAGTAAAACTTCGAAACAACGTAAAAACAAAAGACGTGCATCTTCTTATCGTCTGAATAAAACGACTGTCGCTGAGTGCCCCAATTGCCACGAAGCGAAGTTACCCCACCGTATTTGCCCGAGCTGCGGCTACTACGATGGCAAAGAAGTTATCGCAACTTCTGAAGAAGTATAAGAAAAAAGCTTCCGAAAAATCGGAAGCTTTTTTTGCGGACACCCTCGGGTGTCCTTTTATTTTGCCCAATTTCCGTCGACGAAGATGGGAACCTCTTTTCCGTCGATCGTCGTTGCCGTAATGGAAAGATCCGGCGTACCGACCATGAAATCGACGTGGGTCAAGCTGTCGTTGGCCCCACGTTCCAACAGTTCCTCTTTACTTAAATCGCCGCTGTCTTTTAAACAGGTGGGGTAGGCCTTTCCCAAAGCCAAGTGGCAAGAGGCGTTTTCGTCGTACAAGGTGTTGTAAAATAATTGATTACGATTGGAAATAGGCGAATCGTCTGGGACGAGAGCCACCTCGCCTAAGTGCTTGGCGCCATCGTCGGTCTCCAACAAATGGGCGAGAACGTCCTTGCCTTGTTTTGCATCGAAGTCCACGACCTTCCCCTCTTTAAAGCGAAGCCAAAAGCCGTCGATGACGTTTCCGTTATAGGCGAGAGGCATGGAGGCATAGACGATGCCGTCGACGCCCTTGCGGTGGGGCATGGTAAAGACCTCTTCCGTGGGAATGTTCGCCACGAAATAACGGCCGTCCGGCAAATGAGAGCCGCCTCCGGCCCAAATATGGCCTTCGGGCAAGGCGATTGTCAAATCCGTTCCCAAGCCGTTCGTGTAGTGCAGAGAGGCGTAGGATGCTTCGGTAAGCTTTTTAGCGCGTCCGTCCACGGTCTCCATGTGCTTTTTCCAATCGGCGATGGTATTTTCAGACACGCGGGACATGTCGAAAATGGCGTCCCATAGTTTTTTCACGGATTCATCGGCTTCTAAATCCGGATAGACCTTCATGGCCCAAGCGTGAGTGGCGATGCCGGCGACGGTCCAGGGGTTTTCGTCCCGCATCATGGCTTCGGAGTAAAAGCGCAGGGCCTTGCTCCGACTTCCGGAAGCCTTTTGCAGCTTCTTCGGATCGATTTGCTTGAGAAGGTCGGGATCCGATCCGGTGAAGGATAAGAAGGCGGCGCCACGCTCTAAATAGTGGCGAAATTTTTCCTTTTCGAAATCGGGAACCGTATTTAAAACCTCATCAGGCGCACATTGGTATTTTAAGAGAGTCAGATCGTCGTCGGACCACATGACGTGAACGTCTGCGGCGCCGACCTCATAGGCGACGCGGGCGCAGGCGACGACGAGATCCCTTCCTTCCAGAGGACTGCGGATCACTAAATCCTGTCCGTCCTTTAAAGAAACACCGGTCTTTATTAATAATTCAGCATAAGCCTGTAAGCGTTGATTAAAATTCATAATTCCTCCTTTTACAGAAAAAGTATATCATAAGTTCGTCATGAAAAATGAGAAAGGATTCTTGCATGCCCCTTTGGCCCATGTTATAATATATCGGTACAAATACGCACACAGTTTCGGAACAGAGCCGTTGCCTATGGGTCGTTCTGTCCATACGAACTGTGGAGGAAAAAACAATTGGAGGAATTATGTCTGTAGTATCTATGAAGAGCCTGCTTGAAGCCGGCGTACACTTTGGTCACCAAACCAGAAGATGGAACCCGAAGATGAAGAAATACATCTTCACCGAACGTAACGGCATTTACATCATCGACTTACAAAAAACCGTCGGTAAAATCGAAGACGCCTATGACTTCGTTCGCGAAACCGTACAAAACGGCGGACAAGTATTGTTTGTCGGTACGAAAAAACAAGCACAAGATGCCATTGAAAAAGAAGCAAAGCGTTGCGGAGAATTCTACATCAACCAACGTTGGTTAGGTGGTCTTCTTACCAACTATCAAACCATAAAGAAAAGAATCGGTCGTCTGAAGGATTTAGAAGAAATGGAAACAGACGGTCGCTTCGACGTTCTTCCCAAGAAGGAAGTGATCGGCCTTCGTCACGAAAGAGAACGTCTTGAAAAGTTCTTAGGCGGCATTAAAGACATGAACGGTCTGCCCGATGTTATGTATGTCGTCGATCCGAAGAAGGAAAATATCGCCGTTAAAGAAGCTCAAAAGCTCGGTATTCCCATCGTTGGTATTCTCGATACCAACTGCGATCCCGATGAGCTGGATTACCCCATTCCCGGTAACGACGACGCCATCCGTGCCGTTAAGTTGATTACGGAAACCATGGCTAATGCCGTTCTCGAAGGGAAACAAGGGGCACAAGACCACGCTGAAGAAGAAGCTGAAGCGACGGAAGCTTCCGAAGAAGCTGAAGCAACCGAAGAAACTGAAAATCAAAACATGGACAGTGCGGCTGATACAAAAGAACAAGAATAAGGTAGATTATAAGAGTTCTAAGCCAATGGAACTCTTATTTTTTTGAAAATGTGATTCACGATTGAAAGGGGACTGTAAAATGGAAATTACTGCAAAAATGGTCAAAGAACTGAGAGACAAATCCGGCGCAGGCATGATGGACTGCAAGAAGGCCTTAAAAGAATCCGAAGGTGACATCGATCGCGCGGCCGACATTCTCAGAGAACAAGGATTAAGCAAGGTTGCTAAGAAGAGCAGCCGTATTGCCGCTGAAGGGATCGTTGAAAGCTACATCCACAACAATCGCATCGGCGTTCTGATCGAAGTCAACTCCGAAACCGACTTCGTCGCTAAAAACGAAGACTTCAAAGAATTCGTTCGCGACATGGCGATGCAAGTAGCAGCGACCAATCCGAAATACGTTACCCGCGAAGAAGTGCCCGAAGAAGAATTGGATCACGAACGTTCCGTATTAAAGGAACAAGCGTTAAACGAAGGCAAACCCGAAAAGATCGTAGAAAAAATGGTCGAAGGCCGTTTGGAAAAATTCTACAAAGAAATCGTCTTATTGGATCAACCCTTTATTAAAGACGGCGACAAGAGCGTCAACGATCTGTTAACCGAACTCATCGCAAAGATCGGTGAAAAGATCAGCATTCGTCGTTTCTGCCGCTATGAAGTCGGTGAAGGTTTAGAAAAGCGCAACGAAGACTTCGCCGAAGAAGTTGCAAAACAAATGCAATAATCGGACCGCGACCATGGAACCTAAATATAAGCGAATCGTCTTAAAGCTCAGCGGGGAAGCCATGGCGGGTGAAAAAGGAATCGGCATCGATTCTTCCGTCGTCCGGCTTTTCGCTTCTGAAATTAAGCGTATTTCCGAAGCCGGTGTGGAAACGTGTATCGTCGTTGGCGGCGGCAACTTTTGGCGTGGCCGCGACAGCAAGGAAATGGATCGTGCCACATCCGACTACATGGGGATGCTGGGAACGGTAATGAATGCCCTGGCCCTCCAAGATGCTCTGGAGCAAATGGACGTGGTCACGCGGGTCATGACGGCCATCGAAATGAAACAGGTGGCCGAGCCCTACATTCGTCGCCGCGCCATTCGCCACCTTGAAAAAGGACGTGTGGTTATCTTCTCGGGCGGCATCGGCAATCCCTATTTCTCCACGGACACCACAGCGGCCCTCCGTGCAGCTGAAATCGACGCGGAAGTCATTTTGCTGGCGAAAAAAGGCGTGGACGGTATTTACGACTCCGACCCCAATGTCTATGAAGACGCTGTAAAATTTGACAACTTGACTTATTTCGATATCTTAAGTAAGAATTTAAAAATTATGGACTCGACAGCCACTTCTCTATGCATGGAAAATGAAATTCCCTTACTTGTCTTCGGCATCGACGAATCGAACAATCTTTACGATGCGGCCATGGGCAAGGAGCTGGGAACCCGTGTGGAATAAGGAGGATTTTGTATGGATTTTAGCGAAATCAAAAAAGAAGTTCAAACCAAAACGCAAAAGACTGCCGATCGCTTAAAGGAAGAGTTGGCATCGATTCGTGCCGGTCGCGCCAATCCCTCTCTTTTAGACCGAATTACCGTAGAAGCTTACGGCCAACAAACGCCCTTAAACCAAGTCGCTGGCATTACAGCACCGGAAGCGCGCTTGTTAACCATTCAACCTTGGGACGCATCCTTGATTCCGGCCATTGAAAAAGAGATTCTAAAATCCGATTTGGGTTTAAATCCTTCCAACGACGGAAAATTAATTCGTCTGGCGATTCCTCAACTGACGGAAGAGCGACGCAGGGATATGATTAAGGTCGTCGGTAAGGATGCGGAGCAATCGAAAATTGCCATTCGTAACGTTCGTCGCGATGCCATCGAAACGATTAAAAAAGCGGAAAAGAACAAGGAAATTTCTGAAGATGATCTGAAAGATTATGAAGAAGAAATTCAAAAGCTGATCGACGCCGCCATCAAAAATATCGATGCCATAGCCAAGAAAAAGGAAGACGAACTACTTGAAATTTAAATACAATTGAATAGAGCCCCTTAGGGGGTTCTTTCTTTTTAGGAGAAATCATGGATTCTGCAAAAAAAGCAATGCCGAAACATATCGGCATTATTATGGACGGAAACGGCCGTTGGGCAAAAAAACGAAACTTGCCTCGGACCTACGGACATAAGGAAGGCGTGAAACGGGTTATAGAAATCGTCAAGGCCTGCTACAAATTAAATATTCCCTACCTCTCTCTATATGCCTTTTCCACGGAAAATTGGAAGCGTCCCGAACAGGAAGTCTCCAATTTGATGTTTTTATTGCGTTCATTTATCGAGCAATATCTGGATGAATTATATGAAAACGGCGTGAAGCTGAATATTATGGGCGACGTATCGGCTTTGGGAGACAAGACGAGAGAGATGGTAACAAATGCCGTGAAGCGAACGGAACCCAATAGAGACCTCGTATTAAACATCGGCTTAAACTATGGCGGACAAGACGAGATCCTTCGTGCGGCAAAGGCTTTGGCGCAAAAGGTGGAAGCGAAAGAAATCACCGCGGATGCCATCGACAAAGAGGCTTTCGAAAAAGAGCTCTACACGAAAAATCAGCCGCCCTTGGATCTTTTAATCCGTCCCAGCGGCGAGCTAAGGGTAAGTAATTTTATGCTCTGGCAGCTGGCCTATGCGGAATTTTGGTTCTCGGATATTTTGTGGCCAGATTTTACCGAAGAAACCTTAAAAAAAGCGATCGACGATTACCAATTTAGAAACAGGCGATTTGGAGGCGTATAATTGAGTAATCTATCAAAACGTACGATAACGGCCCTGGTTCTTATTGCGCTTTTAGTCACGATTTTATATTTCGGCGGAAGGATGCTGCAGATTGCCGTGCTCTTATTCTCTCTGGAGCTGTCTCGAGAGCTGATTGCCGCCTTTAAGCACAAGGGCAATCACATTCCCGAGCATTATATTTTGCTCGCCTGTGCATTTCACTTTGTGGTCTACGAATTCGGCTGGCCGTGGTTTGTCGCATTCACCATTCCTTTATTTTTCTTAATTCTTTATTTTTTGAAAGACGATCAATTTACCGTCGAGGACATGGGCATTTCCGTTTTAATACTCATCTATGTGCCTACATTTTTGTTTCCCATTATGTCGCTGAACAAGACCCGCTATCTGTATCTGGTCTTCGTTATATCCATTGCGACGGACACCTTTGCCTATTTAACGGGCATGGCCTTCGGGAAACACAAGCTATGCCCCTCCATTAGTCCGAATAAGACCATTGAGGGCGCTTTAGGCGGAATTATCGGCACGTTGATTTGCGGATTGATCTATTGTCTTATCTTTCATATCGAAATTTACTTTGTTCACGGGCTTTTTATCGGCCTCGCCTCGGTGACGGCACAGCTCGGCGATTTATTTGCATCAAAAATTAAACGAACGACGGGCATTAAAGACTTCGGAAATTTCCTTCCCGGTCACGGCGGATTTATGGACCGTTTCGACAGCATGCTATTAATCATTCCCATGGTCTATATCCTATTCCGTTTTGCCCTTTAGGAGGTTTTATGTCGACCTTATTAGGTTCACTTTTTGTATTTATATTAATTATTGCCATACACGAGTTCGGTCACTTTGCCGTGGCCAAAGCTGTGGGCATTCGCGTCAACGAATACGCCATCGGCATGGGTCCGTTAATTTTTAAAAAGAAAAAAGGAGAGACCCAGTACAGCCTTCGAGTCCTGCCTATCGGCGGCTACGTCGCCATGGAAGGGGAGGAATCGGCATCGGAAGACCCCAGATCTTTTAATAACGCAAGCCTTTGGAAACGGGCGGCGGTCGTCGTAAGCGGTGCCGGAATGAATTTCGTTTTGGCCATCGTGACCTTTAGCCTTTTTTTATTAATTACAGGCTATCCGACCCGCACCGTCGAAAGGGTTCTTCCCCAATCCCCGGCGGCAGAAGCGGGAATACAAACCGGTGATGTGATTCATTCCATCGACGGAAAGACCGTGGCCGATTGGGACACATTTTCCAAAACGGTGGCGGCATCGAAAAAGACCTTGACCATCGGCGTTCGTCGCAAGGGCGAGGATTTGTCTTTTACCGTTACGCCGGTGAAAAAAGAAGGTCGGCCTATCGTCGGCATTCAACCGACGAGCAAAAAAGAACCGATCAAAGCCATTGGCGACGGATTCACCATGACCGGTAAGACCGTCGTGACTATTTTTCAAGTGCTGGGTCAATTATTTTCCGGCAAGCTCGGCGTCGATAATCTCTCGGGGCCGGTGGGCGTGGTGAAGGTTATCGGCGATTCGGTGAAATACGGATTCGCATCTCTGCTCTTTATTACGGCTTATATTTCTGCAAACTTAGGTTTTATGAATTTGCTTCCCATTCCCGCCCTCGACGGCGGAAAGCTGGTTTTCTTGCTCATCGAGGGGATTACCGGTAAGCCCGTCAACGAAAGGGTAGAACAGGGTCTTTCGATAGCAAGCTTTGTATTATTATTCAGCCTTATGATTTACGTGACGATTTTCGGCGACATCGCACGATTTTTACATTAGAAAGGACGACGAAAGTGGCAAAGTACACGAAGCAAATCGCAGTCGGCGACGTTTTAATCGGCGGCGGCGCTCCAATCAGCATTCAGTCCATGACGAACACGAAGACGAAGGACGCGACCTCGACCATCGAGCAGATTCACGGCTTGGAAAAGGCCGGCTGCGATATTATTCGGGTGGCGGTCAACGACGAGGACGACGCAAAAGCCTTGGATAAAATTATTCCCGCCATCGCCATTCCGGTTATCGCCGACATTCAATTCGATTACCGACTGGCCCTTTACGCCTTGGAGCACGGCGTCCACGGCCTGCGCATCAATCCGGGAAACATCGGTGAAGAATGGAAGGTAAAGGAAGTGGCGGAAGCGGCAAAGGCAAGGAACGTCTCCATTCGCATCGGTGTCAATTCCGGCTCCGTGAAGCCCTCTTTTATCGAAAAGTATCACGGCGTCAATCCAAAGTCCATTGTGGAATCGGCTCTGGAAGAGATCGCCACCTTGGAAAAATTCGGCTTCGACGCCATCAAGGTTTCATTGAAATCCTCCGACGTGCGTCAATCCATCGAAAGCTATCGCGAGTTTTCAAAGGTTTCAGACTACCCGCTCCACCTCGGCATTACCGAAGCCGGCGCAGCCTTAAACGGCATCGTTAAATCGGCAGTGGGCATGGGAACCTTGCTGGAGGAAGGCATCGGCGACACCATGCGCGTTTCCTTAACGGGCGATCCCGTGGATGAGGTCTATTGCGCCAAGGCCATATTGAAGAGCCTGGGTCTGAGACAAGAGGGCATCGACATCGTTGCCTGTCCCACCTGCGGACGCACGGAAATCGGCTTAATCAATTTGGTCAAAGAAGCGGAAGAGCGCTTTAAGTCCTTAGATTTCGAAGGGAAGATCGCCATTATGGGTTGCCGGGTCAACGGCCCCGGCGAGGCACAGGAAGCGGATTACGGAATTACAGGCGGAAACGGGCGAGGCGTCATTTTTAAAAAGGGACAAGTTGTGAAAACCGTACCTGAAACCGAGCTCTTAGACGCTCTTATCGACTTAATAGAAAGGGATCATCGGTGATCAATCAAGAAAAGCATCCATCAGAGCGTGCCCTGATGGATTTTATTTTAAAAAACGCCATACCCTTCGAAAAGCTCGTCTATAACAGGGACAAAGCCCTTTTAAGCTTGCATCTAAGCTGCGAGGAAGGGGATTGGAGCGACGAGCTGGGCCAACTGGTGGCGCAGTGTTATCCCACATTGGACGTCGAGATGTTTTACTTAGATAAGAAAAAAGAGCCGGCGACTTACACGGAGGATGAGATCTATGATTTTCTGAAGACGTCGATTATTTCTTCCGGAGCATGGCTCGAAAGAGGCTGCTTTTCTTTAAAAGAGGGCCGAATCACCCTTCAGGTGCCCAATGCCACCGTACAAAAGACCGTTCTTTCCATGGGCATAGAAGGTCGACTTGAAGAAATCACCGGACACCACTACTTCCTCGAGTGTGCCTGCTCGGAGGATGGTTGTGAATTGAAAGCCTTGAATGAGGTGATCGAAAGCGAAGAGTCGGTTTTCTGCAACGATTTTAAACTTGAAACGCCGGTGGCTGCGCAAGAGCCCGGGAAAAACGAGGACGAAGTTTACAGTTTCGGCAAAAATAAATTCGAAGCGCCGACGCCTCTCAACCAATGTAGCTTAGGGGAGACGGTGACGATTACGGGCTCCGTCTTCGATTTCGATGCACGGCCCATTAAAAATGACAAGACTTTGCTTATTCTTTCGATTTACGACGGCACGGACAGTGCGACGGTAAAGGCCTTTGCCAAAAACAAAGAAGCCGATGCCTTTGCTCAGACTTTTGGGGTAGGGACAACCGTTTCCGTCCATGGGAAATACGATTTCGACAGCTTCGACAAGCGGGAGTGCATGGTGGCTAAAAATATCAAGCTGTCCCCCACGCCGAAGCGTGTAGACAAAAGCGAACGTAAGCGCATCGAGCTTCACCTCCACACGAAAATGAGCAATATGGACGGCACCAACACCATCGGCGATTTCGCCAAGCAGGCCAAGGCTTGGGGCCACGAGGCCATTGCCATCACCGACGACAATGTGGTGCAGGGCTATCCCGACGCCATGAATGCGGCGAAGAAAAATGACATACGCATTCTCTACGGCATCGATGCCGATGTGGTGGATGACGAGGAGCTTATTTATAAAAATCCGGGACAGGCTCAACACGGGGCAGGTTACGTGGTTTTTGACTTGGAGACCACGGGATTTTCTCCGCGCTACGACGAGATTACGGAAATCGGCGCCGTAAAAATTCAGGACGGGCGCATTACCGATCGCTTTTCGACCTTTGTCAATCCCATGCGGCCCATCCCGGATAGAGTGGTGGAGCTTACCAACATTACGGACGAGATGGTAGCGGATGCAGATCCCATCGATATAGTTCTGCCGAAATTCGAAGCTTTTATCGGCGACTGCATTTTGGTAGCTCACAACGCCTCCTTCGACTCTCGCTTTATCGAGTATAGACGAAAGGGCAAGACGCCCTACCCAACCATCGACACCTTGCTATTGGCTCGGTCCCTGGATATTCAGGTGAAAAATTTTCGCTTGGGCACTCTTGCGAAGCGTTTCGGCATAAACCTGCAGGGAGCTCACCGCGCCGTCAACGACGCCGAGGCTACGGCGGAATTATTTCTGCAGCTGCAACGACTGGCGGAAAAATGCGGTGTCGAAAGGCCCGACGACCTCAACAAATTGAAGCCCGATGCGCCTGAAAAATCTTTCCCTGCGAAGATGACTATTTTTCCGAAGAACCTGGAGGGTCTTACGGCCTTGTACCATTTGATCTCCGAGTCTCATATGGATCATTTTTTCCGTACGGCGCGGATGCTTCGCTCGGAGGTCTTAAAAAACAAAGAAAATTTTGTCATCGGATCCGGGGGAGAAGAGGGCGAATTAATCGATGCCTATTTGCGAGGAGCAGATAAAGAGGAGCTTAAGCACATCGCTTCGAATGTCGATTACATCGAGGTAGCGCCGCTGACGCGTTACGGCAAGGCCTACGCCGACGGCCTTTTGAGAAATGAAGACGACGCTCGGGAGATGATCGCCGATTTAATAAAATTGGCAAAGGAGCTTGATCTTCCCGTGGTTGCATCCTCCGACGTGCGCTACTTAAACAAAGAGAACGCGGAATTTCTTCAAATACTGGAGCATTCGAAATTCAGGGGTCGCCCCTTTACAAATAACGGCGCTTACCTTATGACTACCGACGAAATGCTCGACGCCTTTTCCTTCCTGGCAGAGGAAGCAGAGACCATCGTCATCGACAATCCGAAGAAGATCGCCGATTCAATCGACGTATTCCCGCCGATTCCCTCGGGAAAATTCCCGCCTAAAATTAAAAACGCCGACGTGGATTTAAAGGCAGACGCCTTTAAGCGGGCGAAGGAAATATACGGCGATCCCTTACCGAAAATCGTGGAGGACCGTTTAAATACGGAGCTTGAAAGTATTATCGGAAACGGCTACGCGGTTATGTATAAAATTGCCCAGCAGCTGGTGCAAAAATCCAACGACGACGGCTATTACGTCGGCTCCCGTGGCTCCGTCGGCTCTTCCTTTGTCGCTACTATGACCGGCATTACGGAAGTCAATCCCCTGATGCCGCACTACGTTTGCGGCAAATGTCGGTACAGTGAATTTATCGACGACGGCAAGGTGAGCACCGGCTTCGACCTGCCGAAGAAAAATTGCCCGGTTTGCGGCGAGCCCTTAACTCGCGAAGGCCACAAGATTCCATTTGAGGTCTTCCTGGGCTTTTACGGCGACAAGGAACCGGATATCGATTTAAACTTTGCCGGCGAATATCAGCCGACGGCCCACAAATTCATAGAGGATTACTTCGGCGAAGGCTTCGTCTTTCGCGCCGGTACTATCGGCACCTTGGCGGAAAAAACCGCCTTCGGTCTGGTGAAGAAATTTATCGAAGAAAACAATATTCAGAAAAATCCCGTGGAAATCATGCGATTGGCCAAGGGCATCGAAGGGGTAAAGCGCACCAGCGGCCAGCACCCCGGCGGCATTATGGTCGTGCCGAAGGATCAGGACATTCATCACTTTACGCCGATTCAGTATCCGGCGGATGAAAAGAAGAAAAACGTCATAACCACTCACTTCGACTACCACTCCATTAGCGAAAATATTTTAAAGCTGGACATCCTCGGCCACGATGCGCCGTCCATCCTGCGTATGCTGGAAGATTTAACCGGCGTCCCTATGGAGACCATCGACCTGAACGATCCCGACGTCATGAGTTTGTTTACTTCCACAGATGCATTAAAAGTGGATGAAACACTTTTCACTTCGCCGACTGGAACTTTAGGGATTCCCGAGTTCGGTACGGATTTCGTCGTGCGCATGCTTATGGACACGAAGCCGTCCACCTTCGGCGAGCTGGTGAATATTTCCGGCCTTTCCCACGGCACCGACGTATGGACGGGCAACGCCCAAGATTTGGTGCACTCCAAGAAGGCCACGATCTCGGAAGTCATCAGTACCCGGGAAGATATTATGAACTACCTGATCGTCGCCGGTGCCGAAAATAAAGTTGCCTTCGATACCATGGAAGCGGTACGAAAGGGTCGAGGCCTTCCTGAAAAATACATGGACGTGTTAAAAACCTTGGATGTACCGAGCTGGTATTTCGAAAGCTGCGAAAAGATTAAGTACATGTTCCCGCGGGCTCACGCCGTAGCCTATGTCATGACAAGTATTCGCATCGCTTGGTACAAGGTCCATTACCCCCTGGCATTTTATGCCGCCTATTTTACGACCAAGCTGTCAGATCTAAACGGCGATTTACTGGTCGGCGGGATCAGCGAAATTAAAAAGCGGATGGAATGGATCGAAAATAACGACGACGCGACAAAGGCGGAATTATCCGAATTACCCATTTTACGTGTCGTTATGGAAATGATGGCGAGAGGCTATGCCTTTGAGCCCATCCATCTGGGCGTGTCCCATTACGAGAAATTTTCCGTCTATGAAGGAAAAGTGCTTTTGCCCATCAGTTCCCTTCAGGGAATCGGACGAACGGTGGCGAAAGAAATTTACGAGGCCGTCGCGGAACAGGAATTTCTTTCCGTAGAAGACATGGTGAAGCGAACCGGTGCTTCCAAAACTGTCGTGGAAACTCTAAAGGCGCACGGCGCCCTCAGAGGAATCCCGCAAGATAACCAATTAAGCATCATGGATCTTGTTGGCGATACCGGTAAAATGTGATATACTAAAGCAAAGATAGACGAGTAGAACTAGAGTGGGTCCACCACTCTAGTTTTTTATGGGAGGTGAGTTCTTGAAACATTCTCAAGTACGGGAGATCGTCGCATCGGCGGCGGAAAAAGCGGCAAGTGAACGCGGTTATGAAATCGTAGAGGTTGAGGTTTCAAACAAGACGCCGTCGCGTATTGTTATCACGGTGTATCATCCTGAGGGCGTGAAAATCGACGACTGCGCCGATATTTCTCGCGATATAGGAGAGCGAATCGACGGCGAGGATTTATTTGAAGGCAAATACACCTTGGAGGTTCAGTCGCCGGGTTTGGATCGACCCATTCGTACGACGGATGATTACAGGCGAAACATGGGAAAAAAGGTCGAGGTTCACCTCTACAAAAAAGTAGAAGATAAGAAAGAATTTGTTGGTATTTTAGCGGACTACGGCGAAGATACCGTGGACATCCGCACCGAAGATGGAAAAATTGTCACCTTTGATTCAAAATCCATCTCATTAATGCGACAGGTCATTGAATTTTAGGAGGCAAAGAAAAAACAATGAATGAAGAGTTTATTTTAGCTCTGAAGCAATTAGAAAGCGAAAAAGGAATTCCAGAGGACGTCATCATCGAGGCCCTTGAAACGGCACTCTTATCCAGCTATAAGAAAAATTTCGGTACCACACAAAATGTGGTCGTTGATATCGATCGGGAAACGGGAAGAATTTCTTTAGCCGCCGAAAAAGAGGTCGTAGAGGAAGTTTTTGACGACAACACGGAAATTTCGTTGGAAGAGGCGCGAAAAGAAAATCCCAGATTGGAAATTGGCGATACTTATTACGAAGATATTGAACCGGAAAAATTCGGTCGCATCGCCGCACAAACGGCTCGACAAGTAGTCATTCAACGGATCAAGGACGCCGAACGAGATGTTATCTACGACGACTACGCCGATCGGGAAAATGAAATTATTACCTGCGACGTACAGCGCGTGACGAAGGGCAACGTCTTCGTCGACTTAGGAAAGACCGAAGCCATCTTGCCCGTGTCAGAACAAATCCAAGGGGAGTCCTACGAGCAGGGCGACCGCTACAAAATGCTGGTACTCGAGGTTAACAAGCAGCCGAAGGGACCGCAAATCGTACTTTCGAGAAGTCATCCGAATTTAGTCAGACGGCTGTTTGAATTGGAAGTACCTGAAATCCACGACGGAATCGTCGAGATTTTCTCCATCGCAAGAGAAGCAGGGAGCCGGACAAAGATCGCGGTCTTCAGCAAAGACGAAGACGTGGATCCCTTAGGCGCCTGTGTCGGCTTTAAGGGCAGCCGGGTGAAGACCATCGTCGACGAACTGCACGACGAAAAAATCGACATCGTGATTTGGGAAAAAGATATTGCCGCCTTTATCGGCAACGCCTTGAGCCCATCGAAGGTCGTGGAAGTCTTTATCAATCAACGGGAAAAATCCGCCATGGTCGTCGTACCGGACTATCAGTTGTCCTTGGCCATCGGCAAAGAAGGACAAAATGCGCGTCTGGCGGCAAAGCTGACGAACTGGAAAATCGACATTAAATCCGAAACACAATTTGACGAATACCTGGATTCCCTTTCCATGGATATAGACGATTTCAAAACCTATTTTGAAAATACGGCGGCGGAATCCACGGAAGACGGCACGTCGAAGGTAGCAATCGCAGCCGATGAAAAAGGCGAGTCGAGGGTCAGCGATAATTTCGCAAGTATCGGCGGTCTTACCGGCATGGATCTGTCGGAATTGTTCCAAGATGCGGATGAAAGCGTAGCGGAAGAGGAGCCGGTCCAAGACGAGGATTTAGCGGAGGAAGCAGCGCAAGATGAGTAAGAGGATTCATCGATGAACAAGACGAAAAAAGTTCCCTTGCGCAAATGTGTAGGGTGTTCTGAATCGAAGCCGAAAAAAGAGCTTATACGAATCGTAAAAAATAAAGAACAAGAGGTTTTTATAGATGAAACAGGAAAAGCAAACGGCAGAGGCGCTTATGTTTGTAAAGATATAAGGTGCCTGGATAAGGCGATTAAAACGAAGGCGATTTACAAGGCCTTAGGAAAAGACCTCACAGAGGAAACGATCGAATCGCTTCGCCAATCACTTGCAGATCTATAACCCTCTATTAATGAGGAGGTGTTCTCATGTCGAACAAGAGAGTTTACACGGTAGCCAAGGAATTTGGCATGGCCAGCAAGGATTTAATGGATATTCTTGCGCAGGCAAATATCACCGTCAAAAGTCACATGAGTACTTTAAGTGAACAGCAACAAAAAGATCTTTTGAGCTTTATCAGGAAGGCGCAAAGTGCGCAAAGCACCGGCGCTCAAAAGCCTGAGGAAACGGAAAAGAAACCGACGGAAAAAGCCGAGGATATGAAGAAAAAGGAAATAGCTCCCGTCAAGAAACAGGCGCCTGAGAAGAGCAAAAAGAAAACGGAATCGGATCACAAGTCTGCTAAAAAGACGACGGAAAAACCGGCGGCTAAGACGGCTAAAAAGAAGGTTCACGACCGAGGAGATACTCAGGTCAGTCCCAAAGTCGTAAAAGAAGCTCCGCGGAAGGTGCAAGAAAAGAGCGCACCCGAGGTGGATGCTTACGAGGATAAACAGTATTCCGACGGTACAAGCAAAAAGCATTCGGACCTTAAGAAGAGCAAAAAGAAAAAACAAAAAGAAGCGAAGAAATCCAAGGCTAAAGAAAAAACAAATGCACGGCCGCAGGATTTCGAAAAGCCGAAGGCACCGAAGAAGAAATCGAGAAGTCAAAAGCGTAAAGAGCGCATGGCAAAGGAAGATGTAAAGGGGGACGGGGCTATTAAGATCAAAGCACCGTTAACGGTTAAGGAATTTGCCGATACAGTCGGCATCAGCTTGGCACAGGTTATTACAAAGCTTATCGGCTTAGGCGTTATGGCGACACAAAACGAATCCATTGACCGCGACGTCATTGAAATTTTAGCCGACGAATTAAAGCTGGAGATCGAGTTTATCTCCGAAGAGGATTCGAATATCGAAGAGCTCTACGGCTTGGATCAGGAAGATCCCGAGGACAGTCTGGTTGAAAGGCCTCCGGTCGTTACGGTCATGGGTCACGTCGACCACGGCAAGACCTCGATCCTGGACGTCATTAAAAAGAGTCACGTCACCGCATCGGAAGCCGGGGGCATTACCCAACATATCGGCGCATACCAGGTGACGGCTAACGGCAAGGCCATTACTTTCCTGGACACGCCCGGTCACGAGGCCTTCACGGCCATGCGCTCCAGAGGGGCGTCCATTACGGATATCGCCATTCTGGTCGTCGCTGCCGATGACGGCGTCATGCCTCAAACCAGAGAAGCTATTCACCACGCCAAGGCCGCCGGCGTTCCCATTATCGTCGCAATCAATAAAATCGACCGCGACGGCGCCAATCCCGACCGCGTTCGCCAAGAGCTGACGGAAGAAGGCTTGGTTTGCGAAGACTGGGGCGGAGATACCATTATGGTCGAAGTATCGGCGAAGACGAAGGAAGGGATTCCCGAGCTTTTGGATATGGTGCTTCTCGTGGCGGAGGTTCTGGAATTAAAGGCGAACCCCGATCGACTGGCGGTAGGTACTATCGTGGAAGCTCGTCTCGATAAGGGAAAGGGCCCCATGGCGACGATTCTCGTTCAAAAGGGCACCTTGACCAGCGACAGCTACATTGTCAGCGGCACCTGCTACGGTCACATTCGCGCCATGAACGACGACAAGAAGAAGCGTCTGAAGACGGCCGGCCCGGCAATGCCCGTCGTCGTTCTCGGTCTCGACGGCGTTCCTAATGCCGGCGACATGGTCTATGCCGTTCAAGACGAAAAGACGGCCAGAGAAATCGCCGCTCACAACATCGCTCAAGAACGGGAAGAAAAATTGGCTTCGAAGAACAAGGTATCCTTGAACAATCTCTTCGACAAGATCAAAGAGGGCGAGCTGAAGGATTTAAACCTTGTCGTCAAAGCCGACGTCAAGGGTACCGTAGAAGCCTTAACTCAATCCCTGCTGAAATTAAACGACAACGAAGATGTGGATGAAGTTCAGGTCAACATTATCCACTCCGGCACCGGCGGAATCAACGAAAGCGACATTAACCTGGCTTCCGCGTCCAATGCGCTGGTCATCGGCTTTAACGTTCGTCCGAATATTAATGCCATCGAGCTGGCCAAGCAGGAAGAAGTGGACGTGCGCACCTACCGCGTCATTTACGACATTTTAAACGATGTGAAAAATGCGATCAGCGGCATGCTTACGCCTGAAATCGCCGAAGAAGTCTTGGGTCGATGCGAGGTCCGCGAAACCTTTAAGCTCCCTTCCAACGACATCGTCGCCGGTATTTACGTTCTCAAGGGAAAAATTGCACGAAAGGCATTCGTCAAGGTATTGCGCGACGACGTCATCATTCACGAAGGGGCGATTTCATCCTTGAAGCGCTTCCAGGATGACGCCAAGGAAATCGCTCAAGGCTACGAGGGCGGTCTGATGGTGGAAAACTTTAACGACATTCAAGTTAACGACTTGCTGGAATGCTATATCGAAAAAGAAATTAAGAAGGAAATTTAACATGAAGGATAAACGAGTTCACCGAATATCGGAAGAAGTGAAGAGGGAACTCTCCGACATTATTCAAAACAAATTGAAAGATCCTCGGATTCCTCCTTTAACCAGCGTCTCCTTTGTCTCGGTGACGAGAGATCTTTCCTATGCCAAGGTAGGTATTTCGATTTTCGGCGACGCCGAAGCGAAAAAAGATGCCATGGAAGGCTTGGAAAGTGCAAAAGGCTTTATGAAAAAGGAATTGGGCAGCCGCTTAAAATTAAGGGCGATGCCCGAGCTCCTTTTGGAGCTGGACGAAAGCATCGAAAAGGGCATGGCTCTGGAAGAAACGATAAATAAGGTTATGGAATCGGAGCATCACAGTGAGTGATATTCAACGATTTGCCGATACACTTCGAGATAAAATCCGTCGGGCGGATACTGTTGCGATTATGTCGCACACCAGCCCCGACGGAGACAATCTCGGCAGCTTGGATGCCATGTACGGCTTTTTAAAGGGATTGAATAAGAAGGTCGTCTACCTGTCTAACGACGATGTTCCGAAGGATTTTGCTTATTTACCCTCGACAAAAGCCCGAGTAGACGTCTCGTCCGTCGACGAGGCGTTTGACCTTTTAATCGCCTTAGATTCATCAGATGCCGATCGCTTCGGTCCCAAGGGGAAAGAGCTTTTTGAGAAGGCAAAGCTTACGGTGAATATTGATCACCACATGAGTAACCTTTCCTACGCCGATTTAAATTGTGTGCTTCCCAAGGCCACATCCACCGGAGAAGTATTATTCCGAGTTTTGGAAGCCATGGATGCGGAGATAACGCCTGCTATGGCTACGGGCTTTTACACGGCCATATCGACGGACACGGGGAGCTTTCAATACGACAGCGTCAACGGCGATACCCACCGCATCGTCGCCAAGCTCTACGATGCCGGATGCGACCATAATATAGTGGTCAAATCGGTGTATCAATCCATGTCTAAGGAAAAGCTGGCGCTGTCATCTCGCGTCCTTTCCGATCTGCGCTTTATGGCCGACGGAAAAATTTCTATCGCCGTCTGTCGATTGAAAGACATCGAAGCGACGGGGGCGGCAAAGGACGACACGGAGGGAATCGTAGAAAAGGCCAGAAATATCGACGGCGTCGAAATGGCGATTTTCCTCAAAGAAAAAGCCGATGAGGTCAAGCTTTCTTTTCGCTCGAAGAGTTATCTCAACTGCACGGAATTCGCCTCCGTCTTCGGTGGCGGCGGCCATATTCGCGCAGCCGGTGCTTCGTCAAAGGACTCTTTGGACAGTGTAATCGAGAAAGTGGAAGCATTAGTTCGGGATAAAATAGAAAATACGGGTCAATGAACGGAATCCTTTTAATCGATAAGCCTGAGGGCTGGACCTCTCACGATGTGGTTCAAAAAATGCGCAGGCTCTATGAAACAAAGCAGGTCGGTCACACGGGCACCTTGGATCCCATGGCGACGGGCCTTTTGCCCATTTGCATCGGGCGTGCGACAAAGGTGGCCGGATATATTTCCGACGATCGCAAGGCCTATGTCGCTACGGCCTCTGCAGGCTTTAGGACGGACACAGGGGACACTTCCGGTGTAGTCTATGCAAGATCCCCTTATCCGGTTCCGAAAGACTTAAATAATGTTCTGGAGGCCTTCAGAGGGGAACAGCTGCAGCTGCCCCCTATGCATTCGGCGCTGAAGTATAAGGGCAAAAAATTATACGAGTATGCGCGTAAGGGCATATGTGTTCCGCGGAAGAAGCGTCCTATTTCAGTGACGAAGCTTCAGTGCTTAAAATCGGATAAAGAATCGGTGACGATTCTGGCCGAGGTGTCTTCGGGGACCTATATTCGCACGCTCCTCGACGACATCGGCGTGGCAGCCGGCTGCTATTTGACCATGTCTGCCTTGCGGCGAGTCTCCGTCGGTGATACAAGCATCGATGATGCATTTACCATCGAGGAAGTGGAGGCCATGACGCCTCGGGAGAGAAGAGACGTTCTTCTTCCCATGGACCGGCTGCTCGAGCATATGCCTGCGATTCATCTTGCGGCAAATCGTCTGAAGCCCGCCATGAGCGGCATGTCTTCTCGAATTCATTCGTCCGTTCCACGTGCCGGGCTGTACCGCGTCTATGCGGGAGATACCTTCGTCGGCTTGGGCACGCTTAAAGAGATTGACGGCGCAATGAATGTATTCATGAAGAAAGTATTAGTGTGAGGTGTTTATGGAGGTTATACAAGTCGATTTAGAGTCGGAAATTCATAGGGAGGCGACGATTGCCCTGGGTAATTTCGACGGCATACACAAAGGTCATCAATCACTGATCACAGGTGTCGTCCATATGGCGCATGAGCTTCACTGCCCGTCTTCCGTGCTGATGTTTACGACGCACACGAAAAACATGACGGATGGTATTTCCCAGGAGCTTTTAACGTCCCGATCTCAAAAACACGACATACTTCGCTCTCTTGGTATCGATATTATTTACGAGATCGATTTTACCGACGAAATCATGCACATGAGTCCCGAGGCCTTTGTGACCAAATTTCTTCTAAACCATTTAAAGGCCAAGGGAATCGTCGTCGGCTACGATTATCGCTTCGGCTATAAAGCATCGGGAACGACCTCCACACTTAAAAAGCTTTGCGAGGCAAACGGCATTGCCCTTTCCGTTAAAGAAGCGGTGACCTACGGCGGCGAGATTGTTTCCAGTACGCGCATTCGAGAAGCCGTAAAAGAAGGCGATGTCGTACTCGCACAATCCCTTTTAATGCGCCCCTTTACCATACGCGGCACCGTCGTCGCCGGAAAGCAGTTGGGGCGGACCATCGGCATTCCCACTGCAAATATTCTGTACGACGTTCACTACGTCATACCGAAATTCGGCGTCTATCTGACCGGCGTCACCGTAGACGGAAGGTTTTATTACGGCGCCACGAATATCGGCACGAACCCGACCTTTTCCGAGCAGGAAATAAAGGTGGAAACCTATATTTACGACTACCATGGCGATAGCCTTTACGGGAAAACCATGGACGTAGCCCTGCTGGAATTTATTCGTCCGGAAGTGGCTTTTAAAGACGTGGATGAATTAAAGGATCGCATGAACGACGATCTGGAAGATATTCGCGTAAAAATTTCTAAACAGGATTTTACAAATAAGTAGAATAATGGTAAAATAACTGAGTATTCGTTAGTTTGGCTCAGTTTGTCGACCCTCGACGCTTACTTGGTCAAACCGTATTTTTATGAGGAGGAAATTATGTTATCGAAAGAAAAGAAACAAGAAATCATCAAAGCGTATCAAAGAGAAGAAGGCGACACCGGTTCTCCGGAAGTACAAGTTGCTATTTTAACCTACACCATTAATACGCTGAACGAACACTTAAAAGAACATAAAAAAGACCACCACTCTCGTAGAGGTCTTTTAAAGATGGTCGGTAAGAGACGGAACCTGCTCCGCTATTTGAAGAACAAGGATGTGGAACGTTACAGAACTCTTATCGAACGTTTAAACATCAGAGGTTAAGACAGGAATCAAAGAGCGGGCGACCGCTCTTTCTTTATAGAGAAAAGAGTGTGACATGTATAAAACATATTCGACTATACTAAACGGCGAGCCTCTGCATGTAGAGATCGGGAAGGTCGCCAAACAGGCTAACGGCGCCTGCTGGATCAGACAGGGCGAAAGCGTGGTTCTCGTCACGGCGACGGCATCGACCAAGGCCCGCGAAGGAGCGGATTTTCTGCCTTTAAGCTGCGACTACGAAGAAAAATATTACTCCTCCGGGAAAATTCCCGGTGGCTTCAACAAGCGGGAAGGACGTCCCGGTACCAACGCTATTTTGGTCAGTCGCTTAATCGACCGCCCCATTCGACCCCTGTTCCCCGATGACTACCACCACAGCATTCAAGTTACGGCCACGGTACTCAGCTACGATCCCGACCACCCTACGGATATTTTGGCCATGATCGGATCCTCTATCGCTCTGTCGATTTCGGATATTCCCTTCCAAGGCCCTACCGGTTCGGTGCGCGTCGGCCATATCGACGGCAAATTGGTATTAAATCCTTCCGTTGACGATCAAAAAATCTCCCGCTTAAACCTCGCCGTCTCGGGCACTGCCGACGCCATTATGATGGTGGAGGCGGAAGTCGACCTGCTGAAGGAAGATGAGGTGCTGGACGCCATTCTCTTTGCCCATGAGGAAATTAAAAAACTGGTTTCCTTCATTGACGACATCGTCGACGAGGTGGGAAGAGAAAATATGGACTACGATCAATTGGTCATCGACGAAGATTACAAGGCCATGATTAGAGATGCGGTCTACGACAAGGTTGAAAAGGCTTTATGGATCGCCGATAAAACGGAGCAAGGCCACGCGCTTTCCAAAGTGAAGGACGAGCTGATCGCGGAATTGGAAGAGAAGGATGATTACAGAGAAGTCGAATTAAACGTCATCTTTGAAAACCTGACGCAAGAAATCTTTAGAAAACAAATTCTCGTAGACAGAAAACGGAGCGACGGCAGAGACTTCACGGAAATCCGTCCCCTGTCTTCGGAGGTAGGGCTTTTGCCTCGCGTTCACGGCAGCGCCCTCTTTACTCGCGGACAAACACAAGCCTTGACCTCGGTTACCTTGGCTCCCTTGACGGAAGGACAAATTATCGACGGCTTGGATCCCGAATATACGAAGCGCTATGTACACCACTACAATTTCCCGTCCTATTCCGTCGGTGAAACCCGTCCGCCGAGAAGCCCGGGTCGCCGAGAAATCGGTCACGGCAATTTGGCCGAGCGGGCCTTGCTCCCCGTGCTGCCTACGGAGGAAGACTTCCCTTACTACATTCGCGTAGTCAATGAAATCTTGGAATCCAACGGTTCTTCGTCACAAGCGAGCATTTGCGGATCGACCCTGGCTTTAATGGATGCCGGTGTGCCGATTCAAGCGCCGGTTGCCGGTATCGCCATGGGCCTTATCGACAACGGAGACGATCCGGTCATTTTAACGGACATCCAAGGCTTGGAAGACCACTACGGCGACATGGACTTTAAAGTAGCGGGCACCTCGGAAGGCATCTCCGCCTTGCAAATGGATATAAAAATCAGCGGCGTTTCCAGAGAAATTCTTTCCCGTGCCCTGAAACAGGCAAATGACGCCCGTATGGAGCTTTTAGCTCACATTAAGGGCACCATTGCTGGTCCCAGAGCAGAGCTTTCGCCCTACGCACCGAAGATTACGGGTCTGCAAATCGATCCCGAAAAAATCGGTGAAGTCATCGGCAGCGGCGGCAAGGTCATCCATAAAATTACCGAAGAAACCGGCGCACAAATCGAAATCGAAGACGACGGTCGCGTATCCATTATCGCCAACGACGAAGGCGCTCTTATTGCGAAGAAAATCATCGAAGACATTGTCCACGAATTGGAAGTGGGGGAAGTATTCGACGGCACGGTTACGAAGGTTGTCGACTTCGGTGCCTTTGTCGAAATCCTGTGGGGAAGAGAAGGTCTCCTGCACATTTCAAACATCGATCACAAGCGTATAGCCAAAGTGGACGATGTATTAAAAGAAGGGGACAAGGTCAAGGTTAGGGTAATGAATCTTGAAAAAGGAAAGATCGGCCTTTCCAGGAAAGCTCTTTTACCGAAGCCGGAACGGAATCATCCGCCTCGGGACAAAAAGCCGGAAGACAAAGAAAATAACAAATAAACAGAAAACCGCTTCGGCGGTTTTTTTCATAAAGGAGATCCTATGAATGTAAAAGTTGTAAATAAATCCCATCACCCCCTTCCGTCTTATAAAACCGAAGGCTCCTGCGGCATGGATTTACGCGCGAATTTAGAGGAGCCGAAAACCTTAAAGCCCTTGGAGCGTGCCATGATTCCCACCGGCCTTTTTTTCGAAATTCCCAAGGGTATCGAAGGTCAGGTGCGGGCGAGAAGCGGCCTTTCCTTGAAAAAAGGCATTACCCTCATTAACGGCATCGGCACCATCGACAGCGATTACCGTGGCGAGCTGGGCATTCTGGTCGTCAATCTTTCCGATGAAGCGGTAACCATTGAAGACGGCGATCGCATCGCCCAAATGGTTTTTATGGCTTATGAAGTGGCTCATTGGGTTCAAGTGGAAAGCTTGGACGAATTGTCTGAAACGGAGCGAGGCGAAGGCGGATTTGGTCACACCGGGATACGCTAAAATCATGTGGAATCCCGTAAGTTATGTTATAATAAAACCGAACATATATTTGACGAAATGAGGATTCCCTTGCCTAGAAAAAGAAAAACGACGAAAAAAAAGACTACCGCTCAGAGCCAACAAAGGGCTTATATGATTGGTGGACTCATCATCATTCTGGCCATCCTTTCCATGCTGAGCCTTTACAGCGAACAGATGGGCGTCTTCGGCGACTTCGTATCATCGGCCGTCGGCATTCTCTTCGGAAAGGTCGGCCCGCTTTTTTGCGCCCTTCTTTTCGTCATCGGCCTGTTCTTTATTACGGACTGGGACGTCAAAATTAAATTAAAAGTGTTAGGCCTGGGCATTTTAGCATTCCTTATGGGCATGCTTTATACCTACGATCCCACGGGCCCAGTCATGACGTGGGACAGCCGTATAAACCTGCGAGGGCCTTACACGGACCCGGGACTGATCGGAGAAAGCTTCTCACGACTAATCGTCGGCCTTCTCGGCATCGTTGGGAGCTGGACGCTGATGATTTTAATGGCGTTTTTACTGCTTTATCTTTTGCCGTCGAAAGAGCGAAAGGCATTAGTAAAAGAAAAGATAAGCCGATTCTTCCGCGAGCAAAAAGAGAATAAAAACGAAAAAGCTCAAGAGAAAGAAAAGTCCGCAGCGAAGAAAGAAAAAAGTGCCTCCTCCTCGACAAAGAAGGAGAACAAGGCGCCTCTCATTTCCGGCTTTGACGTATTCGGCGTAGCGGGAAAAAAAGAAAAAGCCGAAAGGTCGCCGGAGGCCGTGGAAATTCGCGACTACCGTCCGGCAGCGGAAGAAAAGCCGAAGCGGGCGGAAGCTTTAAAGGAAACGGAAAAGGCCGCCTTTGCCAAGGATGTGAATACGGAGGTCCAAGAGTCGGTCTATCACTTCCCGCCTTTAAAGCTTTTGAAAAAGCCCACCGGCGGATCCACATTGAGCGACGAAGGCATTCGACAAAACGCCGCCATTATCCAGGAAGTCATGGACAATTTCAACGTGGATTGTCGCGTGCGGGCTATTAATCGCGGCCCAACCATTACCTCATACGAATTGGAACCGTCGCCGGGCGTGAAGATTTCAAAAATCGTTTCCCTTCACGACAACCTCAGCCTTTCCTTGGCTAGCCCCGGCATCCGCATCGAGGCACCGATTCCCGGTAAAAGTGCTATCGGTATCGAGGTACCAAATAAGGTAAAGGACAGCGTCAATCTCAGAGAAATCATCGAAAGCGCCGCCTTTGAATCCTTGGATTCTAACGTGCCTTTGACCTTAGGAAAGGACATCAGCGGCAACGCCATCGTCTCCTCCATCGATAAGATGCCTCACCTGCTAATCGCCGGTGCTACGGGCTCGGGTAAATCCGTGTGCATCAACTCGATCCTAATGGGCATTCTATATAAATCGGCGCCGGAAGACGTGCGCTTAATCCTTATCGACCCGAAAGTGGTGGAACTGGGTATTTATAACGGTATTCCTCACTTGCTCATCCCCGTGGTGACGGATCCGAAGAAGGCGGCCTTCGCCCTGGCTTGGGCTGTGGACGAAATGGAAAAGCGCTACAAGGCCTTTGCTGAAACCGGCGTGCGTGACGTGTCCGGCTATAACGAAAAAATGAAGCTCAGCGGCGAAAGTACCATGCCGAAAATCGTCATCGTCGTAGACGAGTTAAGCGACTTAATGATGGTAGCGGCAAAGGAAGTGGAAGATTACATTACCCGCCTCGCTCAAATGGCGAGAGCGGCGGGAATCCACTTGATCCTCGCGACCCAGCGCCCCTCGGTGGATGTTATTACGGGAACGATTAAGGCGAACATTCCTTCCCGCATCGCCTTCTCCGTTTCATCCTCCATCGACTCTCGTACGATTCTGGATATGTCCGGCGCGGAAAAGCTGCTGGGTAAGGGAGATATGCTTTTTTATCCTTCGAGCTTCCCGAAGCCCAAGCGCTTACAGGGCGCCTTTGTGTCGGATAAGGAAGTGGAAGATGTCTTAAATTACGTGAAGCATCACACGGAGTCTACGGACTACGACGAGGACGCCTTGGACACCATGGAGAAAAAGGTGCAGAAGGCCGTAGCCGACGAAGATCCACTGCTTTACGATGCCGTGGACATCGTCTTGACGCAAGAGCAAGCCTCTATATCCTTTATACAGCGCAAGCTGAAGGTGGGCTATGCCCGTGCGGCGCGCATCGTGGATCAAATCGAGGAGATGGGGATTATCGGGCCCCACGAGGGCACGAAGCCCCGTAAGCTGCTTATGACAAAAGAACAAATTGAAGCACTGAAAGAAAATCAGGAGAATATATGAAACATGTGTCCATCGTCACCCTGGGTTGTTCTAAAAACGACATCGACTCGGGCCAAATGCGCGGCGTTTTAGACGAATCCCGCTTTGTCTTTACGGATCAGGTAAAAGAGGCCGAGGTTATCGTCGTGAATACCTGCGGTTTTATCGACGCGGCGAAAGAAGAGTCCATCGACACTATTTTGGACTTAGCTAAATTAAAAGAGATCGGCAAACTGGAGACGCTGCTCTTGGCAGGATGTCTCGCCCAACGCTATCCGGAGGAATTGCTGGAATCCATTCCTGAGGCGGACGGCATTTTGGGTCCGGGTCATATTCGCTCCATTAACGAGGCCATCGTTGAAGCGGAAAATCACGAAAAGCCCATTTACGCCTCGTCTTTAGAAAATAATTACCTCGAAGATGCCCGGCGAGAAGAAGTTTCCGTTACCGAATACGTTAAAATTTCCGAGGGATGCAACAATCGCTGCAGCTACTGTATTATTCCTTACTTAAAAGGCAATAATCGCAGCCGCTCTCTGGAACATATCGTCGATGAAATTCGCCACCTAGTTGAAAAGGGAACCCGCGAGGTCATTCTCATAGGGCAGAACACCACAGACTACGGCATCGATTTATACGGGCGCTATGCCCTTATCGATCTTTTGAAAGCAATTAGGTCTATCGACGATTTGCGTTGGGTGCGTATCCTTTACGCATACCCTGATCACTTCGACGACGCTTTAATCGAAGAGATGAAGGATAATCCGAAGATTCTTCCCTATATCGACATTCCCATTCAACACGTCTCCGACTCCGTCTTAAAGCGCATGAATCGAAAAACCGATCGCCGCGCCATCGAAGCCTTGATCACGAGACTTCGAAGGGCCATGCCCGACATCGCCATACGCTCCACCTTTTTGCTGGGCTTTCCCGGTGAAACCGACGAGGATTTTCAGGAGGTTCTCGATTTTCTAAAAGCACATCCTCTGGATCGTGCCGGCGCCTTTGCCTATTCCCGCGAAGAGGGCACGCCTGCCGCAACATTGGAAGATCAGGTAGACGATGCCGTAAAGGAAGAGCGTGTCGACACCTTTATGTCTTTGCAAATGGACGTATCGGAAGCTCTCATGGAAAAGCACGTGGGACGGGTCTTGGACGTCTTGGTCACGGAGCTCACGGAGGAGGGCGCCATGGGCCGCTCCTATTTAGATGCACCGGATATCGACGGAGAGGTCACGATCCGCACAGACGAAAAATTGTCCGTCGGCGATTTTATAAAAGTTGAAATTACCGAATCCACGGCTTATGATTTAGGTGGTGATTACATTGAACATTGCAAATAAACTTACGATCATGCGCTTGCTTTTGGTTCCCGTCTTTGTCATTTTATTTTTGATGAAGACACCCGGCACCGGGCTTGCCGCGTCTTTTGTTTTTTGTGTGGCTGCCTTTACCGACTTTCTCGACGGTCACTTGGCTAGAAAATACCATTTAGTGACCACCTTCGGAAAATTTCTCGACCCCTTGGCCGATAAAGTGCTTACGATTTCGGCATTTATTATGCTCGTGGAAGAAGGGGTCATTCCGGCTTGGGGCGTCATTATTATCGTCGCGCGGGAATTGGCCATTACGGGCTTTCGAATTTTGGCAGCTTCTGACAATATCACCATTGCCGCAAGCCCCTTCGGAAAGATTAAAACCATTACGCAGCTGCTTTCTCTTATCGCCCTGTTGTTTGCACCGCCTGTACCGCAAATGATCGGCATCGTCCTGTTCTACATTGCCGTCGTGCTTACGGTTTTAAGCGGCGTCGATTACCTGGTTAAGAACAAGAGCGTTTTGGACTTGGAAAATATTTAGGAGCGTCTATGAAAGCTGAGATTATAACCATAGGGACCGAAATTCTCATCGGTTCCATTTTAAATACCAACGGTCCCTACTTGTCGAGGAAGCTCACCGACGAGGGCTACGACGTCTGCTATCACGCTTCGGTTAGGGACAAGTACGAAGCCATTAGAGACGCCATTGATATCGCCTTGACCCGTTCTGACGTTATTTTTCTATGCGGCGGCTTAGGGCCCACGCAGGACGATATGACGAAGCAGGCCTTGGCCCATGCCCTGGATTTGGAACTTATTTTCGATGAAAAACAGTGGGATTACATTCGCCATGTGTCCATGAGCTTTTCAAAGCATATTACGGAAAACAACAAGCGGCAGGCGGAATTTCCCGAAGGCGCCGTGGTCATTCCCAATCCAAAGGGAACGGCACCGGGATGTATGCTGAACTACGAGGGCAAGCAATTCTTCATGCTGCCGGGGCCGCCGCGGGAGTTTGAGCCTATGGCGGACGACATTGTGGCCAATTACCTGAAGCCCGTTCACGGAAAAAACTTCATCACGTCGTTGCGCCTGGTCAATATCGGCGAATCGAAATGTGAATCCATGTTCAGAGCGGCGCAAATCGAAACGGATCGGGTAGAGATCAACACCTTTGCCAAGACCGGTGAAGTGGAAATCAAGGTCATCGCCCATGCCGAGGACGAGGCGGAGGCTGCTGAAATCGAAAAGGAACACGCCGAGGCTATTCGCGCCCTTCGCGAGCTCTTTGCCGAGTTCATTTACGGCGACGGCGAAAGAGATGTCTTCGAAACATTGGTGGATTGTCTTACGCAAGAGAAGATGACCATCAGCTTCGCCGAATCGGTAACCGGAGGACAGATGGCCCATATGATCACTTCGGTGGCGGGAGCGAGCAATGTGCTCCACGAAAGCTATATAACCTATAGCGACTCCGTGAAGGAAAAGCTATTGGCAGTTGATCCGAAGACCTTTTCGAAAGACACGGTGGTTTCTGAAGCCGTGGCGACGGAAATGAGTCGCGGACTTTACGAAAAAACGAAGAGCCGTTACTGCGTCGCCACCACAGGAGAAGCCGGCCCCACATCGGCCACGGGGAAAGAGGTAGGCACGGTTATTTATTCCATACGAAAAGACGGAGAAGAAGTTGTGCGGGAAAGCCGAATGTTTAAGGGCGATCGAAACACCATTCAATATCGCAGCTCGAAATACATTTTGGCGCGGATTTTATTACATGAGTTAGGAGAGGGACATGGACGAAAGTAGAAAAAGAGCATTAGACGATGCCATCGCTAAAATCGAAAAGGAATACGGCAAAGGCGCCATTATGCGTCTCGGCGAAAATGCCAATTTAAATATAGAGTCGATTCCCACAGGCTCCTTAAGCTTAGATGTGGCCCTTGGGATCGGCGGCATTCCCAGAGGACGGATCATCGAAATTTACGGTCCCGAATCCTCCGGGAAGACGACACTGGCTCTGCACATGATCGCCGAAGCTCAAAAGCTCGGCGGAACGGCAGCCTTTATCGATGCGGAGCACGCCCTGGATCCTCAGTACAGCAAAAATCTAGGCGTGGACACGGAAAATTTAATTATCTCTCAACCGGACACAGGGGAACAGGCTCTCGAAATCACGGAAAGCCTGGTTCGCAGCAACGCCGTCGATATAATCGTCGTGGACTCCGTAGCCGCACTGGTTCCGAAGGCGGAAATCGAAGGGGAAATGGGCGACAGCCACATGGGTCTTCAGGCTCGCCTCATGAGCCAAGGCTTAAGAAAGCTCACCGGCGCCATCAGCAAATCCAAGGCCTCCGTTATCTTCATCAATCAGCTGCGCGAAAAAATCGGCGTTATGTTCGGCAATCCCGAAACGACCACAGGCGGCCGCGCCCTTAAATTCTTTACCACCGTGCGCATGGATATTCGCCGCATCGACAGCTTGAAGAAGGGCGATGAAATTATCGGTAATCGCGTTCGCGTGAAAGTCGTTAAGAACAAGGTAGCGCCGCCCTTCAAGAAAGCCGAGTTCGACATTATGTACGGCACGGGCATTTCAAAAGTGGGCTCCGTTCTGGATGCCGCCGTGGAAGCGGGCATTATTGAAAAATCCGGCTCCTGGTTCAGCTACGGCGATGCAAAGCTCGGTCAGGGTCGTGAAAATTCCAAGGCCTATTTGCTGGAAAATCCGGATCTGTTAAATGATATCGACGAAAAAGTTCGCATTCATTACCATATGGGCGAGAACAAGGAAAACAACGAAGGCGTGCCCTCCGAGGAGGAATAAAATTTGAAATTCCTGTACTTCACAGACAGTCACATTCGAGGAACGAATCCGAAATCCAGAACGGATTCGTTTTTCCATACGGTCAAAATTAAATTACAGGAGATTCAATCCATCGCCGCCGAAGAAAAGGTCCACTCCGTTTTACATGGAGGCGACCTTTTCGATCGACCGGACGTTTCGATTTCGGTTATGAACGAAATCATTCCGATTTTAAAAAGCTTTCAGGCGCCGATTTATGCTATTAGCGGCAATCACGATATTTACGGCCACAATCCCATCACCTTGCCAAGGACCATGATGGGCCTTTTGGATACGCTGGGGATCATTCACTTAATTAACAATCAGCGGCTTCTCTTAAAAGACGAAGAGACCACCGTGCAATTAAGCGGCTCTCCCTATATTTACGGCATCGACCGTGAGGAAAACCGCGCTCTCTATGTGCTCGATGAGCGGGATCCTTCGGCGGATTATGCCATCCACCTGGTCCACGGCTTCTTAATGTCCGGCAATGTGAAGGCCATGTTTTCCAACACCCTTATCGACGATATTTTGGACACCAAGGCGGATCTGACCTTATCCGGCCACCTACACGACGGTTTTCCGACGACAGAGGTCGAGGGGAAGGTGTTCGCCAATCCAGGCGCCATCGTGCGAATTTCAAACTCCATGACGGAGCTTAAGAGGCGTCCGAAAATTTTACTTATCGACGTGAAGAAAAACAACGCCACCATCACGGAGCGCTATTTAAAATCCGCGCGACCCGGATCGGAGGTTTTGGACCGAACGGAAATCGAGATGCACAAATTTAAGCGCAGAGAGTTGGCCGAGTTCAAGGAGTCCATCGACCGCACGGGCAATTACGACCGCATTAATTTCTTCGATTTGCTTGCCGATATTTCCGCCAACGAAAAATTGGATCCGGCAATCAAAGAGGAGGCTATGGCACGCATCGCTCAAGTACAGGAGAGGAGGAGCGGCATTTGAATTTTATAGAAAAGATTATTCTCGTCAATTTTCAATCCCACGTCTACTCCGAGCTCAGCCTTTCCCGCGGCGTCAACGTCATCGTAGGCCCTTCCGACAGCGGAAAGACCGCCATCATGCGCGCCCTGCGCTGGAATATGTTTAACGACCCTTCCGGCGTGGAATTCGTTCGTGAAGGGGAATCGGAGGTTTCCGTTACCGTACGCTTTCAAAACCACGTGGAGGTGGAGCGACGTCGCAGTCGTTCAAAGAATCAATACATTTTGCGCCGGCCCGACGAAGAGGAACTGATCTTTGAAGGCTTCGGGAAGAATGTGCCGAAGGAAATCGAAGAGGCCATCGGCATCAAAAAAATCATGCTGGACGACAAAAAGTCCTTGCCCTTAAACTTTTCCGATCAGCTGGACGGCCCCTTTTTGCTTCAGGAAACCGACGCTTATAAAGCGCAGGCCATCGGCCGAATGGTGGGCGTCGATCTTTTAGACGAAACCATGCGCGACACTTTGCGGGATAAGAAACAGATCTCCCTTCGCCGCGAATTAATGGAAAAAGATCTCGAGGAAACGGAGAAGTCCCTGGAGGCCTTTTCCGATTTAGACGATCAAATAGTCTTGCGCGAAAGGGTCGAAAAGCTTCTGTGCTCTGTTTCGGAGCTAAAGGAAAAGGCGGAGACGGCGAAAGCTTTCGCCGAAGCACTGAGGGATATAAATCAAGATCGCGCCCTGACAAAGGATGCCATAGCTCGTTACGCCGTGTTGGACGAGCTCCGAAACAAGCTGATGCACCTGCAGCGAAACGTCGAGCATTACAGAAACGAGCGCTTGCTTTTCGATCTCTTTTTACAAAATCAGAAAGGCCGAAAGGAAACGAAGGCCCTTTTGTCACTCTATGAAAATGTCAATGCGCTGGAGTCGAGTTTAACGCAATTGGCGAAATTAAAAGCTACATACGACGGTATCTTGCCCGATTTTAATCGCATGCAATCCATTCGCGAGGCAGAGAGAACCAATGGAATCATTTTGCGGGAAACGAAAGGCGTTTTTGACGTGGAGGCCATGAACCTTCGGGAAAAATACGTTTCATTTTGCGACTATAGCCGTACCCTTGCTGCCTTTAAGGAATTAAAGCTTCGAATGGAAAAGGGGGCACAGTTTCTCACTCGATTCGATCAGCTGGACCAATTGGCCCTATTAAATACTCAAATAGCTGAAATGATGGAGAAAGAACAATCCATTGAGTCATTAAAAAACGACCAAAGGCGATTAAGGGATGAGAAAAATAAAACGGCAGTGGATTTAAAGCATTTGATCGAGGGCGATCGGCAGGCTATGAACGCTTATCTCGACTGCCTCTCCCACGCAGGCACTTGTCCCTTGTGCAAGCAGACCATTGACGATAAGGCGCTTCACGCCATTAAGCATAGTTTGGAGGATTAGATGAACTTAGAACAACGGATTAGCGATTTAAACAAACGTTACGAGCAGGCCAAGGACACGAGAAAGCGCGCGGAATGGCGCATGGAAGAGCTGGAAAGGGAAGAGAAGGAGCTAAACGCAAAAATCAAGGCCCTAGGCTTTAATCCCGACACCTTGGAGGAAGAAATTGAACGGATGGAAGGGGAGATCCTTCGCTTGTTGGATGAGGCGGAAAAACTCTTGCCCGAGGATCGGTCATGACCTACGAAGAAATTAACCATCGCTTTGAAAAATTTTCAAAGGATGTTAGCCGCCAAGAGGGCATACGGGATTCGATCAAAGAGCAGATTGAAAAAAAGAAGGGCGAGATAAGAGAAGTAGAAGGGGAGGAGACGAAGCTGAACGGCGTCGTGTTTCTCCTTCAAAAGGCCGCGGATTTTTCGAGAAATCAGGCGACCCACCAAATCGAAGACATCGTCACTCAATCCATCGCCTATATTATGCAAAACAGCTCGAGGTTTATCGTCGATCTCTCTGAAAAACGGGGTCTGCCCATTGCGGAATTTTTTGTGGAGTCCGACTACGGCGACTACAAAGTTAAGACGAAGCCGGAATTAAGTCGGGGCGGCGGCGTGGTGGATATCGTCAGTCTCGCCCTTCGCATCGCATTTTTGGAAAATCATCGGCCGAAAATGGACGGGCCTCTCTTTCTCGACGAGCCCGGCAAGCACATAAGCGACGATTATATTTTTAACATGGGCGAATTTTTAAAGGAATGCTCTCGCCTTTTTTCTCGACAAATCATTATGGTCACTCATAACGACTACCTGACCAACATTTGTGACAAAGCCTTTCGCGTGGACATACGAAACGGCATCAGCGAGGTGACGGAATTAATCGACGATGCCGACGAACAGGCTATCGTAAAGGGGCCGCTGTCCTAAGCGGCTTTTTTTGTGGCAAATTTTAGTAATAGGTTAAATCATCAAACAAAAGTTTCGAACTATGATATAATAAACAAGTGGTTTATACCATTTGAATCATGAAAACTAAATAAGGAGGTGTTCCATATGCCCGCATATTTGGTACCTATTATAGGGGCATTGGTAATTGGAATCCTCGGAGTAGCTATTGGTTATTTTATACGTAAGTCATCGGCTGAAGGAAAAATCAACCGTGCAGAAGAATTAGCCAAGAATATCATTATTGAAGCGGAACGTGAAGCCGAAAACAATAAACGCGATATTTTATTCCAAGCGAAAGAGGAAATTCACAAGCTTCGGGATACGGTCCAACAGGAAAGCGATGCTCGGAAAAGCGAACTCCAACGCTATGAAGATCGTTTGAATTCGAAGGAAGATTTGCTTCAATCGAAAAGTGCGACCTTGGAAAAAAAGGAAAGCCAAATTTTCGATCAACAAAATCGCATTCAAGAAAAGGAAGACCTGATCGACGAATTGGTAGAAAAGAAATCCGAAGAAATTCAACGGATCTCCGGACTATCGAAGGAAGAAGCGAAGCAGATTCTGCTCAACGAATTGGAAAATGAGTTGACTCAGGAATCGGCTGTGAAAATCAGAGAATACGAACGCCACATTAAGGATGAGAGCAAAAAGATCGCTCAAGACGTCATTGTCCACGCCATTCAACGGATTGCAGCCGACGAGGTCGCCGAGACGACGGTGTCTGTGGTCAATCTTCCCAACGACGAAATGAAGGGACGCATTATCGGCAGAGAGGGACGAAACATTCGCGCCATCGAAGCCTTGACCGGCGTCGACTTGATTATCGACGACACGCCGGAAGCGGTAGTCGTTTCATCCTTTAATCCCATTCGCCGGGAAATTGCCCGCGTCGCTTTGGAAAAATTGGTCCTTGACGGACGGATCCACCCGACGCGTATCGAGGATACGGTGGAAAAGGCGAGACAGGAAGTGGACGAGATCATCAAAGAAAGCGGCGAAGAAGCTGCCTTTGAAGCAGGCGTTCACGGTCTTCACCCTGAGCTGGTGAAGTACCTGGGCCGACTGAAATTCCGTACCAGCTTTGGACAAAACTGTCTGCGCCATTCCGTGGAAGTATCGAAAATCGCCGGCTACTTGGCCGAAGAGATCGGTATCGATTCGAAATTGGCGAGACGCGCCGGTCTGCTCCACGATTTGGGTAAATCCATCGACCACGAAGTGGAAGGACCCCATGTGGAATTAGGCGTGGAACTTGCGCGACGTTACAAGGAACCCGAAGCCGTCATTAACGGCATCGAGGCTCACCACGGCGATGTAGAATTCAATTCTCTGGAATCCGTCTTAGTACAGGCGGCCGACGCCATTAGCGCGGCTCGACCCGGTGCACGACGTGAAACCATCGAAAACTACATTAAGCGACTGGAACAATTGGAAGAAATCGCCACCGGTTTCGAAGGCATCGAAAAATCCTATGCCGTTCAAGCCGGACGTGAACTGCGTATCATCGTGAAGCCCAAGGAAATCGACGAGGCTCACATGGTAACCACGGCTCGAAACATAGCCAACGAAATCGAAGCGCAGCTGGATTTCCCGGGACAGATCAAAGTCAATGTGATCCGCGAAACCCGTGCCATCGAATACGCCAAATAAAAAAACCTGCCTACGGGCAGGTTTTTTCTTGCTTTCTTTGCTATGATAGTTAAGAGGTGAAACATGATTCGGGCAAATATATTGGACGACTACTTAAACTATATGCGCGCCGCCAGAGGCCGAAGCGAAGGCACGGTTAAAGAATATTTTTACGATGTACGCCAATTCCTCCGCTACATGCGCGTAAGAAAAGAGGGCCTCGCCGTGGAATCTTTAGACGAGGTGGACATCGATGCCGTCGACGGCGAACTTCTCAGAAAAATCGAAAAATCGGATATTTACGCCTATATTTCCTATTTAGACCGGGAGCGGAAAAACAATAGCCGTACGAAATTTCGAAAGATTTCTTCCGTGCGCTCCTTTTTCGATTATCTGACCTATAAGGTGGATGTCCTGGAAAAAAATCCCTCGGAAAATATCGATATGCCTAAAATGGAAAAATCCCTTCCCGTTTACTTAACCCTGGAGGAGTCTATCCGGCTGCTCCGCAGTATTCAGAACTTTAAACAAAAGAACATCTTTCGCCTTAGGGACTATGCCATAGCCATGCTCTTTTTAAATTGCGGCCTGCGGCTCAGCGAGCTCGCTTCCTTAAATGTAAAGGATCTAAACAAGGATCGCACCTTACGCATTATCGGCAAGGGCTCCAAGGAGCGGCTGGTTTACTTAAACGACAATGTGGAACGCTCCATCGACGCTTATTTATTCGCCCGCAAGGCCGAAGGCTTGGCAGACGAGGAGCCGCTGTTTTTAAGTATGCGCAAGACACGAATGAGCAATCGTTCCATTCAGCATATGTTGGAGAAACATTTAAAAAACGCCGGCTTCGACACGCGGAAATATACCGTGCATAAATTGCGCCACACGGCAGCCACCTTAATGTATCAATTCGGCGACGAGGATTTAAAATCCCTGCAGGAGATCCTGGGACACGAATCCATTTCCACGACGCAAATTTATACTCACGTGAACCTGGAAGACATTCGCCATACCATGAATCAAAACCCTTTGGCGAATATTGAAGACGTGGAAAAAATGTTAGAGGATGCTGAAAAAGAAAATGAGTCTAAGGAATGATATAAACGCATGTTCGAACATACGGTTCGAATTTTTGTATCAATGCTCACAGATCGTTCGATACAATCGCCTATAAGTCGGCTTTACATGCCTGTAAATGCTTCTTCATACCATAATTCGGGCTATTACGTCTTTACAGGCTATTAAAGGCCTTTTAAGAGACTTTGTGTTTCTTCCATGCAGTTATATGATTTAAACCTAAAAAGCCTGCTATTTCGATTCTACGACGTCATTTTTCAGACTTTAACTGAAGATATGCGCTGTGATTCAAATAGATATACCGGAGGCCATTGATGAGTGGCATTGACGGCAACAAGCATCGAAATAGGATACCGTCAATGTAATCTATAAATAGTAACCGATATATATGAATCTCGACCATTTAAAGTTTTAAAGAAAACATCGGAATCAAATTACAAACTTTTAAAATCGACTCAGAAATAAAATTACAGATCAAATACGTAATCAAACCTAAGATCTTAAAATAAAAATAGAAAGCTCCTAAGGTCACATGTAGAGGACGTGAACGCCTCTTAAAGGGCTTTAAATAACCCCCGAATCGTTCTTTCTTTAAAACGACGCATTTAGTCACAAAATCTTTATTTTGTGACTAAATATTTGTGGCTATGGATTTATGATCGCTCTGCTCCATCCCTTCCATCTCACTAAAAAAGACGACCGAAGTCGCCTTTTTTTATTCCGTATTTATTTGGATTTGATGTTTATCTTCCGTGATGGGATCGAGATCTCAAAGTCTCTCTATAAATCTATAACGGAAGCTCCCGTTCATCCAGTACGACGATGATTTTGTCGCCCGGCTTGAGTGCGCAATCGTCGCCTAAGTGATTGGCTTCCACCATGCGATCGATCATGAGGCGCAAATCGTCGCCGTGCTCGGCATAGTTCGTTGCGATGGACCACAGGGTGTCGCCGGGCTGCACCAGGTACTCCTCTTGCACTTGGTAAGTATTTGAACGATGCTTCGGCACCGTGGTCCCCATTATACTCATAAGTAAAAGAATAATAATCGGCAGCAGACGGAGTCGCTTTCTATTTTTAATAATCCGATGAGAGAGTTGTAAATTTTTGTGATTTTGTCTTTGCATGCTTTTATCCCTTTTCATTTTAGACCTCCATGCAATTTATTTTCGATCATTTATTCGAATGTCTGTTCGTACGTTTGTTCATATTTTATCTGAACAGTTGTTCTGTGTCAAGCTTTTTTGAATGTATGTTTGAAATGTTTGTTCGTCTCTGATATACTAAACATACTTCATGAAAAGGAGCGATTGAATTTATGTATGAAGATCTTGAAAAACGGGAAATGGAAATTCTCTTTTATATTAAACGCTTTATCGACTCCAAGGGCTACCCCCCTTCTATTCGCGAAATCTGTAATGGCTGTAATATCAAAAGCACCTCGACGGTTCACTCCAATTTAGAAAAGCTGGAGCTGAAAAATTATATTCGCCGCGGCGCCACCATTAACCGCGCCATCGAGGTCATTCATCAAGACGACGATTTTCTATCGGCAAAAAAGAAAACCACGGACATTCCCATTTTAGGGCGTGTTGCCGCGGGCTTGCCTATTTTAGCATCTGAAAATATTTCCGATACGGTGCCTATGGCCACGGACTTCGTTAACGATCGCAATCTCTTCTTTTTAACGGTTCAGGGCGAAAGCATGATCGACGTCGGCATTTTAGACGGCGATCAGGTGTTGATCGAACCTACCTCCACCGCCAGAGAGGGCGAGATTATCTTGGCGCTGATCGAAGACGAGGCCACGATAAAAACTTTTTATCGCGACGAAGCCAATCGCCGCTTCCGCCTTCAACCGGAAAACAGCACCATGGATCCTATTTATGTCGATGATTTAAAAATACTGGGCCGCGTAATCGGTCTTTATCGCCTTTTCTAGAATTTGTTTTTTGCCGCCGAGCTTTTTTCGACGGCTTTTTTTAGGGCTATGATACCGATTCGAAAAACAAGTTCAAGTGTTGGTAAGTAGCTATAAAAGAGGACTTTGATAAATTCTAACAATTTTGCAAATATAATTGCATCATGAAAAGGAATATGCTACAGTAAAGTTAAATTGAGAATGTTAGATAGGTAGGTTCAAAATATTTTGGGAAATAGAATAAAACAAATTAGGAAAGAAAAAGGATTAACTCAACGAGAATTAGCCTATGAGTTAAGTGTAACAAGACAATACATTAGTCTTTTGGAACGTGGTGAGGCTCAAGCTACAATTTCAGTGGCAATTGAAATTGCAAACAAACTAAATACATGTATTTATACACTATTTGGTTTTGATAAATTTGAGTGTGAACAGTGTAATAAAGGCATAGGAGGAAATTAAATGAAGAATATAAAAAAAATTTCAATAGCACTTTTGCTTTTTGCATTAGTTTTTAGTCCGAATGTAGTAATGGCTGCGAAAAATAGCAACGATGCAAAATGTTTTTCAAGCAAGAATTTTTTAGTAGAATCTAGAGATACAAAAGGATCTACGGATTTTCAAATCCGCTTGTTAAAAGGAAGTGTAGCTACTTTTGCTAGAGAAAAGTGGAAAAAAGGTGATATCGTAGTCATTAAGTTTAAGTCTTTAAAAGGAAGCGATTTAGAAGTAGGTATTTTGCCTGCCGAAGATATTAACGTTGGCTGGGGCTATAATGATTATGGTGCTCCTATAAAAAAGGGTTTAGAAAGCCCAGAAGATGAGGTAAAGTTTACTATTCCGGATGATGGAGAATATGGAATTTATGTTAAAGATAATGCATCAAATGCTGTTTCTTTTCTAGATTTATTTAGGGGAAAAGAAACAATATCTACAAAGTCGGAAGGAAAAAAATCTAGAAAAGATCATGGTCTTGAATTAAATAATCATAATTGTATTGAATTTGAGTTAGAAGTAAATAAGAAATTTATCAATCCTTTAACTGAATTGGAATCTAAGCGCTTACTCGCCGTCTATTCGTAATAAAAAAGACCCCGAGCTTCCCTTCCGTCGGAAGTTCTCGGGGTTCTTTTTATGCTTCTTCTTTTAGGGCACGGAGCACTTGAATCAGGGCGAGCTTGATGTGTTCGTAGGTAAGTCCGCCTTGAAAATAGACGCGGTAAGGCGGGCGCATGGGCCCGTCGGCGGACAGCTCGATGCTGCTGCCTTCGATAAAGCCGCCGGCAGCCATAATGACCTGATCCTCGTAGCCGGGCATGTCCCACGGATAAGGCGTCACATGGGAATCCACGGGAGAGGCCGCCTGAATGGTGCGGCAGAAACGAATCAGGTTATCCGGCGTCTCAAGAGCAATGGACTGTACGATGTCACTTCTGGGATCCGTAGATGCGGGAACGCAATCGTAGCCCATGGATTCGAAGGTTTTGGCGAAGAGCATGGCGCCCTTAATGCACTGAGCCACGCGGTGGGGTGCGAGAAACAGGCCCATAAGCGTGTTACGACTTTGGCCGAAGGTGAGGCCGCATTCTTTGCCGATGCCCGGTGCCGTAAGCTCCGATGCCACCCGCTCGATAAGGTCCTCCTTCCCCACGACGTAGCCGCCGGATAGGCTCAGGCCGCCGCCGGGATTTTTAATGAGGGAGCCCGCCATAATATCGACGCCGACTTCCGTGGGCTCGATTGTTTCCGTAAACTCACCGTAGCAATTGTCGAGAAAAATAATACCGTTGAAGCTTTTTCTTACGGCATCCACGGCCTGCTTCAGCTCCTCTACCGTAAAGGCGCGGCGGTTGGAATAGCCCGTGGATCGCTGCATGATCACCAAATCCGTATCGTGGGGAACGAAATCGGGGATGGCATCGTAGTCGATGGCGCCGTCTATCAAAGGAAGCTCCCGATAGTCGATGCCTTTAGATCTTAAATTGCCCGGTGCGTCGCCGGATGTGCCCAAAACTTTATGCAAGGTGTCGTAGGGCGTGCCGGTAATGGAGACGATAGTGTCTCCGGCCGACGTCAATGCCTTGATCGCAAGGGCGATGGCATGGGTACCGGAGACTATATTGGGCCGTACCAGGGCGTCTTCCGTGCGAAAGAGGGCCGCATAGACGGCCTCCACCTTATCGCGACTCACGTCGCCGTAGCCGTAGCCCGTAGTCCAGTTGAAATCCGTGGACGCTAAACGAACGGACTGCATGGCGTTTAATACTTTCTCCTGATTGAACAGACAAATCTCATCCAGGGCGGCGAAGGGTTCACGAAGACTGTTTTCGATCTCCTGCAAATCCGCGATCTGTACCATATTTTTCTCTCTCCAGTTCTAAAATCTTTTCTACTGCTTCTTCTCTCGTCATTTCGGACATGGGGAGGAAGATTGCATCTTCTTCCTTGCGAAACCAGGTCATTTGTCTTTTTGCAAAATTTCTGGAATGCTGCTGAATTTTTTCGATGGCCGTGGTCTCGTCCCATTCCCCTTTTAAATACTTCACCACTTCTTTATAACCGATGGAGCCCATGGGCTTGACATCGTCGCCATAGGTCTTGTAGAGGCTCTCTACCTCATCGAATAGACCCGCCTCCACCATATTGATTACACGGCGGTTAATGCGGTCGTAGAGCGCCTCACGTTCCCAATCCAATACGATGTATAGGGGGTCGACGTCTTCTCTTACCTTTCGGAGCTGTTCCGTTTCCACGTGGCCGGATTCGATGCGCTCTAATGCGCGAATGACGCGGCGGGGATTGTTTAAGTCCACGGCATGGGCCATGGATTCTTCTTTTTCTTTCAAAAGCTCCACCATGTATTCCAAACCATGCTCGTCGTAGAGGCTATTTAACCGGTTCCGAAGAACCGATGAAGGCTTCTTGGAAAAATCCAGCTCGTAGATCAAGCTATGGATGTAAAGGGCCGTTCCTCCGCAGATGACTGGAATCTTTCCCTCGTCCCACAGGCGATAAAAAATCGGCAGAGACGCTTCGTAAAAATCCGCGGCGGAATAAAATTCCTCAGGTTCCTTAATGTCGATTAAGTGGTGTACGATGCCTTCAGTTTCATCGGCCGTAATTTTTCCGCTTCCGATGGTAAAGCCGCGATAGACCTGAACGGAATCCGCCGAAATAATTTCCGTATTCAGCGCTTTGGCCAAAGCTACGGACAGATCCGACTTGCCGGAGCCGGTGGGCCCGGTGATTAAAATCAAGGGCTTCATAGACCCTCCCGTAAGAATAATTTTTCAAAGGCCCGTTTTTCCACGTGGATCATCGTCGGCCGTCCGTGAGGACATGTAAAGGGCGTGTCTGCATCGTTGAGCTCGTCCAACAGAGCGTAGGCTTCCGTCTCAGAGATGGCATCCCCCGCTTTAATGGCGCTTCTGCAGGCGAGGCGCATGATTTTGTAAATGTTTTGTTCTTTGACATTTACGCCGTCCTCCAATTGATGGATGGAGTCCAGAAAAAATTGCCGGAAGTCGTCAATGAGAATATGCTCAGGCACTTCGCGAATAAGGATGTCCTGTTCGCCAAAGACTTCGGGAAAGATGCCCAGTTGCTCGTAGTCCGCCCTGTGCATTTCCACCGCCTGCATCTCCTCGGGACTTAAGTGGATAGTTATCGGCGCCAGCAAGAGCTGAGTCGCCACGGCATGTTCCTGAATTTTCTTGCTGTAGCGTTCGTATAGAATCCGCTCGTGTGCGGCGTGCTGGTCCACGACGAGAAGGCGATGGTCCCGCTTGTTTTCGAAGAGCAGGTATGTTTTAAAAACCACGGCCAAGAATTCGTAAAGACTTACATCCAACGGCGATTCATGGGGCGCTTCGTCTTCTGTCACATCATCTTTTTCCACTGATTCTCTAAGAAGCGGTTCCTTATCGTAATCCTTTTCGCTTTCCGCCGCTACCGGCATATCTTTCGGCAAGACAAAGGCAGGCGCCTTAGGCTTCGGGACCTCTTTTTCCAGCTTTCTCTCCCTGCTGAGCTCAAAAATGGTCTTCTCCGGCACGGGTGTCTCTGATTTATCAGCGCCCTCTTTTAAATCGTCCACGGATGGGATTTCCCGCTTCGGCATGAGCTTTTCTTCCACCAGACGCTCTAAAATCGTCGTCAGCTGATTTTCATTGGAAAGGCGAATGGTCTGCTTTTGAGGATGAATGTTCACGTCGATTAATATGGGATCGATGGTAATGTAGAGGACGTAAACCGGATAGTGATTCAGTGGAATTAAGGAACGGTAGACCTTTCGAATGGCCTGGGCAATGTCGTTGCTCCTCACTCCCCTGCCGTTGACGAAGAGAAATTCCCGATCCGGCGACGAGCGGTGAAGTAAATTATTGGAGACATAGCCTTCGATTTGGTAGGATTCCGTTTCAAAGGAAATCGGCAGTAGATTTCTTGCAATGTCTTTTCCCAAAATCGAATAGATGTGATTGATCTTGTTATCGGCGCTTTGGGAATGCAAAAGGGTCTTTTGAATCCGCAACAAGTGAATGGACACGTCTTGATGGCTTAAGGCTAAGAGCTCCACGACTTCCACGATTCGACGAATCTCCTTCGCCGTGGTGTTCAGGAATTTTTTCCTCACCGGCGTGTTGTAAAAGATGTCCCTCACGATCATGGTGGTGCCTACCGGTGCCCCTACGGGCTCACCGCGAGAGACGATGCCTTTTTCAACGGAAAATTTGTAAGCAAAGTCGCTGTCCTCCGTCTTCGTAACGCATTCCACCTCACTGATATTTGCGATACTCGCCAAGGCTTCGCCACGGAAGCCCAGGCTGGTAATCATATCCAGATCGGAAATGGTACGAAGCTTCGACGTGGCGTGGCGGGCAAAGGCCTTGGGCACCTGGCTCTTATCCATGCCCATGCCGTTGTCGGCGATGCGAATTTCGTCCAGAAGATTATCCGCGAGGCGAATGCTGATCCGATCGGCACCGGCGTCTATGGCATTTTCAACCAATTCTTTAATAATGGAGGCGGGATTTTCGATGATTTCACCGGCGGCGATTTGAGAAATCGTCTGATCGCTCAGTGCATAGATTTCAGGCATCTACATCCTCCTTTAAGGCTTCCAGTAACATCAAAGCTTCCAAGGGCGTCGTGTGATTTATATCGATGGAGCGGATTTTCTCCCGCAAAGGATCCGGTCCCTTTTCGGAGACGACGCTTTTTTCCTTCACGCTCTCGACGATTTTTCCGTCTTCCTTCGACTCCAAATGCATGAGCACGCTGCGGGCACGATCGATCACTTCTTCCTTGACGCCGGCGAGCTTTGCCACGTCGATGCCGAAGGAGTAATTACTTTGACCGATGACGAGCTTTCTTAAAAAGCGAATCTCATCGTCCACTTCTTCCGTGGCCACGGTGACATTTAAAATGCCGTCGTAGCGCTTTTCCAATTCCGTGAGCTCGAAATAGTGGGTGGCAAAAAGAGTTTTCGCCCGCACGTCCATGCAAATGTATTCGATAATGGACCAAGCGATGGAAAGGCCGTCGTAGGTGCTGGTGCCGCGGCCCACTTCATCGAATAAAATCAAGGACCTGGCCGTAGCCAGCCGTAAAATCTCCGCCACTTCCGTCATTTCTACCATAAAAGTGGATTGACCTCGCGTCAGGTAGTCTGAGGCACCGATTCGGGTAAAGATCTGATCCACCAAAGGCAGATCGGCTTCATCGGCAGGCACATAGGAGCCGATCTGAGCCATAATCTGAATCAGGGCCACTTGCCGCATATAGGTGGATTTGCCCGCCATATTCGGTCCCGTAATAATTTGCAGAAGCACCTTCTCGTCGTCGAGATAGGTGTCGTTGGGAATATAGGGATCCTCCATGGACTGCTCGACCACGGGATGGCGGCCTCCTTTTATGGAGATCACGCCCTTGTCGTTAAAGGACGGGCGAATGTAATGGTAGCGCTCAGAAACGGTGGCCAGTGAACATGCCACATCCAGCTTTTGTACGGCTTCCGATAACTTTTGAATGGACAAAAGTTTCGACCGAATAGTTTGTTGAATTCCCTCAAGCAAATCCAGCTGACGCATAAGCGCACGCTCTTTTGCGTGAAGAATTTCCTCTTCCCTGTCCTTTAATTCCTCTGTGAAGAAGCGCTCACTACCCACCAGGGTCTGTTTGCGAATGAAATGATCCGGCGCCTGATCCACAAAAGACTTGGACACCTCGAAAAAGTAGCCGAGAATTTTATTGTACTTAATTCGCAAATTCTTTATGCCGCTCGCTTCCCGCTCTTTTTCCTCCAGCTGCAAAATCCACTGCTTGCCGCTTTCGGAAAGGGCGAAGAGGCGGTCAAGCTCTTCATCGAAGCCCTCGGCCATAAAGCGCTGTTCGCGGAAGTTAACGGGGACGTCTTCCACAAATGTTTCTTTCAACAGCTCCGAAAGCTCCCACATGAGATCCACGCCGTCGAATAGCCGAAGCAAGGCTTGGCTGTCTGCCTGCTCGAGGAGATGCACGATTTCTTGCACCGCGTTCAAGCTTTTCTCCAGCCGCTGAAGCTGTTTCGGCGTCATGGTTTCGTTGGCAATGTAGATGGACAGTCGATCGATGTCGTAAATCGCCGCCAGCTGCTCCTGAATATCGTCAAATAAAATGCGATCGCTATGCAACGCGTCGATGCGATCGTAACGATCATTTAAGGCGTCAGCGTCCATTAAGGGATGCAAAATAGCCGTGCGAAGGTAGCGACTGCCCATTTTCGTCTTGCAACGATCCAAAATGGCGTAAAGTGAATGCTCCTTTTGATTATTGTGGCTGTTGCTCACCAGCTCCAAATTGCGAATGGTGGTTTCCGACAAATCCATGGTTTCGTCGTTGTCCTTGCGCTCGGCAATATGGAGGTGATTCTGCTTGCTGTGTTGGGTCGCTTCCAAATAGGCCAGCAGATTGGCGAGGGACAAACTATCGAAGTCGATGCTTTGATTTAATTCGGCGTAATCGGCTAAAACGGCTCGATTATTTTCCTTCACTTCCGTCGTTTTTAAGACAAAGTGGCGGCGCGCCAATTTATGAATGATCTTTTTCTCTTTAAAATCACCGTCGTAAAGAATCTCCGTGGGACGATAAAGGGCGAATTGTTTTTCGAGAAAGCTTTCCGTTTCGCGCTTGTCCCAACATACTTTTCGCTCTAGTACCAGCTTGCCCGAAGGATAATCGCAGTGCACCAGCTCGACGATCTTCCCCACTTGAGCGATGCTGGTCAATATGCGGGGCTCGTCTGTGTCGTCTTCGTCGATAAAAGTGCCCGGCGTAACGACCTTGGTGACTTCCCTCTTCACCAGGCCCTTCGCCTCTTTCGGATCTTCCACTTGATCGCAAATGCTCACGGAATAACCCATTTTCACCAGCCGCTTCACGTATTGATTGGCCACGCGATAAGGCACGCCGCACATGGGAATCTTGTCTTCCAAGCCGCCGCTTTTCTTGGTTAAGGTGAGGTCCAGTAGATCGGAAACGACGATGGCATCGTTAAAAAAGAGCTCGTAAAAATCCCCGAGGCGGTAAAACAAAAAGGCTTCGGGGTTTTCGTTTTTTGTTTCGACGTAATGGCGCATAGCCGGCGTCAATTTTTCAAAATCACTGATTTCCATGAACGATTTCTCCTTCTAAAGAGAATGTATTGCCTCCCGTAATCTTTACCTGAGCCATGCGACCGATGTATTCGGGATCGTAGGGCGCGTGGACCAATTTAAATCCTCCGGTGCGTCCGCTCATTTTCGTCGGATCGTTTTTGCTCGCCGATTCAAATAAGACCTCCTGCACGGTACCGTGTAAGGCCTCGTACTTTTCCCTTTGAATGGCATACACCGCGTCCAAGAGACGCTGAAAGCGCGCATCTTTTACTTCCTTAGGCACCTGATTTTCCATTTTGTCGGCCCTTGTGCCTTCCCGTCGGGAGTAAATAAAGGTAAAGGCGTTGTCGTACTTAACGCGCTTCACCAGGTCCAATGTGTCTTCGAAGTCCTCTTCCGTTTCCCCGGGAAAGCCAACCATGATATCGGTGGAAAGGGAAATGTCCGGACGGACGGCGCGCACTTTGTCGATAAGCGTAAAGTAATCCTCCCGCGTGTAGTGGCGGTTCATCATCTTCAGCACGCGATCGGATCCCGACTGCACGGGCAGGTGCAGGTAATTGGCAAGCTTCGGTAGATCCTTAAAGCAGGCGATTAAGTCGTCGGACATGTCCTTGGGATGGGAGGTGGTAAAGTGAATACGGTCGATTCCATCCACCTCGTGTACCATGCGTAAAAGCTCGGCGAAGGTGGTCTTCTCTTCTAAATTTTTTCCGTAGGAGTTAACATTTTGTCCCAGCAGAGTCACCTCGTTGACGCCGTCGGCCACGAGATTTTTTATTTCATCGAGAATATCTTCCGGTTCTCTGGATACTTCACGGCCCCGAGTGTAAGGCACGATGCAGTAGGTGCAGAAATTGTTGCAGCCGTACACGATGTTGACGTAAGCGGCATTGCTCGCCGTTCTTGAATAAATCTGATTGTCGAAATTGGTGTAGCTTTCGTCGATTTCCACCACGGCATTTTTCCTGTCGTCGCTCTCCAAAATTAATTGGGGCAGACGGTAAATATTATTGGTTCCGAAGACGATGTCCACGTGATTAAACGTATTGAGTACGTAGTCTCGAGATTCCTTTCGCTGCATCATGCAACCGCAGACCGCTACTTTCAACTTTTTGTTTTTCTTTTTAATGTGTTTTAAGCGACCGATATGGCCGATGACTTTATCTTCCGCACTATGGCGAACGGAGCAGGTATTGATAATCGACAGGTCGGCATCTTCTTCTCTGTCAATTTCTTTAAAGCCCATCTTATTTAATAGTGTTTTTATTTTTTCGGAATCGTGTTCGTTCATCTGGCATCCGTGGGTGGTGATGACGTAGGTTTCACCGCCGTGGATTTCCTTCACACGATCGATTAAATGTTGAAATTGCTCTTCCATGACTACTCCTTTGATTAACAGTTCCCTTAATTATACCATAGTTGAAATTGAAATTTCGGGCATGAAAAAAAGACATCCGAAGATGTCTTTTCAGATCTTAGTAAGCGACGAAGGCCTTTGACTTGGTGTGGCAGATGGGGCATTCTTCTTCGTTTGCGTCGAAGGTGATGTAACCGCAAACGGGGCAGAGAAGGATGTCTTTTGCATCCAAGTCTTTACCTGCGTCAACTGCCTTTTTAGCTTCTTCGTAGCGAACGGCGTGAATCTTTTCAGCTTCGATAGCAAATTGCATCGCCTTAACCGCTTCTTTTTCCCCTTGCATCTTAGCTACTTCGATAAATGCGGAATACATTTCCGTAAATTCGAAGGTTTCGCCATCGATACCCTTTTGAAGGTTCTCAGAGGTGCTTCCGATTCCGAAGCCTGCCATACTGGTGACGGGGAAATCGCCGTGAATATCTTTCATGGCCTTGAAGTGCAGATTGGCGTGGACTCTTTCGGCTTCGCCGGTGCAGTTAAAGAGTCTTTCGACATTGGGGAAACCTTCTTTGGCAGCGGTTTTTGCCCAAATACCGTAACGCATATGTGCTTGGCTTTCGCCTCCAAAAGCGCTTCTTAAGTTGTCTTGAGTCATTGCGTGCATAATAATGCCTCCTTATATCTTGTTGCTTTTTGACTTGCTAATCATATCATGTAATTGATAATAAGACAAGTTTACGAGCGACCGCTAAAGGCTTATTCCACGCTTTGTATTTTCGCCGCTTGATCCGCTGCCGTCAAGGCATCGATGAGATCGTCCAGGTCCCCGTTATTGATATCGTCGATGCGGTGACTGGTGTAATTGATACGGTGATCCGTCACACGACCCTGGGGATAATTATATGTGCGGATGCGTTCAGAGCGATCGCCGGAGCCTATTTGGGATTTCTTTTCCTTGCTGACGGCATCTTCCTGCTTTTGAAGTTCCATGTCGTAAAGCTTCGCCTTTAAAATTTTAAAAGCCTTGTCCTTGTTTTTCAATTGGCTCTTCTCGTCCTGACAGCTGACGACGATCCCCGTCGGTTCGTGAGTCAGGCGAACGGCGGAGTCCGTGGTGTTGACCGACTGGCCACCGTTTCCGGAGGAACGGAACACGTCGACGCGCACGTCGTTGGGGTCGATTTCGATTTCCACATCGTCGATTTCCGGCATGACGATAACCGTCGCCGTCGATGTATGGATTCGACCAGAGGATTCCGTTTCCGGCACGCGTTGCACACGGTGAACCCCCGATTCGTATTTGAGACGAGAATAGGCGCCCTTGCCTTGAATCAAAAGAATGGCTTCCTTAAAACCGCCGATGCCGTTTTCATTACTGGACATCAGCTCCGACCTCCAGTTATGATTGTCGGCATAATGAATGTATTGGCGCACGAGGACCGCGGCAAAAAGAGCCGCTTCGTCGCCGCCGGCACCGCCGCGCACTTCGACAATGACGTTTTTATCGTCGTTTTCATCCTTGGGAATCAAGAGAATTTTCAGCTCTTCTTCGATTTTGGCCAAGCGCTCTTCTTCCATCTTCAATTCCTCTTTTACCAGCTCCCGCATCTCGTCGTCGATTTTTTCGTCAAACATGCTCTTGTTTTCGGCGATGGCTTCGGAGGTTTCGGTATATTCTCTGTATTTTTTTACGATTGGTTCGATCTCCGCGTGTTCGATGGCCGTTTTTTGAAGCAATTTACTGTCGCTTTGCACCTTCGGATCCATCATCATATCGTTTAATTCTTTATAGCGATCCTCATAAACCGATAAGTTTTCAAACATATTCTATCCTCCCATAAACGACGCGATCCAAGCCGCTGAAATCTTTCTCGCAACCGACGGCCGAAAAATGATGTTCGCGTAATAATTTCTCCACGTCTTCTCTCTGATTGGCACCGATCTCAAAAACCAAGTAACCGCCGTCGTTTAAAAAATTCGGTGCCTCGGCCGTGATTTTCCGGTAAAAATCCAATCCGTCTACGCCGCCGTAGAGCGCCTGCTCAGGCTCGTAATCGACGACGCTTTTATCTAAATTATTCATTTCGTCTGCGGTAATGTACGGCGGATTGGAATAGATTATATCGTAAGTTTCCCGAACCTTGGAAAAAAGATCGGATTCTGTAAACAACACGTTTTTCACGCCGTGGTTTTTTGCATTTAATGCGGCTACATCCAGAGCATCGGCGGAAATATCTACGCCGTGAACCTCCGCTTCGGGGTAAAGCCGGGCCAGTGTAATGGCCACACAGCCGGAGCCTGTGCCGATTTCAAGAATGCGCTTGGCCTTCGGTGCCAAGGACTTCATGCAATCCACGCTTCTTTCCGTATCGTAGCGGGGAATCAAGACCCGCTCATCGACGTAAAATTTCTCGCCGTAAAAATATTCCTGCTTCAAAGCATAGGCCATGGGCTTTCCACTTGCCATATCGCCGATCACTCGACGAAGCCCTGAAACTTCAGATTGATTCAGATTCTTCTCCGGATAAAGAAGCACGGCCTTCTGATCCAGCTGAAAGAGAGCGTCGAACACAAGGTATGCGCGGCGGCGATCCCCTTTTAAGGCCGCACAAGCCTCGTCAAAGGCTTCTTTTACTTCCATAGATCACTTTCCCCTTCTTCGGGAAGAACCGCCTTTAAAGAGGCGATACCCACTTCAATTTGGCTGTCGTCCGGCTCACGAACGGTGAAATGCTTTTGAATCATGAGCCCCGGATAGCGCAGGGCCATGGTAAGAGGCGTGTCGTATTTGCCGATCAATCGATTGACCTCATAGCTGACCCCGGCGATAACGGGGAAGATCAAGATGCGCACGAGGATGCGACCGATAAAAGATGGCCAGCCGAAGAAGGATAAGATGATTACCGATAAAATCAATACCATAAATAAAAAGCTGGTTCCGCAGCGGGGATGCAGGCGAGAATACTTCCGTACCTCCTCCACCTCCAAAGGTGCACCGGCCTCGTAGCAGGCGATGGATTTATGCTCCGCTCCGTGGTATTCAAAGACGCGGCCGATTTCCTTTTGTTTGGAAATTATAGCCATGTAGGCAAAGAAGATTCCGATGCGAAAAACTCCTTCTACCAGATTCAGCAGAAAGGAACTTTCAATATTGCGTTGGAAGAAGGTGGCCAGCGCGTTGGGAAGGACCATGAAAAAGATAACGGCTAACAGAAACGAAAACGCTACCGTAAAAATTTGCTCCAGCTTTTCGCCGTGTTCAGGGAAGTGTTTTCTAAAAAAGCCGTCCTCTTCCCCTTCCTCCTCTTCCCAAAAAGAGGCGGAATACATAATGGCATCGACGCCGATAACCATGGCCTCGATTAATTTCACGGCACCGCGCAACACGGGCCAATTTAAAACGGGATACTTGTCGGCGATGCTTTTATTCTTTCCCGTGCGAAGGGCGATCTCTCCGTCGGGCTTCCTTACGGCATAGGCAGTCTTGGAAGGTCCCCGCATCATCACCCCTTCGATAAGGGCTTGTCCGCCGATGGTCGTCTTAAAGGATTCGTTCATAGATTAGTGAAACTCCTTAAAAAAAAGGCCCGCTTTCACGGGCCGTCTTTTATGATCTTTTATATTTTTTGTTAAATTTATCAATACGTCCGCCCGTATCAGTAAACTTTTGACGTCCTGTGAAGAAAGGATGACATTCGGAACAAACTTCCACTTTTAAATCCTCTTTTACAGAGCCCGTCTTGAAGGTGTTGCCACAAGCACAAGTGACCGTAGCTTCTTTGTATTCGGGATGGATACCTTTTTTCATCTGTCCACACTCCTTTCCTTAAAAATTTAATTCGTATTACTAACTTTTATAGGATAGCATACTTTCTTCTTTTTGTCAATTTACTTTGCGTATTCCGGCTTGTTCTTCAAATCGTGTACGCTGTCGATAAAGCGCACGGTCTTTGAGGGCAAGCGCAGGACCAAGGATTGCGTTGTCGCCTTATTGTCCTTCATGTAGCGAACGCCCTTCAGTAAATCGCCGTTGGACACGCCGGTAGCGGCAAAGATCACGTCGTTACCCTTTACTAAATCTTCGATGGTGAAGATCTTTTCGGGGTCGGCGCCGCTTTTTGCGACACGTTCTTTTTGCGCATCGTCAAAGGTCACAAGTCTTCCTTGAAAGTCGCCGCCTAAGCATTTTAAAGCCGCCGCTGCAATGACGCCCTCCGGTGCGCCGCCTATGCCCATAATCATATCAATACCGCTCTCTTCAAAGCAAGTGTAAATGGCGGTGACGATATCGCCGTCTTTAATTTTTTTAATGCGGGCGCCGGTGGCACGGATTTGTTTGATCAAATCGTCGTGTCTCGGCCGATCGAGAACGGAAATCGTCATTTCTTCAGGCGACTTACCGATGGCTTCTGAGACGCGGTGAATATTTTCTTCCACGGAGTCTTCCAACCTGATGGCACCCTTTGCCTTCGGCCCCGTCGCGATTTTTTTCATGTAGACGTCCGGCGCGTGTAGCAGGCAACCCTCCGGCGCCACGGCCACGACGGCAATGGCATTGTTCATGCCGTTGGCGATGGCCGTCGTTCCGTCAATAGGGTCTACGGCAATATCTACGGCATCGTCGGATTGATGGCGCGTGCCGATTTCTTCGCCGATGTAAAGCATGGGCGCTTCGTCGATTTCACCTTCACCGATGACCACGGTTCCGCGAATGTGAACCGTATCAAACATGCGGCGCATGGCATCGACGGCAGCACCGTCGGCGCCGTTTTTGTCGCCCTTTCCGAGAAAGCGCGCTCCGTTTAAAGCGGCCGCTTCCGTTACCCTTGCTAAGTTTAAACTGAGATCTCTATCCATTGGCTCTCTTCGTCCCTTCAAAATCCTTGTTAAATTGATCGATTCCCTTGTCCGTCAGGGGATGCTTCAGCATCTGCTTAAATACCTTGTAAGGCACAGTGGCAATATGGGCACCGGCCTCTGCCGCCTCTTTTACGTGAAGCGGATGGCGAATGCTTGCGGCGATCATCTCACAGTCGTAGCCGTAATAATCCATAACCTCCGCAAGGTCCCGTACTAATTCCATGCCGTCGTGACCGATGTCGTCGAGTCGTCCGATAAAGGGGCTGATAAAGGAAGCGCCGGCCGCCATGGCCAAAAGGCCTTGGTTCACGGAAAAGATCAAGGTGCAATTCGTACGAATGCCCTCTTTTTTAAGGGCACGAATGGCCTTCAGACCTTCTTCGTTCATAGGCACCTTAATGACGATGTTTTTATGAATGGCGGCGAGCTTTTTACCCTCGGCAATCATGCCCTCGGAATCCGCAGCCGTCACTTCCGCACTGATTGGCCCGTCGACGAGGGATGCGATCTCTTCGATGACATCTTCAAAGACCACATCCTTCTCCTTGGCGATTAGGGAAGGATTCGTGGTCACGCCGTCCAATACGCCCCAGGCTTCGATTTCTTTAATCTCAGCGATATTCGCTGTATCGATGAAAAATTTCATTATTTCCAAGCCTTTGCGTCGCTGCCGAAGACTTTGATTTTTTCCTTTACCGTTTCGGCCATGGCTGCACGGGCAGGCTTCAAAATCTTTCTCGGGTCGATTTCGTCGGGATTTTCGGCAACAAAGGCCTTGACTGCACCGGCGAAGCTGGCACGAATGTCCGTGTCGATATTGATCTTGCGAATCCCGGCGCCGACGGCCTTTTCCAAGGTGTCATAGGGAACGCCGCTGGAGCCGTGAAGAACCAAGGGCACGCTGACGACTCGATCGATTTCTCGAATGCGGTCGATGTCCACTTTCGGTTCGCCTTTATAAACGCCGTGTGCCGTGCCGACGGCAATGGCCAGAGAGTCGACACCGGTTTCTTCGACGAAAATGCGGGCTTCTTCAGGATCGGTATAAGTAGCTTCCGCTTCCGATACGACGATTTGATCTTCCGTTCCGCCGATTTTACCCAGCTCCGCTTCCACGGAAACGCCGACAGCGTGAGCGATTTTTACGATTTCCTTCGTTAAGCGGATGTTTTCTTCCAGCTCGTGCTTCGATGCGTCGATCATAACGGAGGTAAAGCCGTTGCGAATGCAGCTCATGATCTCGTTAAAATCCGTGCCGTGGTCCAAGTGCAAGGTCATGGGTACATCGATTTGTTGGGCCGTGGTCTTTACCAGGGACGTAATGTATTCGACACCTGCGTATTTAATGGCTCCCTGAGACGCTTGTAAAATAACCGGAGCGCGAAGCTCATCAGCCGCTTGGGCGATGGCCTGAATGATTTCCATATTATTGACATTAAAAGCGCCGACGGCATAACCGTGATCATCTGCGTGTTGTAAAATTTGTTTTCCCGTAACTAACATTTTATCGTCCTTTCTTTTCCGAGGATTCCAAAAGCACCACCGCCATGGCGGTCATACCTTCTCCTCTACCTTCATACCCCATTTTTTCGCTGGTCGTTGCTTTAACCGAAACGGCGCTTAAATCTTTTTCGCAAGCCTCTGCGATATTTTCCCGCATGGCGGAAATATACGGCGCCAGCTTCGGCTTCTCGGCAATGACTGTGGCGTCGATATTGCCGACGGCAAACCCTTTTTCCTTTATATGAGCCATGACCTGCTTCAGCATTTCAATGCTGGAGGCGTCCTTGTAGGCCGGGTCCGTATCCGGAAAAAGCTTCCCGATATCTCCCAAGGCCAAGGCGCCGAGAATAGCATCCTCGATGGCGTGAACGAGAACGTCAGCGTCGCTGTGACCCAACAGCCCGCGCTCATAAGGTATGTCCACACCGCCGAGAATCAGCTTTCTTCCTTCAACTAATTGATGGACGTCGTATCCGATTCCGATTCTCATGAGCCCTTCCTGTCTGTGTAAATGGCGTCGGCAAAGATTAAATCCTCCGGCGTCGTGAGTTTAATATTGTTATAGGAGCCGCGAATCAGCTTCACCCTTCGACCCGTCTTTTCCACCAGTGAACAATCGTCGGTTCCGTAGTAGCCTTCGTCATAGGCCTGAACATAGGCGCGGACCAAAATATCCTTTTGAAAGCCCTGTGGCGTCTGTATGGCATAGAGCTTCGAGCGATCGGGTGTGACACCGCTCCACTTACCGTCCTCGCTGATCTTTACAGTGTCCTTCATCGGCGTGGACAGACAGCAGGCGCCGCTTTCCTCGGCTCCCTCAATCACCGCCAGTACTTCTTCTTTCGTGACGAAGGGCCTGGCGCCGTCGTGAGTAAGGATAATGCCGTTCCAGTCCTTTAAAAACTGAAGGCCTTCCCAAATAGTGTCTTGACGCTCATCGCCGCCGACGACCATGTAGATGCTGTGACTTAAGTCCATGTCTTCAAGAATTTCTTTCATCATGGCTTCCTCGCCTTCGCGAATTAAAAGCACGAGAAAGGAAATTTCATCCATATCGTCAAATATTTCGATGGTGTGTCGCACCATGGGCTTTCCGTGAATGGGAAGATACTGCTTGTTCTGCTTTAAATTCATGCGCTTGCCCATGCCGGCAGCAGCAATCATCACGCAAACCTCGCGATCAATCATCGTCATCCTCCAAATGAATGTCGGAGGCATTGAAGTCGATATTGTTTAAAGCATAGGCGATAATGTCTCGGGCCATAGGCGCAGCCACACTGCCGCCGGATTTGCCCGCCTGCTCGACGATGACGGCCACGGCGATTTGCGGATCCTCCGCCGGTGCGAAGCCGATAAACCATGCGTGGTTTTCGCCGGATGCATTTTCTGCCGAGCCGGTCTTGCCTGCGACCTGAGTTCTTCTTAAAGCGGCTCTGCGGCCTGTACCGTCTTGAACAACGGAGACCATATACTTGGTCAGTTTCTTTGCAATCTCAGGCGTCGTGGATTCGATCAATACCTTCGGTTCTTTCTCTTCAATTGCCGACCCCTTTGAGTTTTCCACCTCTTTTACCAAAATAGGCTGCATCATTTTGCCGTCGTTGGCCACCGCCGATGCCACCATGGCCATGTGAAGAGGCGTCGCCAAAACATCCCCCTGTCCGATGGCCGACGCGGCCAAAGTCGTTTTCGGCAAATTCTTTTTATAATCGAAGACCGAAACCGACACGGGCAGATCAAAGGGAATTTTGCTGTTGAAATAAAATTTATCGGCGGCTCCTCCTAATTTGTCCTTTCCTAATTTTGAGCCCTTATCGACGAAATAAGTGTTGATGGACTTAACCAAAGCCTCTTTTAGATCCACGGAGCCGTATTGTGCGCCTTCCGCGTTTTTAAACGTCCGACCGTCGATGACTTGAGAGCCATTATCCTCATAGTTTAAATCGATGCGATCCTGATCAAGCAGAGACGATGCGGTTATAAGCTTAAAGGTGGACCCTGGCGGATAGCGACCATTAATGGATCGATTCAGCAATGCGCCGGATTGATTCTTTTGCAGCTCGTTCCAATCCTGGGCAATAGTCGATGCATTGAAATCGGGCAAGGAGACCATGGCATAGATCTCCCCGGTTTTCGGGTTCATAACCACGATGCTGCCTTTTTCCGCATTTTCTTCCAGCATTTCCCGCGCCTTGGATTGGACTTGGGTGTCGATGGTTAGAATCAAGGAATTGCCGTCTTGTTTTTTCGAGCGAATCATGTCGGATATGGCCTTTAAGGTACGGTTTCCGTTTCGATTCAACAAATAATCGTTGTAAGAAGATTCCAAACCGCTCTTTCCTAAAGAGGGATGGGAGTAGCCGATAATATGAGAATACAAAATGGGATAGGCATATTCCCTGCGGTAATTTCCCGGCTCCCCTTTCGAGGTGGCAAGTACCTCGCCGTTGCGATCGTAAATGTCCCCGCGCTTAATTTGAGCCTCTTCAATATAACTCCGACGGTTCGACGGATTCTTCTTTACTTCCTCCGCTTGGAAGAAATAAAAGTAAGTCAAATAGACAATGCAGCTTAAAAATAAAAGGATCAATCCGGCGAGCAAAACAATGATGTGCTTATTTTCCGTTCGGTTCATTGCTCACCTCGTCTTTCATAATTTCACGCTCATATTTCCAAGACAAGTCTTCCGATGCGACCTGTAATATACCTAGGGCAATAAAGCTGGACAAGATCGAGCTACCGCCGTAGGACATGAAGGGCAGCGTGATCCCGGTCATGGGAATCAGCTTAATGACGCCGCCGATATTCAGAAAGGCCTGCACGGATATGAGCACCGTCGCAGAAATAGCCAACATGCGATAAAACTTATACTCTTGCTCCAAGGCGATCTTAATGCCGCGGTAGATTAAAAGAATGTATAGAAGGATAATGGCAAATCCTGCAAAAAGGCCCATTTCCTCGCAAATAACCGGGAAGATAAAGTCCGATACGGCGACGGGAATTAACTCCGGATGACCGAAGCCGATCCCGGCACCGAAAAATCCCCCTTCTGCAATGGCAAAAAGAGATTGCACAATTTGTCTGCCGGTGCTGTAAGCGTAAGTCCAGGGGTCAAGCCATATGTCGATTCTGGTTCGCACGTGACCGAAAAGAAAGTAGCCCAGCACGCCCCCCAGAGCCAAAAGGCCAAGGTTGATGAAAAACGCCTTAATATCCGGGTCGTAAACGAATTGAATGGCAATATACATGGCCATAAACAGCACGGCCGTCCCTAAATCCCGTTGAATAAATAATAGCAGGACGAAAAAGTAAATAATTGCCATAATAATATAACTGGTGTAGGGGTATTTCTTGTATTTCTCGTAATTACTGTAAAAGCTGCCTAAAATAAACATGAGTAGGATCTTAATGAACTCCGTCGGTTGGAAGACGATGGATGATCCGATACTGAGCCAGTTTCTCGCGCCCCGCACGGTATTGCCGAATATCAGAGTCGATAAAAACAACAGGACACTGATCACCAAAGCCAAGGAGCCGTAGCGCTCCACATGGGGCACGACGCGAACGAGAAAATAGGTGGCGTAAAAAAACAATACCCCGATAAATGCCCACTGTAGCTGCCTAATCCCCGTCTCCGGTTCGATTCGGAAAATCGTGATTATCCCGATGGTCAATAGCAGGGAGACGATAAGGAAAATATAATTATCGCCGGTGGTGATTTTACCGAGGATAAAATTAGAAATGTAGATGACAAAAATAAGACCGCCGGTTAAAAATAACAACTGGCGATCCAGATGCCCCTCGTAGGTGTAAAAAACCAATGCGATGGACAAAATTTCAAAAACGAGAAGGATATCTCGCGGACGTCTGAAGATTTTATTATCCACTGTATCACCTACTTTGGTCGACAAATAAAAACTGAATAAAGCCGACGCCGATGCGATCGCCGTTTTTCAATTCCGTTTTTTCATGAAGGGTTTGACCGTTTAAAAAGGTTCCGTTGGCGCTGTTTAAGTCGCGAATATAGTAATGGCCGTTTTCCTTTTCAATGAGCAAATGATTTTTTGAAACGAAATTATCTTTAATGACGATGTCATTCTTACTGCTTCGGCCCAATTTCGTTAAGCCGCGCAAGACGTAATATTCCTGCATTTTAAAATTCAGCGAATCCAATCGATTCACTACTTTCAAATACGCTTCATCTTTTCCTATTTCCAAGGATTGCATGGAGCGTATATCTAAGTAGATCATGCGAATGATTGTAAAAATAAACAAGTATATAATCAGAATGAAGATATATTTAAAAAGCTGTGAAAGTATTGCCATTCTGCACCTCATCTCAATTTTACCTAAATAGTATCACAGCAACCGTTCATTTTCAACGTTTCCGCCGTTTCAAAGGTCCGGATCATCGAGAAGAAAACTCTAATTTGTGTTAAAATAAATCGATGATGCCTATGGAAATTATTAAAATAAAAAAAGAAGATGATCGCTACGTCCTTCACCTTTCAAATGACGATACATTGTCTCTTAAGGAGTCGGTTTTTGTACGCCACAATTTGTATAAGGGAAAGGAAATCGACGAGGATCAAATCGTCGCCATCGTCTTTGACAGCGCTCGACAAGACGGAATCGATCTTGCCCTGAAAAAATTGACGAATCGAAAAACCGAGAGTGAAATTCGCACGATCCTATCTTCAGAGGATTTCGACGAAGAGGTCACCGATGAAGTCGTGGATTACTTAAGCGAGTACGGCTTCATCGACGACGAGGCCTACGCCCTTTTGTTCTGTCGGGACAAGCGTAATATTAACGGCTACGGACCGGTAAAGATCGCCTATATCCTTCGGCAAAAGGGAATCGACGATACGACCATCGCCCACGGCCTTGAAGAATATACCACGGAAATTGAAATAGAGATGATCGAAGCCATCGTAGAAAAAAAATATCTTCGCGACGGAATTCTTGTGAAGGAACGGGAAAAGATCATCCGATTTCTCCTTTCCAGGGGCTTTCACTACAACGAAATTAAAGAAGTGTTGAGCCGATGGAAAAATTAAGCAAGCATTACGTCTACATCCTACGTTGTAGCGACGGCACCTTGTACACCGGCTACACCACGGATCCCGAAAGACGCTTGGAAGAACACAATAAAGGCACCGGGGCCAAGTACACTCGCTCGCGCCTTCCCGTTACCATGGTTTACTTAGAGGAAGGTGCTGATCTTTCCTGGGGGCTTCGCCGCGAAGCCTCTATTAAAAAGATGAGTCGAAGCGATAAATTAAAGCTGATAGAGAAAGCAGGTGATATGCATGGAAAAACGCCACGTCGATAATTTAAACGAAGCAAAAAGCTTGATTAACCTGGCCATGATTACCGGTCAAATGCTGATCAAAAACGGTGCGGAGATTTACCGTTCCGAGGATACCATCGTGCGTATGTGCGCTTGTGTAGAAGAGATCAAAGAGGTCGAGGTCTTCGCCCTGAGCTCTGCGATTTTCGTCTCCGCTCAGTACGAGGGCGAAACCATCACCATGTTTAAAGACATTAAAAACCAAGGCGTTCACTTGTCCCGCATCGATGCTATCAATACTTTTTCAAGAAATTTCGTTTCCGGCGATATTTCACTGAACGATGCTCGCGACAAGCTTTTGGCGATATCAACCATGGAAAAATGTTCGTTACCCATGTCCATGTTTTTTATCGGACTCTGTAGTGCATCCTTTGCCGTGATGTTCGGCGGGGATTGGTACGATTTCAGCTATACATTCCTAGTCGGAATGGCTTTAAGCTATTGTATGCGCACCACTTCACGCTTCAATATCAATTTCTTCGCAGATACGCTCATCGGTACCATGGTCGTGTCCATCCTCGCATTTGTCGGTGCGAATGCTACGGATAGACTCCACATGGACATGATCATCATCGGATCCATTATGCCCTTGGTCCCCGGGATGCAAATCACCAATTCACTTAGAGACATTATGAGTGGGGACTTTGTCTCCGGCATGATCGGCATTACGAAGGGAATTTTTGTCGCTCTCGCCATCGCACTGGGCGTCGGCTTTATTTTAAACGTACAAAAGATTATCGGAGGCTGATATGGAACTGTCTAAACTTATCCTGATGTTTGTCGTTTCGGTGACATCGACTATCGGCTATGCGGTACCCGTGGAAGCGCCGAAGCGTTCCCTAATCCCCAGTGCTTTGAGCAGCGGCTTCGCTTATTTAATTTATTTGAAAATTGTAGACTTGGATGGAAGCGCATTTTTCGGCGCCTTCGTTTCCGCACTCATTATGGGCATTTTGGGCGAATTTTTCTCTCGACACTATAAAATGCCCGCCACGATTTTTGTTTTGCCGCAATTGATTACATTGGTTCCCGGGGGCGGCATGTATTACACCATGAGCTATTTGATTCAGGACAATATGGAATTTTTCGTTCGTGAAGGCGCCAATACTTTTTCCATCGCCGTTGCGCTCTCCCTGGGAATCGTCGCTTCCAGTTTATTTTCCCGGTCCCTTCGAGCCTTTCGTGAGCGCTCGCTCAACAATGCCCGCCCGATCTTTCACAAATTTAAATCATTCTAGTTCAACGACTGCACATAAAAAGTCCATGCGAAACGCATGGACTTTTTTTATAATATTCGAACCATTTTCGGATGGGCCCCATTGCCTTGTTTTTTATCGACAGACTTTAAAATAAAGTAGCTGATCACCAATGATGAAGCGCCTAGAATAAAAACATACAAATCGCGCTTCGGCAGAGCATCGGGTAAAAGAAGTTGCCCCAAGCCGATGGCAAGTAAAAAGAAAACCAGTGGAATTCCGTAGACCTTATAAATCGAATGAAGGACGAAATGGTCATTGACGAACAACTCCACACTGTCTCCTTCTTTGGCGTTTAAATCATTGGGTACGGAGATAAACTCCGACTTCGATTCGCAGGCCGAACTTGAGCAGGTCGCGCAGGCAGAACCGCATGCGCCTTTTCTGCTTACTTCCATGTAAGCCAGTCCGTTTTTAACAGATAAGATACGTCCAATTTGGATCATAAGATCACTCCTCTATAACGTGAATGTGAACTTCCTCTAATTGCTTCTCAGGTAAAGATACGGGCGCGCCGGTGAGTAAGTCGCTGGCCGATTGGGTTTTCGGGAAGGCGATGACGTGGCGCATATTTTTTTCGCCGGTTAAAAGCATGATTAAGCGGTCGAGGCCGTAGGCCAGGCCGCCGTGCGGCGGTGCGCCGTAGCGGAAGGCTTCGATAAGGAAGCCGAACTTCTCTTCCGTTTCTTCCTTGGTGAATCCGAGGGCTTTAAACATACGGGATTGCACGTCGCTGTCGTGAATACGAATGGAGCCGCCGCCCATTTCATCGCCGTTAATGACGATGTCGTATGCTTTCGCGCGGCAAGCGCCCGGATCGGATTCCAGCTTATCCAGGTCTTCGTCCATAGGCGATGTAAAGGGGTGGTGCTTGGCCACATAACGCCCCTCTTCTTCGTCGTATTCAAATAAGGGGAATTCGACGATCCAAAGCGGTGCGATCACATCTTCGGGAATGAGACCCATCTCATCGGCGATGTGATTTCTTAAATTGCCAAGAGCCGCATAGACCGTGTCGTTTTTATCCGCAACAAAGAGGACTAAGTCGCCGGTTTTCGCTTCAAGCTTTTTGAGAATCGCGCCCATGGTGTCGTCGCCGATAAATTTCAAAATAGGCGATTGGATTTCGTTTTCCTTCACCTTGGCCCAGGCCAGTCCCTTCGCCTTAAAATCCTTAACGAAGGCTTCCAGCTTGTCGATTTTCTTCCGCGTGTAGGCTTCCGCCCCGCCTTCGACGACGATGGTGCGGACGCTGCCGCCGCTTTCCACGGCGGAGGTAAATACCTTAAAGCCGCAGTCTTTTACCAGCTCGGAAATATCCTTCAGCTCCATGCCGAAGCGTACGTCGGGCTTGTCCACGCCGTAGCGATCCATGGCCTCTTGATAGGTCATGCGATTAAAGGGAATGGATAAATCCTTGTTCAAAACTTCCTTAAAGAGCATTTTTAAATAGCGCTCGTTGACGTCGATAATGTCTTCTATTTCGACGAAGCTCAGTTCCATATCGATTTGCGTAAATTCCGGTTGACGGTTAAAGCGCAAGTCTTCGTCTCTGAAGCAGCGGGCGATTTGAATGTAGCGATCGAATCCCGCCACCATGAGCATTTGCTTCATGAGCTGAGGCGATTGTGGCAGAGCATAGAACTCGCCCTCGTGAATACGGCTGGGAACCAAATAGTCCCGTGCCCCTTCAGGCGTGGGCTTGTTCAGCATCGGCGTTTCCACTTCCACAAAGCCTTCGCTGTCGAAGAAGTCCCGCGTTAATTTATATACCCGAGAACGGGTGCGTAAAATCGACTGACTGCGGGGTTTTCTCAAGTCCAGGGTACGGTATTTTAGGCGCAAGTCGTCGGAAACGTCATCGTCGTCCTTTACATAAATGGGAGGAACGTCGGATTCGGATAAAATCTTCAGCTCAGTCGCCAAAATTTCGATCTTGCCCGTGGGGATTTGCTCGTTCACAGAGCTTCTCATGCGAACCTTGCCGACGACGGCGACGCAAAATTCCGAGCGCAGCTTCGTCGCCTTCTCGAAAATAACCTCGTCCGTATCGCCGTCAAAGACCACCTGCACGATTCCCGTGTAATCGCGAAGATCGGCAAAGACAATGGCGCCGAGATTTCTGGCTTTTTGCACCCATCCCATCACCGTGACGCTTTCACCGATATGTTCTTCTCGTAATGTTCCGCAGAAATGGCTGCGCTTTAATGAACCCAATGCTTCTCCCATGATGCCTCCTAACAAATTCTGTTTTCTATTTTGTTCAACCAATAGGTTTTATCTTCGCCTTCGGATTGTTCGGCTAAAGTTTCCCACACGTACTTGGCGCCGTGGTCCATGCCCTGGCAACCGGCCAACAAAAAGACGTCGTGCTCGCCAACTTGATCCCATACCTTGGCGATGGCGCTTTTTAAATCGTCGACGACGGGGACGTCGTATCCGGCCTCTTTCATGACCTCGGAGAAGGCGGCCAGCTCGGAATCAGTGACCACGTCTTTCGACGAGACCACTTCTTCGCTTCGGGTGGCGTAAAAAGTCTTTAGCGGCAATTTGTCCATCCACTTTACCATTTCCAGGGCGTTGTCGCGATTAAGCGCCGCTCCCCTTCCGCCACGTACGGCGTAAAGGACGTGGAGATTCTTATAATCCATTTGGCACAGGGTCTCCAAGGTCACGGCGATGTTTTTTTCGTTGGCAAAGTGATCGTCAAGGATCATATAGTCCTTATTATAAATCAATTCGAAGCGTCTTTCGACCCCTGAAAAATTGCGAAGGGCCTTTTGAATCGTCGCCCCGTCGACGCCTTCCAATAAACCGTAAGTAATGGCGATCATGGCGTTGAGCACGGAGTGGTAGCCCGCCACCTCCAGCTCAATGGGAAGCACCACGGGATCCAGGTTCCACCGCGAGCTGTGATGAGCCTGTTTTACCACGTAATTAAATTTTGCAAAGCCCGTAGACAGATCGATGTCTTCGATGCCGATGGAGGCCTCTTTTTCGATGCCCGCCGTCAACACGTCGCCCTTCGTCTTTTCGATGAGCCCTTCAATAAGGGGAGCGTCGATGTTTAAAATCACTGCGGTTTTTTCGTCGGCGTGGCGAATAAGGCGACTTTTGAAGTGGAAGTAATTTTCAAAGGTGCCGTGTTGTTCCAAGTGCTCTTCGGAAATATTGTTGAAGCTGACGATGTCGTAGTCGATGCCTCTGCTTCTGTAGAGCTCTTGGGCGGAGGAGGACACTTCCATGACCACGACCTCGATGCCGGCATCCACCATATCCCTCAAATGCTTTTGCAGGTGAATGCTTTCGGGTGTGGTTAAAATCGACGGAATGGATACGTCCTTGTACTGCACCTCCACCGTGCCGACGACGCCCACTTCATAGCCCGCTTCTTTAAATATGTCCCGAATCATATAAGCGGTAGAGGTCTTTCCGTTGGTGGCCGTCACGCCGAAGACCTTTAATTCCTTCGACGGGTGATTGTAAAAGGTGCATGCCAAATCCGCAAGGGCCATCCGCGGGTTTTCGACGACGATTTGCGGAATGTCGTCTTCGGTGAGGTGATCGACTACGGCCAATACGGCGCCATTGTCCTTGGCTTTTTTAATGTAGTCGTGGCCGTCGACTAAGACGCCTTTCATGGCGACAAAAATATCTCCTTCGCCGATCTCTCTGGAGTCATTGGCGATGTGGGGTATGTCGAGATTTACGTCGATGTCGCCTTTTCGATCTAAAATTTCAATCCCGTCTAAAAGTTTTTTTAAAATCATATTCCTTCTCCCAAATACAAGGCCTTTTTTCGCAAGACTTCGCCGAAACGATCGGTGTAGTCGCGCATATTTCTGAAATTCGAAAACTTACGAATTGTTTTGCCGTTCCTGTCGACGAGCTTAGTCGTGGCCGACATGCCGACGCCGATAACGGAATGGATCTCCTCCATCATAATCATATTATACAGGGACTCTGTCCCTTCCTTCGCATAACCGACATTGGACCCGTTGCCTAAAATTCGCTTTTGACGGTAGAGGTAATAGGGCAGATAGCCCTTGTCCGTCAGGTAGCTCATGGCGTAGTCCTGCATGGCTCCCGTTTGTTTGACGTACACGCTGTTATTTTCAAAAATCTTCGAACCGTTTTTTAAAGACAGCATGTGAACCGTAATATTCTCCGGCTCCAATGCAGTGAGGCGGTCCAATGTATAGGCCACTTCCTCGACCTCCTCATCCCCCAGTCCCAGGATCATATCCATGTTGACTTGAAAATCGGTTTGCTCCCTGACGAGGGCATAGGCCTTTAAAATATCTTCCGGGCTATGGGGCCGCTTGACCGCCTGAAGCGTTCGCTCTACCATGGTTTGCGGGTTAATACTGATCCTCGTAATGGAATAGCTACGTAAGCTTTGCAGCAGCTCCTCTGTAATGGTCTTCGGTCTCCCGGCTTCCAGAGTAAATTCCCGCGGCTTAAAATCGTCGAGATAATTTAGAATCCGCTCCAGCTCCTTCACAGGAATTGATGTAGGCGTTCCGCCTCCGATATAAATCGTCTCCGGCGCACGACCGGTTTGTTCCAGAACAAAATGAAGCTCCCTCAGAAGAAAATCCATGTATACTTTGACCGCTTCTTTATTGGCGCTTCCGATGGTGGGATAGCTGCAATATTCACAGCGCGAGGGACAAAAGGGGATGTGAATGTACAGGGAATAGCCTCGTCCCAAATAATCCTTCGTCAGCCGGGATTCTTTACAGGCAATTTCCATTAAGAGAGAGGCCACCTTCGGATCGACCAAGTAGTCGTCCGTTAAGAGTTTTAATGCCCCGTCGTCGCCTAAGCGTCTACGATGTTTTTGTAAAAATTTAATGGGCCGTGTCCCCGTCAAGCTTCCCCATGAGGAAGGCTCCTTGTCCGGATGGTTCACTTCCCTTGCTATCCACGCGCTGATTTTTCGCTTGAGTTCAAATTCGTCCGCTCCGGGAAACGTGTTTTCGTAGCGATCGTCTCCGATGATTAAAGTCACGCGCTTTCCCTCTGCCAGTGTGTCGATGATTAAAAACAACTCGCCGGAAATCTCGTATGCAGGAAAATAGATCCGAAGCAGCTCATAAAAGGTGTGCAACTCCGAATCTGTGCCGTTAACTACTCGTATCATAAAACCTGCCGCATAAATGGATTCATACGCTTTTCGTTACCGATGGTGGTAGGAAAGCCGTGGCCGGGAAGAACCTTTAAGTCTTCGTTTAGTTTAGTAAGCTTAACTAAGGATTCCATAATGGCAGACACGTCGCCGCCGGGAAAATCCGTGCGACCGATGGAGCCTTGGAATAAAGTATCGCCGCTGAACAATGTGTCGCCGTAAAGATAGCATACGCCGCCCGGGGTGTGACCCGGGGTGAAGATGACTTTTACATCCCCCGCTTTAAAAGGAATCACATCGCCGTCTTTCAGCAGAACGTCGGGATTTTTATCGGGTAGCTCCCCTCCCAGCATGGCGATGAATTGCGGCGATTGACTGAGGAAATTCTCCAGCTCATCTTTGTGCATATAGACCTTAACGCCCAGGCCGTCGCGCACCTTGTTTAAGGCGGAAATGTGATCGGCATGGCCGTGAGTGAGCAAGATGCCTTCGATGGATAGTCCCAGGCGCTTCACGCAGCTCAGAATCTTTTCCGGTTCCGCACCGGGATCGATGATAAAGCCGTTTTTGGCCTCGTCATAGACCAGGTAGCAATTGGTGGTTCCGCCCACTAATAGAGTATCGATGGCCATCAAAAGCTCCTTTCGCTGTCGAGTAGAATCGTCACCGGGCCGTCGCCGACCATGTCGATGGCCATGTCCGCGCCAAAGCGTCCGCGAGCGACCTTGTGGCCCTTCGATTCGATGTAAGCTATAAGCTCCTCATACATAGGCTCCGAAACATCGCCTTTTGCTGCGCGAATATAGCTGGGACGCATGCCCTTTCTGGCATCGCCGTAGAGGGTAAATTGACTAACCACCATGATTTCTTTTTCGCTGTCGGCAACATTGACGTTCATGACGCCGTTTTCGTCGTCGAAAACGCGAAGCCCCATGATTTTATTGCCGATGTATTCCATATCCTTCTTCGTATCCTCGTCGGTAACGCCGACGAGAACCATAAGTCCCGACCCGATGGAAGAAACCTCTTCTCCTTCGACGGAAACTTTTGCTTTTTTCACACGTTGGACTACTGCTCGCATAGACTCTCCTTAACCGCTCACTCGATATACTTCATAAACATGTTCGATTTTTTCCAGCTTCTTCAACAGGCGGGACAATTCGTCGATATGATGGATGCGCACCACCGTGCGTACGATCATATTGTGATCCTTGTCCTCTCGCGCAGACAGATTTTGAATATCCAATCGGGAATCGTGGATCCGATTGGCAATATCCGCCAACACATTGTTTTTTCCGGCAGCGCGAATTTCGATTTCGGCACTGTAGGTCTCTTTTTCGTCGATTTCCCAACGCACGGGAATCAGTCGATCCTCGTTCAGATTATTCTTCAGATTGATGCAATCGGAGCGATGAATACTGATCCCCCGACCCATGGTAATAAAGCCGACGATTTCATCGCCGGGCACCGGCGTACAGCATCTGGCGATGCGGACCTTCACATTGTCGATGCCTTTGACGACAATGCCTCCCGTATTGCGATGGTCGCTCTTATCTTCTTGCAGGGCGATGTCGTCGACGGACATCGTTTCTGCCATGGTCTTGCGCTTTTCTTCCTTGGCATACTCTTCCAGCTTCGCCGTTACCTGGCGAACGCTCGTGCTGCCGTAGCCAATTTGGGAATAGAGGTCGTCTAAATTGCCGTATTTGAGACGCTGCCGTACCTCTTCCATCCAATCGTCGCGAACGAAGTCGGCAGGTTTATAGCCGAGGCGCTTCGCCTCTTGCTCGATCATGGTCCGGCCCTTTTCGATGTTTTTGTCCCGATCCTTAACTTTAAAATATTGCCTGATTTTCGTTCGGGCTTGGGGGCTGGCGACGATGGACAGCCAGTCCAGGGACGGCTCGGAATTTTTATTGGTAATGACCTCGACGATTTCACCGTTTTTCAGCTTGTGGCTCAGAGAAACGATGCGACCGTTGATCTTCGCGCCGACACAGGTATTTCCTACAGCCGTGTGCACCCGATAGGCGAAGTCGATGGGCGTGGAATTGTCGGGCAGATTAATGACGTCGCCATTAGGCGTAAAGACGAAGACCTCGTCGGCAAAAAAGTCCACCTTCAAGGTTTCCATAAACTCGTTGGGATCCTTCAAATCCTTTTGCCATTCCAAGAGCTGTCTGAGCCAGGTCAGGTTTTCGTCAAAGGTGGTGGATTTCCTCGCACCTTCTTTGTATTTCCAGTGGGCGGCAATCCCGTATTCCGCCGTCTTGTGCATTTCCCAGGTGCGAATTTGAACCTCAAAGGTCTCGCCGTTGTCGTCGATAACGGTCGTGTGCAGGGATTGATACTTGTTTGGCTTCGGCATGGAGATGTAATCCTTAAACCGACCGGGAATAGGCTTATACATGGTGTGTACCACACCCAGTGCCCCGTAGCAATCCTTCACGTCGTCGACGAGAATGCGGATGGCCTGTAAGTCGTAGATTTCTTCAAAGGTCTTGCCTTTTTTCATCATCTTCTTGTAGATGCTGTAGAAATTTTTCGGGCGACCGTTTATATCGGCGGCGATGCCCATGCGCTTCAATTGCTTGGAAATGTCGTCGATTAACGATTGGATAAGCTGTTCCCTCTCGCTGCGTCGGCGATTGATCATATCCACTAAATTATAATAATTTTCCGGATCCAAATAGCGTAGAGACAAATCCTCCAGCTCGCTTTTCACCCGGCTCATGCCCAAGCGGTCGGCAAGGGGCGCATAGATCTCGATGGTCTCCAGTGCCTTGTCGTGTTTCTTTTCCGGCGTCATATATTCCAGGGTGCGCATATTGTGTAGGCGGTCGGCAAATTTGACGATGACCACGCGGATGTCCTTCGCCATGGCGAGAACCATCTTTCGAATATTTTCCGCCTGCTTTTCCTGCTTGGTTTGGTACGAGAGCATTTTTAATTTCGTCACGCCCTCGACCACTACGGCGACGTCTTCGCCGAAATGCTCCTTCACATCCTCGTAGGTGACGTCAGTATCTTCAATGGTGTCGTGCAACAGACCGGCGATAATGGTGGTTATATCCATATTCATTTCCGCCAAAATAAGCGCAACATGATAAGGGTGAACGATATAGTCCTCCCCGGAATTGCGCTTTTGGCCTTTATGATGCGCTTCGGCAAAGAGGTAAGCCTCGCGAACTTTATCTACATCCCCCTCCGGGTTGTAAGACAAAATCTTTTCAATCAATTGTTCAATCATGTCATCACCATTTTAGATCGTCTCAAATCTTCTATTTGAAATTGCAATGCGTTCCTGTTATTAAAGGTGTCGATGGTCGGAATGTAAGCCATGTCCACACAGAGGCTTCCGTCCGGTGCCTTGGCCTGATTGGCAAAGGCCATAAAATCCTCCGCGTCCATAAACATGACGCCGTCGTAGCAAGCATTTTTATAAAAAAGCTCGAGCTTAATAACATTTCTATTCTTACCGAAAATTCGGTACTGCGAAACATAAACGCCTGTGGCGCCGAAAAGCGGCTTCGGATTTCCGTTTCCAAAGGGCTTCAGACGATCCAGCCGCTCCACCGTCTCAAGGCTCACCTTGTCGGGAGGCATAATGGCGTCGAGGCGCACCCGAGGGACTAAATCCCTGGGATCCAAATCGCTTTTTTCGATGGCATCCAGTTTAAAGGCGATGTAATGGTCTTTCCGCAAACTCAATCCGCATGCAATGGCGTGGCCACCGAAAGAGGTCAGATATTTTTCGCTCTCGCGAATTTTCTCCACCATATTGTAGGCTTCGATGCTTCTGCCGGAGCCCTTGAGCCCGTCTTTTCCGGACGTCAGAACGATACAGGGCCTGGAATACTTGCCCTTAATGCGCCCGGCAATAATGCCGGCAATGCTTTCGTCGATGGTTTCGTCTTTTAAAATATAAATCGGCTGCACCTTTTCCTTGGGATTGGCCAGCTGCTTTTCTAAACGCATAAGCCCTTCCGTGGTCAGGGCCTGGCGCTTTTGATTTAATTCACGCAAGTATTTGGCGGTCTTTTCGGCAAAGGACGGGTCGTCGGTTAAAAACAGTTCCACGGCATCGGTTGCCGTATCCAGTCGGCCCGCCGCATTGATCGTCGGTCCTAAAATAAAGCCTAAATGGTAAGCGCCGATGTCCCCTTTGATCTTCGCCGCCTCTCTTAGGGCATTAAAGCCAATGTTTTGCGTGCGGTTCAGCTGTGCGAGGCCGCAGGTGACCAAGTCCCGATTTTCGCCGATGAGCTCCATCACGTCGCAAACGGTGGCCAAGGCGGCAAAGCCGACCAGGTCTTCGTCCAAGGCTTCCTTTTGTCCCGAGATGGTATATAGATAGTTTACAAAATAAAAGGCCAGAGCGCCACCGCATAAGCCTTTAAAGGGATAATGACAGGCCGATTGATGAGGATTAATGATGGCATCGGCTTTCGGAAGCACTTCCTCCCCTTCTCGGCGCACGACTTGGTGGTGATCGATGACGATCAGCTTCAGACCCAATTCCTTCGCTCGCTCGATGGCATCGAATTGCGCGATGCCGTTGTCACAGGTGATGATCATCTCCACGCCGTCATGCTCTGCTTCTTCAGCCATGAACGGCTGCATGCCGTAGCCGTCTTCCCTGCGATGGGGCAGGCGATAATCCACGTCGAAGCCGAGACCCTGAAGGCCCTTCATGAGAATAGTCGTACTCATGACGCCGTCGCAATCGTAATCGCCGATAATGCGAATTTTCCCCTTGACGTTTTGAACCAGATTCCCCGCCTTCACCATATCCTTCATGGTAATGGCGGAAGGCAAATGTTCCATGGAGGGATGAAGGAAGCTTTGAATCTTTTCCTTCGTATCCACGCCGCGATTGACTAAGACGCGATATTCCCACTCCTGTAGGCCCATGGCGCGAAAGTCGACGGCTTCTTTTGCTTGTTCATTTTTTACGGACCAATACTTCATCATTCACTCTGTTCGTTGGCATAAACGCTTAAAGCGCATTCCAGTCGTTTCCGTTCCATTTGGCAGCCGATGCCGAAGGGCTCGTATATGTCGCCGTTATTGTGATAGGCGTTGGCGTGGCAGCCGCCGCTACAAAAATATTTTGCCCAGCAATCGCCGCAGGCTTCCTTGTGAAATACATCGGCCTTGTGGAAGTGGTCTTGCAAGTCTTTATTCACGATGCCGTCATCCACATTGCCCAATAGAAAATCTTCCTCGCCTACAAATTGGTGACAGGGATAAATATCTCCCGTCGGCGTTACGGCCACGTATTCGCTGCCGGCGCCGCAGCCGATGCTTTTTTTATAGGCGCAGGGCCCGCCGGAAAGGTCGATCATGTAGTGGAAAAAGAGAAAATCGGGATCGTCCTTGCGAATGCGAAGATACTCTTCGCTTAATTTCTCGTATTCCTTCAGGATTTGATCCAGATGCTCCTCGCGAATGGCGTATTCTTCGTTGGGATCGGTGACTACCGGTTCCATGGACGTCTTTTCAAAGCCCAGCTCGTGGAAGAGCATCACATCCTTGGAAAAATCCAAATTGTGATTGGTAAAGGTGCCGCGAATATAGTAGTCCTTGTCACAGCGGGAGGCGATGAGCTTTTGAAACTTCGGCACGATGGTATCGAAGCTGCCCTTTTTGTTTACCGTGGGGCGCATGGCGTCATTGACTTCTTTTCTGCCGTCAATGGAAAGAACCACATTGGCCATTTCACGGTTCAAGTACTCGATGTTTTCATCGTCGAGCAAAATTCCATTGGTGGTCATGGTGAAACGGAAATGTTTCCCGTAGGCTTTTTCATGCTCTCTGCCGTAAGCCACCAGCTCTTTGACCACGTCGAAATTCATCATGGGCTCGCCGCCGAAAAAATCCACTTCTAAATTGCGGCGACTACCGCTGTTTTCCAAAAGAAAATCCAGGGCCTTTTTACCGGTTTCAAGATCCATAACCATGCGCTCGCCGTGAAAGTCCCCTTGGGAAGCAAAGCAATAGGCGCAACGCAAATTGCAGTCGTGGGATACGTGTAAGCACATGGCCTTAATATGGCAATGGGGATTAAATCCGCTTAAATCGACGGGTGTATCTTCGGCATAGAGCAGGCCTTCCTCGATCAGGTAATCCAACTCGTCATAGCCCTCGGACAAAGCTTCGGAATCGTAGCGACCCTTGTATTTTTCGACGATTGCCTCTTTGCTCAAATCCAACATATCCGCCGCCATGTCGAAAATCATGTCGTCGACGACATGAACCGAGCCCGACGCCACGTCTAAAATAATATTCTTGCCATTTCCTTGAAAACGATGAATTTTACGCACAAATTTCCCCTTCTAAAAGAAAAAGGTGTGGGAATCCCACAACCTTATCTATCCTTATTTTCGCACTTTTGATTGCCTACGGTACAAGAAGTCTTGCAGGCCGATTGGCAAGAGGTTTGACATTCGCCGCAGCCGGCTTTTTCCAAACCCTTGCGTAAGGAACGTTTCGTCAATGTTTTTATGTACTTCATAAAATACTCCTATTCTTCTTCCTCGTTATCTTCTTTTTCTGCTTTACGTCCGGACTGTTTCGTCACATTCTTAATAGCCCATTTCATAATTTCCAAGCGCGTCTTCATACCCGTCGATTCGATGACGACCACGTCGGCTTTCACTTGAACAATTTTCCCGACGATGCCGCCGTAAGTATAAATGACATCACCGACAGCAAGACTTTCCATCATTTTGAGCGCTTCTTTTTCCTTCTTCTTATTCGGACGAATAATACCGAAGTAAAAAATAGCGAGCATTAAAACGATAGAGATTAGTGTAGGGATCATAGAATTTCCGCCGTTTGCTTGGGAGAAAAGACCACTTCCTAATTCCATACATACCTCCTATCTATCTCTTATTATTATAACCATATTTCGCGTAAAAGTCATCTTTATATTGGAGGAAGTTATCCTCTTCGATGGACTTTCGAATATTGTCCATGAGATTCAGCAGGAAATATAAATTGTGGTAGCTTGCCAAGCGTAGGCCCAGGATTTCATTGGCCTTAAAAAGGTGGCGAATGTATGCTCTGGAGTAATTACGGCAGACGTAGCAATCGCACTCCGGATCCAGTGGCCTGAAGTCGCGGGCGTATTGAGCATTTTTTATAACCAGCTTGCCGTGAGAGGTTAGACAGCTTCCCTTTCTGGCGTTGCGCGTAGGTAGGACACAGTCCGCCATGTCGATACCCCTTTCAACGGCCTCAAAGAGAAAATCCGGCGTTCCGACGCCCATAAGGTACCTCGGCTTGTCTTTCGGCATAAAGTCCGTAGTATAGTCCAGGACATCGCACATGGTCTCGATGGGTTCGCCGACGGAAAGACCGCCGACGGCGTAGCCGGGAAAGTCCATGGCCACCAATTGCTCGGCGCTTCTGCGGCGCAAGTCCTTATACATGCCGCCTTGAATGATGCCGAAAAGATTTTGGCCGGGCTTGTCGTCGTGATAAATTTTACAACGCTCCGCCCAACGGCTGGTTCGTTCCGCAGAATGCATGATATATTCTCTGGATGCAGGATAGGGAGCGCATTCGTCAAAGGCCATAATAATGTCCGACCCAAGGATGTGTTGAATCTCCATGGATTTTTCAGGCGACAAAAATTGCTTGGATCCGTCGATATGGCTGCGGAAGGTCACGCCCTCTTCCGTGATCTTTCGGCGATGAGACAGGCTGAAGACCTGAAATCCGCCGCTGTCTGTGAGGATCGGTCCGTCCCAGTGCATGAATTTGTGCAGGCCTCCCGCCTCCTCAATGATTTCCGTACCGGGACGAAGAAACAAATGGTAGGTGTTGGACAAAATAATTTGTGCCTTTATTTCACGCAGCTCTTCCGGCGTCATGGTCTTTACCGTGGCCTGGGTGCCGACGGGCATAAAGATCGGGGTTTGAATCGTCCCGTGATCGGTTTCTATGACGCCCCGCCTCGCCTTCGTGTCGGAAGATTCATGGGTCAATGTAAATTTCATGATTCTCTCTTTTCTATAAACATGGCGTCGCCAAAGCTGAAAAAGCGATAGCGCTCCTTTACGGCATGGCCGTAGGCCTTTAATATGGCATCTTTTCCGTAAAAGGCGGAGACGAGCATGATCAATGTGGATTCCGGCAAGTGAAAATTCGTCACGATGGCGTCGACGATTTTAAATTCATAGCCGGGATAGATGAAAATATGGGTGTTATCCGCATCGGGGCAGATCCTGCCGTTTTTCTGCATACAGCTTTCCAAGGTGCGGATGGAGGTGGTGCCCACGGCGATGACGCGACCGCCGTTCTCCTTAGCGCGGTTAATGGCATCCGCCGCCTTCTCGTCGATTTTATAGTACTCGCTGTGCATCTCGTGAGCCTCAATGTCGTCGGTTTTTACCGGGCGAAAGGTCCCGAGCCCCACGTGAAGAGTGATCTCGGCGATTTCCGTGCCTTGAGCTCGTATTTCATCCAAAAGCTCCTTTGTGAAGTGCAAGCCTGCCGTCGGTGCCGCCGCCGATCCTTCGTACTTGGCATAGACCGTTTGGTAGCGGTCCTTGTCCTTTAGCTTTTCGTGAATGTAAGGCGGCAGTGGCATCTCGCCCAGTCGCTCTAAAATTTCGATGAACACGCCTTCGTAGTCGAAGCGAATGTGGCGCAGACCGTCTTCCGTTACCGCCTTCACTTCGCCTGAAAGACCCTCGCCGAATTCGATGGTGCCGCCGACCTTCAGCTTTTTCCCCGGACGCACCATGCACTGCCACAGGTTTTTTTCAATTTCCTTGACGAGAAGCACCTCGATGTGCTCGTCTTTTCCCGGCCGATGGCCGAAGATGCGCGCCGGTAACACTTTCGTGTTGTTAATAACCAGCACATCCTCCGGGCGAATGAATCGAAGAATATCCCTAAAAGATAAATCTTCTACTTCCCCATTGGGCATGGCGTGTAAAAGTCTGGACGCATCCCGTTTATCCGCCGGATGTTGGGCGATTAATTCTTCGGGAAGATCGTAATAAAACTCGCTTCTTTTCATGCTGTCCTTTCTATCTTAATTCCGTGCCCGGATAGTAAAAGCTTAGGATTTGTCTGTAATCCATGCCGCTTTTAGCCATGTTAATGGCACCGTATTGGCTGAGGCCTACACCGTGGCCGTAGCCTATGCCGTTTAAGGTAATGCTTTCGGAAATAGGCATACTATCGTTAAAGGTCGATACCCGGCCGACGGCTTTGCTCAATCCGTTAGCTCGAATAATCGAATCCGTATTGCCTGTGCGAATGCCCTTGGCGGTAATAATTTTATCGTTAGCATAGGGCTTTATGCCCTTCAATGTCATCACCGTCAACGGTTTTTCGGCAGGACGGCTGAATTGATCGGTGCCGAAGTTGGCACTCTTTATCTTCATCCAGCCTAAACGCATTCGGAATTGATTGCCTGTCACCACTTCTCTTCCCGCCGTACCTACCACGGCCATGGATTTAATACGCCCCGTGGAGGAACGCTCCAGCACTTCTAAAGCCGTTGGACGTCCCACCGAGGAAAAGGCCCTTTGAATGTCGCCGGAGGAAAGAGTCGCCGTCCAAGTGGCGTTGCGGGTATTTACCGATTGAGGGTCCTTTTTAGCGATTAAATAAGGGCAGGGATTGCCGCCCCACACCTCTTCGATGGCCTCCGTTTCGCCGCCGCTGGTGGCGTGGAAAATAGTATTGGCTACATCGCCCTTGTAATATAAAATCTGACCCCGGGTTTCCGCCACGGCGCGGTCTGTCATGGGCGATTCCACGCTCATGCCCGCATAGGCTTGAGAGGCGCTGGAATCGTCCAAATTATAACCGTATTTCTCAAACTTATTCCAATTGGCATAGGCAAAGCTTCTGGAAACCACTGCCTGCGTTTTCAGGGCTTCGATGGGCGTCGTGGTGCCGATCTCTTTCGGCAGAACGCCGCGAATATAGTCGTCCACATCGACGATGTTCACAGATTTTAAGGCACTACCGGATTTTACAAAGCGTACATTGCCACGATAAGGCTTGCCGCCGATGTTGATATAGCCTAAAGTCGAAGAGAAAACATCCGATTCAGTTACATTGGAAGTCGTGGCGACAAAATTATTCCCCACGGGAGCTCCGTTTCGCATGATGCCGCCGTCGGATGACAAAGTAATGCTCGATGCCGTGGGTCCGACCTTTACATGAATGGGTCCCTGTGCGGCAAATACCGGCAGGCTGATAAAAATGCTTGCGAGCAGCACGAGGAGACTTAATCGTTTTTTCATGACTCGTCCTTTCTGTAGGGAATCCCTAAGTGATCGTAGGCACGTTTCGTAGCCATACGCCCTCGAGGCGTCCGCTGAATAAAATTAATCTGCAACAAATAGGGCTCGTAGACATCTTCGATGGTGATGCGTTCTTCGCCGATGGTCGCCGCGAGAGTGTCGATGCCTACGGGACGTCCCTCGTAATCTAAAATCATGGTCCGCAAAATCCTTCGGTCCAAATCGTCTAAGCCGTAGTCGTCTACATCTAAAAGCTTCAAGCCTTCCTTCGCCACGTCCTCGTCGATCAAACCGTTTCGCTTTACCTCCGCAAAATCCCGAATTCGCTTTAAGAGGCGGTTGGCGATTCGCGGAGTCCCGCGGCTCCTTTTGGCGATTTCCATGGCTCCTGAGGTGCTCAGCGGGATGCTTAAAATTTCCGAGGAGCGAAGCAAGATCGTCTTTAGGCTTTCCGGATCGTACAGCTCTAAATTCAACAGCACGCCGAAGCGGTCCCTCAAAGGCGACGCCAACTGACCGGATCGGGTGGTAGCGCCGATTAATGTAAAGTGGTTGAGATCCAAACGTAAGGAACGTGCCGAAGGCCCCTTCCCCACGATAATATCCAAGGCAAAATCCTCCATGGCCGGATAGAGAATTTCTTCCACTGTGCGAGGGATGCGATGGATTTCGTCGATAAAGAGCACGTCGTTTTCATCTAAGTTAGTTAAGATGCTGGCCAAATCGCCGGGCCGCTCGATGGCGGGGCCCGATGTCACCCGCATGTTGACGTGCATTTCGTTGGCAATAATATTGGCGAGAGTGGTCTTTCCCAGTCCCGGCGGCCCGCTTAACAGGGCATGGTCCAAAGATTCGTCCCGGCGCCTGGCCGCTTCGATAAAAATCTCGAGCTTCTCCTTCGCCTTGTCCTGACCGATGTATTCCGACAGAAACTTCGGACGAAGGGCCGTCTCGATTCGCTCTTCCTGAGGCAACACGGTTTTTGATACTAATCGTTCCTCTTCCATAGGCCCTCCTTACCCTTTCATCGCCAAGCGCTTCAACGCCTCTTTAAGTACGATTTCCACATCGTCGCTGTCAATACCCTTGATGGCATCCCGAGCCTCGTTTGGCGAATAGCCGAGACCGATCAACGCATCCAAGGCATCCTGTTGCGGCTCTGCTTTTTTCGACGGAGCCAGGTTTAAAACAGGCGCCGAGGGATGCAGTTCCTTTACCTTATCCTTTAGCTCTAAAAGCAAGCGCTCTGCCGTCTTTTTGCCTATGCCCGGCGCTTCCGTCAAGGATTTTGCGTCTCCGCTTTGTATAAAGTAAATGACATCGCCTGCAGAAAATCGGCTGAAAATGCCCATGGCCACCTTCGGACCCACGCCGCTGACGCCGATTAGGAGGAGAAACAGCTCCCGGTCCTCTTCATCCAAAAAGCCGAAAAGAGAAAAGCCGTCGTCCTTCACCTGAAGATAGCTATAAAGAACCACCTCATCCCCCTCGTCGATGCGTCCCAAATTCGGTCCGGGCAGAAAGACGCTCAGCCCGAAGCTGCCCGATTCGACAACGACGCCGTCCAATCTTTTTTCTAAAATAATTCCGCGCAAGCGATCGATCATATCCCACCTACTTTAATTCAAAATGTTCCTTACTCTTCGCCGAATGAATGTGAGTGATGGCAATGGCCAAGCCGTCGGCGGCATCGTCCGGCTTCGGGATGGCCTTTAAACTTAAAAACATCTTCACCATTTCCTGCACCTGATGTTTTTCCGCCCGACCGTAGCCTACGACAGCCTGCTTGATTTGCAGCGGCGTGTATTCGTAAATGGGAAGCCCCATTTCCATGCAGGTTAAAATTTCCACGCCCCGTGCTTGCGCCACGGAAATCGCCGTCGTAATGTTCTTGTTAAAGAACAACTCCTCCATGGCCACTTCGTCGGGCTTCGCCGCTTCAATGATTTTTTTCAGCTCCACGTGAAGCTGAAACAAACGCTTCGGATAGTCCGTCTTGCTTCCCGTTTCGATGGTGCCGTACTCCACTGCCGACAGTCGGTTTCCCGCCACGTCGATAATACCGTAGCCCATCGTCGCCAGACCCGGATCGATTCCCAATACTCTCATAAAACTCCTTAAAAAAAGGGCCCTTGCGAGCCCTTCGGTTACGGATGATATCTTCTTAAGACGGAATCATTTATGCCGCACCAATAAGCGGATAAATAAATTCTCAGCCCGTCTCGATATAAAAAATTCTTTAATTTGCGATTTAAACCGATCAGCTCTTCCCTCGTAAGGACGTAATCCGATTCGCGGTACAACTTCTTCGGGCTTAAGAAATCGACTTGCAGTTGCCGATCCACATAGTGATTTAAAGTTAATACCTTTCGCTTCAGCACGACCTTGGAAAAGCGCTGGGCCTGTTCTTTAATCCGGCTGCCGCCGCCGATGTAGCTTAAGTGACGTTCGATGGCTTGCTTTCTGAAGCGACGCACGTCCTCGTACTTGCCGTCGTAGTGAAACAACACCTTGCGCTCAAACATATGACACAAATCGATATGTCGAAGGGTGATGACCTCCAGCTCATTGGCCTCGGACGCGGCGTTGTAGCCGCATTTATAGCCAGCCAAATACATAACCAGTTCAAAGCGGTTAATGTCGTCGTAAATGGCATTGGTTAAGCTGTTGGCAAAAACCGCGCGATTGTCTTTGCGACGCAAAAAAGACAAAATATCCTTCTTCAGATTTTTTATGGAAACATAAGAAGGGAAAATATTATGAATTTTCTCTTCCAAATCATACAAATTTAAGAGGAGCTGCATGGCAGAGCTATCCGCACCATACAAAAACTTATGCGTCAGCTTCGTTTTCATATCGACGAAATCCAGCGTTTTTTGATTCAGTTGCGCGTTTTGTACGGACATGCCTTTCCTCCTTATCGTTCCTTATTTTATCATAAAGAGCGAAAGAGTTCACTACCTTTTACAGGATGTCTTCTCCACGTAGCTTCGCTTCCAAAAGATAATCGTCGGGCCAGACGGAAGCTTGCACTTCGCCGATGGATTTCTTTTCCAAAAAGAACATGCAGATTCGCGATTGGCCGATGCCGCCGCCGACGGTGTAGGGCAGTTGACCTTCGATCAGGTTTTTATGGTAGTCCATTTTCAGTCGATGGGTCTCATCGCTCAATTCCAATTGACGCATTAAGCTGTCTTCGTCGACGCGAATGCCCATGGACGAAAGCTCGATGACGGAGTCCGTCGTGGGATTGTAGAAAAGAATATCTCCGTTTAAATCCCAATCGTCGTAGTCCGGGCTTCTGCCGTCGTGGGGCTTGCCGCTGGCAAGGTTCTTACCGATTCCTTGCAGGAAGACCGCTCTTTTCTCCTTGCAAATGGCGTATTCCCTTTCCTTCGGGCTCATGTCCGGGTATCTGTCTTCCAGTTCCTGGGAAGTCATAAAGTAGATGGACGACGGCAATTTTTTTGTAAGGATATAGGGATAGACGCTGTTAATATAGGTTTCCGTGCGCAGGAATACCGAATAGATTTCCGAAACGATAAAGTGCAGATAAGCGTCGGTTCGATCTTCCTTGCGAATCACTTTTTCCCAGTCCCATTGGTCCACGTAAATGGAGTGAATGTCGTCCAGCTCTTCGTCGGGGCGAATGGCGTTCATGTCCGTGTAAAGACCTTCATAGTAATTAAAGCCGTAGGCCTTTAGCGCATTTCGCTTCCACTTCGCCAAAGACTGCACGATTTCCACGTCGATATCGTACTTCCGCAGCTTAAAGGACACAGCCTTTTCCACGCCGTTTAAATTGTCGTTTAAGCCCGTTTCCGGCCGCACAAATAAAGGTGCCGACACGCGGGTCAAATTTAAGGTATTGGCCAAATCCCGTTCAAAGTAATCCTTTAAACTTTTTATGGCGATTTGCGTTTCTTTGATGGTAAATTTTGTCGCTTCAGAATTGTTTCTCATACTTTCTCCTTAAATAAAAAAGCGAATTCTTCATCAATCGGACGAAAAATTCGCTATGCCACCTGTTCGAGTACTTCATACTCTATTACTAAATAACGGGTAAAACCGTCTGCCCTTTTGAGAGCAGAGCCTCCGAGATGTTTTCCATAGGCGCTTAAAGACATCTTTCACCGTCATGCCTCGCTGAATATAAGCGACCCTACTTCCCTTCTCTTCAAAGGTTATGCCATTTGAACTTGTCCGGCCTTTTCGTAGCTTAAGGCCGCTTCACAAACAACTTTCGATATAAACACATTGACGATGTATGCAAAGTTTGCATCATTTTCAAATGTGATGGTTTCTTTTTTATATAGCGCGACTAAAGAGGTAATCTGATCCTTCACGTAGACTCTTAAATCGTCTTTATCGCCGTGAAAGCTTCCCATATCAAAGCCGCGAATAGAGTCGCGATCGATGCCGTGTTTTTTAACGTGGCGATTTAAATCTTTTTCATAGCTCATGTGAACCCGCAAGTCTGTCATGGACGTGCAACGAATGCGCCGCGCATGAGGATGAGTCATGTAGTCACATAGATAGTGGCTGATGACGCCGATCTTGTAGCTTACCGGAAGATTTAAAAGATTTTTCCATGCCGTGTCACGAAGCAATTCAGACATATAGGGCACGATCGATACAATCTTCTCCACAATATAATCGATGCTCTCGTCATAGTAATGGGGAATAAATTTGTACTTCGGATAAATATCCGGTGCAATAGATCCACGCAACATTTTGGATTCGTCTAGTATAATGCCGTAATCCTGCATGATGCGATCTCTTAATTCACCGGCAATTATGCGATGTGTTTCAGGTACCATGAACACTCCTTTTTCTTTATTCCGACTTCCTATGCTATTATATCAAAATTTCCGAAATAATCAATTTTATTGGTACGGATAGCGGTATTTGCTGAATTGATCCGCCATGACGGTCCAAACATCCGGCGTTTCAAAGCCTAATCGCCAGGAGGAAATCCCGGCAAGATTGTATTTGCGCATAAGCGATACTTTCCACGCCACGGATTCGGCATTTTCGATCCAAATTTTCTCGCTCTTGCCGTTGACGTCCTGATTGATGGTGTACTGCTTCGCCTCGTCGTCCCAGGTGGGATTTATGTTGCGAGACTTGACGTATTCAGCCGTCGTTTGCATGCCGACGGCACTGGATGTCAGGCCGTTTTCTCCCTCTTTCCACAAACGGGCGTAGAAGGGAACGGAAAGGATGAATTTTTCCGGCGGAATATCTTTTAAGCTGACATTGACATTGCCTTCCACCCATTTGTATTCGGCAACGGACCCGGGCTTGTCGGAGCTGCCCCAGTGTTGGTCGTAGGCCATGAGAATGACGTAATCGCAAAGTTCGGCCAACGCTTTTCGGTCGTACAGTTCATTTTTCACATTTTTCGACACCTGGGGCGTTACGCAAACGGAAACGAGAAGATTTTCCGCCTTAGCCGCATCGGAAACTTCCTTTACGAATGCCGTTAAAGCGTCGCGATCTTCTACCTTCATATTTTCGAAATCGATATTAACGCCCTTCATGCCATAGGACTTGGTAAAGTTAATTAAAGTTGCTACGGCTTTTTTACGGGCTTCTTCGTTTTGAAGGAATTGATGGGTTAAATCCGGATCAAAGCTGTTATCCAAATAGGCCCAGGTCGCAATACCCAGCTTCGCATAATTTTCTACATAGCGAATATCGCCGCGGTCCCGAATATCTCCTTGAGCATTCTCTACGGAGAACCATGTGGGAATGACGACGTCCAGCCCTTCGATCTTTTTAATGCCGTTGACCACCTCTTCCTTCACTTGTCCGTAGGTGTAGTCGTAGGTAATGTTTAACGGTTTTTTAATCGCCGATTGCTGAACAAGACCGCTGTCACCCGTATATTTACCGCCGTCCAAAGTTTCGACCTTGATATTATCTTCGCGAATCCAACCTAAGTATCCGTCTTGTTCTCTAACGTGATACCAATCATCTTTTTTACCGTAAACCCAAAGCTTGCTGTCGGCACCTAATGTGGCGACAATGGGCGAATCTGTGGTATCCGACTCGCGGAGATTGACGCCGTCGCCGGACAAGCTGCCGACGGCGTGTTTTTTCATGCGGTTGTCGATGATCAGCACGTTTTTATCTTTTTCGTAATTCATACGAACGGGATAATCGTGAATGAACGCTTCCACGGGAATAAAGATTTGATCGTCTTTTTTAATCAGCGGGTCCCTTAAGGCGATTTTACCGCCGTTGATCGTTCCTTCCTTGCTGTCTAAGGGCAAGACTTTTTCACCGCTGCGATTGTTAAAGACGACGGCGCCCTTGGCCTCGTCGAAGCGCGCCGTTTCGTCGATGTATTTTTGGATGCCTTCCAAGGACATAAAGTACTGACCGTCTTCACGCATGGCGTATTTTTTCGGAATCAATTCATCTTCATAGATCACGTGAAAGGATTTGTAAATGTCGGAATATTGATTGTTGCCGCCGGCTTTATTTAATACGGTGTAACCGCCGAACAATAAGGCCGCGAGAACCAATAGTAAAATAAGTAGTTTTTTCATGGCACCTGCTACTTTCTTTGTTTTGAACAGAATCTAAAAGAATAGGCACTGCCAGAGCAATGCCTATTAACAATTAAAACTTCTTTTCTTTAACTTTTGCAGCCTTACCTTGACGATCACGTAAGTAGTAAAGCTTGGCGCGACGAACTTTACCGCGCTTTAATACCTTAAGCTCGGCAATTCTCGGAGAATGAACCGGGAAAGTTCTTTCTACGCCGACACCGTAGGAAAGACGTCTAACGGTAAAGGTTTCATTGATGCTGCCACCTTGACGCTTAATAACGGTACCTTCAAAGACTTGGATTCTTTCTCTGGCACCTTCGATAATGCGGTAGTGAACTTGTACCGTGTCGCCGACACGAAATTCAGGCAGATTGTCTTTTAATTGCGCTTGTTCAATGGATTTAATAATGTCCATGTTTTTCCCCCTCTTGTTTTTCTTCCAGAGCTTTTAAATAACTCTTATCCGACTCCGAAAGCTCCGCGGATTTTAATAAATCCGGTCTACGTTCATAAGTCACTTTCAGAGCTTCTCTTCTTCTATATTCTTCGATTTTCCGGTGATTACCGCTTAACAAAATATCGGGAACACAATACCCTCTGAAGTTATAGGGCCTGGTATAGTGGCCGTGTTCCAGAAGTCCTTGGCTGTGGGATTCTTCCACCGCCGAATCTTCATTGCTCAGGACTCCGTCGATCAATCGGCTGATGCCGTCGATTAAAATCATGGAGCCCAGCTCCCCGCCGGAAAGCACATAGTCACCGACAGAAATTTCCTCGTCTACATAGTGGTCCAACACGCGCTGGTCGATGCCCTCGTAGTGGCCGTTGACCAACACGATGTGTTCTTTCTTCGCCAATGATTCCAGCTTCGCCTGATCCAGCACTTTCCCTCTTGGAGAAAGATGGATGACGTATCCGTCCCAACCGCGATTCTTTAGAATGGCGTCGGTCACCGGCTGCGCCTGCAGCACCATGCCAGGGCCGCCTCCGTAGCTATAGTCGTCCACATTGTTGTGCTTGTCCGTGGTATAGTCACGAATGTTTACGCAGTCCAATTGGATCAAGCCCTTATCTACCCCACGGCCGATAACGGAATAGCTCTTCATCGTATCGACAAACTCGGGAAACAGAGTTAATACGGTAAATCTCATGAAAGCATCCCTTCGATGGGTTCGACGACAATGCCCTTTTCATCAACCGAGCGGACAAATGCTTTTACAAAAGGTATCAGCACCTCTTTGTCCCCGGACCGGATGACCAGAATATCGTTGCCGTGCTGGGTCATGACATCGGAAAGCTCGCCGATGACCTTTCCATCTACAGTATATACCGTAAGACCCAATAAGTCGTCAATAAAATATTGATCTTTTTCCAAGGGCTTTCGATCTTCGAAAGGAATAAATAATTTCTTTTTGCAGATCGCCTCCGATGCGTTTCGCGTATCGATGCCCTCGATTTTTATAAGAGCCATATTTTTTTGAACCGATGCCGATTCGATTGAACGCAGGCTGTCCTCTCCCTCGATATAGATGCGGGATATGGTTTGAAACCGATCCGGCGTATCCGTATAGGGATAAACCTTTACCATGCCGCGAATGCCATGGGCCGATGTGATTTCACCGACCAGCACTCTATTCTTCTTTGGCATCGAAATCCACCGAGACCATGACTTGTTCCTTCGTCCCTATAGCTTTAGCGATGCTGCGAATGGAGCGGGCGATTTTGCCCTGACGTCCGATGACGCGCCCCATATCGTCGGGGTTGATATAAACCTGTACGTGAACCTCATCGCCGTCTCTGGTTTCAATAACTTCGACGGAATCCTGATCCACGACGAGCTTTGAAACAATGTATTGAATCAATGCTTCCACGGTTTCACCTCCTGCTTCGAGCTTTATTCTTCGGTAACTTCTTCCGCTTCTTCTGCAGCAGCTTCTTCCTCAGTAGCTTCTTCGCCTTCGGCTTCCTCAGAAGCGGCAGCTTCTTCTTCAGCCTTAGCAGCGGCAGCCTTTGCTTCTTCGGCTTCCTTTGCCTTACGTTCTTTGGCTTCTTCGTCCAAGCGATCTAATTCAGCTTCTCTTTCGGCACGAGCCTTTTGTTCGGCTGCTTGTTTTTCGGCACGTTTTGCCTTTTGAACGTCGGTGTTGTCGTAATTGCCCGTTGCTTCGTAAACGGCGTTTTCCTTAAAGAGACGATCCACGGTATCCGTCGGTTTTGCACCGTTTTTAACCCAGGTGTTTGCCTTATCGGCATCGACGCGTAAAATCTTCGGTTCCGTTAAGGGGTTGTAGTAGCCGATTTCTTCAATGAAACGGCCGTCTCTCGGTTTTCTGGAGTCTGCCACTACGATTCTGTAAAAAGGATTCTTTTTCGAACCCATTCTCTTCAATCTAATTTTTACTGCCATTATGTCCTCCCATATTTCTCATTTAAAATGGAAAAGGCATTTTCATTCTGCGTTTGCCTTTTCCGCCATTCATCGCGCCGAGCTTTTTCATCATTTTTCGCAATTCTTTAAACTGCTTCAAAAGCCCGTTTACCTGTCTGACATCGGTGCCCGATCCTTTGGCAATGCGCTTTTTCCTCGAACTGTCGATGATCTCCGGATGTGTACGCTCTTTTTTTGTCATGGAACGAATGATCGCTTCGACGCGAGCAAATTCCTTCTCATCGATCTTCATGTTCTTCAAGGCCTTGTTGTTCATGCCGGGAATCATGCCCAGCAAATCTTCCAAGGGACCTAAATTTCGCATCTGCTGCATTTGGTCCAGGAAGTCGTCGAAGGTGAAAGTTTGGGAACGAAGCTTTTCTTCCAATTCCTTGGCTTTTTTCTCGTCGACAAACTCTTCCGCCTTTTCGATTAATCCGACCACATCGCCCATGCCCAGGATGCGTTTCGCCATGCGATCCGGATGGAAAACCTCCAGTGCATCCATCTTTTCGCCTAAGGCGATAAATTTAATGGGCACATCGGTGACCGATCGAATCGACAGAGCCGCACCGCCACGTGCGTCGCCGTCCAGCTTCGTAAGCACGACCCCTGTAATGGTCAGGGCATCGTCAAAAGCCTGTGCGACTTTTACCGCATCTTGTCCGGTCATGGCATCCAAAACCAAAAGAATCTCCGTAGGCTCTGTGCCCTCTTTAATGCCTTTGATTTCATCCATGAGCGCTTCGTCTATGTGAAGACGACCGGCCGTGTCGATTATGACGACGTCGTTGCCGTTCGCTCTCGCATGGTCGATCCCGTTTCGGGCGATCTCCACAGGATCTTTATCCGTTCCCTGTGCAAAAACAGGGACCTGAATTTGTGACGCCAGAACTTCCAGCTGCTTAATAGCCGCGGGTCGGTAGACGTCGCAAGCGACGAGCAAGGGGCGCTTGTTCTTTTTCTTTAAAAGCCGCGCCAGCTTTGCCGTCGTCGTCGTCTTCCCTGCCCCTTGAAGGCCGGTCATCAAGATGACGGTCGGATTTTTAGAAAAATCGATTTTTTCCGCGCTGTCACCCATAAGGGCAGACAGCTCTTCCATGACGATTTTTATGACCTGTTGGCCCGGCGTCAAGCTTTCCATGACGTCGCTGCCCAAGGAGCGTTCTTTTACTTTTTTTACAAAGGATTTGACGACTTTGAAATTAACATCCGCCTCGAGCAATGCCAATTTTACTTCGCGCATCGCCTCATCGACATCTTGCTCGGTTACTTTTCCTTTGCCGCGCAATTTGCCGATGGTGTCTTGCAATTTATCGGCCAGGGATTCAAATATCAAAGTATCCCTCCTTATCTATACGAGCTTCAATTCCATCGATAATATCCTGAAAACGGGCGTCCGCGGAAAACTGCCGAAGCTCTTCCAAGGACGAGGTAATTGCCTTTCCGTCTTCATTCCATTGTTTCGTTTTTCTGGCGAGTTCAAGGGCCATCTCGTAATTCTTTAATGCCGCCTCGGCCCGTTTGATGTGCTCGGAAACGGCTTGTTTAGAAATACTTAAGAGATCGGAAATCTCGTTTAAGGAATAATCTTCCTTGTAATAGAGATCCATCACTTGTCTTTGCCTGTCGCTCAATAATTGATCGTATAAGTCCAACAAAACATTGACGTGTACTGTCTTATCCATGATCACTCCCATAAAAAAACAGGGTCAGGTTTATTCCTTGACCCTGTAATTATACTATCCTTTCAGCTGCTTGTCAATATTCAATTCCCATGACTTCATCGACGATTTTATAGAGCACGCCGCCCTTCATATACACCTTCGGAAGCCGTTTTTTAAAGTGGGTGACGAAGGAAGTTGGAATTTCATTATTGGCCTTTGCAAGCTCTTCGATGGTGACCTCTTCGTCCCCTTGCTTGCCGATAAGAACCACTTCATCGCCAACCTTGCAGTCGACGCCGGTAACGTCGATCATCATTTGGTCCATGCAGATCCGTCCGATTTGCGGGCAACGCTTCCCGCCGACAAGGACGTCGAATTTCTCAGACATGCTCCGTTCCATGCCGTCGGCATAGCCGATGGGGATCGTGGCGATTTTCGTTTCGCCTTCTGTGACGTAGATTTGACCGTAGCTGACGCCTTCGCCGGCTTCGACGGTCTTCACGTGACCGATTTTAGCCTTTAATTGGGCGACGAAGTGTACGTCGAAATCCTTTCCGCCGGGATCGCCTTCGGTGGTACCGTATTGGACGATGCCGGGGCGAACATATTCTAAATCAAATTCTCTGAAGTTCATCAGGGCGTGAGAGTTGGAAACGTGGCGATTCAAAGAGATGCCTCGTTTTTTCAATTCTTGAACGACCCAATCGTAGCGTCCGTATTGTTTTAGTGTAAAGTCGCGATCTTCATCGGCCAAGGCGAAGTGGGTAAACATGCCTTTTACTTCCAGGTGATCCATGTTCACGATCTTTTCGATGGCATCGATGCTTTCATCTGTCGGCTTGAAGCCGATTCGGTTCATGCCCGAGTCGATAGCGATGTGTACGCCGGCCTTTTTGCCCATGCGAGCGGCAACTTCGTTTAATTTTTCCGCTACATCGACGCGGTAGAGAGCCATGTCGATGGAGTTTTCGATCATCATGTCGTTCAATTCTTCCGGAGTGTAGCCCAGGACCAAAATGTCCACGTCGGGTAGGGCGCGGCGAAGGGCGACGCCTTCGTTGCCTGATGCGACGGCGAAACGCTTCACGCCGGCTTCGGTCATGGCCTTGGCGATTTCTATACCGCCAAAGGAATAGCCGTCCGCTTTGACTATCGAGATGACTTCGGTTCCCTTACCGAGGTGCCGTTGAATTTCCTGCATATTTTTTCTCACTTGGTCCAAATCGATTTCCAGCCAAGCAGGACGTGTTATTTTCATAATTCCTCCTCCGAAAACTAGTGGTAAACAATTTCTTTTCTTTATTATCTAACTTTCGTAAATAAATTTCAAGAGATAGAGTAAATTATACATATTATTCCGCGTTGATCAATGCGTTGGCAAAATCCTTTCCGGAAAAATCCTGTAAGTCCGTCATGCCTTCGCCGACGCCGATGAGCTTAATGGGAATGTCCAACTCCTGAACCAGGGGCAAGACCACGCCGCCCTTGGCGGTGCCGTCTAATTTTGTAAGGATCAAACCGCTTAAGTCCGTGACCTCGTTAAATGTTTTCGCCTGGAGAATGGCATTTTGACCCGTGGTGGCATCGAGAACCAGTAGTGCTTCCTTCTGTGCCTCCGGCGCTTCTTTTTCGATGATGCGATGAATTTTTTCGAGCTCGTTCATCAGATTTTTCTTATTATGCAGACGTCCCGCCGTATCGCAAATCAACACGTCGATGTTTCTGGATTTTTGCGCCTGAATGGCGTCGTAAACCACTGCCGCCGGATCGGCGCCTTCCTTGTGGCTAATGACCGGCGTGTCGGAACGCTCGCCCCAGGTCTCGATCTGCTCGATAGCTGCGGCACGGAAGGTATCTGCCGCCGCAATTAAAACGGACTTGCCTTCGCTTTTAAAGCGATAAGCGAGCTTGCCGATAGTCGTTGTCTTACCTACGCCATTGACGCCGACAATGAGGATGATCGCCGGGGACGGTTCCACGTTCAATCGATTTTTCGCCGGATCGCCTTCTAAAATGGCTTTTATCTCATCGGCCAAAAGGCCTTTGACCAGCTTCGGATCCTTAATTTGTTTTTCGCGAATGGAGTCTTTTAGGCGGTCGATTAATGTCATGGTGGTTTCCATGCCAATATCCGATGAAATCAAAAGATCTTCCAAATCTTCCATCATATCGTCGTCGATTTGTACATAATTGCCTAAAATGTCGTTGATCTTATAATTCATGTCGTCTCGCGTTTTTTCGAGACCTTGTTTTAAGCGTTGGAACCAGCCGACTTTTTCTTCGGCTTCTTCAGTTGCGGGCTCTTCTTCTATAGGCTTTTCGTCTTCGACCTCTTCCGCTACCGCTTCTTCTTCTTTTACTGCCTCATTCGTTTCAGATGGCTCTACATCTTCTGATAAAGAGTCAGTGGTCGGAATTTCAATTACTTCTGCATCTTCAACAGCGGAATCGGAGACCTCTTCTTTTTCATCCGCCTTCGCCACATCTGTATCATCAGCCGTCTCTTTAATAAGCCCTTGAGCCTCGGGCTCGACTCTCTCTTCAACTGTCTTTTCCTCCACTGCCTTCTCTTTCGGTTGAGAAAAATCGTAGGCTTTATGACGGACCGGACTTGCCTCGGCTTCTTTGGCATTGGCTTCAGTCACATCTTCTTGAGCAACCGCCGCCGGTTCGGATTCTACAGTGCTTTCGTCGATAAGTTCTTCAGAATGCTCTTCGACTTTCGCTTCTACCTTTACATCGGCGTTTTCGTCTTCCTTACCGATCTTTCGCTTGAGCCACTCCAACATGGGATTCAACCTCCTCCAATTCTAAAAATAACAGCCGGGAAATTCCCTTTTCTTCCATGGTCACGCCGTATATTTCATTGGCCATTTCCATGGTTTGTTTTCTATGGGTGATCATTATAAATTGCATGTCCTCGATTTGCTTCACATAGTTCGAGTAACGTCGAATGTTCGCATCGTCCAGCGCCGCGTCGATTTCGTCGACGATGCAAAACGGCGATTGGCGCATGCGCAACAAGGCAAACAAGAGGGCCACCGCCGTCATGGAACGCTCGCCGCCGGACAAGAGGGACAGAGACTGTAATTTTTTTCCCGGCGGTTGCGCCGAAATCAAAACTCCCGCCTCTAAAATATCGCCTTCCTCCCATGCCAAGGACGCCTTGCCGCCTTGGAAGAGCTCGCGAAAAATGTCATTAAAGTAGCCGTTGATTAAAATCAGCGCCTCTTCCAATTGCTTTCGCATATCCTTGTCCAGGCGTTTGATCATTTTTTCAAGCTTGTCCTTCGAGAGCACCAGGTCTTCCCGCTGCTCCGAAAGAAAATCCACCCGTTCTTTCCAGGCGTCGTATTGGGCAAGGGCGTCGCCGTCCACGGGGCCGATAAAGGTGATTTCCTTGTCGATGGCCCCTTCTTTTTTGCGCAAGCCGGTGACCGGCATCTCCAGCAGCTCGTGAATATCGCCGGGATCCGTCATTTGGCTCAGCTCGTCGGTGTAGATAATACAGGCGCGATCCGCTTCTTCCAGTTGATTTTGCAGGCGCACCATTTCCTTTTCCAAGGTGAAGGCCTGCTCTTTATTCTCTTCAAGGGCCAGCTTTTCTTCACGAAGCTTTTGCTTTTTATCCGATACCTCATTCTTAAGCTCAGCCAGAGCCTCCTCAAGGGCCGTCGCCCTTTCGTCCAAGGCGGCGCGCTCCGGCTCTGCCGTGGCAATGGCCTCGTCCAGTCGCTCCGTTTCACCGGTCATGGCTTTTAAGCTTTCTATGGAAGCTTCCAAGCGCGTTTTTACGCCCTCGGAATCTTTCGCGATTTGTTCCAAGCGAAGAGCCGATTCCCGATAGGCGGAAATCTTTTTCTGTCTGTCGATTTTCGCCGTGTTTAATTCCTCGCGCAGCTTCTCCAGATTTTCGTGGAATGATGCCACATCCTCAGACGCATCTTGAGTCCAATCCTTTTCGGAAAGGCTCACCGCTTCCAGTGCTGTTTCCTGTTCGTTGCGGTCTTCATCGTCCCGCATAAGGGCGTCCGTTTCCTTTTGAATCTCTTCATTAATGGAATCCAAGCGAGCTTCCACAGATTCCAAGGCGGAGCGCAAACGGTAGAGCTGCTCGGATGACTTTCTGCGTCTTTCGTCGTTGTGCAGAACATCGGCCGCCAGTTCTTTTTCCTCTTGAGATAAATCGCTACGGTTTTTTTCAAGGGCTGCGAAGTTTTCCTTCGTCCTCGTTAATTTATCCAAAGCATCCTTTAGCTCGGCGGCTTTTTTCGTAATTTCACTGTCCCGGGTGTAAAGCTCCGTCGATTGGTTTTTCGCCTGGCCGCCGGTTACGGCACCGCCGACCTGAAAGACGTCGCCGCCTTTGGTGACGATGCGGTAGCGATGTTTCAGATCCTTCGCAAGCTGCTTAGCCTCATCCACCGTATCTACGATAAGAATACGGCCGAGGAGAAACTCAACGGCGGGGCGCAGCTCGTCACTTGCCCGCACGCAGTCGGCCGCCACGCGGAAAGGAACCGATGTATTTTTTCTGACGTCTCCGGAAATCGGCCGGTAGCTTAAGCTCGTTAAGGGCAAAAAGGTCAAGCGCCCCATCTTATGTTTTTTTAAGTAAGACAAAATCGTGCGAATCTTATGGTCGTCTTTTAAAATAATGTTTTGTCCGCCATAGCCCAAGGCCGTGGAGATGGCCAAGGCGTCGCGCTCTTCCACATGCAAGTGCTCCGCCACGGGACCGATGACATCCCCGTAAAAGGCTTCCGACTTGGCTTCCTTTAAAAATTGCTTGACGCCGTATTGAAAGCCTTCGTGATTGTCTCGCAACCGTTCCAAATATCTTTTTTCCCTGTCCAGGCCTTCGGCGCGGATGGACAGGTTTTTAATCGCTTCTTCAGACTTTTCTTTTTCAACATTAATATCTTTAATTCGCGTCTGTAATCTGTGAAGCTCGTTGTGCAAATCGCCGAGCTTGCCGTCGATGTCCGCTTCTTTTTTCTCGAACTCCTCGACATGGCCCGAAACTTCCACAGTTTCACGAATTAACTCATCTTTTCGCAGGTTTAGTTGCGCCAGCCGCTCTTTCCGTTCTTTAGACAAGTAGTCGAGAGCCTGTAAGCGGGATTCCAAAGAGTGCCGCCTGTCGGAGAGCTGAGCCAAGGCCTCGCGACGAGACTCTTCGCCAAGGTCCATGGCCTCCACCTTTGCGCGCAAGGCGTCGTATTCGCCGCTTAGCGCCTCCACGACGGTCGATTTTTCATCCGACACCCGCTTCAGCTCGTCGGCCTCCGCCTCTTGCTTCTCTTTTGCTGCCTCGAGCTCCTTTAATTCATTCTCCAGCAGCTCGGCGGAGGCTTCCAACCGCGTTTTTTCTTCACTTAAATAATCACGGCGCTGTATCTTCGAGCGAAGATCGCCGGATGCATGCTCCTTGTCGCGAATCAAGGACATGATCTCTTCGTTTAATGCTGCTTCCCGATCCCCGTCGGCGTCGATAGCTGCTTCCTTCGCCTCGATGTCCGTCTCCGTCAGGCGATTGGCTTCTTTTTGTTCCTCCCAAGATTTTTCCAGGTTTTCGTAGCGATGGAGGACTTTCCCTTGCCTGTCCTTCGCCGCTTCCACTTCCCGGGTTAAGCGAGCAAAACCGTATCTTTCCTTCTCCACTTCCAGCTCTGCTAAGCGAAGGGCTTTTTCTCTTTTTTCTTCCATTTCGCCGCTGCGGCTTTTCAGCTCGGAAAAAATGTCGTCGATGCGTTCGATATGTTCCGTGGTCTTATTAAGATTTCGAACCGTCTCTTCTTTACGTAATTTAAATCGGCTGATACCCGCCGCTTCCTCAAATGCATTTCGACGGTCTTGGGGCCTCGTACTTAAAATTTCTTCGATCTGTCCTTGGCCGATAAAGGAGTAGCCGTTCTTGCCGATCCCCGTGTCTAAAAATATTTCCCGCACGTCCTTCTGACGAACGCGCTTTTTGTTGATCGTGTATTGACTCTCTCCGGAGCGGAAATATTTTCTTGAAACGGACAGCTCCTCGTATGGCAAATCAAAAAAGCCGTCCTTATTGTCAAATGTGAGAACGACTTCTGCAAAATTCACTCCTTGCTGACGATCGGTGCCGCTGAAAATAACATCTTCCATCTTGCTGCCGCGGAGCTGTTTGACACTGGATTCGCCAAGGGCCCACATAATGCCGTCGACGATATTGCTCTTGCCGCTGCCGTTTGGACCGACAATGGCCGTAATATCTTCGGAAAAGCGTATGCGCGTCCTTTTTGCAAAGGATTTAAAGCCGTAAAGCTCCATTTCAATTAAGTGCATAAGTATCTTTTTCCTCTCCGTCGATCCGCAACAAATTTCCCTCGTCGGGAATGGTTCGAAAGATGATGGGACCGTAAGTTTTTTCCAGGGCTTTTCTTCCGTAGCCGTAAGGGCCTACCAGATAATTAATTGACCGGCCGCTTCCTTCCACGGACCGTACCGACTTGTAACGGATAAATATCTTGTTTAGTCGCCGTAAAGATTCTGCGAATTCTCTGAAATTATCGTGATAGGGCCCCGCCACATAGGCGCTACGATCCATTTGCGGGAGTCCGACTCGTATAACCCTCAGACCTGCCGCCTCGTATTCATCGAGCAGTACCGCCGTCCGATCGATGGCTTCTTTTAAAGTTAAGGGCTCGTAGCGGCCTTGACGATACATGGCATAAAGCTCTGTCGCACGAAATACCACCGTGGGATAAATCCGCACGAAATCGCCCCGCTCGATGATCCAGCGTGCCGTGTTCAAATCTTTTTCAAAGGAATCCTTCGGCAAGCCGATCATCTGCTGCAGGCCCACCTGAATACCCGATGCCCTTGCCGATTTTACTACAAGATCCATTTCACGGACATCCACGCCCCGCATGGAGGATTGAAGCACCTCCGGATCCGTGGACTGGATTCCAAATTCGATGGTCTTGACGCCATAAGCCTTTAAGCGCTCGAAAGCTTCATTATCCAAAGCTTCGGGCCGCGTAGATAATCGAATCCCTGTAACCTGTCCCCTTTCAAAAAAAGGTTGAACCGCCGACAGAAGGGCTTTTTGTTTTTCTAAGGCCAGCATGGTAAAGGTGCCGCCGTAGAAAGCGACCTCCGAAGGCCGGCTGCCGTTCCTTTCCAGAGCCGTTGTAATCCTCTCCTCCACCTCTTTCGCCGACAAAAGGCCTTTAACGCCGGTGATTTGATTTTGATTGCAGTAAATGCATTTCACCGGGCAACCCGAAAAAGGGATGAATATGGGAATAATATTACGCTTCGCCATGGTCTGTCTTTCTGATCGCTCGCGCTGCGGCACGGCTTTGAGCTGTTTTCTTGTTGCGCCCGCGGCCCGAAGCGACGGGACGACCGAGAATAAAGACCGTCGCTTCAAAGCGGTCCTCGTCCCCTACGGCATGGGCGTCGATTTCCACGCAGCGGTACTCCACTCCGTTACTGTGATATTCCTTCTGCACCATCTCCTGCAAGCGAGATTTGTAGTCCGCCGCCTCTTTGAAGGCGTCCTTTAACAGCGTCCCTTCCACAAAAGACTTCGCCGCCTCCAACCCTTTGTCGAAATAAATAGCCCCTAGGAGGGACTCGTATAAGTCGTCGCCGGGCACATTAAACTTTGTGTCCTTCTTCAGCTCTTCCCCCATGAGAAGAAACCCCTTAAGACCTAAGTCATCTGCAGCTTTTTTCAAAGCCGCTTCGCAAACCAATGCGGCGCGCTCTTTCGTTAGGACGCCCTCCTCATCGCCGGAATTTGAAAAAAGATAATCCCCCACGAGAAAATTTAATAGGCTGTCGCCGAGAAACTCCAATCGCTCATAAGAATCGATGTTGTTTTCCCGTGCGAAGGTCTTGTGTGAAAAAGCCTCTCTCAGCAGAGCTCTGTCCTTAAATTCAATGCCTATTCGTCGCTCAAGCTTTTTAAAATCGATCACTCGAATTCGTACGCTTCCACTAATTCCAAAACATCGCCGATGGTGTGGACATTTTCTAATTTTTCTTCTTCGATTTGAATATCAAATTCGTCTTCGACGCTCATAATCATTTCAACCAGCTCGATGGAATCCATGTTTAAATCTTCGACAAAATCCATAAAAGAATCCAGTTCGTCGACCGGTCGATTCAATTGTTCCGCAATGATTTCCAAAATTCTCTCTCTCATCATGACACTCCTTTATTCTCTCTCTTCCCCGCGAACCATTTTTATCAGTGCCACCGTTGCCGAAAGGATCGCTTCTTCATTCGACGAACCGTGGGCTTTAAATACCGGCTTGTCCAAACCGAGCAGGGGGACGCCGCCGTAGCGGCTGTAATCGAGATCGCCCAGTAATTTTTGACCGAGCATTTTTATTTCTCCCCCATGATCGCTTCCCTTAGCTAGAGATCTCATCCCTTGTTGAATATAGCCTACCGTTCCCTCGATGGTTTTAAGCATGATGTTTCCGGCAAAGCCGTCGGCGACGATGACATTCACATTGTTAAAGAGAACATCTCGCGCTTCGATATTGCCCTTGAAGCTATCCAGCTCGTTAGCCATAAATTCATAAGCGGCTTTTACCTGTTGATTACCCTTGCCCTCTTCCGTGCCTACATTTAGAAGCGCCACCGTTGCATCGTCCAGACCTTCTACACGGCGTAAATAGTCCAGACCCATCTTCGCAAAGCTTAACAGCAGCTCGGGAGAGGCGTCCATATTGGCCCCCACATCCAAAATCAATTTCTTTTGGCCGCTGATTTCTAAAAAGACAGGAAGGGCTGCCCGTTCCACGCCTTCTTTTCTTTTGACGATGAACATGCCGCCGGCCAACAAGGCGCCGGTGCTCCCTGCGCTGATCATGCCGTCGACTTTCCCCTCTTTCAAGGCGACAAGGCCCTGAACTATGGCGCTGTCCTTCTTTTTCCTTATGGCTAAGGCCGGACTTTCGTCCTGTGTAATAGACGAAGAGCAGTGCACGATATGTGCCTCGTCCACGCCATCAAATTCAGCGAGCACAGTTGCATCGCCGAAAAAGTACGGTTCAATGCCGTAAGCATCCTTTGCCTTCAGTGCTCCCTGTACGATGGCCACCGGCGCGTGATCGCCGCCCTGACAATCAAAAGCTATCTTCATATGATTCCCCTTTATATAAAACCTTCGGTGAATACCTCTACTCGGTCCAATCTATTGTAATATAAACACTCCTCGTCATTCAACCGTTTGAGAAAAGTAGGAAATTTTAGCAAAAAAATAACCCTACAGCTTTAAAGAGCTGTAGGGTTAAAATCGTCGATAGGACACCCGCCATCGAGCTCATGGGAACTCGACTTGGGGAGTCTGCATGGTGCGGGAAAGAGGACTTGAACCCCCACGTCGTTGACACTAGATCCTAAGTCTAGCGCGTCTGCCAATTCCGCCATTCCCGCATGCTCGCTTACGCGAGTTGAAATCCCGAAGGATTATGGGGTGGATAGTGGGAATCGAACCCACGATCTCCAGGACCACAATCTGGCGCCTTAACCTACTAGGCCATACCCACCATAAAATTTGACGATGGATATATATTAACATCATTTAATATCCATGTCAAATATTTTTATAGGCCCAAGGACTCCACGAAGGCGCGAAGCGCACGGCCTCGATGGCTGACGGCATTTTTCTCCTGATCCGTCATCTCGGCAAAGGTCTTTTCATAGCCCTCGGGAACAAAGAGCGGATCGTAGCCGAAGCCGCCCTCTCCCCTTGCCGTTTCCGTGATCCGCCCGGGGCAAACTCCTTCCACCGAGTAAATATCGTCTCCGCGCTTCACGGCGATAACGGTTTTGAAATAAGCCCGCCGATCGGTTTTATCCTTCATCTCCCGCAATAGCTTCTCGCGATTTTTTTCATCGTTTCCGTCTTCGCCGGCATAGCGTGCGGAGTAGACGCCCGGACGTCCGTCCAGGGCTTGGACAAATAAACCCGTGTCGTCGCCGATCACGACTTCACCCTGAAGAGGCTTGATTTTTATAAGGGCATTTTCTTCCAAACTGTCTCCGTCTTCTACCGGATGGATGTCACCGAAGCCTGCCTCCGTCTTCGAAAGAACGTGGCATTTTCCCTCGACCAGCTCGCGAATTTCCTTTAGCTTATGTTGATTGTCCGTTGAAACGATGATGTTCATAGGCTCTCCTTTAAAAAAGGAAGGCTTTCTGCCTTCCTTACATGTATTTGCGATTGTAATTTTCGATGCCGTTGACGATGCCGACGGCCAATTTATCCAAATAACTGTCGCTCTTGATTTTATCAAGCTCGTCGGGATTGGACATAAAGCCGCCCTCGACTAAACATGCCGTCATATTCGTTCTGCGAAGTACGGCGAGCTCCGGACGATTTTTAATGCCGCGATTATTAGCGCCGGTTTCTTTCAGCACACTGTTTAACACTTCTCGGGCCAGTCTCGTTTGATCGCCGGCATCCTTCTTGCGATCCACATCGTTTTCAGAGGCATACAAGACCTCGATTCCATAAGCCGAAGGGCTGGACGCGGAGTTAAAGTGAATGCTGACGAAAATTTCCGCATTGTTTTCATTGGCAATTTCAGCCCGTTTACTCAATGCAATAAATTCGTCGGTGGTACGGGTCATGATGACATTGTATCCCCGTTGCCGTAACAAGCTTGCGACGCGAGGCGCCAAGCGAAGAGTCAAGGATTTTTCCGTCGTATTGTCAACTCCGAGAGCACCGGAGTCATGGCCTCCGTGACCGGGGTCTACGACAATGGTGATATCCTTCTTCTGACCCTTGTTCATGGGCTGCGGTTTCGCTTGATTGACCTCCGGTGCTTTTAGCATTGGGGCAGGATCCTTTGCTTTCACAGCCGGTTTTTCCGCCTTTTGAGACGATTGTGTTTGTTTCGGTGCTTGCACTACGCCGTTATCGATGGTGGCCAGCCGCTTGCCTTGATCCCAATTCACAGCAAAGCCCAAGGACTCCGATAAAAATCGCAAGGGCACCATAGTTTTACAGGCCCTGCCTTGTTCCGTATATTCAGTCAGTTTGGGAACAGAGGCGCTGTCCATTTGCATTTTCTTACCGTTTACATAGACGACTGAGCTATTAATTTTTAATTTTATGTCTTTGTCCTGCATGGAGATGCTGACCGAACGGGTGTTTTGATTCCATTTTACATTGGCGCCCATCAGTTCCGTCAGCTCGCGAATGGGGACGAAGGTGCGTCCGTTTTCTACATAGGGTTTGTATTTACAATATAAATCGAATCCGTTGACCTTAACATTGGCCGTGCCGACTCTGCGGCTGTTGCCGTTTGTTTTGACTCTTAAAGTCGCACCGGCCGCTTCTGAAAATCCCGTAAGTACTAACAGAAAAGCAAAGCAAAGTGCGAGACTCTGTATGAATCGCTTCAAAAGAACCTCCTTTAATTCGTAACAATTTGTCACCCTAATTATCCTTGCCCCGCCTTGAAATGTCAAACACTTACGGGATTTTGTAATTTTACTGTAACTTTAAAAGGGCACTGTATAACTCGTCGGGACCGGGAGAGGGAATGGCTTCTTCTCCTTCCGCGTTTTTATAAATGACGCGGGAATCGCCTGCGATCTCGCCGATTTTCGTAAATAATATCGATCGCTCTTCCAATTCCTTCCGCATAGGTTCAAAATCGTCCCGATCCATAACGACCAACATGGATCCGCTTGATATAAGTCGGTACAAATCGATATCGGCTATCTTGGCCAGCGCTTTGGTCGAATCGAGAACGGGGATAGCATCTTTTTCGATGTACATGCCGACGCCGAGTGCCTGAGCCATCTCCCAAATGGCGCCTTCCACGCCGCCTTCGGTGACATCGTGCATGGCGCGGATGCTATAGCTTGCCGCCGCTTCGCCTTCTTTTTGAACGCTCAATTCCTTCATCAGCTCTTGACCTTGGGAAAGAAGCTCATCCCCCATATCCTTCAACCCATGAGCACAGTCCGTACACAAAATCGCCGTACCTTCCAGACCTGCGTACTTACTCATGGCCACCACATCGCCGGGTTTGAGGGCACTCGGATCGGGCATATGCTCTTTGGCGACGCGACCGATAACCGTTGATATCATTACAGGCTTTGACACGGCATCCGTTATTTCCGTGTGGCCGCCGATAATATCCATATTCACTTCATCCGCCGCCCTTTGGGCATCGGCCATAATGGTCTCGATGTCTCTCGACGAGGTGTTCACCGGTAGCAACAAAGTGAGCAGGACGCCGACGGCATCGGCGGATTTCGTCGCCACGTCGTTGACGCTGATATGAATGGCCAGTGTGCCTAAATTCTCGGCGGCACCGGTGATGGGATCGCTGCTTAAAACCACGTAATCGCCTTCCAAGTCAAGCAATGCCGTGTCTTCTCCGATGGAGGATGCTCCTAATACTTCCTTGCGCTTTGATTCTAGCTTCGAAAGAATCATGGCATCCAAATCTTCATTGGATAATTTTCCTACATCTTTAAAAATTTTCATGAATGGCCTCTAAATGCTTCCCATGTCGCTATTGGTTTCGTTGCCTGACATGGTGTCGGAAGCATTGCCATCATTCATATTGGCTTCATCCGATCCGGGCTCAGAGGAATTGTCCCCTTCACCGCCGGATAAATAAGCGGTTAGTTGGAAGTACACCACATCGGCTACCGTCGCCGTCGGTTCTTCTTCCACTTTGACTTTTAATAGATCATTCAATTGCTTGCACCAGGATTGAACCACATTGGCGTCCTTTGTTTCTCCGCGAATGGATAAGGTGCCGCCTTGATAGTCCAGACCCGTCACGGTCAATGTATCCGGCGCGGAGGTTTTAATTTTTGTAATGGCATCGGCCACGTCGACGGAACTTTGAACGTCGCCGTTTTCCGTAGACGGCATTTCACCTTCCTGAGCCTTTTCCTGCTCGTGGGTGGTGACGATGAGATCGCGATTTTGTTGTTTCAATTTTTCGCCGTAAATAAACGATCCGATTAAAATGACAAAGGCCAGTACGAGCCCTGCCGCGGGAATATAGTAATTTTTACTTAAACCTCCGGGGCCTTTGTTTTTCATAAAAAGACCGGTGGCATTGGGATTGTCCAGAGCCGAGGAGAAAATATCGATCAGCAATAGCGGACGATAGGTTTCATCGTCCATTAAATCACTAAATAATCCGCTTTCCACGAAAGAACCGGCAATAAACTGTCTGTCTGTAAGAGAAAAATCGCCGCCCATGTGCTCCACATGGCTCAAGGCTTCGTAATAGGCCGACTGCATGTCCATCATGATGTTCGGTCGGTCCACATCGCTCATGCGGCCGTCGTAATTATCGTCTTTAATGCGCAGAACGTCTTCGGCCTCCAATTCATTTCTGCTCATGAAATCCAACACGGCGTCGTTGACTTCCGTGCGATCGAAGTAGCGGTTTTCATGGCCGTAATAAAAGCCCAAATGGCTCGTACCGATGAAATTAATTCGACTGCCGCCCAACCAATGGTCGTATTCCAGGCACAAAGTGGAAAAAGGAATGATGCCGCGAAGCTTCAATTCGCATTTTTTCGCCAAATCCCGATATCCATCCAAGGTCTCTTCGGGACAAATGGTGATCAGCAGGTGGTTGACATCGTCGTCGCTTTTCAAATCCACCGATTCCATGGCGTAATCTTCCAAGTCTTGTGGAAACAGGGACGGGCTTTCGTTTTCGATTAAAGAGGCCCGTTCCTTTTCCGTCATAGACGGCACGTGCATGGTGCGGTTCACTGCCAAGCTTGAATTGATGACAAATAACGCCTTAGACTTAGTCAGGCCGTTTTCTTCCAAGGTTTTTTTGAGCAAATAATGTAATTGAGCGCTGTCGGAAATGTGGCCGTCGTTGACGACGTTCAACGGTATATCAAAGGAATGAAGCTCGCCGTTTGCGTCTTTATCACCGTACTTAACGACGTAACAGCGGCGATCTTCAAAATATACAATCGCTTCATTTTTATTAAACAAGTTCATCTTACCCTCCTACAGGCATTATATCCCATGAATACGAAAATTTAATGGAAAACCGCCCATTTCTATAATAAAAAATTCTCAACCACCACATAGGCCCAAAGGAAAAAAGGAAACATGGGAAAGGCCCTCTCCTTGGTCAGCTTAAATAAGAATAATCCACCGCCCACAATGGCCGCCGTCACAAAGGCACAGGTGAAAAATAAATAGCTATTCCATATGCCGGCGATGCCAAGAGCCAACAAGGAGGCGTAATAAATGTCGCCTTCGCCCACGGCCTTCGGAAAGAGAAGATAAAGTGCGCCCATGATAAGTAAAATAAAGAGGCCGCTTAGGGGATAAATGGTGTTTTTGAAAAAAAGTCCCGAGGTGAAAATCATTCCGCCGACGATTAAATCCTTCGTGTACACGTCCCGGTTGCGACAATCTTCCACGGCCATAAGATAGAGAATGAAAATGCCCGCGACCCAAAACAAAGTTCTACTATCCATGCCGTTACGAACAGATAAGAAGACGACGAGGATGCCGCCGATGGCTTCCGTCAACGGATGAAAGAAGGAGATTTTCTCGCCGCAAGTGCAGCGGCCGTTAGCCAATAGATAACCCAAGACGGGAATCAAATAGGGCCAGGGGATCCTCCGCCCACATGCGTCGCAGTGGCTTCTCGAACGGATCCACTCCTCTCCCCGCCTGCGCCTCTCGTCGTAGAGATTAAAAAAAGAAACGATGGATGCTGCCAGAAAAAAAGCCGCAAAATACAGGAGAATCATTTCTTCGAATTGTCCGGTACAAGCTTCTTTTCAAAGACTTTTACGGGGCCCGGCTTTACAATCACCTGTCCGCTATTTAATTCGACGGTAAATTTATCTACATTCAAAGCCTTCGCCGGCTTGGGAAATTCCCCGGATTCCAAATAGGGTTTAATTTCGTCTTCTTGTATGTCCTTATCCTCGGGATGGTCGATGGAGTAAAGAATCGCCGCATTTTTTAATACCCGCACATTGGCATTGTGAGCCGTGGCTTGAGCGCTTAAATTGGACTGTTGATATTTGGGAATGGCAATGGCGATGAGAAGCGCCAAAATCGCAATGACGATAATCAGTTCGATGAGAGTAAATGCCTTTTTCTTCTTCATGATTTCCTCCTAAAAACTATTTACCATGTCGAACATGGGAATGGCGATAGAAAAAATAATAAATCCGACGACGGCGGCCATAATTAAAATCAGTGCCGGTTCCAAATAGACGCTGATGCGCTCGGCGCGATTTTTTTGCCGTCCCTCTTCCAAGTGAATCGCCACACTCAGCATGTCGCTTACCGCCGATGAAGCTTCTCCCAGGGCGACAAACGAACAATTCTGCTCCTTAAACAGATCGCTTTCGTTCATCACCTTGGACAGCTCCTCCCCTTTCATTAAGCCTTGAATCATATTCGAGGCTTGGTGTTGAATGTAAGGATTTTCGGAACCCGCATTCATGTTTTCGATAATTCGCAGCAGGTCCACGCCATTGTCCATTTGCATTTTCATGGTTCGCAGCTGGCGCAGCTCGAAGGGATCTCTGTAAAAAGGCGTGGCCAAGGCCATGTGGTAGAGCCGTCTGTAAAAGTCCTCCGACGTCCTCGGATGGTTTTTTATCACGAGAATCACGAGCGCCGCCAGTAATAAAGCGATGAAATATATCAGGCCGAAGCGTTCAAAGTGGCGGGCCAAGGCGATAAGCATGCGGGTCATGATCGGAAGCGGCACCTGTTGTGATTCGAACACATCGGTGAACACGGGGAGCACCGAGTGAAGCACGACCTGCAAGACAAAAAAAGATGTAATCATAAGGATGACCGGATAGGCCAAGGCGTTAGTCAATTTCCGATGCATTTGCTGTTCGTCGTCGAAAAAATCCGCCAGCTGATGAAAAATTTCACCCAGGGTCCCTGCCGCTTCGCCGCTCTTAATCATGCCTGGGACGAAACGGGGAAAACAATCGGCCTCGGCAAAGGCCTCAGACAGTAGCTTCCCCTGCCTTACCGATTCCACGATAAATTCGAGCTTCTCCCGTTGAAGCCCTTTGCTCTGGCGGGCCATTAGCTCCATGACCGTAACTAAGTCCAAGCCGCCGGAAGACATGAGAGCCAGCTGAGAAAACAAAACCGCCAGCTGCCCCTTAGGCAGCATTCGCCGCGGCGCTGTTAATTTAAATTTTCCACCCGCCTTTTCAATGGATATAATGCGGTAGCCGCCTTCGTGAAGTCGGTCCTTCACTTCCGCCACACTGCCTGCATCCATTTCTCCTGTGGCAAGGTCGGATGACGGGCCGATCATTTTATATTTGTATTTCATGGCTCACCTACATGGTCATAATAGTGCGGTATGCTTCGTCGATGCTGATGCTTCCCTGTAGAATTTTCTCTCTGAGAGCTTCCTTCAAGGGTTTCATGCCCGAGTCCATCGCCGCGTCCTTTAAGGCGTCCAAGGAGACGCCGGACTTAATGAGGGAGCGAATTTTTTCATCCATCACCATAATTTCAAATACGGCCTCCCGCCCCGTATAGCCTTCGAAGCATTTATCGCAGCCCACCGCCTCATAGGTAGTGCCTTCAATTTGGAAATAATCGTCTGTCGTATGTACTTCTCTTTTGCAATGATCGCAAAGCTTTCGCACCAGGCGCTGGGAGATGACGCCGATGATTCCCGCCGAAAGCATGTAGGGCTCCACGCCCATGTCCATGAGACGAATAATGGCCGAAGGTGAATCCGTCGTATGTAGGGTGGAAAAAATCAAGTGGCCCGTAATGGAAGAGCGCAGAGCGATTTCCGCCGTTTCCATGGAGCGCACCTCGCCGACCATCATGACCTCCGGATCCTGCCTCAGCATGGCTTCAAGGCCCGTGGAAAAGGTTATGTCCGCCTTGGGATTCACCTGCATTTGATTTATGCCGTCGATATCGAACTCCACGGGATCTTCAATGGTCAAAATATTTCGCTCAACGCGGTTTAACAGCTGAATAAATGTATAGAGGGTGGAGGTCTTGCCCGAGCCCGTAGGCCCGCAGATCAGGACCAGGCCAAGGGGCTGGCGCAGTAATTTTCGGACCAGCTCCAAATTACTTCCGCCTAAGCCGATGCCTTCCGGCGTGTAGTCCAGGCCCGTGCGATCCAAAAGACGTAGCACCAGCTTCTCATCCCCTTTTACAGGAATGGCCGAGGCGCGCACGTCTACACTTCGTCCGCCGTATTCAAAGGTGAATCGGCCGTCCTGAGGTCTGCGCTTTTCGCCGATGTCCATGGTGGAAAGAAATTTAATCCGCGTCACAAACTCGGAGTAGGCGCTTTTGGGATAGGTGCCGTACAAAAAAAGCGTGCCGTTACGACGCATACGGACCCGCCAGCTCTCGCCGGCAGGCTCTATATGCACGTCGGAACAACACGCTTCTGCGGCATCATTTAATATAGTTTGACTTAATTCGACCGCACTAAGGACGCCACCTTGAGAAGTGGTTTGACTATTTCGGATATTATCGCCTTTCGAAGCGGAAAAGTTTAATTTCTTGTCCATCCTAACCCCCAAAACAGTCCTTTGAAAATAAGTCGTTTCTTAAATGATTATTTTTCATTGCCTTCGTTTTTTTCAGCACGCACGTAATCGCAATCCGGATTGTGGCATTGGATGCGAGTACCTTTTTTCGTGACCTTTTTCGTCAAGATATCGCCGCATTTGGGGCAGCGCTCGTCAATAGGCTCATCCCAGGAAACGAAGTCGCAGTCGGGATACTTTTCGCAGCCATAGAATTTACGTCCCCGCTTGCTCCTTTTGATGACCACCTCTCCGTCGCCGCATTTCGGGCACTTCACGCCGACCTTTTCAACCAATGCCTTGGTGTTTCGACACTCGGGAAAGCCAGGGCAGGCAAGGAATTTTCCGTAGCGACCCATTTTGATCACCATGTTTCTGCCGCATTTTTCGCAGATGACATCGGTAGGCTCGTCGCGAATTTCAACTTTTTCGATTTCTTCTTCCGCATGAACCAAATACTTCGCCAATTGCTTGTACACCGGATCCACGGCCTCTTGCCAGACCATATCGCCGTCGGCCACGGCATCCAAGCTGTGCTCCATCTTTGCCGTAAAGGCCTCGTCCACAAACATGGGGAAGTATTCGGTTAAAAGATCGTTCACCGTCTCGCCCAGCTCCGTGGGCACGAAGCGTCGCTCTTCGCTTACCACATAATATCTGGAGAGAAGCGTATTTATTATCGGCGCATAGGTACTGGGACGTCCGATGCCCAGCTCTTCCAAGAGTTTAATCAACGATGCTTCGTTGTAGCGAGCCGGCGGTTGAGTGAAGTGTTGCTCAGGCAGCATTTCTTTTACTTTTAAATGTTCCCCCACCTCAAACGCCGGGACTTCCTTGTCCCTTTGTTCCTTTGAAGGGAACACCCGTAAAAAGCCGTCGAAGACCAAGGTATTTCCGTTCAGCTGAAACATTTCCGAATTGCTCGCCAGCTTTACTTTTTGTGTATCGTAAAGGGCCTCGGTCATTTGAGATGCCACGAAGCGAGACCAGATCAATTGATAGAGGCGGAATTCGTCTCGTCCCAAGCTGTCCTTAATGCTCAACGGCGTACGATTGACATCCGATGGGCGAATACACTCGTGAGCGTCCTGAGTATTTTCTTTTTTCTTCGACCACGTCGACGGTGCGCTGTACTCTTGGCCGTAAGCCTTTAAAATATGGGCCTTGGTTTGTGCCACGGCCTGCTCAGAAATCCGCGTTGAGTCCGTACGCATATAGGTAATCAAACCGACAGAGCCTTCTCCGGGCACCGAGATCCCTTCGTAGAGTCTCTGAGCCAGCTGCATGGTTTTTCGCGTCGTAAAGTTCAGGCGCTTATTCGCCTCCTGCTGCATGGTGGATGTGGTAAAGGGCGGCAGGGTGCGCCTTTTTCTGGAGCCCTTTTGGATATCGGAAACCACGAGCTCCTTTTCGTTCATGCGCTTAAGGGCCGCGTCCACATCGCCTCTATTTTGTAAAGAAACCGATTGAATTTTTCCGCCCTTCATTGTGCCGAAGTACTTAGCTTCAAAGCTCTTGCGATTTTTTACAGCCTTCGCAACAATGGTCCAATACTCGGAAGGCTCGAATTCCTTGATCTCCTCTTCCCTGTCGCAAATAATTTTTAAGACGACGGATTGAACCCGCCCGGCACTGAGGCCGGACTTTACCTTTTTCCACAAAAGGGGGCTGATTTTATAGCCCACCAGGCGGTCCAGAATGCGGCGTGCCTGTTGAGCGTCCACCAGCTCCATATTAATGGGCCGCGGATTTTTTATGCCGTTTTTCACGGCGTTTTTCGTAATTTCATTGAAAGAAATACGCACGTTGTCCTCGGGGTTCATGTCTAAAATATGGGTTAAGTGCCAGCTGATGGCCTCCCCTTCCCTATCCGGGTCGGTTGCGAGAAGGACTTTGTTCGCTTTTTTCGCTTCCGCCTTCAGCTCTTTAATCACCGGCCCCTTGCCCCGTATGTTAATGTATTTCGGTTCGTAATTGTCTTCTATGTCAATGCCTAATTTTGACTTCGGCAAATCGCGAATGTGGCCTACGGTGGCCACGACCTTGTAATGGCTTCCCGCCATTTTTCGAATGGTCTTTGCCTTTGTCGGCGACTCGACGATAATCAGATTTCTAGCCAAGCTATCCCAAATCCTTTCCTGCTCTATAATATTTCGATGCAATCACTATCGACACCTGTAATCATATTTTTTAATTCCAACATGGTCAATACGCTCAACACATCGTTAATGTCCCAACCGACGTGAGCCATAAGGTCTTCCGTATTCTGATGACCGTCCACTATACTATCATACAATGTTTTTTCTTCCAAAGTGAGATCGGAAAGATTCGGCAAAGATTTTTTCTTACTCATCTGATAGACGGGATGATTTAAAATATCCTCCGGCGACAAAGCGATGGATGCGCCGTCGAAAATCAGGCGGTTCGTTCCCTGACTGTAAATGGAATCCACATTGCCGCAGACAGCAAAGACTTCCCGTCCGTATTCCGCCGCCAAGCGCGCCGTGATCAAAGAGCCGCTCTTCTCCTTGGCCTCTACCACCAGCACGCCGTCGCCCAGCGCAGCAATGATGCGATTGCGCTCGGGAAAGCGAAAAGGCTGAGGCGACGTACAGGGCGGGTATTCGCTTAGAATTAAACCCGTGGATTTAATAGCTTCGTAATAGGCGCGGTTGCTTCTGGGATAGCAGTCGCCGATGCCGTTACCTAATACGGCAATGGTCTCTCCCTCGGCATCCAAGGTCGCCTGATGCGCCAGCTTATCGATGCCCAAGGCGAGTCCGCTGATAATGACGAGACCGGAGGAAGCCAACTGCGAAACGAATTTTTTGCAGACACGTTGGCCGTAGTCCGTATGCTTTCTCGCGCCGACGACGGAAAGCGAGGGCTTGGCCATAAGCTCTAAATTTCCGATGGCGTAGATAACCATGGGCGGATCCGGCGTCAGGGCAAGCTTTTCCGGATAAAAATCGTCGCCGACGACCAAAATCTGAATGCACTGTGCGTCAATGACCTTCTGTCTCTTACTGATGTCTCGGTCCAAAAACATGTTAGTCCGTTCTCTTAATTTTTGGGGAATATTTTCTCCTTCGAGAAACGTCAGCTGCCCCTCGTCTTCCGTTAAGTGGCCGTAAAGCTCAATAAGCTCTTCGTTTGGCATGCCGGCGAGAGACAGGCGGATCAAAAGCTCTCTCAGATCTTCTCTTATTCCGACCAATATTTTCCCTCCACTGATTTGTAGCGCACCGCTTCTAAAACATCCTGATCCGTAATGGGACCGCCGTCGCGAAGATCGGCAATGGTCCTCGCCACCTTCAACACCTTGTGAAGGGATCTGCCGCTGAATTTATACTTCTTATAGGCCATGTCCAAAAGCTTCTGCGAGTTCGGCGTCAGCTTACAATATTTTTCCACGTAGCGATCGGGAATGCCTGCGTTGGTTATAATATCCGTGCCTTCAAAGCGAGCCTTTTGAAAGCCTCTCGCACGCTCTACGCGCTCCCGCACGGTTTTTGAATCCTCGCCCTTCACATTGTCCTTCATGTCCTCGTAGCTGATGGGCTTCACCTCCACCTGCAAATCGATGCGGTCGAGGAGCGGGTGGGAAATCTTGCTCAAGTACTTTTGGATCTGCTGCATGCTGCAGCTGCATTCGTGATTTGGATCTTGGTAATAGCCGCAGGGACAGGGGTTCATAGAGGCAATAAGCTGAAAATCCGCGGGGAATTCCAAGCTCGCCGTCGCCCGCGCCACGTGGATCTTTCCGTCCTCCATTGGCTGGCGCAAAACCTCAAGCACGCTGGATTGAAATTCGGGGATTTCGTCGAGGAACAAGACGCCGCGATGGGCCAAGGATATTTCCCCGGGCTTTGGGATGCGGCCACCACCGATAAGGGAGACGCCGGATGCCGTGTGGTGAGGCGAGCGGAAGGGCCTCTCCGTCATCAGGCGGTTTTCTGCCAACAGCCCGGACACGGAATAGATCTTCGTCACCTCGATGGCCTCTTCAAAGGTCATGCCAGGCAATATGGTGGGCAGCCGCTTGGCGCTCATGCTCTTGCCGCTTCCGGGCGGACCGATCATTAAGAGATTATGAGCTCCCGCCGCCGCCACCTCCAAAGCACGCTTCAGCTGGCTTTGGCCTTTAATATCGGCAAAGTCGACGTCAAAGGATTTCATATGCTCCATGGGATTTTCCACCGTCGCCTCTTCGATGGTAGACTCGCCAGTGAGAAAAGACACCACTTCCTTTAAACTGGATACGGGGTAAATGTTAACATCCCGAACAATGGCGGTTTCGTTTTCGTTGGCCTTGGGGACGATAAATTTCTTGTAGCCCAACTCTCTGAGGGAGATCACCATGGGCAGGGCGCCGCGAATAGCGGAAATTTCTCCGTTAAGCTGAAGCTCTCCTAAAAATATGTAGTCATCGATGAGATGAGGATCGCCGAAGCCCTCTGCGGCTAAGACAGACACGGCCACGGCCAAATCCATTTGTGAGCCGTCTTTTCTGCGATTGGCGGGTGATAAATTCACCGTGATTCGCTGTTGCGGATAGGGCATGCCGATGTTTTTTATCGCCGCATGAACCCGTTCGCCAGATTCCCTGATTTGCGCGTCGGGCAATCCCACCATAAGAAATCGCGGAAGCCCGCGACTCAAATCGCATTCGACTTCCACGACGAATCCTTCCAATCCCTCTAAGCTACAGGTTTTCACTCTGGCATACATGTCATTCCCCCAAGTCATTTCCATCGAAGGCATTCTTTATGTGATGAATCATCGGCTGATCCGTTAAAAACACTTCGATGACGTCGAAACGAGCTCCGCGATAAAAGGTTGAACGATTCGCAAGGTATTGCTCCGCCGTCATGTAGATCTGGCGACGTTTAAAGACATCCACGGCATCCTTCGGATCGCCGTAGCTTACGTTGGTCCTTGTCTTCACTTCCGTAAAGACGACGAGGCCTTTCGTAAAGCTTATGATATCGATTTCACCATGCCTAAAACGAAAGTTTCGCTCGAGGATTTCGTGCCCCTGTTTCTGCAAAAACCTCGCCGCAATCCTCTCTCCTGTTTCGCCGATGTTCATAATTCCTCCCTGCTTTACTCAATAATATATACTAAATCAGGTTTCGAAACAATTGTTTTATCGGAGATATTTTATAGGCTTATAAAAATTTCATCGCGGTGCGTATAATGATGGAACTCGATCTATCATCCTCACGAAATTTTTGTGCTCATAAAAAAATTTGCCGCACCGGGCGACAAACTCTTTTTTCGTTTTATTTAGCTTTCCCTTCGGCGACGATCCATGTCTTTGCGAGTGTCGGGATAGCGGTCTTTGTTGTAGATGCCGATGCACAAAGCGAAGAGCAGAGAACAAATTCCCGCCGTAATACAGACCACCGAAATAAAAATATAATTCAGACTGGAGCGTTCGAAGAGTCGGTTTAAAACCATGATCAGCGAAAACATGCCGATAAAAACCAAGCCGAGGCCGGGCAGGTAGCGCAAAAATTTCATTTGCTTACCCATCATATTTATGACGAAGGTCAGTATCAAAGCGACGATCACGGCCAAAACCAAAATCGCTATATAGGTTAAATTTCCATTCAGACTTTCAGAAATTTTCGATAACATGTCATCCTCCTACTTACCGGGCACCCGTGAGTAATAGGTCTTCTTCGGGTCGGCTTGTTCCATCAGGTTTTTCAGTTGACGCTCGTCCAGGGTGCCTTTCGTCTTGACTAACTGCAGGAGATTTCCGTAGATGTCGATATAAGCCACGTCATCCTTCTCCCGATACACGGTGAATAGCAATTGGTCGTCTTGGTAGATGTCGATAATAAATAAATCGTCCCCGGCAATGCCGACGTCATCTTTCGTTTTATTATACCCTAATTTCATTAAATAGTCAGTCTTTCCTTTTCGGATGACATAGGTGACCTTGTCGATCCGTTGGTCGTTAAAGATGGCGACATTGGGGGCGAATATGGCTTCGGAGCCGATGATGGGTCGCAGATCCTTGCTTTCGTCGGTGACGGTTTGAATTTTCGTCACGACCCAGCGCCCCTGCAGAGGCGATCGATTGATCTGTGGCTTTTCGGTGATGCGGTAGTCGCCCTTGACGGGTCCGCAGGCGGTTAATAGCAGCAGCAAAAGAAGAATCAGTTTTTTCATGCTTCCGCCTCGCTTCCCAAAGGTATCATGATGCGAATCGTGGTCCCGACGGATTTTTCCGAAACGATCTGTATGGTGCCGCTGTGCAGCTTCACGATCTCATCGGCGATGGACAGGCCAAGGCCCGAGTGAGAATTGGAGTGTTTGCCCTTATAAAACTTTTCCTTGGCAAGGGCCAGCTCGTTTTCGTCCATGCCTACACCGTTGTCGGAGATAATCATTTCGTAATTTGGGAAATTTTTCCGCGCTTCAAATAACACCCATCCCCCGGCGTCGGTGAATTTAATGGCGTTGTCGATGAGATTGATGAGCACTTGTCGCAAGCGGTCCTCATCCGCCGTGAGAAGCACCACCTCTTCGTTAATCTCGTTGATTAAATGAATGGATTCCTTCATGGCCCGGGGCTTCATCTGCTTAAATACATCCTCGCAGGTGGAAGTAATATCGAAGCGATCTTTTTTTAAGGTGATGCGCCCGGAAATATATCGTGAAAAGTCCAAAAGCTCTTCCACCATTTTCGACAGGCGGTCGGTTTCCCTTTCAATAATTTCAAAGCCCTCGTTCATGACGTCGGTCTCCGCGGGATCCGTGTCCTTGAGCACCGCTGCCCAGCCCTTGATGGACGTGAGCGGCGTGCGAAGCTCGTGGGAGATGGAGGAGATAAAGTCGTTCTTCACCTGTTCCTTGCGCACGATTTCCGCCGCCAGGGTGTTAATGGATTGAGCCAACTGACCCAATTCGTCGTCCCGCTTCATAACGATGTGCTTTTTGTACTGACCGTCCGCCAATTGAATGGCCGTGGATTGAATCTCCTCGATGGGACGGGTAATGCTCTTTGAAAGCATGCGGCTGGCTATAATGGCGATGGCGATGACAAAGGCCGTTAAGACCAAAAGGTAGCGGCTCAGCGTCCACACGGAATGAATGGCCGGCGCCAAAGACGATGAGTAGCGCAAGACGCCGATGACTTCGTCGTCCTGTGAGTAAAGGGGACGGGAAACGGAGAGGACTTTCGTGTCGGAAAAAGGCACGGGCCCGATGCGAAAACCGTCCTTCCCCTTCAATGCCTGAAGCACATCGGGATAATCCTTCACCGGATCGTTAATAGCGCCGATGGAATCGTAAACCAGCTGGGCGTCCTTATCGATCATCTGCACCTGACCTCCGAATTGATAAAAGATGATATCGTAATCGCCGGCCAAGAGCTCGTCCAGGCTGCTGCTTTTAAAATAGCGTTCGTAGGTGTAGATGGAGCTGTTCAGCTGTTGATTTAAGTAAAATTTCACGCCGTTATAGGTGTATTCGCGAAAGCCGAAAATCAACGCCAGGTCCAGGAGACTGACGGTTAAGAGAATCAGCGCGACGAAATTTCTCGTCAGCGTCTTTCGAATGGAGTGTTTCATCGTTACTTCGCGGCGTTTTTCCAGCGATAGCCGACGCCCCAAACGGTTTCGATATAGACGGGATGAGCGGCGTCTTCTTCCACTTTGGAGCGGAGGCGCCGAATGTTAACGTCCACGATTTTACTGTCGCCTAAAAATTCTTCGCCCCAAACGGCGTTTAAAATTTCGTCGCGACTCAAGGCGCGATTGGCATTGGTAATAAAGAATTTGACGATTTCATGTTCCGTCGGTGTCAATTCCACTTCCACGCCGTTTTTATAGAATTTATGGCCGTAAACGTCCACTTTGAACATTCCCGATTCCAAGAAGCGCTCGCCCTTCTTCTCTTCCTTGTTGTCAGAACCTAAGCGGCGCTCCAGAGATTTAATGCGAAGAGTCAGCTCCGTGGGATTAAAGGGCTTGGTTAAATAATCGTCGGTGCCGCTTTGAAGGCCCATGATCTTGTCGTAGTCTTCGGCCTTTGCCGTGAGCATAATAATCCCCAGATGGGGAAAGGATTTTCTCAGCTTATCGCAGACCTCAAAGCCGTCCATCCCGGGCAACATAATGTCCAGAAGAACGATGGCGGGCTTTTCCCTTTCGGCAGTTTCCAATCCCTCTTCGCCGCTTCCCGCTTCGAAAACTTCAAAGCCTTCCCGTTCTAAATTGATCTTAATAAACTTGCGAATGGACACTTCGTCCTCGACGAGTAATATTTTCGTCATGGGTCACCTCTCTATTTAAAATAAGCATCGACCTTTTCTTTAATCATGGCGTACAAGGGCGGAAATTTCCTTACCGGCTCGATGCGATTATAGACGTCTTCTTTCCGAATCTCATTGCTTTTCCACGTGCCTCCGCCGCCGGCGGCGTTTAAAAGGATGGGCTCGATGCGGTCCATGGCCAAGGCGAAGTGGGATTCCGGCGTCACTTGCGCTTCAAATTCTTCCCACAGAGCCCTGAGCTCTTCGCCCTGAGTCTCGGGAAGCATGCCGTACAAATGCTCCGCCGCGCGCACTTCCCTTTCGCGCTTGGTCTTGTTGTTCTCCACGTCGTAGGCGAAGGTGTCCCCCGCATCGATTTCCACCACATCGTGGAACAAAAGCATGTACACCACCCGCTCCATGTTCACATCCTTCGGCGCATATTCCTTTAAAAGAAAGGCCATGGCGGCGATATGAAAGCTGTGCTCCGCGTCGTTTTCGTAGCGGTCGGCGTGAAGCAGGCGGGTGCGGCGATACACGCTCTTCATTTTTTCCAGCGTGTAGATAAAGTCAATTTGTTTTTCCAGATTCTCGTTCATATTATACGGCGAAATAAAAGTCGCCCGCTCCTTTTTTCTCTTTGTATTGTTGCAGTTCGTGAGAGGGGAAAATTCCCAAATCCGTCACCACGCCGGTGACCAGTTTCGGCGGCGTGATGTCGAAGGCCGGATAATAGCCCTTCACGCCCTCTGCCGTGTGCTTAATGCCGTGGGCGCTTAAGCTCTCTTCCGGATCCCGCATTTCGATGGTAATGTCCTTGGCGCTTTGCACGTCCATATCGGGAATTCCCGTGGCGTAATAGGGAATACCGAAGTGGCTACAGATAATGGCGATTTGATGGGTGCCCACCTTGTTCACGATGCTTCCGTCCATGCAAATGGAATCCGCCGCCGAAGTAAACAGAGAGATGCCGTGATTTTCCATATAGGATGTCACCATATTGTCCGTAATTACCGTGGTATCGAAGCCCATTTGCGACAAGACCGACGCCGTAAAGCGTGCGCCCTGCAAAAAGGGCCGCGTTTCGGGGCAGACGAAGGCGATGTCTTTGTCGGTCTTTTTTATTTCTCGGCCCAACATACCGATAATGGTCTCGCCGAAGCATTGGGTCATCACCGTGCCCTTTTCGGGAAGGGCCGCCATAAAATGCTTGGCTACCTGGTTGATGGCGGCGTAACGCCTCTCCATGGAGTGCAGGGCGTGATCCCGCAAAATTAAATCCAAGTCCCCGTCGTCGATATGCTCCTTCGCCACTGCCAAGGCACCCTTCGTCACCTGCGCCATGCGATTCGCCGTGGTCGGACGGGCGTTTGCCAGTACCTCCGCCGCCTCTTCTAAGTACCGAAGACGCTTCTCGCCCTTTAAATCCCGCGCTTCATATGCGGCAAGGGCCATGCCCATAGCCGCCGCCGTGTAAGGCCCCGCCGATTGCGTGACCATGGCACGCAGGGCGTCGCGCACTTGAACGTGGCTTTCACAGCGTACGTACTCCACACGCACCGGGTAAATGCGCCGATCCAAGATATTGACCGCGCCGTCTTTATAATAGGCCACATGCTCTGCCTGAAGCATGTAAGCTAAATCTTCATCAAAATGCATACGTCCCTCACTTTCCATGTATAATAGTACCATAATCATCAAAGAGAAACGAGGTTATCATGCATTACGGAATCATCGGCGGTACGGGTTTTGAAGCGCCCTTCTCTCCCGCCAAAGAAGAAATTTTTTCCACGCCCTACGGCGACGCCAAGCTTATTTATCCCGAAGGCAAGCCCTATGTCTTCGTCTCGCGCCATGGCACGGACCACACGATCCCGCCCCATAAGGTGCCCTATCGGGCAAATATTTGGGCGTTGAAGGAAATCGGCGTCACGGAAGTTTACGGCATCAGCGCCGTGGGCAGCTTGAAAAAAACTTACGGCCCCGACACCGTCCTCTTGTGCGACGACTTTTTGGATTTTACGAAAACCCGTGCCAATACATTTTACGACGGAGATCATGAATTTGCCAAGCATATCGCCATGGACGCGCCCTATGACGAAACATTAAATAGGGAATTTGAAAAGGCATTCGGCAAAACACTTCCCCGCGGCGTTTACGTGTCCACGGAGGGCCCCCGCTTCGAATCCCGCACGGAAATAAAATTTTACGCTTCCATCGGAGGCGACGTGGTGGGTATGACCAATGTGCCCGAGGTGGTGCTTGCGCGGGAATTGGGCCTGCATTACGCCAATATTTGCCACGTGGTCAACTACTGCACCGGCGTTTCTGAGACCATGACCATCACCAAGTCTGAAGATGTACGCTGCGCCATCGTCCGTGCCATCGACGAGGTCTTTATGTCGAATCGAACGCCCCGCGAGGCGCGCATCGATCTTTTATAAAACAAAAAAATTCCCGACGGCTAAGTATAATTAAGCCGCCGGGTTTTTTATTCCGACACGTAAACGGCATCTTCGCCGTCACATTCCGTAAAGTGCACGATGATTTTTTCCGATTGAGCCGTAGGCACGTTCTTTCCGATAAAGTCGCCGCGAATGGGCAGCTCTCTGTGACCCCGGTCGATGAGACCCACCAGCTGCACCTGTTTCGGTCGGTCCTTGACCATAAGGGCGTCCATAGCGGCCCGCACCGTTCGCCCCGTATAGAGCACGTCGTCTACGAGAACCACCCGCTTGCCGTCGATCTTCCCCATAAATTCCATGGGCATAAAGGCCTCTTCCCGGCGATCGTCTCGAAAGAAGCTCGGGTTTAAGGCATAGACCGGGACGGTAGTGGCTTCGATCTCTTCCATTTTTTCCTGAAGGCGTCGGGCAAAAAATTCGCCCCGCGTCACGATGCCGATGAGAACCACGTCGTCCAGGCCCTTGTTGCGCTCGATAATTTCATTGGCGATCCGCGCCGTGGCACGTTTCATGGCCAGGGCATCTAAAATCTTGTGCATCGATCTCCTCTCTCCTTTCGAATGTAAGCGAGCATGCGCTCGGGAAGTTTCGATATGGCGATGACGGCCTCACCCGTCACCGGATGGGAAAAGGCCAGGCGATAACTGTGAAGCAAGAGCGCCTTCTCCCTGTCGTTCTTCGCGCCGTACAGGGGATCCCCCAAGAGGCCATGGCCCACGGATGCCATATGTACCCGTATTTGATGGGTCCTGCCCGTGTGAAGGGCGACGCGAATTAGAGTGGAGTCGCGAAAGGCGAGGACGGGCGTATATTCCGTCAGCGCTTCTTTCGACGGATAGACCCCCGCCGCCATGCGAATGCGGTTTTTCGGATCCCTGCCGATGGGCGTATCGATGATGCCTTTTTGGCGAATCACGCCGCGGCAAACGGCGTAATAGGTCTTTTCCACCCGCCGCTCTTGAAAGGCTTCCACCAAGGCTTCATATGCCTCGTCGGTCTTCGCCACCACCATGACGCCGGAGGTGTCCTTGTCCAGGCGATGGACGATGCCCGGGCGCAGAGGGTCACTTCCCTGAGCTAAATGATCGAATCGGTCCAAGAGCCCGTGAACCAAGGTCTCTTCCTCACGGCCCGCTCCGGGATGGACGACCAGACCGTAGGGCTTGTCGATACATGCCAGGTGCTCGTCTTCATAGAGCACATCGAAGGGCACGTATTTCGCCTCAAGGACATAAGGGGCTTCTTCTTCGAAAGCGATCTCGTCCTTCTCTTGCAGCTTATAACCCGCCTTCTCCCCCTTGCCGTTCACCGTCACCCGGCCATCGTCCACGGCTTTTTTTACTTGAGAGCGGCTCATTTCCATGGCGTCGGCTAAAAAATTATCCAGGCGACCTCCGCCGGCTTCCGCAACAAATTTATGAAGCATGGCTGCTCTTTTCATCGCCGATAAAGACGTGAACCATTAAGAGAATCGTGCCCACGACGATCATGGCGTCGGCCAAATTAAAGACGGCGAAGTCGTGTCCGAAAAAGCGGAAAGACAAAAAGTCTACAACGAAATGCAGGCGCAACCGGTCGATAAAGTTGCCCACGGCGCCGGCGAGAATCAAAACTAAGGCCACGCGAAGCATGCCCTTCACCTCGTCCCGCTTAAAATAAATGCCGTAAAGCAAAAAGGCGATGACCCCCAATGTGATCACGATAAAAAGCGGGCGGCCTTCCTGCAATATACCGAAGGCGGCGCCGCGGTTTTCCACATAGAACAGGCGGAAAAAACCCGGAATAATATCCACCACCGTGCCGTCCGCCAATTGTTTCAAGACGACCAGTTTACTGATCTGATCCAAGGCGATAAGTAAAATAATAATAAGTGTAATCATAAAACTCCTATCTGCCGTCTAAAGTTCCGTAACGAAAGCGCACTTTGCCCTTTTTTGTTTCGTACAAAGGCTCGAAGATTTTAATGCGACCGAAACCGCGCACGGACAACAAATCTCCGCCGGCAATGATTTCGTGGGGCTTTTCCGCCCGCCTAAAATTGATTTTAATCAATCCCTTTGAAATCAGTCCCTTCACCTCGTCCCGGGACTTGTGGGTCACGGCGCGAACCACGGAATCCAGCCGCATGGAAGAGACCACGGCGGCGGACTCGACCCAATCCTCATCCGCTTCCGGCACAGCTTCCGCGGCGATTTCTCTGAGACGAATGGGTGCGGATCCGATTTTTCTTAAATTTACCGCGAGGAAGTTTGCGATCTCTTTTTTGACGATGACATAGGCCTCGTCGCCGAAGGTAGTAATGTCGCCGATTTTGCTGCGTTCGATGCCCAGTCCCAAAATAGAACCCAGCACCTGCCTGTGGTCCATGGGCTCTGCGCCTTCCAAATGAAAGGCGGATAGAAATTCGTCCTCCACGTCGTAGGGTGCGAAGACGACGATTTTTCGCTCCCAATTCCCCTCTGGAAAAATAAAAGTTTCTACCGAGGGAAAATGAACGGCCAATGACGTGACCAGGGACAGTTCATAAGGGTCTAAAAAATCACTAGCTGTCGCCCTGTAATTTCTCGAACAGATTTCCGGTAAATCCAGAACGTGGCGCAGCATAGTGATTTTTTCTGGCTCTCGTATGTGTCGAAGGAGTTCATCCTTCCGAAGGCTCTTTACCAAGGAAAGATGCCCGAGTTTTGTAATTCTTCCTTCAACCCGTCGATGGCGATATTTGCCGGAGCGAGGATGAAGATGTCTTTGTTGACTTTTTGAATCTTGCCTTCGACGGCGTAAAGGGCGCCGTTGACGAAATCAAAAATTTCCCGCTTTACATCTAAATCCAATTGTTCGAAGTTCAAGACCACGGCCTTGTTTTCCTTTAAGTCGTCTACGATTTTCGGAGATTCGTCGTAGCTCAAGGGTTCGTGAATGGTAATGACCATAGCGGCTTTCGTTTGAATGCTCAACACATTGCCATTGTCTTTTCTGCGAGGGGAGACGGGTTTGTGAGAGTGCGTCGTGGTAATCGGTTCGACTTCCGTCGTTTGAAAACCGTCGTCTTCCGCGTAATCGTACTCGTCGTCGTATTCGTAATCTTCACCGAAGCCGAACGCCCTTTTTAATTTGTTACCAAAATCTGCCATGTTATCCTCCTTAATATTGTCGTGCACCGAAAATGCGACTGCCTACGCGTACCATATTTGCGCCTTCTTCAATGGCGATGTGAAAGTCTTGACTCATTCCCATGGACATATGGGTCATGTCTACGCCCTCGTAGTGGCGGCCGGCGATATCTTCTTTTAAAGCCATCATCTTTCTAAAGAGTTGCCTTAAGTAAGCTTCGTCCTGCACATTGGGGGCGACGGTCATCAACCCGTCGACTTTCAAGTGGGAGTAGTCGATGACGGATTCAAGAAATGGCAGAACCTGATCGTAGGCCAGGCCGCCTTTCGACGCCTCATCGGCTATATTTACTTCCAATAAACAATGGACCACGTGATCCGATTCGCATCCTCGTTTTTGAATTTCCTTCGCCAAGGACGATCTGTCCAGTGAATGGATTAAAACGACATCTTTGTAGATATATTTTACCTTATTTGACTGCAAGTTTCCAATCATATGATAACGAACACGGTCTTTCAGGACATCAATTTTTTTCGTAAGCTCCTGGACTTTGTTTTCGCCTATATCCGTCACCCCGTGTCGAAGGGCTTCTTCGATGCTATCGACGCCGTGAGTTTTCGTTACGGCGATAAGTTGAACGGGCTCTCCCGTCAAACTGTGGCGCCTGGCTTCTTCAATTTCCTCTCGCACGCGGGACAATTCGTCGCCGATCGTCGACATACGCACCTCCTCGGATCAATAGACTATCTTGTTCTTTTCCACTTTTTTCGGCTCGACGATGACGTCGTCGTTGGGCTGAACCGTGGTCACATACTTGCCTTGTTTATTTTTAATCGTGGCGTCCTCGCCGCCCATGCTGATATAGGCGTCCTTACCGCGAACGGAAAGGACCCGCACGGGCACAAAGGAGACAAAGCGGCGTATCTCGTCTACATAGACGCCGTCCTCGCCGTGCTTTCCCTTGACGATGGCCGTCGTGGGAATTTTTAACGCCCTGGATTGACTTTTAATTATTGTAATCTTTTGTCGCCTGGGCGTGTAAACTTCCTGCAATTTGTCTTGCAAGTTTAATATTACCACGGCGCCCTTTTCGTCGCGAAGCACTTTTTCCACCTGCGCCTGAGTATAAACTTTTCCGATGCGCACAGTGACGTTTTGTTTGATTTGGTCTTTGACCAGGCGCTCGTCGTCAATGGGTAGGGCGATTTTGTATCGCGTGTCGCATATGGAGCGGAAAAAGGCCTGACCTTCTTTCACGTGGTTTTTACCCCGAGTAAGCGGCGCCACGTCCACGGCTTTTAAGTAAGAGCGGGTGAAGGTTTCATCATCATTTTCCAGAGACAGGTCTTTTTTTAAATCGTCAAATGTATAACTGATGATTCCGGAGGTCGGCGCCGTGTAATCGGCGCTGGTGGAGGCGATCCTTTCCGTCAACACGTCTTTCTGCTCTTCCAATGCGGGAATGGAAAGCTTTAACAGCTCATTCAGTTCCGACACATTGACCGTGTGTTTCGTACTTAAATCCAAGGTATTGATCGACGAGACGAGCTTCTCGTAATCTTCATCTCGAATAAAGCGCTGAATGTTTCGAATGACGTTTTCATATTCTTCGTCCACCGTATCTTTGGATTTTTCCGAGGTGCGGTCGTTTTTAAAATCGATGGCCGCCTGGATCCGTATAAGCTGATCCTTTACCTTGGAATTGTCGTTCATGACATTAATATCCGCCACGCGAAAACCCTTGGGCACCTTCTTGCCTTCACGCACATTGTACACGGCGGTGCCGCCGGCCTTGGTAAAGACCGTCTCTTCGTCAAAGAGCAGATAGCCCTCACCCTCGGCCACGTCGCGAAATTGAATTTCCGTGGGCTTTGCGGTTTTGGGCGCAAAAACCAGGCGGTCGTAAACGGAATAGACGCCGCCCAGCAGGATCAACAGCAAAGGAATCAGAAGCAGCAGCCGTCTGCGCTTCCTCTTTCGATTCTGTCGACGTCGAATTTTGTTTCGAACATTCGAGCCTTGTGTCATAGTAGAAAGATCTTCTCGTTTTCGTGTTTATTCGGGCGCTGCATTAAATCCAGCACTGCCTGTCTCGGATCCGCCGAGCGGTACAAGACGTCGTAAAGTTTTTCCGTAATGGGCATTTCGATGCCTAGCTCCTCTGCCAATTCGTAGCAGGCCTTGGTGGTCTTATACCCTTCCACCACCATGCCCACCTTCTCGATGGCATCTTCCGGCGCCGTACCCTTGCCGATCATATTTCCGAAGCGCCAATTTCTGCTGTGAACGCTGGTGCAGGTGACGATTAAATCGCCGATGCCGGAAAGGCCTTGAAAGGTAACGGGCTTTGCGCCGAGGGCGATACCCAGACGCTGAATTTCCGTGAGTCCCCGGGTCATCAGGGCCGCCTTGGCATTGTCACCGTAGCCCAATCCGTCGGATAGACCGGCGCCGAGGGCGATAATGTTTTTAAGAGCTCCGCCCATTTCCACGCCGATCATATCGTCTTGAACATAGACGCGGAAACTGTCGTGGGTAAATAAATCTTGCGCCCACAAGGCGTCTTCTTTATCTTCCGCACAGACCAATACGGTGGTAGGCATAAGCTTCGCCACCTCTTCCGCATGGGATGGCCCGGATAAAACGATATAGGGTGCATGGGGCAACACTTCTTTCGCCACTTGTGACAGGCGCAAGTGACTGCCTTGTTCCAAGCCCTTGGCCAGATTGATGATCCGTGCCTCGGTCCCTACGCGGGCAATGTCTTCCAGACAGGAGCGAATCGCCGCCGTGGGCACGGCGAGGACGATGCCGTCGGCCCCGTCGATGGCCTCTTCAATGGAAAGATGGATTTCTATGGACGGATGGAATTTGAAATCTTCCAAATAGCCGGGATTGTCCCCGACGCTTCGAATCCGCTCATACTGCTCTTCGCTTTGAGTATACATATGGACTTCGTGGCCGATGGTGGCCAGAAGATTGGCAATGGCGCTTCCCCAACTGCCGCAACCGATGATTCCGATCTTCAACTTATCTCCCTCCGATTCTATTTTCTCTGCCTTCTTTCAGGCGAATCAGATTATCTTTATGTCGAACAAAACCTAAAAGCCAAACCAAAAGAACGGCCAACCCATTGCTCGGGTCCCTGCCATATAAAACGAGCATGGCCACGGAGCTTATGCTTAAAAAAGTCAAGGAGCCGACGCTGACATACTTCGTCGTCTTTGCCGCGACGAATCCACATAGGGCACCGATCGCCGTACTGACAGGCTCGACGACGCCCCAGGAACCGAAGGTTGTGGCTATGCCTTTGCCGCCGCGAAACCCGAGGTAAAAGGGAAAGTCGTGACCGAGGACGACAAAGAGGCCGGCAAAGAACCGCATGGATTCGTCCAGCATGGGCGCGAGAAAAGCCATGGCCACTGCGCCTTTGACCACGTCGATGGCGAAGGTGGCGTAACCCAGCTTTTTCCCCATGACCCGTATGGCATTGGTGGTTCCCGCATTGCCGCTTCCCTCGTCGCGAATGTCTTTGTGGCGAAAGATGCGACTCAAAATATAGGCGCCGGAAACGGAGCCCACGAGGTAGCAGCCTAAGAGAACGAGGAAAGTTTTCATCGATTTTTCAACTCCATGATAATGGGCACGCCGTCAAAGCGATAAGAGGCGCGAATTTGGTTTTCCAAATACCGCAGATAGGTAAAGTGGAACAGCTCTTTGTCGTTTACGGACAAGACGATTTTCGGCGGTCTCGCCGACACTTGGCTCGCGTAGTAAAGTTTTCCCCGCTTGCCCTTGTCGGAAGGGGGCTGATTCATTAACACGGCGCGGTTCATAATGTCGTTTAAAACCCCTGTCTGAATCCGAAGGGAGTAATTATTGTTGACCACGTGAATCATATTCAACAGTTTGTCCACCCGAGAGCCCGTTAGTGCGGAAATGAAAATCATGGGCGCGTAATTTAAGAAGGGCAGCTCCCTGCGAATGGCCTCTTCAAATTGCTTCATGGTCCGTGTTTCTTTTTCGATAGCATCCCACTTGTTCACGGCGATGATCATGGCCTTCTTATTGTCGTGGGCATAGCCGGCGATTTTGGAATCCTGTTCGCTGACGCCTTCCGTGGCATCGATTAAAAGCACGCACACGTCGGCGAGCTCGATGCTTCGTAAGGTGCGCACCACGGAGTAGCGTTCCACTTTTTCGTTGATCTTCTTGCGCTTTCTCAGTCCCGCCGTATCGATTAGGACGTAATCCGTATCTTCATATTCAAAAAACGAGTGAATGGAGTCCCGGGTCGTGCCAGGAATGTTCGTGACGATGGATCGCTCTTCCCCTAAAATGCGATTCACCAAGGAAGATTTGCCGGCATTGGGCTTGCCGATAAAGGCCACTTTGATTTCGTCGCGAAAATCGTCTTCTTCTCCTTTGGGAAAGGAGGCTACCGTGGCATCGAGTAAGTCGCCGATGCCTCGGGACTGCTCGGCACTGATGACGTAGGGCTCGCCCAGGCCCAGCTCATAGAAATCGTAGAGATGATCTTTTGATTCCTTGGCATCCATTTTGTTTACGACGAGCAGGGCTTCCTTTCCGCTCTTGCGAATATAGGCCGCTACCTCGCGGTCCACATTGGTCAAGCCTTCCTTACCGTCAACGACAAATAAAATAATCTGCGCGTTTTCCACGGCCACTTCCGCCTGAGCCATGATTTCGGGCATAAAGGTCTCGCCACTGGAAGGATCCAGCCCGCCCGTGTCGATTAAAGTAAATTCGTGATCCAGCCACGTGGCCTTCGCATAGATTCTGTCCCGCGTCACGCCCGGCGTATCCTCTGTAATGGATATTTTCGAGCGGGTCAGCACATTAAATAAGGTACTCTTCCCTACATTGGGACGACCTATAATACAGACGACCGGTCTATTCAACAGGACGCACCTCCAAACATTTTTGTAAAAATTCACCGCCATTGTTGCTTACGGTAATAATTTTCGCACCTAATTCTTCTTCCAAAGCGTCCACCGTCACATCGTCCAATGTAATGGGACGGTCGCTTCGGAACATAGACATAGGTAACATTATAGCATCGTGGATTTTACCTTTCAATTGACGGATCACATCCTCCGCCGTCAAGAGCCCCGCCACTTTCACCGTGTCACCGAAAAAGTCGTTTTTTACGGTGACCACGTCGAGATGAATGCCGGGAAACTTTTCGCCTATCATCTCCGCCATGGACCGAAACAAGGGCGCCGCATACTCTCCGGTGGCCAAGGTGATCTTCGAATGGTAGTCGCCCTCAGCTTCATCCAGAGCTTCCTTAAATTCCTCAAAGAAAGAGCGCATAAGCCCCACGCCGTTTTCGTACTGGGGATAGCCGTCGTAAAATTCCGCTTCCGGCAGATCCTTTTCGGCGATGAGATAAAATTCGTCGGAGGCATAGACCCAGTGGCGGCCACATTTTTCCAGCATCTCTTTTCCGAAGGCCTCGGCAATGGCGATGACCTCTCGCGCCTCTTCCTTAGTATAGGGCGCAAGCTTCGGCAAATGATCTCGATACTTGGATAGGCCCACGGGCACCATGGCCACGGAGGCCACCTGCGGCATAAGAGATGCCAAATCCCGCAGGGTTCGCTTCAATTCCTCGCCGTCGTTTACATTGGGCAAGAGGACGATCTGCGCGTTCATGACGATCCCCGCACGTGCCAGGCGCTTCATGTCTTCCATGATCTTTCCCGCCGAAGGATTTTTCAAAAGCTTCACCCGCAGCTCGGGATTGGTGGCGTGAACCGACACATTAATGGGGCTCAAGCCATAGGCGATCATGCGATCGAAGTCTTCTTTTTTTATATTGGTCAGGGTAATGTAATTGCCCTGAAGGAATGAAAGCCGGGAGTCGTCATCTTTAATGTATAAACTGTCCCGCATATTCGGCGGCATTTGATCGATAAAGCAAAACAGACAGCGATTGGAGCAGGTCTTTTGCTTGTCCAACAAAGGCGTTACAAAATTTAATCCCACGGATTCTTCCACGTCCTTTTCGATATCGTAAAGGATCAGCTCTCCGTCCTGTTTCTCTATGGTCAAGGTGATGTACTCGTTGGCCGATTCGTAGCGATAGTCGATGACATCCCGCACTTCCCTGTCATTAATGGCGATGAGTCGGTCGCCGGCTTCGATTTCCAGCTCTTCGCCGATGGACCCGGGATCCACGGAACGAATCGTGTTTAATGCTTTATGAACGATGTCGATTTCATATGGGTTCATGGCGCCTCCTCTCGTCATATTAGAAAAGGACTCTTTCGAGTCCTTCTCCCGTTATTTGTAAAGGGGGAATTTTTCGCAAAAAATCCTTACCCTGTTTTTTGCTTCGTCTTCCGAAATGGTTTTTTTCAGCAGGTCCACCATAATTTGTGCCACATAGGCCGCGTCTTCTTCTTTGGCGCCCAGGGTGGTAATCGCCGGGGTACCGATGCGAATGCCGCTGGTTACCATGGGCTTTTCGGGATCGTAGGGAATCATGTTTTTATTGACGGCGAGGCCGCTGTCGTTTAAAAGCTTTTCCGCTTCTTTCCCGGTGATCTTTAGGGAGCGAAGATCCAAGAGCAGCAAGTGATTGTCCGTGCCGCCGGATACCAAATCCACGCCTTGTTCCAAAAAGACTTTTTCCATGGCCTTGGCATTGTCGATGATCTGCTTGCAATATACCTTAAAGTCGGGCTGAGCCGCTTCGTGGAAGGATACGGCTTTTGCCGCAATCACGTGTTCAAGTGGGCCGCCTTGCAGTCCGGGGAACACGGCCTTGTCGATGGTTTTGTGCAGCTCTTCCGTACAGAGAATGGCACCGCCTCTGGGACCGCGCAGGGTTTTGTGTGTCGTGGTGGTCACCACGTCGGCATAGGGCACGGGATTTTCGTGATAGCCTGTGGCCACAAGTCCTGCAATGTGAGCCATATCGACCATAAAGTAGGCGCCGCTCGCCTTCACGACCTCAGCCATGCACTTAAAGTCGATTTTTCTCGGATAAGCCGAAGCGCCGGCAATGACCAGCTTGGGCTCGTACTTCTTTACTGCATCTTCAAAGGCGTCATAGTCGATCCGGCCGGTTTCCTTGTCCACGCCGTAAGCCACCACGTCGAAATATTTACCGGAAATATTCACCGGGCTACCGTGGGACAAGTGACCGCCTTGGCTCAAATTCATGCCCAGCATTCTTTCGCCCGGCTTCAACAGGCCCAGGTACACGGCCATATTGGCATTGGCGCCGCTGTGGGGCTGAACATTGGCATGATCGGCACCGTAAAGGGCCTTAAAGCGATCGATGGCCAATTGCTCCACTTCATCCACCACTTCACAGCCGCCGTAATAGCGTGCGCCGGGAAGGCCTTCGGCATATTTATTGGTTAAAGGCGATCCCATGGCTTCCATGACGCTGCGGGAGACAAAATTTTCCGATGCGATCAGCTCGATGTGACTTTGCTGACGATGGATTTCTTTTTGGATCAGCTCAAAAATCGCCGGATCCGATTGTTTCAGATGATTGTATTCCAAACCTTGCCTCCTTCTTTGGCTCAGTACCTGTCGTTAATGTACATCTCGATTTTAGACCGCATCTTTTCTTCCTTGAAAATATTGCGGTCGAGCAAATACCGGTAAATCTCTCGGGATGTGGAATGCAAAATATACTCCGGGTATTCGATAAAGACGATTTCAAACAGGCGGTCCTGAAGTTTTTTTCCGTCGCAGTGCACGAAATAGGCGTACACATTTTTACAATCGACGAAATTCAAAATCTCAAGTATCGTATCGTCTTTTTTCCCGTAATATTTTTCGGCCATTGAAAGGCAGCGGCTGTACTCGCGATTGCATTTTTGGCGCCCCTTCAAGCGGCGCGCCTCCATGCGATAGCTTTTAGCAAGGGCATTGTAATACTGGTAGTTAAAGATGCCTTTTTCCAAGCGGTCGATAAGTAAAAAAGGGCGCACATTACTATTGTGCATGTCTTTTAAATTCGACTGCAGAAATTCCTTTTTATTTAAATCCCCTCGCTCGTAAGCGCGGATCAGCGCGCTACGCCTTTCCATAAAGTGCCGGAACCATTCGTCGCAAATGGGTTCCATCTTTAAGCCGTCGTCAAAAGATTGCATTGATTATTACCGGCAACACCATGGCAACGCATAAAACCACTGCGATGATTCGAATAATTGTTTTATTTGCTTTCATTCCGATCCCCTGTCAAATCCTTAGCCTTCTAAAGATACTTCCAGTGCGTACTCTTTTAATTCTGCCGGGAAGTCAGCTTCAACGTAGTTTACATTGATGTAAATTTCGCGGTTTTCCATGCCCAGGGCTTCCAAACGTTTCGCCAAATCAACCAAGTCGTCGATGGAAAGATCTACGACTTTGTACATGCCGTCGACATAAACTTTTTGCAAGTCGTAGTCCATGGCGAACATACCGCATAAGAAGCCGTAGAATTCATCCAGGGTCGTCAAGTCGTATTCCGTGGCATTAATTAAGCGCACATTGTAATCTAAGCTGAAAATGTGATCGTCGTCGACTTCGACAAAAGCGATATTGCCGTTGCCGCCTTCGTGATCTTCGTTGGCGTGGTCGATTAACCATTTCGTCTTTCCTGCGCCTTTTGCTCCTAAAATGTAATGAATCATTGTGATCATCCTTTCTCTATTTTCTATAGAAGTGACCTTGCGGCCGATTCTCCTCATTCATTCGACGAATAATTTCGTCCCGAATATAATACCAGCTTCTGTTCCAATTGGCGAAGAGCACGTCGTCTTCAGGCGCACGGCCTAAGAGGCGGCCAACCACCATCTCCGGCGGGCAGTGTTCCAAAAACAGAATCACCCGCTCCATAAATTCTTCCATGGGAAGGGGAACGAATTCGCCGGATTCATACATGTCGGCGAGCTTGGTGAGCTTCGCCACGTAAAGATTGTGGATCTTCACCTCGTCGACGCCCACATCAGCCAAAAGCTTCGCACCTCGGATCACGTCTTCGCGACTGTCCCAGGGGAGGTCCAAAATCATATGAACACAAAGGCGAAGGTCTTTTTTCTTAATGCGCTTGGCGGCATCGATAAAAACGTCGACACCATGCCCACGATTGATCAGGGCCAGGGTCTTTTCATTCGCCGATTGCAGACCCAATTCAAAGGTAATGACTTTGTCGGGAAAGATTTCTTTCGCCGCTTCTAAATAACTGTCGTCGACACAATCGGGCCGAGTGGAAATCGAAACGCCGAGGATGTCTTCCGTGGCCACCGCCTTTAAATTTTCTTTAAATTCTTCCAAGGGAAGGTAGGTGCCGGTAAAATTTTGAAAATAGGCGATGAAGCCCCGGGCATTGTACCGGGCCTTCATGCGCTCTTTATTTTCTTTAAATTGTTCGCCGATGCTTCCGTGAATCCATTCGAAGCTTCCCCCTTCTTCGCCGCAGAAAATGCAGCCGCCCACGCCTGCTGTGCCGTCGCGATTGGGACAGCTTCCCTTCAGGTGAATGGGCACCTTGTACACTTTCATGCCGAAGGTTTGATTGGCATAAACGCTGAAGCTTCGATAAGGTAATTGTTCCGTAATTTTAGACTCCTTGGTCTTCTACTTCTTCCGCATAGAGGCGTTCGAATTCGTCGGCCACTTCGTTGAAAAAGTCTTCGTCTTCTATAAAGACCAATTCCAATTCGCCTTCTTCAAGCTCCGTGTATTCGTAAAGTAAAACGGAAGCGTCTTCATCGACCTCGTCGTCCTTTAAGGGCAATAAGGCGATGTAGTCTTTTTCTTCGTAGGGAAAGACGCCGATGACGGCACAGTCCATTTCGCTGTCGTCTTCTAAAGTCAGGGTGATGACGTCCATCTCCTCGTGTTCATGTTCGTGATCGTGTTCGTGATTGTGATCGTGGCTCATATTTATCCTTTCGTGTTTAACAGTTTAATCAGGTAGTCGAAGACTCGCTTCGTGGAAGAAATGGATAGATTTTCTCCCGGTGCATGCACGCCTTCCATGTCGGGGCCAATGGAAATCATATCCATATGACCGATGGCATCTTGCAAAATGCCGCATTCCAAACCGGCGTGAATCATTTCTACCGTGGCTTCTTCTCCGGTGATTTCTTTCCATAGTTTGACGGCTTTGTCGCGTAGCGGCGATTCTTCCGCATATTCCCATGCGGCGTAGGAAGATTGTTCTTCGTATTTACCGCCGTTGACTTCGCCGGCCATGCGGTTTTTCAAAGCGATAAAATGAATCTTGCTTTCCACATCGCTGCGGATTTGCATGGTGAAAACCACCTTTTCGTCGTTGCTTGCGCCGACGCCCACATTGGTGGAAGATTCAACCAAGCCTTCGATTTTTTTGCTGAAGGTGTTGACGCCGTTGGGTGCCAATAACAGGTAGTTAATGATGCCGTCGGCTACTTCCGGGGTGAGGACCTTGTCGGCCTTGGCATCGACAATACTCAGCTTGCCGTTGGGGTCCGTGGCGACGAATTCCTTAAGAATCGTGTCGGCCGAGCGATTTAAGGCTTCTTTTACAGCGTCCACATCTTTGGAGTCGACGCCGATAATGGCTTCGGCATCTCTGGGGATGGCGTTGGGCTTGGATCCGCCGGAGAAGTCAACCAATTCGAAATCGTGTTCGAAGGACACTTCTCTTAACATCCGCGCCAGTAAAAGAATGGGGTTGCCCCGTTCGTCGTCGATGTCCGCGCCGGAGTGGCCGCCGCGGAATCCGCCGAAGTCCAGTTGAAGGAAGACGTCTTTTTCCGGTGCTTTGAAGGATTTTTCAAAAACAATATTGGACACCAAACCGCCGGCACAGCCCACGGTAATAATGCCTTCTTCTTCCGAGTCGATGTTGATCAAGGTACGGCCTTCGAGGAGCTTCCCGTCGAGGGTGTGAGCTCCGGTCATGCCGGTCTCTTCGTCCGTGGTGATCAAGCATTCCAAAGCGGGATGTTCGTAATCGCCGTCTAAAATCGCCAGCATCATGGCCACGGCAATGCCGTCGTCGGCGCCTAATGTGGTGTTCTTGGCAATGATCCGATCGCCTTCCACGACCGCTTCAATGGGGTCACAACAGAAATTGTGTTCGTGGCCTTTCACCGCTTCACAGACCATGTCCATGTGGCCTTGTAAAATGACGGTGGGCTCATTTTCGTAGCCCTTGGACGCGGGCTTCTTAATGATGACGTTGTTCTCTTTGTCTTGAATGACCTCGAGGTTCCGTTCTTTTGCCCATGCTACCAAGTAATTGCTGATTCTTTCTTCTTCTTTGCTGCATCTGGGAATGTCCGTAATTTCAGCAAAGTACTTCAATACCGGGAAGTCGCCGGTTAAACCTTTTATCACAATATCACCTCTCCTTTATATTACACGAAATGCACCGTTCCGTCATTAGTTTTCGCTTTTCTTAGGCAAAGGAATGTGGCAATAACCGCCGGGGTTTTTCACCAAGTACTTTTGATGGTATTCCTCCGCCTCGGTGAAGTTTTGAAGAGCCTCCACCTCTACCCAAATCTTACGCGCAGAATCCTTTTGCCGCCTCTGTCTATCCTCTTCGTAAAAGGCCTTCAGCGCCTCGTCGCCCGGTCGATAGTAGAGGCCGGTGCGGTACTGCCGCCCCACGTCGTTTCCCTGGCGAAAATAGCTGTAGGGGTCGATGATTTTATAAAACAAATCGACGATTTCCTGCCTGGAAATAACGTCGTCATCGAATTCGATGATGACACCTTCCGCCGCCTTGCTCTTGCCGTAGCACAGGTCTTCGTAGGTGGGATTCGGGATATCGGAATTGACATAGCCCACCAAAGTCGACGTAATGCCTTTCGTTCGACGAAAATATTCTTCCACGCCCCAAAAACAGCCGCCGGCCAAAATAATTTCCGCCATGCTCCCTCCTAACTGTTTAGCAAACGCTCGATGCGCGATTTGTTTTCCTGAAAATCCTCGAAGGAGTCGATATTTCGAAAGACTTGAGATATGGAGTGATTGCTCAATCCGTAGTACTTGCTGATCATATGGTTCATGGAAGGATCTTTTTCCACCATGGTGGCGTAGCAGTCCAAGACGAAATCCACGAGGACTTGGTATTCCTCCTCGGAAAAACCTCTGGAATCTACTTCTCTCGATACCATGTTTACCAAGAGACTTTCCAGATAGCGGAAAAACTCTTCGAAGTCGATTCGGGGTTCAGACTGCTCGATGACGGCAATGATCTTAAAAAACAAATTCCATCCGAACTCCCGCGGCATGACGGCGTAAACCGCCCGGCCCACCCGTTCGGTAAAGTCCGTGGTAAAGCTCGGCTTGCGATCGAAGACCACGCTCTCGGACACTTTGAAGCCTCGCTGGTCGATGTGATTGATGCGGTTCAAAAGGCGAATGAAGTTTTCCCCTTCGTTATAATCCAAGAGCTCCTGGCATTTGTAATCCAGGTAATCCACGATAATGTCCGAGGTTTCGTTAAAGTCCACGACGAAGCCCAGCTCTTTTCGAATGTTTCCGACGAAAATGTCGTGAATGATTTTCGACAACAGGCTCTTCACCTGTTTGTGATTGCTGTAGGCCGCCGAGGAGTCCATGTCGTTAACGTGCTCATAAAGAATCCTCAACTGCCTGTCGATCATGGACAGATTGTCCTTGATGGAGTGCATAATGTCCCGGAAAAATTCTTCCGTGAGCATGTAGTTGTAGTTCTTGTACAGGACCTTGTGGTCGATTTCGCCCCAGAAGACATTGACCAGGGACTTGATCTGCAGTTCGAAATTTATGTTTTCGTCGCCGTCTTTAATAATGCCGTCGATTTTATAAATGCCGAATCCGTTTTTCTGTATCATGGGCTGGGCCGTTTCCATATCGAGGAAAATGCCCTTGTGAGTCGGCGAGCGATAGTAGCCGTCTTCCACGGGAATGTAAAACAAATCCTTAATGGCGCGGTAGATAGCCGCCTCGTCATCGGTAAAGCGACATTCGATTCGAAGGCCGATAATGTCCTGCATGTTCCGAAGCATTTTCGACGGATCGTCGTAACGCATGTAAAGGCTGTTGCGAATAATTTTTTCCCGCAGAGAGTTTGGCGATTTAATTCGGGAATTGACCGCGAGAAAACGGTCGTTTTCCATAAATTCCATTTCGAAAAAGTTTTCGAGCTCGTTCTCAAGCTCCGCTATGTGATCGTATTTATTGTTCAACAGCTCGATGGAGCGGTCGATAAAATTAAATAAATCCAGTTCCATATCTTCCCCCTGACTTAACCTCTAGTATAACACAGAACAAAGTCGGAAAACGATTCAGGCTTCGCTCTTTGCCCTCGGCATCGCCTGTGAATTAAAGGTTTGAAAATATGTTTTTCTTTTCAAAGGCAATAAAAAAGCGGCCGAAGTAGAGTGACCCCATAAAGTTGGACTTAATCGAGTAAGCATTTCGCTTGCTCGATTTTGTTTTACATAACATTCGTTCTATGCGGATTTCATTCGTTCACGGTATTGCTTCGGACTCAAGCCACCCAACTTTTCTTTGATTCGATCGTTGTTGTAGTAGCGGATAAAACGTTCGATCGCCCGCACGAGTTCTTGCCGGCTTCGGTAGACGTAACCGTCGTAGATTTCTCTTTTCAGCACACTAAAGAAGTTTTCCATGGGTGCGTTGTCGTAGCAGTTGCCTTTTCTCGACATGCTCTGGAAGATGTGATGCTTTTTCAGCATGGCTTGATAGGCGGTCATTTGGTAGCCCCAACCACGATCGGAGTGGAAGGTGCGCCGGTAGGGGCAACCGTTGGTTCGTTCGATGGCTTCTTCTAAGCCTCGTAGCATGGTGACGCCGTTGGGTTGGTCGGAGAGGACGTAGCTGATGATTTCCAGATTGTACATGTCCATATATGGATCGAGATAGAGTTTCTTTGTTTGAAGTTTCCCGGTTTGATCTTCGATGTAGTATTTGAATTCTGTGGTGTCGGTGGTAATTTTTTGGTAGGGGATACAGGTGTTGAAGCGTCGATTGATTCGATTCTTCTTAATTTTGCCGACGACGCCTTTGTAGGAGTTGTACTTCTTGTATTTCCTACCGTAGGCGTGGACTTGAAGGCCCATGTCTTGAACCAGTCGTTGAACTTTCTTTTTGTTTACCACTTGGCCCCGGTTCTTCAGCTCCAGATGGATCCGGCGGTAGCCGTAGTCTTTGTGTTCGCGCCGAATGGCGAGGATCTCGTCTTTTAACGCTTGGTCTTTGTCTTCTTCGCTCCACTTTTTCTGCCAATACATAAAGGTGGATTTGGGAAAGTTGATGGCAGCGAGTATCTCTGTTAGTTGGAATTGTTCTCGGAGTTTGGCGACGATCCTCGCCTTTTTCTCATTTTTTCTTCCCTCACCAAACTCCTTAGCTCCTCCAGATATATCTTTTGAATGGTGAGCCTCCGATTCTCCGCTTCTAATTCTTTGATGCGGTTTTCCAATGCCTCACGTGAGCTTGCATCAAGAGGCTCCTTCTTAGTTGCAGACTTCGGTGGTTGATTGCAGGCGTCTTTCTTCGTCACAGGTCTCCCTCGCTTATGTGATTGCAGCCCCTCAATGCCCTCCTTTCGATACTGACTGTGCCATTTGGCGATCATGGACGGATTCGTCAAACCGAGTTCAAGGGCCAATTGTTGGTAACTACATTCGCTCGTTTCGTAACGTGTAATGGCTTCTAACTTAAACTCTACACTGTACGAGCGTTTATTTCTAGAGCGTATTAAGCCTTCATCGCCAAAATGTTTGTAATTGTTGACCCAGCGTCTGATCTGCGATTCGCCAATCTGATATTTATCTTCTAAGACGAGATAGCTTGTCTTCCCTGACAAGTATTCTTCGACGATTTTCCTCTTCAATTCATAACTGTATTTTGCCATTAAAAGACCCCCAAAGGTTGGATTTCTTGGTCCAACTTTTGGGGGTCAGTGCAAAGCCACTTCTTTATTTGTATTCTACCTTGTATTTCTTTTCCAGCTCGGCTACCTTGTCCAAATAGCATTGTTGTTGTTTTTGACGAGTTAGTTCCATTTGAATTTCGCCGCGAACGTCGTCGAAACTTTTCGCTTCTTCCGGACTGCCTTCAAAGCGTTTAATAATGTGGTAACCGAATTGGGTCTTCACGGGATCGGAAATTTCTCCGTCTTCCATGGCGAAAACTTCTTCCTCGAACTCCGGTACCATTTGACCGCGACCGAAGGTACCCAAGTCGCCGCCGTTTTGATTGGAGGGGCAGGAAGAGTGTTCCTTGGCCAGATCGGCAAAGTCGGCGCCTTCACGTGCTTGCTTGGCGAGGTCGGCGGCCTTTTCTTCGTCGTCGATTAAAATGTGAGCGGCGTGTACGGATTCCGGCTTTTTGAAATAATCCTTGTTTTCTTCGTAATACTTTTTCATGTCTTCTTCAGACACTTCCACGCCTTCAATGGTTTTGGAGAAGTTGTAGGATTTCAAAAGGGACTTCTTCGTATCGGCGAAGACCTTTTTAAATTCTTCCTCTTCGTCCAATTTTCTGTCTTGGGCATCCAAAAGCAAAAGCTCTTGACGAACCAATTCGTCTAAAATATGCTTTTTGCCTTCTTCGCCTTGGAATTGAATGGCCATTTGCGGATTCATGCTCTTTAAATAAGCATCCACATCGGATTGATGAATGTCCATTTGTCCAATGGACGCCAGTACTTTATTTTCTTCAGTCATGATTACCTCCTAGTATTTGCGGCATATTTGCCTTTCTCTGCTCTTTATCATAACAATCCTATATACGTCCGTCAAGATGAGTCTATTCTCTTAATCCCGAAGGCTATGGTATAATAGTTATGTACGCTAGTAATTTAGTGCGGGAGAAGAATATGAGCGCCAGCACCTTCAAGGTGGACGAGGAATGAAGTGATCGAAATTTTCGGCGGATGCTTCATAGGTCTGCAACCTAAGTATTGTACAAAACCCAGAGCAATCTGTGCACAAAATCAATACGGCAGCTCCCGAGATTAGGAGGATATTATGTGTGGAATTGTCGCCTTTAACGGCAAAGTAAATGCTGAAGAACGGATTCTTCAGGGACTTGAAAAATTAGAATATCGCGGCTACGACAGTGCCGGCATCGCCATCATCGAAGACGGCGTATTAAAAGTTACAAAAGCAGCCGGCCGCTTGGATGCTTTGGAAGAAAAGCTCCGCGCCCATCCCCTGGCAGGCCACAACGGCATCGGCCACACTCGCTGGGCGACTCACGGCGTTCCCAGTGAAATAAATGCCCACCCCCACGTTTCCAGCGATTCAAAGGTGGCCGTGGTACACAACGGCATTATCGAAAATTTCCAGGAAATTAAAAATCGACTCATGGAAGAGGGCTACACCTTCTATTCCGAAACGGATACGGAAGTGGTGGCAAACTTAATCGCATCGAAGCTTCACGGCGACTTGAAGGCGGCCGTGGAAGATGCGACGAAAGAACTCCGCGGCACATTCAGCCTGGCCGTCCTCTCTTCCGAGGATCCGGAAACCTTAATCGTCACCCGCAGGGAATCCCCCTTGATTTTAGGCATTGCAGAAGACGGCGTCTTTGCCGCATCGGACATCCCCGCCCTCTTGGCCTACACCCGCGATGTGATTTATTTGGACAACGACGATCTCGTGGTCATTGAAAACGGCGACTACACCATCTATAACGGCGGCAAAGCCATCGAAAAAGATGTACAGACCGTGGAATGGAGCATGGAAAGCGCCGGCAAAGAAGGCTTCGAACACTACATGATGAAAGAAATCTTCGAACAACCGAAGGTCATTCGCGACTGCCTGCTTCGCAAAGTGAAAGATGGCTTCGTCAGCTTCGGCGATCAATCCTTTACGAAAGAAGAAATCGAAAACTTCGACCACGTTTACATGACCGCCTGCGGCACGGCCTTCCACGCTTCCCAAGTGGGCAAGCGCGCCTTGGAAGAGGCCATGCAAAAGGAAATTACGGCGGAAATCGCATCGGAATTCCGCTATAATATGCCCTTCTTAAACGAAAACAGCCTGCTCATCGTCGTGAGCCAATCCGGCGAAACCGGCGACACCCTGGCCGTGCTTCGTGAGGCAAAACAACGGGGCGCGAAGGTTCTCGCCATTACCAATGTGTTGGGATCTTCCATCGACCGGGAAAGCGACAAAGTCATTTACTGCGACGCCGGCCCCGAAATTTCCGTTGCCAGCACCAAGGCCTACTCCACTCAGCTCTTGAGCCTTTATCTCTTGGCCCTGGACTTCGGCTACAAGCTGGGCACCTACGACGAAGAAGCGGTGAAGGTTGCCATCGAAGAGCTCTCCGACGTTCCGGAAAAAATCGAATCCATTTTAGAACATGTGGATGATTTGGATCCCATTGCCAAACGCCTCGCTTCTCACCCGGCCATTTTCTACTTGGGCCGCGGCATCGACTACCTGAGCGCGAAAGAAGGCGCCTTAAAGCTCAAGGAAATCTCCTACATCCACGCCCAATCCATGCCCGCCGGCGAATTAAAACACGGCAGCATCGCCCTCGTGGAAGAGGGACTTCCCATCGTCACCATCATCACCCAATCCCTTCTCGTGGAAAAAAGCATTTCCAATATTAAAGAAGTGAAGGCCAGAGGCGCTTACAACATCGTCATTACCGACGACGTCAGCGCCCACATCGACGAAGTGGCCGACGATCTCATTCGCATCCCCGCCATTTCCGATCTCTACGCCCCCATTCTCGCCGTCTTGCCCCAACAAATCCTCGCCTACAAAGTGAGCGTCCTTTTGGGCAACGACGTGGACAAGCCGAGAAACCTGGCGAAATCCGTTACCGTCGAATAAAAATAACGAATCGGCATAAGTTCTCTTGTGCCGATTTTTTCATGTATGCATAGATGTGGAATTTTTCTGAATTTCCTTGAGTTACCAAAAAGCGATGTTTTAAAATGGTACTATCTTAATTTTACGATTGCGCGGAGGTATATATGCGATCTTACGAAAACAAGGACGAATTAAAAAATGAAATAAAGAAGACCTTTGAAAAATACATCGCAGAGTTTGAAACCATTCCTGAGGATTTAAAGGATACAAGAGTGGATGAAGTGGATCGTACACCCGCTGAAAACTTAGCCTATCAAGTAGGCTGGACAACGCTCCTTTTAAAATGGGAAGAAGAGGAAAAAAAGGGTCAGGACGTTAAAACCCCGTCAAATTCGTTTCGATGGAATCAGCTGGGAGAATTGTATCAGTGGTTTACAGATACGTATGCTTCTAATTCCTTAAAAGAATTAAAAAATATGCTCACAGAGAATGTCGACGCCATTTATCTGATGATTGATGAACTGAATGAAGAGGAACTATTTAAGCCTCACATGCGAAAATGGGCTGATGAGGCGACAAAAACGGCGACGTGGGAAGTTTACAAATTTATTCATGTAAATACTGTTGCGCCTTTTGGGACATTTAGAACGAAGATTCGAAAGTGGAAAAAATTGGTATTGTAAAATGTAAATTTTTTCTGCTTAAATTTCATTTGCAAGAGATAAAAATCCATTGAGGAATTACTTCCCCAATGGATTTTTTAGAGCATTTATATGTTATTCTGTCGTAAATTTTACTTCAATTCCTATTTCCGTTTATTCAACGAATACTTGCTCCAAGCCCTTTCTTATGGAAAGGCTGATCCCGATGCCCATGACGACGAATACCAAAGCAATGGGCAGATAGTTCGTCGTGAAGAAAAGATTTTTCGCGGCGAAAGCAAGGGCGAATTTGCTCCTCGCCGATCGTCCTAAGATGACCACGGGAAGCAAGATGCCGTAAAGGACAAGTAGCCGCAAAAAGAGCATGCCGCCTTCTCTGTAAACCATGGATTTCATTTGCCTTTCCGTCATGCCCGCCGTCATAAGCAGTTCAAACTCTCTCTTTCTGGCCCGCAAGTTGCCGATAAAACTATTGTAAGCATTGGTCAAGGCGATGAGAATGAGAATCCCTTGAATGCCTCCGTTCAGTACGCGCACATTCCTCTCCGCCTCATTATCCAAAGCCCGACTCATGGCTTGAGTCAAGGTGGAGTGGTCGGTCTTCGGAATATAAGATGCGATGACTTTCTCGAAATCTTCGGATACTTTGTCCACGTTTTTGTCCGCTCGCATTTTTATATTGTAGTAGTTGACCGGATCTGCCGGATCGTGTCCTTCCTTTTGAAAAAACGCCTCCATGGTGGACTGTCGCGTAAATAGGGAGACTTCTCGAGCCGTCATGGGCTCGATGGCGAAGGGCATCTCGTCGATCACGCCGCCGATGCCGATGGCCATCACCTTGCCCTCCGCGGCGTAGCGCAGCTTTACGGCCCCGCTTCCATCGGTGACGGAAATGTAATTTCGAAAGGCATAGGGACTTCCGTCGTCGGCGGCGGTTCTATTTAAGAGCAAATACGCCGTATCGTTATCGTATCCATTCGCTTCTAAAAGTTTCTCGTAATCCTCGTCGGTAAGTCCATAAAGCCTGGCATACAATTCTTTTGACTTCTTGCCATCTTTTAACGCCTGTTTCATAGGATCTGAAAAGAACGCTCCGTTGTCTCCGACAAAGCACTTAAAGTCTTGCTTGCGATATACATGCCATTCATCCGCGCCTTTTAGAGCCTCTAGGTCCTCGATCATTTGGGGATCCATCGATCCCGGGGTGTAAATAACCGAGGAAAAGGAATAGGGGCTGCGAAATTTGTCGTAGGCCTCAGTGAGCCCGCTATAGGCGCCGGACACCATGACCACGGTGAGAATCACGGCCGAAAGGGCCGTAGACAAAAGGATCGTGCGGTAGGTTCTCTTGTAAGAAACGTAATAATCTTTGGCCAAGGTCCTTTCGATTTTTCCCTTTACTTTCGACGGACCCCGTCGCCCGTCTTTTTCCGACAGGTCGTTTAGTCCCTCAATAATATTTAATTTCCCGCAGCGCTTCGCCGGCACCATGGCGGATAGATAAACCGTCGCCGCAGATAAAACTAAAATAGCCAAAATCCCATAGGGCGAAAGGCTCACCGCTTGAAAATCCGGCGCCTTAATTCGCTCGCTTAATATGTCGGCCACAGCATGGATGCTCTTGGCATTGTTGCGCCACATTAAATACAAGAGTCCGTTGGCCACGCCATAGGACAGAGCCGTGCCCAGCAGAATCGGTCCCCTCGCCAAAAGAAAAGCGCGCCTGCGGATCATTTCCTTTACTTGTTTCTCCGTCATGCCCACGCTTTTTAACAGGGCGATCTCCCGCTGATCCCGACTGTTCCACACGTTAAAAGCGCCGTAAATAATAAAGGCAAATAAGAGTACCAACAGACTCATGGGAATATACATTTCCAGTGCACGAGATAGCACATTTTTCGGCGGAATAATTCCATTGGGATAGATCAATTTATAATTCAAGAGAGGGATGTTGTAACCCAATCGCCCCTGACTTTCCGCCACTTTCGGATCGATGCTTCGCTTCTGTAAAATCTCCCGCGTCAGAGTGTAGGTATCCCGTGGGTTTTTGTACCATATATAGGCCTCTACGACACTCGAACCGTCATAAAGTGCGTCTTTCGACACATCTGACACGCGACCGATCAAATAATACTCATCAAACGATAATTCGGGGTTCTCGTAAACGCCTACGATCCGATAAGTCTTCCCTTCCGCCTCCAATGTGCTGTTCAGATGCAGATCTCGATTTTGCTTCAAAAATGAATCAGGCACTAACAATTCGTCGTCTCTTTCCGGCCGCCTGCCCTCGACGGGTTCAAAGCTTTTTAATTGAGAGAAACAATCTTCCCGTTCGTAAATCACGGCGTTTCGGTCCGTTTTTACAATGCGATCAAAGGCAATTTTCTCGATGGCCGGATTCTTTTTTAAATCATCGTAAAAAGAGGCGTCGACCTCGGCAATGGACGCGTGGTAATCACCTTGATCGGCGACGGCAAAATCAACTTCCGCTTTTCTTAAAGAGGTAGTGATAAACAGAATGGTCCCCAGTAAAATCACGGCAAGCAGTATGCTTGTTTTTACCGCCAAGGCGTCTTTTTTTCCGGCGTTGACCACGGAGGCAGCTAATTCACCAATGATTTTCATCGTCTACACCTCCGAAGGGAAGAGTTTTCCATCGATCATGCGAAAAACTTTTTGGCAGCTGTTGGCCACATTTTCATCGTGGGTCACGACGACCATGGTGGAGCCGGTGCGCTCGTTGACCAATCGGAAAAGGGCAGTGATTTCTTCGGAATTTCGCCGATCCAAGTTCCCCGTGGGCTCGTCCGCTAAAATCAGGGCGGGCCTCGTGATTAAGCTTCGGGCGATGGCCACCCGCTGCTGCTCGCCGCCGGAAAGTTGTTTCGGATAGCGATCCAATTTATCTTCGATCCCGAGAATCGAAATAATCTCTTTAAAATAAGCCTCGTCTTCCTTTCTTCCGTCCAGAAGTAGGGGAAGTAAGATATTTTTCCGTGCCGTTATATTGGGGATCAAATTGAAAAATTGGTAGATGACCCCGATGTTTCGTCGGCGGAAAATGGTCATTTCCTCGTTACTAAGGGTGGTAATGTTTTTATCTTGAATATAAATTTCGCCGCCGGTGGGTCTGTCGATACCAGCCAAAAGGTGGAGTAAGGTGGACTTTCCCGATCCGCTGTCGCCGATGATTGCCACCAAGTCTCCTTTTTCCAATTGAAAATTAACGCCGTCCAGTGCGTGTACTTCCACCGTCCGACCGTAGGTCTTCGTAAGATTCACTGTTTTTACAATAGGCATAGTGTTCCTCCTTTTCTGAGCCTACGATATCAAGTGAAAGTGACCGGTCGGTGACTGAGTACCGATGCCTCGTTTATTCGTAAAAGCGCAACTCGAATCGATTTGATTCCTTGCCTTTTGTATAGAGGAGATCGCCGCCTTGTCTTTTCATAATCGCCCTTGCCATGGGGAGGCCGATTCCAAAGCCGGATGTGTTGGGATCTTTTTTATAAAAGCGCCGAAATGCTTGTTTCAAAGTGTCCCGATCCATGCCTTCGCCGAAATCTTCGACGACAATGGATTTGTAGACATTGGTTTTTATAAAAGTCATGGCTATGCCTCTTTCTTTGGACGCTTCCATGCCGTTCTTCGCCAGATTAAACAGGGCTTCGTAGGTCCATTTCTTATCGCAATAGAGAGCCACTGATTCGCCATAAATAGTGCAAGGGATCTTTTCTCTCCCGAAGGCACTTTCCAATCCTTCCGCCACGGATGTCGCCAGCTCCATACCGTCGACCGCTTCCTTTTTCATCGCCACCACATCACTGTCCACCGCCGCCAATTTAAGTAGCGCATCGGAAAGGCCCAAGAGGCGCTCCATGGATCGGCCCATACGTTCAAGTGCCTCTTTGTCCGATGCATCGTCGATGAGATCCAGCATAAGCAAGGTGCCTGTAATTGGCGTCTTGATTTGATGGGCGATATCTTCCGTATACTCCGTTAGTTGAACGCGACGGTTCTCAGCCTCTTGAGCGATGCGCTTATTTTCTGATGTCATCTTCACGATTTCATCTCTCAGCTTAGAAAAATCGTCTTCTTCGGCCTCATCGACTCGAGACTCCGGATCCGAACTATGTAGGAGGCGGATCATGTCGTCGATCTTCTCTTCCATTTCCATGGAACTCTTCCCTTCAAAGCGATCGATGGCAAAGTAAAGCCCTCCGTTAATCATAATAAACAGCGCGACGGTCAACCAATCGAAGCGGGGAAAGAAAGCGATCACAACCATGGAAAGGACGAGATTTAGCGATAGGATCAATAGGGTCTGTCTCTTATTCATCGCCATCCTCCCAAAAATAGCCCATGCCTCGCACGGTTTTTATAAAATGGCCGTAAGGTCCCAGTTTCTTGCGAAGGCGCTTCATGGCGACGGTGAGCGTATTATCGTTAACTTCGTCGCCAAAGCCCCACACCTCGTCGATTAATTGGCTTCGCAACAATTGTCTGCCCCGATGTGCCAATAGCATGGCCAGCAGATCAAATTCCTGTCTATTTAAGTCCACGGCATCGCCCCGCAAGATCGCCATCTTCGATTGCCTGTCTAAGATCAGCTCTTTAAATTCCAACAACTCTTCTTCCGGCACGCGACGCTTAAAAAGATTGTCAATTCGCGCCTTCAGTACGGGAAGGGAAAATGGCTTCGCCACGTATTCATCGGCCCCTTGAGACAAGCCCTTCACGACATAGTCTTCGTCGCCTTTTACCGTCAACATGAGAATGGGCAGTTTAGAAAAGGAACGGACCCAATTTAAAAAATCGAAGCCCGATCCGTCGGGAAGATTTACATCGAGAATGAGCAGATCGGCGGAGCAAATTTGCTCTTCGCCCACATCGCCCAATCGACTCGCCGCCACCACATCCATGTCGTACCGAGCCAGATAAGTTTTCACGCCGTAGACGATGGTCTCGTCGTCTTCGATCATCAGTATCTTCAATGGTCCCTCCTTTTACAACAAGCCCAAGATTTCGTCCAGCTTCTTCATATCCAAGGCCTCTTCCACCACGGATGCCAGCTTTTCGATTTGGCTGTCTTTAAAAGCGGCGTAGTCCATGGTTTCTTTCGCCGGCAGGTCTTTTTCTTTCTTCAGCGCTGCCACGATCCCTTCGGCGATGTGGGGAGCATCGAAGAAGCCGTGAATGTAGGTTCCGTAGAGGCGGCCGTTTTTTGCGACGCCGCCGGACTCCGTCAAAGGCTTCATGTCTGCGCCCTCTCTTATCTCGCTTTGTCCCATATGGATTTCATAGCCCGATACTTTTGTTCCGTTCAGATTTTTCAGCAGGCTCTCGGAAGAGGTAATCGCCGTTTCCACACGGCATTGTTTCTTCTCTTTTGAAAAGACGGTGTCCATGGGAAAGAGCTTGAGCCCCTCCATGGTGCCGCCGCTTTCAACGAAATCCGGATCGGAAAGGGTGTCTCCCATCATTTGAAAGCCGCCGCAAATGGAAAAGACGGCGCCGCCGCTTTCCGCGTGACGCAGGACGCGGGAATATATTCCCGTTTCTTTCAGCCATTTTAAATCGGCCATGGTGTTTTTCGTTCCGGGGATGATCAAGAGATCCGGCTCGCCGAAATCTTCCACTCTGGCGATGGTGCGGACGGAAACGTCGGCCATCATTTGAAATGGCGCTACATCGGTGACATTGGATATGTGGGGCAGACGAATGACGGCGATGTCCACGGCGGCGTCATTCGTCTCGTGAAATTCCATGGCAAGGGAGTCTTCCGCCTCCAGGCGCACATCGGCGTAGGGCACGACGCCGAGGACGGGGACGCCGGTGCGCTCTTCCAAAATTTTAAGCCCCGGCACCAATATGGACACGTCGCCGCGGAAGCGGTTCACGACGATTCCCTTGAGCCTTCTTCGCTCGTCCTCGTCGAAGAGCTCCCAAGTGCCCACGACGGAGGCGAACATGCCGCCGCGATCGATGTCGGCAATGAGTATGGCAGGAATGTCCGCCGCCTTGGCGAAGCCCATGTTTACCATGTCCACGCTTTTTAAATTGATCTCCGAGGCGCTTCCCGCTCCTTCACACAAGACAAAGTCGAACTCATCGGCCAGGGATTCGTAGGCCGCCAGGGCTTTCGGAAAGAGCTTTTTCTTTTCGGCGTAATAGGCTCGGGTCTCGAGATTTTTGTAGACGCGGCCATTTACGATAACCTGGCTCACACCCGGCGATGTCGGCTTTAAGAGAATAGGGTTCATGCGCACGTCGGCGGGAATCCGCGCCGCTTCCGCCTGCACGATTTGCGCCCGCCCGATTTCCGAGCCGTCGTCGGTGATGCCGCTGTTCAGAGCCATGTTCTGCGCCTTAAAGGGCGCCACACGGTAGCCTCTGTTGGCGTAAATGCGAAGGAGCGCTGCCACCATGGCGCTTTTGCCCGCGTTGGATGCCGTTCCCAATACCATTAACCCTGCCACATTGTCGCCTCCTTTAATGCCTCAAGAAAATTATCTCTGATTCTCTCGTTGCCGCTTAGATGGAGTTGAGGATAGCCGGCGTAAATATTTTTCCTGTGATACGCCGTGCGCCTCTTTCCCCTGCCTCCCGGCTTTTGGATGAGAAGGTCCTTCCCCTCTTCATCGGCGGCGCTGTAGTGAAATTCGTGGACGTGTGGGGCCTCGCCGGCCTTTAATAACAAGCCGTCCTCTTCCGCATTTATCACCTGATAGCCGAAGTGTTGCAGGCGCTCCGTCATTTTCGATTCGCCGGGAAAGAGCCCGAAGGCTTCGCTGCCGTCGATTTTTTCGAGAAGGCTCATAAAGCCGCCGCCCTCGGCAATAAGAAGGCCGCCGCTTTCGACGAAAGATTTTAAATCACGAGCAAGGGCCGTATTTTTCGCCAAAGCTTCTTTGTGAAGCTCCGGATAGCCGCCGCCCAGGTAGACGCCGCAGATCCCCTTCGGCAGAGGATCCGTGAGGGGCGAGAAGGGAATCCATTCCACGCCTCTCTCGGCGAGATCGTCGAGGACGTCTTCGTAATAAAAGAAAAAGGCCTCGTCCTTCGCAATGGCCACGGGAATTTTTTCCCTAGTTGGAAGCATGGTCATTTCACTGCTCACGGATTCCGTTTCACACGCCGCGAGGAGCTTATCTAAATCCACGTAATTTTCCACGACGTCCGCCCAATTTTCTGCAAAGGTGCGGAAGTTTTTTATCTCCTCCGGTCGATGCAGACCCAGATGGCGCTCCGGCAAGTCCCGATCCAAATCGGGAATGCAGCCGTAGAGGGAAAGCCCCGTGGCTTCTTTGATGATTTTTTCGTAGTAGGACGCCATGGCAGGCTTCGTGTGATTTAATATAACGCCTGCAATGGTGTTTTCTTTATAATTTAAAAAGCCCTGAAGCTCCGCACCGAGACTCGCGCCCTTGCCCCGCCCCGATGCGATGAAAATCGTCGGCGTCTTAGTGAAGTTGGCCATCTCCGCTGCCGAACATGCCGTCGTTGTGGACATGCCGTCGTAGTAGCCCATGGCCCCTTCCATGACGATGACGTCCTTTTTCTCCAGGCGAGCCATTAGGTGGAAAATGTAATCGTCGTCCATAAGATGGCGATCCAGATTCACACCGTAAGCCCGCAGGGCCCGGTGATACATGGGATCGATGTAATCGGGCCCGATCTTCGCCGATGCCACCGTCATGCCTCGGCGAATCAGGGCGCCGATGATCCCCATGGTGATGGTTGTTTTGCCCGCGCCGGAGTGCCCGGCGGATAAAAGAAGTCGCTTCATAAAATCACCTGCTCATAAGCCACACGCTCGGTGCCGTCGGCCACGGTAATCACGCCGCAGTAGGTAAAGCCCGTGGACTCGATTAAACCCTTCATGCGAAAATTATCGGCGTGGGTATCGATGCGAATGGCGGGGATGCCTTTTGACCTTGCGTAGGCGAAAATCCGCTCCATCATGCGCCTGCTTATGCCCTCGCCTCTTTTATTTTCGGCGACGACGAATTGATGAATCGTCAGGTAGTCGCCCTCCGTAAGCCAATTGCCGTCGATGACGTCGTAAGTGGGATCCGCTCCTTCCCTTAAGACGGCCATGCCTGCGACGGTATCGTCTTTAAAGAAGTAGCAGCCGCGTTTGATATTTTCCAAAAGCTCTTCCGGTGTTGGATCCATGCCCTGCCATTGATCCACGCCGTCAATCTTTAATGCGGCCCGCGCCGAATCGATCAGGTTGACGACGACAGGCAGCTCTTCCCCGGTCTTCACAAGGGCGAGAGGCGCTTTTCTGAAATAGGGCACGGCTTTATCCATTTCCATTTCCGCTCCGTCGACGATGGTATCCACGACGAAAATATGGAGCCCCTTCTCTTCCGCTTCTCTCAGTGCCCGAGTGAATTCGGGATCCGTCTCCTCGTTTGGCGTAAAACCCCAAATGCCTTTCATCTGCACGACGAATAACACGCCGCAGCATTTTCCCTCCGCAGCCATGTCGCCCAGCTCGCGAATGTGCTTCGCCCCGCGCACAGTAGGCGCGTCGGGAAATTTCGCCAGGCCCTCTGCTTCCAAGGTGACGCCCTTCACTTCCAAAAAACCTTCGCCTTCCGAGCCTTTGAGGTAAAAGTCGAAGCGGCTGTCGCCCTCGGTGACTTCCCGCTCGTAGGAAAGAATTTTTCCGAAGCCCTTTAAGTAAGGCTCGCCGTCGAAATATTCCGCTGCCAAATGATTGGGCGCCTGGGAGTCGATATTTATGAGAAGGTCCCCTTTATACACCGTAACCAAGCTGTAAGGCGTCTTGCGTTTCCTTGCGGGATCCGCTCCCTCTAAGAGCACTTTTGCCCCGGGGATAAAAAGTTCCCGACAGCGTCCCGTGTTGGGCACGTGAACCCGTATACTTTTATTGTCTTTTTCTACCATAGCAATAAAGCGATTTTCCCTGTTAAGAAAAACCGCTTCTTCCATGCGTTTATATTTCATTCTGCGTCCCTTTGTTTAAAATGCCAAATCAAATAAGCTACGGCCAGCACGGCCAGCAGAGCCACGATGACGTATTTGTAGTAATCCAAATAGGTGAGGATCACGTGCCAATTTTCCCCGGTCTTGTAGCCGAGAAAGGTGAGCACGCAGTTCCACACGAAGGAACCCGCCGCCGTGAGCAGAGAAAATACGGAGATTCGCATGGACACCATACCGGCGGGGATGGAGATCAGACTGCGAATGACGGGCACGCAACGGCCGACGAGGACGAGGATTTTTCCTTTGTGCTCGAACGTGTTGACTACGCCCATAATTTCCTTTTTCTTAAAGCCCAGCCTTCCCATCCAGCCGTTCTCGGCGGAGTCGTAAATTTTTACCGTAGGCACCATGCGGCCGATGCCGTAGAGAATGTAGGCCCCGAAAAGAGAGCCCGCCGTGGCCGCCAAGGTCGTGGGAAGAAAAGAGAGGTTGCCTCGCCCGACGAAAAAGCCGCCGAGGAGCAAAATCACTTCCGATGGAATGGGCGGAAATACATTTTCTATAAAGATCAATGCGAAGACGGCCAGGTAACCGTAATCGGTTATGGCCGAGGTGATCACACTTTCCACTGAACATTCCCCTTTTTATTGCTTAAGAAATTTCACGAGCATTTCATTGGCCATTTGAGGATTGGCCTTGCCGCGACTTTTCTTCATAACTTGGCCTACGAGGAAGCCGACGACGCGGTCCTTGCCCGCCTTAAATTGTTCCACGGACTCGGGATTTTCAGCCAAGACTTCCTTGACCATGGCTTCGATTTCCGATGCGTCACCGATTTGAACCAGGCCCTCTTCTTCGATAATGGCCTTGGGCTTCTTGCCTTCTTCACACATTTTGCGGAAAACTTTCTTCCCGGCGTTGTTGTTGATCTTTCCGGATTTCACCTGCTCCAAGAGATAGGCGAAGTCTTCTCCTTCGAAGGGCACCTCCATGTCCCCGTCGTCGGTGACTTCGATGCGGCGCAGAAATTCCGTCATAAACCAATTGGAAAGCATGTCGTAGTCCGTAAAGTGTTTGGCCACCTCTTCAAAGTAGTTGGCAACTTTTTTCGAACCGCAAATAACCTTCGCGTCGTATTCTTTCAGGCCGTAGGTTTCGATAAAGCGGGCGATCTTCACATCGGGAAGTTCCGCCATGCCCTTGCGCACCTTTTCGATCCATTCGTCGTCGATGAACAGGGGACCCAGGTCTCCTTCCGGCGCAAAGCGGTAGTCGCTGGCCGTATACTTTACCCTCATAACCACGGTTTTGTTTTGTGCATCGTCCCAACGACGGGTGGCGCGCAGTTCCGTTTCGCCCTTTTCCATAAGCTCGATTTGACGGGCCACTTCGTAGTCGATGGCCTTTTCCACGGCGCGGAAAGAGTTCAGGTTCTTGACCTCGGAAATGGCACTGCGTTCGCCTGTTTCCGTGTTCTTAATATTGACATTGACGTCGCAGCGCAGGGAGCCCTCTTCCATCTTCACGTCGCTGACTTCCAAATAGCGCAGAGTGTTTCTCAGCTTTTCCAAGAAGAGGCGCGCTTCCAGCCCCGAAGCCATGTCCGGGTCGGAGACCACTTCCACCAAGGGCACGCCGCAGCGATTGTAGTCCATGAGGGTCGTACCTTTTTCCGTATGCAGGCTCTTGCCCGTGTCTTCTTCTAATTGAATTTGGTGAATGCCGATCTTCTTAGGGCCCTCATCAGTTTCGATTTCGATATAGCCGTGATTGGCAACGGCTTCGTCGGTTTGAGTAATTTGATAGCCCTTGGTTAAGTCGGGATAGAAGTAATTCTTTCTGGAGAAAGTGGATTTGTGATTGATTTCCATATGAAAGGCCGTGGCGATTTCAATGGCACGCTCCACGGCGCCTTTGTTTAAGACGGGAGTAGCGCCGGGAAGACCTAAACAAACCGGACAGGTGCAGGTGTTGGGCTCTCTGCCGTAGGCGTTTTCGCAGCCGCAGAAGGCCTTGGTCTTGGTGGATAGTTCGACGTGGATTTCTAATCCCACGATTGTCTTGTAACCCATTAGATATTTCCCTCCAATTCTTTCGCCGTGGCAAGGGCTTGATGGTCATTGCTCTTCTTCGGAATAATTTGAATGCCCACGGGAAGCCCGTCCTTGTCCTTAGCCGGCACGCTGATGCCGCCGGTGCCGATAAGGTTCACGGGGACCGTAAATAAATCCAGCATATAGATTTGAACCGGGGACATCGCCCTGTCGATAGGCACAGCCACTGTCGGCGAGGTGGGACAGAGAATCACGTCGTGGTTTTGATAAACCTGATTGAATTCTTCCATCATGCAGTGACGCATTTCCAGAGATTGTTCGAAGTATTCCTTGGAGTGATCCATGCTCATAATATAGGAGCCGATCATGATGCGGCGCTTTACTTCATCGCCGAAACCTTCGCTGCGGGTCTTGATGTAGAGATCGTCGATATTGTCGTAATCGTCGGCAATAAAGCCGTACAAAATACCGTCGAAGCGGCTCATATTCGGCGCGATTTCGCCGTTGACCAAAATATGGTAGACGGCAATGGCCAGATCCAGGCTGGCGATGTGGACGTATTCTACTTGTGCGCCCTTTTCCTTCATGAAGTCCACGGTGCGTTGGAAGGCTTCCCGTACGGAATCCTCCACGTCGAAGGTCTTAAAGGTGTCGGGGATGGCAACCTTCAGCTCGCTTAAGGGCTTGGCGCCTTTCACGGCTTCGGCGGAAAGGGAGTCGTTGCCGATACAGGTAGCGTCCCGTTGATCGGAGCCTTCGAGGATTTCCAGGACGTATTGTACGTCGTCTACGGTATGAGCCAGGACGCCGACTTGGTCAAAGGTATTGGCCATGGCGGCGACACCGTAGCGTGAAATACTTCCGTGAGAGGGCTTCATGCCCACGACGCCACAGAAGGAGGCCGGTTGACGTACGGATCCGCCGGTGTCGGTGCCCAGACTAATGGCACAGAAATTTGCCGCAACGGAAGCGGCGCTGCCGCCGGAGGAGCCGCCGGCAACCCGGGTTCTGTCCACGGGATTTTTCGTCGTGCCGAAGTAAGAGGTCTTCGTGGATGAGCCCATGGCAAATTCGTCCAGATTAACCTTGCCGATGAGAATGGCATCCTCCGCCTTTAGCTTCGTCGTGACTACGGCGTCGTAGGGCGAAACGAAATCGGCGAGCATTTTTGATGCACAGGTCATACGCACGTCTTTCATGGCGATATTGTCCTTTAAGGAGACGACGATGCCCGCCAGCTTTCCTAAGGGCTCGCCTTTTTCGCGCTTTTCGTCCAATTCCTTCGCCTTTTTCAGGGCGATATCCTCAGTGAGGGTGATGAAAACATTTAAATCCTCGTCGTCCCGCTTAATATTTTCTAAATAGGCTTCGACCAGCTCCGTACAGGTAATTTCACCGTCGAGAAACAGTCGTCTGGTTTCCAGGCCGCTTAAATGGGTCAGATTCATAAGACCTCCTTATTCCACAAATTTAATGATTTCAAAGTAACCGTATTTCACGGCGACGGCATTGCCCGTGGCATCTTCCCTGTCCAAGGAAGGACGAATTTCGTCGTCGCGAAGGCGATTGGGTAAGGTATTCGTATGAAAAGTCGGCACGCAATGAATGTCCGTCTGTTTAATCGTGTCGATGAGATCCATGGTATCGGAAAATTCCTTGACCATGCCGTCCAATTCCTCGTCTGTAAAGTATAGCTTGGAAATTTCTGCAATATGTCTTATTTGGTCTTTTTTCATAGGAGGTCTCCCCACTTTCTATTAAAGGCTTCTTCCGATAAGACGGGTACGCCTAATTTTTCCGCTTTTTCCGCTTTCGACCCCGCCGCCTCTCCGGCGAGAACCAGATCCGTATTTTTCGAGACGGAGCCCGTGACCTTCGCCCCCTCGGCTTCCAGCAACGATTTTACTTCGCTTCGAGGCCGGGACAAGGTGCCCGTGAGAACTACGGTCATACCGTCGAGAACGCCGGATTTTTTTCTCGTCTCGTAGATCAACTCGATGCCCGCATCCATTAGGTCGTGGACGTAGCCGCCGATGACGGGATCCGTAAAGAAGAGATGAATCTCTTGGGCCGTTTCCGGGCCGATGTCCTCGATGGTAATGAGCTCCGATTCTTCCGCCTTGGAAAGGGCGTCGAAATCGGCGAAGTGATCCGCCAAATCGCCGGCGGTTTTGATGCCCACCTGGCCGATGCCCAAGGCGTAAATAAATTGCTTGAAGCTGATTTTTTTCGAAGCGTCGATGGCGTTTAAGAGATTGTCCGCCTTCTTTTCGCCGAATCCCTCGAGGGTCATTAAATCTTCCCGCTTCAATCCGTAAATATCCGGAATCTCGTGCAGTAGACCCGCGGCGATTAATCGTTCCGCCGTCTTTTCGCTGAGGCCCGTAATGTCCATTGCATCGCGAGAGGCGAAGTGATCGATCCGCGCCACCAATTGGGGCTCGCAGCCTATGGTGTTCGGGCAAAAGCTGTGCACGCCCTTTTGCACCAGCTCCGTGGCGCAGGCGGGGCAATGGGTGATCATCTCTATTCTATCACCTTCTTCGCCGATTCCCTCTAAAATTTCCGGAATCACGTCGTTACTTCGACGTAACAACACCTTTCCTCCGAGGCGCACTCCTTTTCGCAGGATGTCGTCGTAATTATTCAGGGTGGCCCGCTGAATGGTGACCCCGTCGATGTCTACGGGCTCCAGTATGGCCGTAGGCGTCACTTTGCCCGTGCGCCCCACATTCCATTCCACATCGAGAAGCTTTGTAACCACTTCCTTCGCCTCGAATTTATAGGCGATGGCCCAGCGGGGAAATTTCACCGTGTAACCCAGCACGTCCCGCTTGGTGACGTCGTTGATTTTCAACACGACGCCGTCGATCATGACGTCCAAATCGTCGCGGATGTTTTCCACTTCTTCGATGTATTCGAGTATGGCCTGAAAGTCTTTGCAGCATCGGGTCATGGGGTGAACGAGAAAGCCCTGCTCCTTTAAAAAGGCCTTCACTTCCTCGTCGGTGTCGAAGCTCATGCCCTCGGCGTCGGTAAGATTGTATAAATACGCCGTGAGCCTGCGACGCCTGGTTTCCTTGGGATCCAGATTGCGCAGAGCGCCGGCGGCACCGTTTCTCGGATTCTTTAAGGGCTCCGCCGCCGTCTCGTTGTATTTCTTGAGACTGGCATAGGGCATGAGCCCTTCGCCCTGAACCACCAAATGCCCGGTAAAGGGAATACTCAAGGGCACGGTGGATATGGTCACCGCCTGCTCCGTGATCACCTCGCCCACGGTGCCGTTGCCACGAGTGACGGCGCGGGTGAGCTTGCCGTCGTCGTAGGTTAGGGAGATGGTGAGGCCGTCGAATTTCAGCTCCGCCATATAGCCCTTGTCGTCGGCGCCGGCCTCGTGCATGCGAACGCACCAGGCCTTGAGCCGCTCGTAGCTCTGTGCCTTGTCCAGGGAGTAGAGAGGCTTCTCGTGGGTGAACTTTTCGAAGCCTTCCAACAGATCGCCGCCGACGCGGCGAGTGGGCGAATCGGGCGCCACGATCCCCGTCTCCTTTTCCATGGCGACGAGCTTGTCGTAGAGGGCGTCGTAGGTTTTGTCCTCCACCAGAGGCGCGTCCAGGGTGTAGTAGGCGTGGGCCCAGGTATTTAATTGGTCGATGATCTCTCGCATCTTCTCCATCTTATTCCTTCTTTCGAATCGGCGCCACCTTTAAATTCAACGTCTTAAGCCCTTTTCCCTCAAAGGAAATGACGCCTTCGTCCCCTTTTAACTGAACGATCATCCCCTCGCCCCATTTCTTGTGGACGATGGTATCTCCCAGATGTAATTCGGGTAAATCTTCTGCCACTTTCCTGGTGTGCTTGCTCTCCATGGCCGCCCCGGTGTAAATCTCGTGGCGGCTCTTTAAATCTATTTTTCTGCTTTCCTCTTCGTGAACGGAGATTTTATCCACAATCTCTTCCACGAAGCGGCTCCTGACGGCGCCGTTGCGCTTGCCGTAAAGGGTGCGCGACTTGGCCGATGAGAGAAAAAGCTTTTCTTCCGCCCGAGTCACCGCCACGTACATGAGCCGGCGCTCTTCCTCCATGCTCTCTTCGTCGTCGTAGCTTCTGGAGGTAGGAAAGAGTCGCTCTTCCAGCCCGACGACAAAGACCACGGGAAATTCCAGGCCCTTGGCGCCGTGAATGGTCATGAGCTTCACGGCATGAGATTCGTCGTCCAGTTCATCTTTGTCGGAGATCAAGCTGAGGTTGCCGAGAAAATCCGTGAGGCCCTGATCGGGATTGGCCTCCTCGAATTCCGCCGCCGCGGAAATAAATTCTTCCACGTTTTCCAAACGAGTGCGGGATTCCACCGTATCCTCCCGCTTCAGCTCGTCGGCATAGCCGCTTTCGAACAAAATGGCTTCAACCAATGCCGCCAAACCGATTTCGGCTGCCTTGTTTTGCAGCAAGTGAATTAAATTCACAAATTCTCGTATGTTTTTATGGGCGCGGATCTTCAGCTCGGGATAGTCCTCAAGATTTTCCATTAGGGCAAAGAGGCTCATGCCATTTTCCCCTGCGAAGGCCCGCAGCTTGTCGATGGTCGTATCACCTATACCCCTTTTCGGCACATTGACGATACGGCTCATGTTGACGTCGTCCTTCGGATTATCCACCGCCGATAGGTAGGCGATGACGTCCTTAATCTCGCGGCGATCGTAGAAGCGCAGCCCGCCGACAACGCGATAGGGAATGCCTTCTCGCATCAAGGCCTCTTCAAAGCCCCGGGACTGGGCGTTGGTGCGATACAAAATCGCCATGTCCCCGTAGGCCGTGCCCCTGTAATTCAGGTGCTCCATTTTTTGGACCACGGCCATTTCCTCTTCCGTGTTGTGGTAAAACTCCCGATAGACCACGGGATCGCCGCCCTCCTTGGCCGTCCACAAATTCTTTTCCTTCAGCGTGGGATTGTTGGCGATGAGGGCGTTGGCGCAATCCAAAATCGGCGTGGTGGAGCGGTAATTTTGCTCCAGTAAAATGGTCTTCGCGCCGGGAAAATCTTTTTCGAAGGAAAGAATATTACCGATGTCCGCCCCTCGCCAGCGATAGATGGATTGATCGTTGTCGCCGACGACGGTGAGATTTTTCGCATTGCCCGACAGCATTTTGACCAATAAGTATTGAATATGGTTCGTGTCCTGATACTCGTCCACGAAAATATAATCGAATTTCTGTTGATAGAAGGCGAGGACGTCCTTCTTCAGCTGAAACAATTCCACGGTCTTCACCAAGAGATCGTCGAAATCCAGGGCGTTGTTTTCACGCTTCTTCTTTTCGTAAAGGCGGTAGGCCTCCGCCGCTTGCCGCTTGTGAAAATCGCCGAAATTTTCCTTCATGGCGGCATCAACGTCCGTGCCCTCGTTTTTCCACGTGGAAATTTGGCTCAGAAGACCGTAGGGATTGTACATGTCCTTGCTCAGATTCAATTCCTTCATGCATTCTTTGATCAGCGTCTTTTGATCGGCGCTGTCGTAAATGGCAAAGTTTTTGTCGTAGCCAAGGAAGTGAATGTCGCCACGAAGGATGCGCACGCACATAGCGTGGAAGGTGCTGATCCACATGCCATCGATGCTTCGCCCCAATTGACTCGCCACCCGATCCTTCATTTCCTTCGCCGCCTTGTTGGTAAAGGTAATGGCGAGGATGCGGTAGGGAGAGACGTTTTTCTTCTCGATTAAGTAAGCGATTTTCCCCGTGACCACGCGGGTCTTGCCGCTGCCGGCACCGGCGAGGACCAAAAGGGGGCCCTCCGTGTGGAGTATAGCTTCTTTCTGACGATCATTATAATTTTCTAACAACACGACCCTCTTTCTACTCTCGGACTAAATCTCTGATGACCTTCGATGCCGCGATCAAACCCGCCGTCGACGGCACGAAGGATATACTCGCCGGCGAACGCTCGTCAATCCCCTCGACTTTTTTTGGCTCCTCCGTGGAATAGACCACGGGAAAATCGCAGAGCCCCCGCTTTCTTACTTCTCGGCGCATAACCCGTGCCAAGGGACAGACCTTGGTTTCTGAAAGCATGGCCAGCGTCAGCGCTTCCGGATGCAATTTATTGCCGGCGCCCATGGCCGATATAACGGGCACCCCGGCTGCCTGCGCCTTTTCGATAATCAACAGCTTCGCCGTCACCTGATCCACGGCGTCCACGACGTAATCGTAATCGGCGAAGTTTATTTCATCGGCAGTGGCTTCGTTAAACATCATGGGATAGGTACGCAGCTCCGTCTCGGGCACGATGGATGCCAGGCGTTCTTTCATCACATCCACCTTCAACGCGCCCACGGTTTCCGTCGTGGCAATGATTTGTCGATTGATGTTCGTCACATCCACCCGGTCGTAATCCACGATGTCCAAAGCGCCGACACCTGCTCGCGCCAATGCCTCGATGCAATAGCCGCCGACGCCTCCTACGCCGAAGACGGCGACGCGCATCTGTTGCAGCCGATTGACGGCCTCCGTGCCGACGAGCCAACGGGTTCGCAAAAACGGATCCATTCCAAGCACCTCCTATCCCATACTAACAATTTATTATATCAAAAAAGACCCTATGGGGACAAACCATAGGGCCTTTTGTCATGCTTGAATGAGTTTTACTTGAATGCTCTGAAGAGAGGAATCGTGTAGTAGCCGTCAGATACGCGAATATCTGCGACAATAGCGGAAGATCCGTTCTCATACAAATTGTAGATCAATTTTAACTTTCCTTTGGAACGATCCATCTTGTCGAATTGAGCATTTTCCACGAGACCGACCATTTTATGATTGTCAAAATGGCTAATTGCCTTATCTAATTGAAATTCATATTCGGTGTATCTATCCCTCAAATCGTTCGCCGAACCAATGATGGGGCCATTACCATAGTAATAGCCGACTTTATTAAAGTCTTCCACCTTTGCCTCGAGATCTTTCTTTGTCAAGACAGCTGTTACGGTGATGGACTTAGCTTTGCCGCCGACTAATTCAAGTTCGATGAAGGCTTCCTTGTTATTTAACTCTCTTGCAACGTCATATGGGCTAATGGTCTTCTTTGTTCCATCCAATGCTTTAAATGTAATGGAGTTATTTAAGAGCACGCCCTTCGTTTCGCCGCTTTCCGTCTTAACCTTCAAGGTGCCGGCACCAAAGGTGTCAAGATCGATACCTTGGTAGAACCCGGACAATTTGCCTTCCGCTTCTTTACCGCTGATTACTTCCTTGTATCTGGTTGTTAAAGTTATGGGATAGCCCTTGCTCAGCTTATTTGTAAGTTCAAACAAGTCTTTAGCGGTTTTTTCTTCCTTGACGATAAATTCCTGTTCCTTGTTGTTTTCTAATTTTAGGACGATGCGGGAAGTTCCGAAGCGATTGTATTCGTAATTGACGAATTCACCGCTCACGATGCCGTGATAGGGGAAGACCGTGGCTTCTCTTAACACGCCGTTGCGGGCTTTGAAGACAATCATATCTCTCGTGCTGAGAGCTCTCATGTCGACCTTCTTACCTAAACTGGTAAGAACCGTGTTCTTATCGACTTTATAGCTTCCGGTTTTGTCCCCTTTGAAGCTGCTGTCGACGACCACGTCTTTTTTCGTCGAGTAGGAAATTTGGATTTCGTCGTTTTTAAAGCCTTCGATAAGACCCGTTCCTTCGGAATCGTTGCCGATGACTTCGACGGTGATGGCTTGGTAAGGCGCACCGACGGTGGCTTGGGCTTGTGCTTTTACTTTCACGCTGCTGCCGACGGTGATGTCTTCGGCCTTGGCCGCTTTTCCGTTTAAGGTAATGGTCGTGTTTTGATTGGTGACGAATTGAAGGGTGTTACCCGCTTTATCTTTGATACTGAAGGTGGCAAAATTATTATTTACCGTGCTGGCAGTAACATCGCCTTCGAATGTCTTCCCTTGCTTGTATTCGTAGCTCAGGTCCGTAATCTTTGCCATTTGATCTCTTTGCAGGGGGACGTTGGGTTTAAATTCCTTTCCGACACCGAATTCGTTGAAGATTCCCGTATCGATCATGGAGGCTAAGAGGCCTTTCACGTTTACGTCGCCGATAAGCTCCTTGGATGTCTTGCCGATGGAATCGATGTCGGTTACCTTAATATTGGAGATGTCCGTTTTCGGTTGAATGCCCAGGGCTTTTGCGTAATAAACCATGGCCACTTCACGACTCGGGTATTTAGCGTCTTTTCTTACATCCTTGATGTAATTGAGCTTGTAAGCGGCCTTCAAATTGGCTTCCGTAATGACATTGTTTTGAAGGGCGATACATACGGCCGGCTTTGCCCATGCCGGAACCTTATATGAATTGGCGATGTAGCCGTAGGTCGAAATCGCTTGGGTCATTTCTGTAGTCGAGGGGGCTTGAACGCCTTTTAGTAACTCTAAAATTTCCAAATAGGTGACGGAAAGTGTCGGCTTATAGGTACCGTCGTCATAACCTTTAATAATGCGTAAATCGCTTAATTTGGAAATGTGGCTATAGGCCCAGTGATTGGCATCGATGTCTTTGAAGCTGGCGGCCATTGCCGTCAAAGGCGATGTTAACAGTGCGCCTGCTAAGGCCAAGGCGGCCAGTGTTTTTGTTGTGTTTTTTTTCATTTTTTCCTCCTAGAATTCAAATTAAAATCCTACCTGCCCTTATTATAACATGATGAAAGCCCGTCGCTGTTACGATTTCGTTTCAAGTCCTAAGGTTTTATCCCATCTCTTTGGTATAATGGTAAAAGTAATTGCGAAATATAGGAGGGCCTATGCGATATTTTCCTCTCATGATTGACACACAAGATAAAAAAGTGCTCGTCGTCGGCGGCGGGAAGGCGGCGGCGACAAAGATTAAGGGACTCCTCCCTTCCTCGTTCAGCTTCTACTGCCTCGCCCCCGTCTTTGACGAGAGCCTGACTGAGATGGCGGAGGCACATCCCGATCGAATTTTTTTAAAAGAGAAAACCGTCGATGCCGACTTTCGCTTCTTCGCCTACGATTTTTTAATCGTCGCTACGGAAGACGAGGCATTAAATGCCTCCTTGGTGCGGCGGGCAAAGCTATCTTCCGTGCCTGTTCTTTCGACCTCGGATCCCAAAGCGTCGGACGTTCATATGGCATCGGTGGTAAGCCGCGGGCCTCTCGTCGTCAGTATTTCTGCGGAAAATCCCACCATATCGAAGCACGTAAAGGAAGATATGGAGACTTTTCTCGAAAAATACGACGAGGCGAAGCTGGTAGAGATGAACAGGATTCGAAAAATTTTATTGGAACGAAAGAGCGAACACATTTCTCGAATTATGGAAGATTTGTGGCATGAAGAAAAAATCAGCAAGGCACATTGGGAGGCAGAGCATGACCCTGAGGGTGGGAACGAGAGCGAGTAAACTGGCGCAGATTCAAGCCACGGAAGTGGTGGGCATATTAAAGGAGGCGGGCTTGGATGCTGAGCTGGTGACTATTTCCACAAAAGGGGATCGCTGCAAAACTTTGCCCATTCACAAGATCGGCAAAAACGGCGTCTTCGTCGGCGAATTGGAACGTGCGCTGCGAGAAGGGACGGTAGATTTGGCGGTGCACTCCTTAAAGGATATGCCGTCGAAGATCCTCGAAGGCTTTACCCTCGCCCCGCCACCGGCAGCGCCTTCCGATGTAGACGTCTTCGTAGGAAAGGCGCTGGATTTTAAGGAATCGGATATGGCCCATATGGTGGTGGCCACGGGAAGCAACCGACGCATCGCTCAGCTGAAGCATTTTTATCCCGAAATTAAAATCGTGCCCATTCGCGGCAATGTAGAGACGCGTATTCAAAAGGTGGAAGATGGCTTGGCCGACGGCACCCTTCTCGCCTACGCCGGTCTCGCCCGGTCGGGCCTGGCACACAAGGTGACGGCCCCCTTGGATCCGACCCGCTTTATTCCCTCGCCCTCCCAAGGCCTGTTGGGAATCGAGCTTGCCGAAGATCGCCGTGATCTTTTGGCAATTTTTGCCGAAGCTTCCGATTCCCATGCCGCCCTTCGCATGAAGGTGGAGCGGGCCTATCAACGGGCGTTGAACGCCTCCTGTGAGTCCCCTATTGGTATTCACATGGAAGAAAACGGAAAAGACATCATCCTCCACGGCTGCTTCGCCGAAACCGTGGAGGATCCCTTGGTCTATGTCACCGTCGCCACCACGGCGGAAAGGGCCGCTGAAGACGTATTGGAGCTGGCGAGAAAGGTGAAGGACCATGAATAAATATCCCGTCATCCTCGCCGGAGCCGGCATCGGCGGCCGCGACAACATCACCCTCGCCCTCTACAAGGCCTTGTCCCGCGCCGATTTTATCGTCTACGACCGGCTCATGGATCCTTCGATTTTAGATTTCGCCCCGAAGGCGGAGAAAATTTACGCGGGAAAGGCGGCGAGCAATCACACCTTGTCCCAAGATGAAATTCACGCGCTCTTGGAAAAGGGCTACAACTCGGGCAAACAGGTGATTCGATTGAAGGGCGGCGATCCCTACGTCTTCGGCCGCGGCGGCGAAGAGGCGCTGTATTTATCTGAACGGAACATTCCCTTTCGCGTGATCTCGGGAATCACCTCGGGGGTCACCGTCCCCGCCATGGCGGGCATCCCCGTGACTCATAGACACGTGGCTCAAAGCGTGTCCTTTATTACGGGCCACGGCGCCAAAGGCAAGGACGACTTTACGGTCTACGGCAAAGTGCCCGGGACACTGGTCTTTTACATGGGGCTAAAAAATGCCGCAGCCATCGCCGAAGACCTCATCAGCGGCGGAAAAAATCCCGCCACGCCCATGGCCGTGCTAAAGCTCTCCGACGACGGCGAAAGTTTTTCCTTTTATACGGGTCTGGAAAAAGTTGCCGCCGACGGCCTCCCGCCCGAGCTGACGAGCCCGGGCCTCATCGTCGTCGGCGACGTGGTGGATCTACACGAAGAGCTGTTGCCCTTAAACCATCTGCCCCTCACCGGGCGAAAGATTATTTTAACCGACGAGCATCCCGAGGCCATGGCGGAGCCGCTGAGATCATTAGGCACTCAGGTCTTTCTTCGGCCCATGATCCATACCGTAGCCGCCAATGAAGACCTGCTTCAAAATGATCTATTGGATTTTTCCTTCGACACTTTGGTCTTTACGTCGAAAAATGCCGTGGACTATTTCTTCGACGCATTTTTAAAAGCCCACGATATTCGAAAGCTCGCCGGCGTGTCTATCTACGTCGTAGGAGAAAAAACCGCCGAGGCTCTGACCCTCTACGGCCTGCGCGCCGACGGCTGGCCCGATATTTACGACGGCCGACATTTGGCGGAGTTTTTAAGGACACGGGTAAAGAAGACGGATCGCATCTACTACCCTCACGCCGCGGCCAGCGATCCCTATCTAGGCGACGTGCTGAAAGAAATCGCCTGCACCACGGATCGCATCATCTATCATACCGTGGCCCTCTCAGGTCCAAAGCCCTTGCTCGAAATTTCCGACGCATCGGTCTTTCTCTCCCCTTCAGCGGCGAAAAATTTTTACGCAGCCTACGGGCTCTCGGCTTTCGGACCGGTGGTCTTCGCCATCGGCGAGACGACGAAACAAAGCCTTGTCAAACTGGGAATAAAAGAGGAAAATATTTATTCGGGAGAAAAAGCCACACGCGAGTCTCTCCTGGAAACTATATTAAAGGAGCTGTCACAGCATGCGCATGCGCAGAATTCGAAACAATAAATTGCTTAGAAAAATGACCGAGGAGACCACCCTCTCCGTTTCCGATTTCATCTACCCCCTCTTCGTCGTGGAGGGCGGAAACATTAAGCGGGAGATCCCCTCCATGCCCGGCATTTACCACTTCTCCGTGGATCGCCTGGAAGAGGAAATCAATGAGCTCGTCGCCCTTCACATCCCCGCCGTCATTTTATTCGGCGTCGTCAATCACAAGGACCACGTAGGCAGCGGCGCTTACGACGAAAACGGCATCGTGCAGGAAGCCTGCCGTAAGATTAAATCTTTAACCGATAAACTCGTCGTCATCACCGACGTCTGTATGTGCGAATACACGGACCACGGCCACTGCGGCATTTTAGATGATAAGGGCATGGTGGACAACGACGCCACCATCGAGTACATGGCGAAGATCGCCCTCTCCCACGCCAAAGCGGGAAGCGATGTGATTGCACCCTCGGATATGATGGATTTTCGCGTGGCGAAGATTCGCGAGGTCTTGGACGCAAACAGCTTTAAGGATCTGCCCATTATGTCTTACGCCGCGAAATTCGCCTCGAGTTATTACGGACCCTTCCGCGACGCCGCCGACAGCTGCCCCGCCTTTGGCGATAGAAAATCTTATCAAATGGATTTCCACAACGGCGACGAGGCCCTTCGTGAAATCGCCCAGGATTTAGATGAGGACGCGGATTTCATTATCGTAAAGCCCGGCCTCGCCTATTTAGATGTACTGGCACGGGCATCGGATGCCTTTAACACGAACTTCGTCACCTACAATGTAAGCGGCGAATACGCCATGATCAAAAACGCCATTCGCGACGGCGTCTTGAAGGAAGACATTATTTACGAAAACATGATCGCCATGAAGCGCGCCGGCGCCAAGCTGATTATTACTTACCACGCCAAGGAGCTGGCGAAGAAAATGGGAGGCATAGAGTGATTAAAAACGACTTTCTCATGCAGCAAATCAAGGAGCTGATTCAGTTTCTTTTGGGCCTCGCCTATCCCATGGGCTTCAGTGACGAAAAAAAGGAAGCGACTAAGACTTCAGCCCTTTCCCAAACCCTTTATTCCCTTGCCCGGGAAGGAAAGTACGGCGAGGCGGAGGACGCCCTCTTCGACGCCTTCGACGAAGGCGAGGCGGATCTCGCCACGGGCATTCTCTTCTACGAATCCCTGCTGCGAATCGACGAAAAGGAATTGCGGCGAGGGGATTTTTCCCTGAAGGAAATCGAAACGGGCCTCCGGGACTACGCCAAGCTCTTTCACGTGGATCTTTAATGCATTGAAAAAGCTCGAGGGTGTAGAGTGACCCCATAAAGTTGGACTTAATCGAGTAAGCATTTCGCTTGCTCGATTTTGTTTTACATAACATTCGTTCTATGCGGATTTCATTCGTTCACGGTATTGCTTCGGACTCAAGCCACCCAACTTTTCTTTGATTCGATCGTTGTTGTAGTAGCGGATAAAACGTTCGATCGCCCGCACGAGTTCTTGCCGGCTTCGGTAGACGTAACCGTCGTAGATTTCTCTTTTCAGCACACTAAAGAAGTTTTCCATGGGTGCGTTGTCGTAGCAGTTGCCTTTTCTCGACATGCTCTGGAAGATGTGATGCTTTTTCAGCATGGCTTGATAGGCGGTCATTTGGTAGCCCCAACCACGATCGGAGTGGAAGGTGCGCCGGTAGGGGCAACCGTTGGTTCGTTCGATGGCTTCTTCTAAGCCTCGTAGCATGGTGACGCCGTTGGGTTGGTCGGAGAGGACGTAGCTGATGATTTCCAGATTGTACATGTCCATATATGGATCGAGATAGAGTTTCTTTGTTTGAAGTTTCCCGGTTTGATCTTCGATGTAGTATTTGAATTCTGTGGTGTCGGTGGTAATTTTTTGGTAGGGGATACAGGTGTTGAAGCGTCGATTGATTCGATTCTTCTTAATTTTGCCGACGACGCCTTTGTAGGAGTTGTACTTCTTGTATTTCCTACCGTAGGCGTGGACTTGAAGGCCCATGTCTTGAACCAGTCGTTGAACTTTCTTTTTGTTTACCACTTGGCCCCGGTTCTTCAGCTCCAGATGGATCCGGCGGTAGCCGTAGTCTTTGTGTTCGCGCCGAATGGCGAGGATCTCGTCTTTTAACGCTTGGTCTTTGTCTTCTTCGCTCCACTTTTTCTGCCAATACATAAAGGTGGATTTGGGAAAGTTGATGGCAGCGAGTATCTCTGTTAGTTGGAATTGTTCTCGGAGTTTGGCGACGATCCTCGCCTTTTTCTCATTTTTTCTTCCCTCACCAAACTCCTTAGCTCCTCCAGATATATCTTTTGAATGGTGAGCCTCCGATTCTCCGCTTCTAATTCTTTGATGCGGTTTTCCAATGCCTCACGTGAGCTTGCATCAAGAGGCTCCTTCTTAGTTGCAGACTTCGGTGGTTGATTGCAGGCGTCTTTCTTCGTCACAGGTCTCCCTCGCTTATGTGATTGCAGCCCCTCAATGCCCTCCTTTCGATACTGACTGTGCCATTTGGCGATCATGGACGGATTCGTCAAACCGAGTTCAAGGGCCAATTGTTGGTAACTACATTCGCTCGTTTCGTAACGTGTAATGGCTTCTAACTTAAACTCTACACTGTACGAGCGTTTATTTCTAGAGCGTATTAAGCCTTCATCGCCAAAATGTTTGTAATTGTTGACCCAGCGTCTGATCTGCGATTCGCCAATCTGATATTTATCTTCTAAGACGAGATAGCTTGTCTTCCCTGACAAGTATTCTTCGACGATTTTCCTCTTCAATTCATAACTGTATTTTGCCATTAAAAGACCCCCAAAGGTTGGATTTCTTGGTCCAACTTTTGGGGGTCAGTGCAGTGGACTCGAGCTTTTTTTGCGCCTATTTTTTTTGTTATCTTTCAAAAGAATGGCATGAAAAAATCCGCCGGCATCCGACGGATTTTTTGATTACACGTTTAGTTTTGTTCTCTTAATTTGCGAAGAATCATTTTTTGTTCCACGCCGGCGACTAAGCGACGGGTGTAATCCACCGTGTCCGGGTTCACGGACATGGAGGTGATTCCGCATTCTACGAGGAATTCTGCAAATTCGGGGTATTGGCTCGGGCCTTGACCGCAAATGGAGCAGGTGATGCCTTTCTTGTTGGCGGCATCGACTAAGATCTTAATGGCGCGCTTCACGGCTTCGTTTCGTTCGTCGAAATAGCCCATACGGTTCAAGATACCGCTGTCGCGGTCGGCACCCATGGTAAGCTGAGTCAAGTCGTTGGATCCGATGGAGAAGCCGTCGACTAATTCGGCGAATTCTTCCGCTTGGAAGACCACCGAGGGAACCTCAGCCATAATCCAGATCTTGAAGTTCTTGGATTGCTTCAGGCCTTCTTCAGCCATAATATTTTTTACGACGACCAGCTCTTCCGGCGTACGGACGAAGGGGAGCATAGCGACCACATTGGTCAAACCGAAATCTTCGCGAACTTTGCGCATGGCCTTGCATTCCAGACGGAAGCCCTTTTCGTATTCCGGCGAAATGTAGCGGCTGACGCCACGCCATCCGATCATGGGGTTTTCTTCGTGGGGTTCCACTTCGTCGCCGCCCTTGAGGCCGCGGAATTCGTTGGTACGGAAGTCGCTCATGCGAACGACGACTTGTTTCGGGTAGATGGCACCGGCTACTTCTGCAATGCCTTCGGCCAATTGATCGATAAGGATGTCTCCTTGATCGGTCTTCGCCAGGTACATGGGGTGGGCGCCGATTTTATTGGTGAAAATAAATTCCGTGCGCATAAGGCCGATGCCGTCGAAGGGCAGGTTCTTGTATTTTTCGATCAACGCCGGTTCGCCTAAGTTCATGTAGATCTTGGTGGCCGTCGTCGGTGCGACGATTTGGCGAAGCTCTTCGGCAGAAATACCAATGCCTGCGCCTCCGCCGGCGTTTTCGTCTTTTTTCTTTTCTTTATCCTTCAATACATCGCCTTCGTAAACGACGCCGCGGGTGGCATCGACGGTGATGAATTGGCCGTCTTCCAAGACGGATGTGGCGGTGTTGCTGCCGACGATACAGGGAATGCCTAATTCCCGGCTGACGATGGCGGCGTGACAGGTTCTGCCACCTTCGTCGGTAACGACGGCGGCTGCGGTACGCATGGCAGGTACCATGTCGGGGTTGGTCATGCCTGTGACGAGGATGTCGCCTTCTTTAACCAGGTTAATTTCGCTGACATCTTTAATCTTTTTAACTTTGCCTCGTCCGATGCCCGGCGATGCCGCCAAGCCGCGAACCAGGGGATTTAATTTTTCAGGAGCTTGATTCATGCCTTCCTCTTTCTCGCCCTCCGATGCGCTTTTCACATCACCTAATGTGGTAATGGGTCTGGATTGTAAAATGTAGAGGCCCTTGGTGTCTCTGTCCATGCCCCATTCGATGTCTTGTACGCTGCCGTAAAGGCTTTCGATTTTGAGACCCGCGTCGATTAAGGTGCCCAGTTCTTCCTTCGTCAGACATTCTTCCTTGACGGCGCCGGCGCCTAAAATATCTTCCACGTCGGCCTCGTGCGTGCCGATACCCGAATCGTTTTGTACGACGATTTTCTTCTTGTCTGCGATGACTTTTTCGATAATCGACTTGTCGCTTTTCTTGATGACGTATTCGTCTGGCGTGACGGTGCCGCTGACTACGGCTTCGCCTAAGCCGTAGCTGGCGTTGATCATCATTTCGTCGCGGCTATTGGTAATGGGGTTGGCCGTAAACATAACGCCGGATTTTTCCGAGTTGACCATTTTTTGTACGACGACTGCCAACGAAACGGCAAAGTGATCGTAATTTTGTTTTTCTCTGTAGTAAATGGCGCGAGGCGTCCACAGAGAAGCCCAGCACTTGCGTACGTGGTGAACCAGCTCTTCTTCCCCGGCAATGTGTAAGTAAGTATCTTGTTGACCGGCAAAGGATGCATCGGGCAAGTCTTCCGCCGTAGCCGACGAGCGCACAGCCACTTGGGGATCTCTCAAGTCGATGGAGCGACTGAATTCTTTATAAGCTAATACAATTTCTTCTTCCAGAGCCGGATCGATTTCGCCCTGCTCGATGTTTCTGCGAATGTCGTTGGAAGCCGCCGTGAGCATGTCCACGTCGTCCACATCTAAGTCTTGCATTAAAAAACGGACTTTTTCATCGAGACCTGCGTATTCGATAAAGGCATCGTAGCCCTTCGATGTGACACAGAATCCCGGAGGTACGTCCAAACCGAAATTGGTCATTTCGCCAAGATTGGCACCTTTGCCGCCGACGATGTCCACGTCGTCCTTGCGAATTTCATGAAAAAAACGAATGTACTTAAAACCTGTCATAGAATTCCTCCTCGGGATTTATTATAACACAATCACCATTATGTTGTACTATTTATTCCAAGATTTTTTCAGCTCGGCGATGGATTTCGTGCTCACCTGCTCCCTGTCGACGGAAAGGGCGGCGATCACCTCGTCGATGGCTTCTTTGCTCGGCCCTTCGATTTCCATATAGGGCTCGGGAAAGCTTTCCGGATCCCAACGGTCCAAGTCGATGCGGCACCCTTTAAAGGCATAGCTGATGCGGTGCTTCTTCGCCTCCTCCACCAGGCCATAGCCTAGGAGGGCAAAGATGGCGAGCATCTCACGGGCATCGTCGATGATCACCGTGTGCTCGTCGTATGCCCGCACACCTTCATCGGACTTCTTCTCCTTAAAGGTGCATTGAATGGTTTCGCTTCCGTCCCTTTGAATGCGACGAATGCGCAGATAGCCGAGTCCTGCGGCAATGGGATGGGTGGCGGAGTCGATAAGGTAGTTGGTCTGCTGCTCCTCGCCGATTTTTTCCCCGCCTAATTCGACGAGCCTTCTTTCCATCTCATCTAAGTCCACGTGAAGGACTTTGACCTCAATTTCTCTTTCCATCCTACACCTCGATCTTTCGCAGCTCGAAATCGATGTAATCCGACGACACGCAGTAATACTCGATGCCGTTGATATTTCCCTCGACGATGAATTTGTGACCGTAGCTGTGAAGGTGGCCGTAAATGCAAATGTCGATGCCCGCAGAAACCAGGACCTCGGCAAAGTCGTTTGGCTCGCCCTTGCCATTAAAGGGCGGATAGTGCAAAAGGGCGATCTTTTTTTCAATCGTTTCGCCTTTCGTCTTTTTTTCCATGTCGTCGATACTTAATTGCAGGCGGTTTAATTCCCGCTTATAGATTTTTTCGTCCTGCTCATCGAAGCTGGTGGCTTCTATGTCCGTCCAACCACGGCTGCCGCAATAGGCCACCTTGCCGTCGACGGCGCCGGTGTTGTGCAAGAACTCGATGGTCTTTAGATTCAAGCCGTTGAGCTTGTTCATGGAAGACCACCAGTAGTCGTGATTGCCCTTGATCAAATATTTTTTACCGGGCAATTCGTCTAATCGACGCAGGTCGATCTCCCCTTCTTCTAATTTCAGCGCCCATGAAATATCGCCGACGACCAACACGCGGTCATCCTCGGCGACAAGCTTTTCCCACGAAGAAAAAATCTTCTCCTCATGGTTCTCCCATTTCTTTCCGAAAACGCCCATGGGCTTTTCTTTCTTATGATCTAAATGTAAATCGCCAATCGCCCAAATCAATCGGCACTCCTTTCTATTTTTACGGCGTGGTAAATTCGATGACCTGCCGGTTTAATTCTTGTAAAACTTCTTTCAAACGCTCTCTTCTGTCTCCGTCCAGATAAACGAAACCGTCGTCAAAGACCATGGGAATCGACGGATCCATTTTGTCGATGGCGGCGAGGCGCAGAGATAAAACCAAGAGATCCGCCGTGGATCGGCTCAGCTGCGTTTCCTTTAGCCAGTGGCCGTCAGCTTTCGACAGGACGAAGCCGTTATCTGAAAAAGCGATTTTATCGTAGCGGCCGTCGGACAGGGCGCGCATATACTCCGCGCCGTCATTTAGCAGGCTCTGTTGAAAATCGTCGCTTCCGGCATCGTCGAGCTCTCGTATCATGCCTTCGCAAATTTCCACGAGCTCGAGCTTTTTCATCAGCCGTTCCCGGCGGGCGCGCTGTCCTTCGTAATCCTTCGCCGTCTGCTTCATTTTCAGGTCCAGGGCGTCTTTTTCCTCGTGGCGCGCGTCCACCTGACCGATTTGTCTTTGCAGGGCTTCGATTTTTTCATCCAATCCCGCTTCAAGGGGTAGCTGCTCCAGCTCCCGGCCACGACGCAGCATAGCATCGGCCAGGCCTTCCATGGTAATGTCCTCTTCCGTCAAGGCGTCGAACCATTGGAAGCAGGCGTTCTTCTTTTCCAGCAATTGATCTCGCTCGAAAAAAGCCTGATGGTATCGCTTCAAGCTACGCAGGGTCAGGCGTCGCAGGACGAATAAAATAAGGGTGACGGCAAAAAATAATGCCGAAACCGCGGCCGAGGCCGTCGCCAAATCCATGCGGTCGCGATAGATGAAAAAGGCAGTGAGGGCGGCCAATATAACAGCCGCTATCCCGGCCAGCTTATAATAGAGACCGCGAGAGAGGCCTTTGCCGCTCTGGCGCTCGTAGCGATCGATCTTTTTCTCGTTGTCGTCCAAGGCGCGGTCCCAGGCACGCACCTCTTCCGTCGCCGAAGCAAGCCGTGGCAAGAGCACCTCCTTGTCCCTCGCCTGTTTTTGGCGCTGCTTTAAACTACGGAGGCGGCGAAGTAAATCCTCACGGTCTGCCTGCGCCTCGTCGTAGCTTCTGGACTTGGCCCGGTAATCCGCCATGGTCTCTTCCAAATCCCTCAGCTTTTCACGATTGTCGCCGATGGGGGATTTTTTCGCCCGCGCCGTGCCCAAGGCCTTTTTTTCCTTGGCCAGGTAATCGAAGGCGCCCTGCACGTCCAAAGCGGTACTGCTCGTTCGCAGAAAATTCTTCATTTCCCGAATGCGCTTAAAAATCGCCCCCGCTCCCGTGGACTGCAAATCGTCCATGGCAAAAAAGCGCAGAAAGTCGCCCTGAGACAGATTCCAAAACAGAGCGCCCGGCTGGGGGATTCCGGAAAAAGTATAGAGCTTTTCCGAATCCGGCAAAAGCCGATTACTTTCCATATCGAAAATCTGAAGGGATTCTTTCTCTTTTATAAAATTTCGCTCGATTAAATAGCGCTTCCCGTCCACGTCCAGCTCCATGGCAGCGGAAAAATCTCTGCCTTCCATGGGAAAGTAGTCGTCGTAGGCCGAGGAATAGAGTTTGCGCGCCGGGCTGTCTTTGGAGAAGCCGTATAGGATCGCCTGGATGCAGGCCGCCGTCGTGGTCTTCCCCGATTCGTTAGGCCCCTTGAGGCATTGATAGCCTTCGTCGAAGGTTACCGTCGTGTCGTGGAAGCAGCCAAAGTCGCGCATGTAAAGTTTATGAATCATAATCTTCCCCCAACAGGGCCCGCAAACCTAAATCGCATAGGGCGAGGCGCGTCTCTTCGTCAGCGTCGTAGGCCTTTGCCCGCGCTAAAAAAGCGCCGAGAAGATCCCCTTCGTGCTCCTTCTCCAACTGCTCGATGATCTTCGGCAAATTCTTTTCCCAATAAATTTCATAGAGAAGGCCTTTTTCGTCGAAAATCCTTCGAAGCTCCCTGTCCAATATGCCGCTGTAGGCACCGGAAAGGTAAAAGCTATAGATGGAATGATCGGAAGAGGCCAGAGCCTTGGCATCGGCGACGATTTCATCGTCGTCCTCTTCGTCCCTTCGCAGATAATTTTTCTGTCTTAAAATCCGCCCGGCAACGGGGACGTAGCGCGTCGTGAGAAGCTCGTCCAGCTCGCCTAAGATGACGCCGAGTTTGCCCCGATCCGTTCGATCCAAGGGCTCCGGGATGCCGCACATTTGCAGCTTGTTTTCGTACATGGTCGGCTTGTGAACATGGCCCAGGGCGATGTAGTCGAAGGCATAGAGAAGATTGGCGTCCACGGGAAAATAGCCGTCGCCGCCGCTCCAATTGCCGTGGTGCAAGAGCACTCGCCGGAAATCTACCTCGTCGTCGCCGTCGAACTGCAGGATTTTATTGTAGCTCGCCCTGGCCCAGCTGGTACCGTAAAAGGTGACGTTATTCACTTCATCGACATAGCGATCCATGGCTTCATTGGAAAACAAAATTACATTTTCAGGTAGGCGAGATGAAAGGTAATCGTAAAGCTTGTAATCGTGATTACCCAAAAGCAATAGAGTCTTAAAGGGCGCCCGGTCCAAGCAGGCCAGGACGTAATCCACTTCTTCCGGCATTACCTTGTCCTGCTCGAAAATATCGCCGACGAGGAAAAGATAGTCGATTTTTTCCTGTATGCCCAGCTTTAAAATGCGTTCAAAGGTGCGAAGGCGGTCCTTTCGACCGATCTTCCGGTCCTCTTCCCTTTCGTAGGGAAAGCTTCGCCCCAAGTGAAGATCCGCCGTGTGCAGAAACCGCATTACTTAATTAATTGTTGAACCGCTTTAAACTCCGCGGTACCGGAAACGCTGTTTAGGTCGAATAAAATCGACTCCGTGGAACGAATCGCCGCGCCCATTTGACGCATTTCCTCGAAGGCGTAGAGGGCGTTTTCGCCGCTCCTGGAGCTGACGGCGTCGTGGGCCACGTAAACATCATAGCCCTTGGCAATGAGATCCCGCACGGTCATTAAGACGCAGATATGGGCTTCGATGCCGCATACCACCACTTGCTTCGGCTTCTTTTCGTCAAAATAAGCGGCGATATCCTCATCCAACATACAGGAGAAGGCCTTTTTATCGAAATCCGCTGCAGCGGTTACTTTCCCTCGAATGGCTTCGTCAAATCCGCCGAGGCCTTTTTTATATTGGGTGGTAAAGACGGCGGGAATTTGCATTATTTCGGCCGCATCGGCCAGTATGCCCGCGTATTTGTTGACGCGGTCAATGCGTTCCACGGCGGCAGCCAGTGTGCCCTGAATGTCGATAAATAAAAACAGTACATTCTCTCTATCTAAGCGAAAATCCATCTTATACCTCCATTTGCTGTACATCTATTTTATTCATTAGGCCTTTTAATTCACCGAAATCCGTCCCCGCTTCGGTCACGGCGGCAGCTTGGGCCAGTTTTAAAAGCATGGTTGCGTCGTATTTTCTGACGATTCCCGCCGCCAATGCCACGGCGGCGGCATGGGGATCGGAGTGCCCGCCTTTTACCACGTTTTTCGCAAAGTAATAGCTTCCCCGGGCGCAAAGAATAGAGCCACGCTCGCTTCCCGTGACGAGAATCAAGGGAATGTCTCCGCCATAGAACTTGTCAAGGCCTTGGACGATGTCTCCCATGAAATTCAAGGGCTTATCGAGCATTTCTGCCAACACGTCCCGCTCGACGACGATACCGAAGGGCCGCGCCTCTCTCGTCTCTTCCGGATCGTCTGCTCTTTCGGCGAGCATGATCACCGGCTTCGACAGCTTGCGGGCATAGCGAACCAAGGGCAGCTTCATGGCCTCGGGATCTTCCTTACGGGTGCTCTTTGCCAAAACCACCACATCGGAAGCGGTGGCTTCGTTTAAAAAGCGATCGTAAAAATCTACCATATCCTCCCGTGTCAGGCGAGGCTCAGCGGTTTCGATAGTCGACGTCCTGTTTTTTTCTTCTAAAATCAAACGCTCCTTCGTTTCGTCGCGAATGGTTTTTACGACGACATCGGTTCCCGAAAGGGTCATGAGCTTTTCATAGCGCTCTCCGGCGTTGCCTCCGAGAAATGTCATGAGCTTGGCGCTTTCATTGATATTTCTCGCGAGTCTGGCCATATGGGCGCCGTATCCGACAGGCGCCGTCTGTTTTTCCCCCACGGAGGACGTGGCGCCTTTGGGAAAGCTGTCCCCTTTTAACCGCGTCTCTAATATGGGATTTGTATCAATCAGTAAAATCATTGTGCGTTAAATCGACGAATCACTTCTGCTTCGATCCAATCGATTTTCTCCTTTGCTTTATTTTTGTCTTTGTCGCTGCTGTAAATATAGAGCTTGATCTTCGGCTCCGTGCCGGAGGGGCGGACGTAAAAGCGGCTGCCGTCGTCTAAATGGTACTCCAGCACATTGCTCTTACCTATGCCTTCGACGCCTTTGGAATAATCCACCACTTTTTCCACCTTCAGGCTCTCAATGGAACGAATGGGATTTTTTCGAAGATCCTTCATAATATTTTGAATCTGAGCTTGGCCTTCCTGCCCCTCCTTCACGACGGAAAGAAGTTTTTCCCCTTGATAGTCGTAGGTACGGAAGATGTCCTCCAACACCTCCGGCAGGCGCTTGCCGATGCTTAAATAATAGGCCGCCATTTCCGCCACCATCATGGAAGTGACGACGGCATCCTTGTCGCGGACGTGATCGCCGTAAACATAGCCGATGCTTTCTTCGTAGCCGAATAAAAATTCGTATTCCGCCGTTTTGTCCCATTGATTGGCCGGGGCGCAAATATTTTTAAAGCCGGTCAAGGCGTCGAACATGGCGACGCCGTAATGTCTACAAATTCTGCGGCCGATATCGCCGGTGACGATGCTTTTCACCACGGCACCGTCGGGAGGCAAGTCACCCTTTATACGGCGTCGGGATAAGATGTATTCCAACAGCAGGGCGCCGGTTTGATTGCCCGTAAAGGGAATGTAGTTGCCGTCATCATCCTTTGCAATGATTGCCACCCGGTCGCAGTCGGGGTCGGTGGCGATTAAAAGATCGGCATCCACCTCTTTGCCGAGGGCCAATGCCTTTTCAAAGGCGTGGAGATCCTCGGGATTGGGATAGCCCACGGAAGCGAAGGTGCTGTCAGGCTCCGTCTGCTCCTCGACCAAATGAATATTGTTAAAGCCCCGTTCACTGAAAATACGACGAACGGGCAGATTCCCCGTGCCGTTTAAGGGCGTATAGACGATGGAAATATCTTTTTTTATATCGTCTTCCACGGCCTTGTCCAATGTCAGGGCGTAGTATTTTTCCTCTACCTCACTGTCGATGACGTGGATAAATCCCTCTTTTTTATAAGCCTCAAAGGACTTTTCCGGCCAAACATCGTAATCGTACTTGGCGATTTCTCTGGAAATTTCGTCGGCCATGGCGTCTTGAATTTGGGAGCCCTCTTTCCAATACACCTTGTAGCCGTTGTACTCCTTCGGATTGTGGCTCGCCGTCACGACGATGCCGGCTTGTGTTCGAAGCTCCCGCACGGCAAAGGACAGCATGGGCGTCGGCCGAATGCCATTGTAAATATGCACCTGAATGCCGCAGGAGGCCAGCATGGCCGCCGCTACCTCCATAAAGCGTTCGCTACGCTCTCTCACATCCCAAGCGATGGCCACGCCGCGGTCCATGGCTTTTTGTCCCCGCTTTTCGATAACGCCGGCAAGACCTCGCGTGGCGCGGGCGATGACCTGTTCGTTCATGCGGTTCGTGCCCGGACCGAGCTTGCCGCGCAGACCCGCCGTGCCGAACGCCAGCTCTTGATAAAAGCTGTCCGCCATCTCCTCTTCCGACATGGTAAAGAGCTTCTCTTTATCCTCATCGCAAAGGCTTTTTAGCTCTTTCCAATGATTAAAACGTTCGTGAATCATTACTTCAGCCCTCTTTCGTTAAATCTGCAAATTCTCCCTTAATCAGGCGACATAATTCTTCCGGATCGACGCGCATTTGCAGGCCTTTTTTACCGGCACTCACGTAAATGGCGTCATATAAAATGGCGCTTTCGTGAATATAGGTGGGAAATAGCTTTTTCATGCCCACCGGCGAACAGCCGCCCCGTACATAGCCTGTCAAAGGCAAGAGATCTTTTACGTGCAGCATTTCCATTTTCTTCTCGCCGCAAACCTTGGCCGCCTTTTTTAAATCCAATTCATCGGCTACGGGGATGACAAAAACAAAATGCGCCTTGTCCTTCCCCTCGGCGACTAATGTTTTAAACACGGCATCCACGGGCAAATGATTTAATTCTGCGATTTTAACGCCGTCTACCTCCACATCTCCGTCGTACTCGAAGGTTTCGTAGGCGATGCCGTCGGCATCTAAATGCCTCAGAGCATTTGTTTTCTTCATAATGACACCTCGCTTAATAGTATACCCGAATTTATAATTTACTGTCATTAGCTATAAAACCATCCCTACTATCTGATAGCTATTATATCAGTTAAACCCCGTAGGCGGCACAGGTTTTCCCATCATTTCAACGTAGCGCTCACGCTGAATCAATCATGACATAAAAAAACGACACAAGCTTTCCTGTGTCGATACTTCCTTATGCTTCCATCGCCTTCAATCCCGACTTCACCGCCCATATGAGGGCGACGGTGAGCAAAATATGTCCCACGCCGGACATGGCTACCATGCCGATGCGCGCCACCTCGCCGGGGGCGTAGCCGTCGATCATGCCGTGGAGGAACATGGCGCTGAAGGAGAAAAACATGCCGACATTATAAATCGTAAGCAATTTTTTCAAGCGGCCGTTTTCAAAGGCCCGATCTCGAATAAGCAGAAAAGCCAGGGTCAAGAGGACAAAGCCCAGTACGAATAAGTGGACGTGGAGAAAAGCCATTTTCACATCCACGGGGTAAATCTTCCCGATTTCCCGGTAAAAGGCTCCGGAGAAAATGCCGAAGAACAAATAGGCCAAGGCGAATTGAAGCAAATCATTTTTGTCGAAATTGCCCTTTAAATTGCCGTATAGCTTCCAAACGATGAGCACGTACATCACCGTCTTCGGCATCATTAACATGCCGATTGTGGGATAGATGTTTTTAAACAGAACCACGGGCAGGTAAAAGAGGAAACTGAAAAAGACGTAGATAAACAGCTTGCCGAAATTTGTATTCCCTCTTTCTTTATACAAGAGGGCGATATTGATGAAGCCCATGACAAGGAAGGGCGCATTGGAAATGAGATCCATGGATGCGGCTCGATTAAAGGAGAGGCCCACCGTCATCATGCGAATCAAAAATAGAACGGGCATCAGGATATCAAGCACGCGATTCGTCTTCTTCGTCTCCCGACGAATGTAGTAGTAAAACAAAAGATAAAACAAGGACATGGTTATGGCCGAAATGCGCGTCCCGAGAAATAAGCCACCGGCATTTACTTCAAAGCCGTCGGTCATGACATTGGCCACGATCCGGGGAATCAAGTGAAAGGAGTCCCCAATCCCCAAGAGCAATGTCATGGCGCCGACAAGCCCGCTGCTTGGCTTTCTAAAAAGCAGAATTCGGATGCCGAGAAGCAAAACGAAAATCAAATACATGCTGTCAAAAAACAGCTCAAAGTCTTTCATTGCCTATACCCTCCAGTAAATACTCGATGTATTGTGTCGAAACCTCTTTAAATTCTTCCTTGCTGTAATCCTCGACCATGCTGTCTTTAATCAGTTCGTGAAAAACCGCCATCATATATAAAATCATATGGGCCTCACTCTTTCCGTAATGCTTCTTCACGAAGCTTTTTCCGTGGGAAAGGGTGCTTTTTTCAAAGGCCAAAAACTGCGGCCGATACAAATTCCTTAAATTGTGATCGTATAGATCCTCCAGCAAAAATTTCTGATAAGCCCAAAGAGTGGCTTCGGGGCCGTTGTGATTTTTTTCGAATAAATCAAAAAACACGTGGTGGACGTGGCCCGTAGCTTCTTTTAAAACCGTGAAATAGCAATCGTCCAAGTCCTCGAAGTACTGGTAAAAGGATCCCCGGGCGATGCCTAAAGCCTTGACGATATTGGACACATTGATTTCATCCACCGGCGTCTCTTCAAAAAACTCTCGCAGGGCAAACTGCAGCCGCTCTTTCTTATCTTTTTCCAAACGTTCAAATGTTGCCTTTGCCATCATTACCTCCATTATGACACTGTGTCATTTTCTATAGAATACGCTTATATGCCTTTCTTGTCAACTTACAAAATCTATTAAAAAACGCCCCGACATTCGTCGAAGCGTTTCTTCATCATTAATTCAATTCTGTTTAGTATCACCTAAACGTCTAAATCTAAATCATCCACATCGCCGGCATCGTAGGCGTCCCAGTAGCTGTCGTAATCGTCGTAAACCTCTTCTTCATCCCCTTCGCCGTCGTAGTCCTCGTCATAGAGGATGTCCTGCTCGTGAGAATCGTCGTCGCCATCCTTGTGGGTGAAAATACTCCGGCTTCCACGCTCCTTGCGCAGCCGCTCTTCCTCGCGAATAATATAGTGAGCGACCCACAATTGAAAAAACTCGTCGAATTCTCTATCCGCTTCTTCCTCTTCAAGGCGCAGTGCTTCCGCATTGGCACCTTCGTCTATGCCGTCTTTATACGTAACCTCGGCACTGCTGACCAACGACTCCAGCGTTTCAAACTTTACGCCGAAATCCGTGCTCTTTTCATAATCGCCGGAAGCATAAAAACCGGGAGCCACTTGCTTCAATAGATTATCGGCGAGGCTATTTAAAATCGTTTTTAAAAAATACAAATTCCATTGGGATCCGTCCTCATTATGTACGACGCCTTTTTCCATAAGCAATTCCAATCGAAACAATGAATCAAATTGGCCCTTCCGAATCAAAAACGGATTGGTAATAGAAAGCTGCGCCAAAAACAAAGCCACTTCTTCGCTTATGTTGTATTTAATTGCTCCTTCATAGATACCCTTGTACAAATTCTGCGCCGATTGAATCGTTTGATCCAACTCCTCACCCGTGTCCACCAGGGCCAAGGAGCGAATGATCTGATCCCTGTCCGTAGGATTGGGCCTCGTTTTCTGTCCTTTAGCATTCCCTCCCGCCCTCTCATCATTGTTTTCCGGCGGAACGTAAGGAAATTTTTTTCGCAGAAAAATAATAAGAAGAAGGAAGAAGATGCCGGCACCCATCCACAACCAAAAATACAAGTCCATAATCGCCTCCCGCTCATCGAAAAAAGTGTTTACATAAATGCAAATATATTATTCTATGAACACAATAAAAAAGCAAGCTTACAAAAAGTAAACTTGCTTTGGCGTACCGCAAAGGATTCGAACCCTCGACCTTCTGGTCCGTAGCCAGACGCTCTATCCAGCTGAGCTAGCGGTACACATGGAGCGGAAGACGAGATTCGAACTCGCGACCCTCGCCTTGGCAAGGCGATGCTCTACCACTGAGCCACTTCCGCAAATGGTGGAGGAGAGTGGATTCGAACCACTGAAAGCTGAGCTAACGGATTTACAGTCCGTCCCCTTTGGCCAACTCGGGAACTCCTCCCTATGGAATTGTATCCATTTAAGAAAAAATGGCGACCTGGATCGGACTCGAACCGACGACCTCCAGCGTGACAGGCTGGCATTCTAACCAACTGAACTACCAGGCCAGGTTGGTGGGCGCAATAGGGCTCGAACCTATGACCCCCTGCTTGTAAGGCAGGTGCTCTCCCAACTGAGCTATGCGCCCTTATATGGTGACCCCGCCGGGATTCGAACCCGGGTAACCGCCGTGAAAGGGCGGTGTCTTAAACCGCTTGACCACGGGGCCTTGTGGTAGCGG